>NZ_BAAGQD010000003.1:0-79364 GCF_054783655.1 Nocardioides salsibiostraticola | reverse complement strand
CGACGCCCTCATCGCCCTGATCATGCTCAGCCTCGGCGGCCACCGACCACACCTCCCCGGACGAACATGACCCACACATCAGTCACAAGAGCCCGAGTCGGCGCCAATTGTCGAAGTTGCGCCGACTCACCGGTTCTCAGGCGTCAACACACGCCGACTCACCGGATCTCGAACCTCAGCCCCCGAAGGGGACACCCAGCCGGGCCAGTTCGGTCTCGCCGCCGTCGAGTGCGGTGAGCACCCAGACCCCGCGGTCGGTGAGGGCGAAGGAGTGCTCGAAGTGGGCCGCTACGGATCCGTCGGCACTGACCACTGTCCAGTCGTCGGCCAAGGTGCGCGTGTTCGGACTGCCGAGGGTGATCATCGGCTCCACGGCCAGAGCGATCCCAGTGACGAGCTTGGCTCCGCGACCGGCGCGGCCGAAGTTGGGTACGTCGGGGTCCTGGTGCATCTCGGTGCCGATGCCGTGGCCGGTGAATTCCTCGACGATCCCGTAGTCGCCGCACGCGTCGACGTACTGCTCCACGGCGTGGCCGATATCGCTGACCCGGCCGCCTTGTCGAGCGGCGCCGATCCCGCGCCACATCGACTCCTCCGTCACGCGAAGCAACTCGGCCACCTGCGCACTCGCCTCGCCCAGGACGAAGGTGAGGGCGGCGTCCCCGTGCCACCCCTCCACGATCGCGCCGCAGTCGATGGAGACCACGTCACCCTCGACCAGGATCCTGTCGCCGGGGATGCCGTGCACGACCTCGTCGTTGATCGAGGCGCAGATCGACCCGGGAAACCCGTGGTACCCCTGAAAGGACGGCACCGCGCCGGCGGACCGGATCGCGTCCTCGGCGATCGCATCGACCTCGCCAGTGGTCATCCCCGCCCGGGTCGTCGCACGCAGCATCGCCAGGGTCTCCCCCACGACGAGACCGGCACGTCGCATGACGGCGATCTGATCCGGTGTCTTGATCTGCACCCGACGGTGTCGCAGGCGCACCTGGACCTAGCTCTCGCTGATCTGGTCCAGGGCTTCGAAGATCCGTTGGGTGACGTCCTCGACCTCGCCCATCCCGTCCACCTCGATGAGGATGCCGCGTTGGCGGTAGACGTCGATCAACGGTTCGGTCTGCTCGGCGTACACCTCCTGGCGACGACGGATGACCTCTTCGGTGTCGTCGGCGCGACCCTCGGTCTCCGCGCGCTGCAGGAGCCGAGCGACGATCTCCTCGGAGTCGACGGTGAGGACCACCGCGGCGTCCAGGGTGTGCCCGGTGTGGGAGATCATGCCGTCGAGTTCCTCGACCTGAGCCACCGTGCGGGGGTACCCGTCGAGCAGGAACCCCGGGCGGGCGTCGTCCTCGTCGATGCGGTTACGCACCATCAGATTCGTCACCTCGTCCGGGACGTATTCGCCGGAGTCCATGTACTTCTGGGCTTCGACGCCTAGTTCGGTTCCCTTGGACACGTTGGCGCGGAAGATATCGCCGGTCGAGACCGCAGGAATGCCGAAGTGATCGGCTACGTGGGTGGCTTGTGTGCCCTTACCGGCTCCCGGGGGCCCCATCAGAATCAGACGCATGACTATCGGAGGAATCCTTCGTAGTTGCGCTGCTGGAGCTGGCTCTCGATCTGCTTGACCGTATCGAGCGCCACTCCGACCATGATGAGGATGGACGTGCCGCCGAACGGGAAGTTCTGGTTCGCATCGATCAGCACCAGGGCGATCAGCGGAATCAGAGAGATCAGACCAAGATAGAGAGCACCTGGCAACGTGATGCGGGACAGGACGTAGGACAGATAGTCCTCGGTCGGCTTCCCTGCCCGGATCCCGGGGATGAAGCCGCCGTACTTCTTCATGTTGTCTGCCACCTCATTGGGGTTGAAGGTGATCGACACGTAGAAGTAGGTGAAGAAGACGATGAGCCCGAAGAACGTCGCCATGTAGAGCGGATGTCCACCTCCGACGAAGTAGCGGGAGACGAAGATCAGCACCGGGTTCTCGGTGTTGGGGTTGAACTGCACGGCCATGGCCGGGAGATAGAGCATCGACGAGGCGAAGATGACCGGGATGATGCCGGCCTGGTTGACCTTGAGCGGAATGTACGTCGAGGAGCCACCGAACATCTTCCGCCCGACCATCCGGCGGGCGTACTGGACCGGGATCCGACGCTGGGACTGTTCGATGAAGATGACCGCCGCGACGATCACCAGACCCACCGCGATCACGATGGAGAAGACCCACGGTCCCTGCGACTTCTGGACCTGCCACAAGGCGACGGGGAAGGTGGCGACGACCTGGCAGAAGATCAGGATCGACATACCGTTGCCGACGCCGCGGTCGGTGATGAGCTCGCCGAGCCACATGATGACCGCGGTGCCCGCCGTCATGGTCACGACCATGACCAGGAAGGTCGAGGTGTCGTTGCTGTGCAGCAGCGGTTGGTCACACTGCAACAGTCCGCCCGACCGGGCCAAGGCCACGATGCCGGTGGCCTGAAGGAGCGCTAGGCCGAGGGTGAGGTAACGGGTGTACTGAGTGATCTTCGTCTGACCCGCCTGACCCTCCTTCTTCAGCGCTTCGAGCCGTGGGATGACCACGACGAGCAGCTGCAGGATGATGCTGGCGGTGATGTAAGGCATGATCCCGAGCGCGAAGATCGTCAACTGGAGCAGCGCGCCGCCGGAGAACAGGTTGATGAGGTTGTAGACACCCTCATTGTTGGCCTGATCACCGAGACACCGCTGGACGTTGGCCACGTTCACACCCGGAGCGGGGATCTGAGATCCGGCACGGAAGATGGTGACGATCATCAGGACGAACAGCAGCTTGCGCCGCAAGTCCGGTGTCCGGAATGCGTTCAGGAACGCACTGAGCACGAGATCCTCTTTCTGCAGCAGATTGGGGACCCTCCGTCAGGTCTCCGGACTTGCTTCCCGGGAGGGTCGCAAGTCCGAAGCCTAACAGGGGCTGACCAAGGACACGGCTCGCAGAACGAACCGTGTCCTTACGCCCGGGGGCGTGACAGGCGAAGCCGAACCGTCATACGACGGTGGTCGATCCTCCGGCTGCTTCGATCTTGTCCTTCGCCGAACCGGAGAAGGCGTTCGCGCTCACGGCGACCTTGACGGTCAGGTCACCCTGGCCGAGCACCTTGACGGGGTAGCCCTTGCGGACCGCCCCACGCGAGATGAGCTCATCCACGGTGACGTCGCCGCCCTCGGGGAACAGCGAGCTGATCCGGTCGAGGTTGACGACCTGGAACTCGACCTTGAACGGGTTCTTGAAGCCCTTGAGCTTCGGCAGCCGCATGTGAAGGGGCATCTGCCCACCCTCGAACGCGGCGGGAACCTGGTTACGAGCCTTGGTGCCCTTGGTGCCTCGTCCTGCGGTCTTGCCCTTGGAGGCCTCACCGCGACCCACGCGGGTCTTGGCGGTCTTGGCCCCGGGGGCGGGACGCAAGTGGTGAAGTTTCAGCGTCATGTCACTCGACCTCCTCGAACGTCACCAGGTGACGAACGGTGTGGACCATTCCGCGGATCTCCGGGCGGTCTTCCTTGATCACGGTGTCGCCGATCCGCTTGAGCCCCAGCGAGCGAATGGTCTCGCGCTGATTGGGCTTGCAGCCGATCGTCGACTTGAGCTGTTGCACCTTCAACTGCGCCATCAGGAGGACACCCCCGAAGCGGCTTCCTTCGCGTCGGCCTCGCCTTGGGCGCGAGCCCGCAGCAGGGCGGCCGGGGCCACCTGCTCGACGGTCAGTCCGCGACGTGCCGCAACCGACTCGGGCGTCTCCAACATGCGGAGGGCCTCGACGGTGGCGTGCACGATGTTGATCTGGTTCGACGACCCGAGCGACTTGCTCAGGATGTCGTGGATGCCGGCGCACTCGAGCACCGCACGCACGGGTCCACCAGCAATCACACCGGTACCAGGAGCGGCGGGACGCAGCATCACGACACCGGCCGCCTTCTCGCCCTGGACGGGGTGGGGGATGGTGCCCTGCACGCGAGGAACGCGGAAGAAGCTCTTCTTCGCCTCCTCGACGCCCTTGGCGATCGCCGCGGGCACCTCCTTGGCCTTGCCGTATCCGACGCCTACCAGTCCGTCGCCGTCACCGACGACGACCAGAGCGGTGAAGCTGAACCGACGACCACCCTTGACGACCTTCGCGACACGGTTGATGGCCACGACGCGCTCGACATACTGGTTCTTGTCGGCGCCCTGTCCGCGACCACCGTCACGACCACGGCCGCCGCCCTGGCCCCCGGCGCGCTGTCCACGCTGAGCTCCACTCATGAGTCTCTTCCCTCTTTCCGTACTGACTTGACCATCAGAAGGTCAGGCCGCCCTCGCGGGCGCCATCGGCTAGGGCCGCGATCCGGCCGTGGTACTTGTTGCCAGCGCGGTCGAAGACCACGCCATCGATCCCGGCCGTCTTGGCCCGCTCGGCGACGAGCTCGCCGACCTTCTTCGCCTTGGCCGTCTTGTCCCCGTCGAAGGAGCGCAGGTCGGCTTCCATCGTCGAGGCGTACGCCACGGTCTTGCCCACGAGGTCGTCGACCACCTGGACACTGATGTGCTTGGTGGACCGGGTGACCACGAGACGCGGTCGTTCGGCCGTACCGGAGATCTTCTTGCGCCCACGCTTCTGGCGCAGCAGACGCGAACGCTGACGCGTCGCGGTGTTCTTGTTGTGCCTCAGAGAGATCGCCATGTCACTTACCAGCCTTTCCGACCTTGCGGCGGACTAGCTCGCCGGCGTAACGCACGCCCTTGCCCTTGTAGGGCTCGGGCTTGCGCAGTTTGCGAATGTTCGCGGCGGTCTCGCCGACGAGCTGCTTGTCGATCCCGTTGACCGCCATCTTGGTGGGGGTCTCGACGGCGAAGGTGATGCCCTCCGGCGCGTCGAAGGTGATCGAGTGGGAGTAGCCGAGCTGGAACTCCAGCTGCGTGGGGCCCTTGGACAGGACCCGGTAGCCGACTCCGACGATCTCGAGCTTCTTCTCGTAGCCGTCGGTGACTCCGACGACCATGTTGTTGACCAACGTGCGGCTCAGCCCGTGCAGGGCCTTGCTCTCACGCTCGTCGTCGGGGCGGTTGACGTCGAGGACGCCGTCGTTCTGGGTCACCGTGATCGGTGCGGCCACGGTGTGCGACAGGGTGCCCTTGGGGCCCTTGACCGTCACGTGCGCCTGGTCGATGGTCACGGTCACACCGGACGGGACCGCGATGGGGAGCTTGCCAATACGCGACATGCTGTATATCTCCTCTGGTCTCGTAGGTCCGGGTTACCAGACGTAGGCGAGGACTTCCCCACCTACGCCCTTCTGGTTCGCCTGGCGGTCGGTGAGTAGCCCTTGGCTGGTCGAGATGATCGCGACACCGAGGCCGCCGAGCACCTTGGGCAGGCCGGTGGACTTGGCGTAGACGCGCAGTCCGGGCTTGCTGATCCGGCGCACACCGGCGAGCGAACGCTCACGGTTGCGGCCGTACTTCAGCACGACGGTGAGGGTCTGGCCCACACCCTCGTTGTCGGCGACGGAGAAGGAGGTGATGTACCCCTCCTGCTTGAGGATCTCAGCAACGCCCTGCTTCAACTTGCTGTAGGGCATTGCGACCTCGTCGTGGAACGCCGTGTTGGCGTTGCGCAGACGCGTGAGCATGTCTGCAATCGGGTCAGTCATCGTCATTGCGGTTGTGTTCTCTCTCTTCTGTGGTTTCCACGCGGACTACGTCCGAACGGACCTTCAGCGGTTGGTATGGAGTGGTCTCGACAGTCTCGACCAGCGGCGGACTCGGATCACCAAGAGGACTTGGTGACTCCGGGGAGCTCGCCACGGTGGGCCATTTCACGCAAGCAGATCCGGCACAGGCCGAACTTGCGGTAGACCGCCTTGGGGCGACCGCAGCGCTGGCAACGGGTGTACCCGCGCACGGCGAACTTGGGCTTACGAGCCGCCTTGACCTTCAGCGAAGTCTTCGCCATGTCAGTTGCCTTCCTTGAACGGGAAACCGAGCTGCTTGAGCAGCGCCCGGCCATGGTCGTCGGTGGTCGCCGTGGTGACGACCGTGATGTCCATGCCCCGCTGACGGTCGACCTTGTCCTGGTCGATCTCGTGGAACATGACCTGCTCGGTCAGACCGAACGTGTAGTTGCCGTTGCCGTCGAACTGGTTGGCCGAGAGTCCACGGAAGTCGCGGATACGCGGCAGGGCCAGGGACAGCAGGCGGTCGAGGAACTCCCACATGCGGTCTCCACGCAACGTCACGTGGGTACCGATCGGCATGCCTTCGCGCAGCTTGTACTGGGCGATGGACTTGCGGGCCTTGGTCACCGACGGCTTCTGACCGGTGATCGTGGTCAGGTCGCGGATGGCGCCCTCGATCAGCTTCGAGTCGCGAGCAGCCTCACCGACACCCATGTTGACCACGATCTTGGTCAGGCCGGGCACCTGCATGACGTTGGTGATTTCGAACTCGGACTGCAGCGCCGGAAGGATCTCTTCGCGGTAGCGGGTCTTCAGTCGCGGGACGGCTGGGGCCTCGGTGGCCGTGCCTTCCTCGGTCTGGGTCTCGGTCATCAGATCTCCTCACCGGTCTTGCGCGAGATGCGGACGCTGCGGGTCGAGTTGTACGTCGAACCGTCGGGGCGACGCTTGGTGACCTCGTCACGGCGGAAGCCGATCCGAGTCACGCCATCACCCTCGACCAGCATCACGTTGGACACGTGGATGGCAGCCTCGGTGGTGATGATGCCGCCGGTGGTGCCGGCGCGACCGCCCTGGTTGACCACCTTGGTGTGCTTCTTGATGCGGTTCACACCTTCGACGATGACCCGGTGGTCCTCACGCAAGACCTTGATGACCTTGCCCTCGGCGCCCTTGTCCTTGCCAGCGATCACCTTGACGGTGTCACCCTTCTTGATGTTCACAGAGTTCTTTCCCATCAGAGCACCTCCGGAGCCAGCGAGATGATCTTCATGAACTTCTTGTCGCGAAGCTCGCGGCCCACGGGACCGAAGATGCGGGTGCCGCGTGGCTCGCCGTCGGTCTTGAGGATCACAGCCGCGTTCTCGTCGAATTTGATGTAGGAACCGTCGGGACGACGGCGTTCCTTGACAGTGCGCACGATGACGGCCTTGACGACGTCGCCCTTCTTGACGTTTCCGCCAGGAATCGCGTCCTTGACGGTCGCGACGATGACGTCACCGATGCCGGCGTACCGGCGACCGGAGCCACCGAGCACACGAATGCAGAGGATCTCCTTGGCGCCGGTGTTGTCGGCAACCTTCATCCTCGACTCTTGCTGAATCACTTGGCCTTCTCCAGAATCTCCACGACGCGCCAGCGCTTCGTGGCTGAGAGGGGACGGGTCTCCATGATCAGGACACGGTCGCCGACGCCGCAGGCGTTGGGCTCATCGTGAGCCTTCAACTTGCTCGTACGACGCAGCACCTTGCCGTAGAGGGCGTGCTTGACACGGTCCTCGACGGTGACCACGACGGTCTTGTCCATCTTGTCGCTCACGACCAGGCCTTCACGGACCTTACGCGCGTTGCGCTCGGCCGATCCGGAGTCCGCGGGCGTGGTTGCCTCGGTGTTCTCGCTCACGCGCTCGCCTCTTCCTCATCTGTGGCGTTGGGGCTTTCTGAGTCCGGAGCGGTGCGAATCCCGAGCTCACGCTCACGCACCACGGTGTAGATCCGGGCAATGTCCTTCTTGACTGTGCGCAGTCGGCCGTGGCTCTCCAGTTGGCCGGTGGCCGCCTGGAAGCGGAGGTTGAAAAGCTCCTCCTTGGCCTCGCGCAGCTTCGCTTCGAGGTCGACGTTGTTGAAGTCGTCGAGCTCGTGCGCCTTGGTGCCCTGAGCCATCAGAAGTCACCCGCCTCTCGAGAGATGTACCGGCACTTCATCGGGAGCTTGTGCATCGCGCGGCGCATGGCCTCGCGAGCAGTCTCCTCATCGACACCGGAGAGTTCGAACATGACACGGCCGGGCTTGACGTTGGCGATCCACCACTCGGGTGAACCCTTACCGGAACCCATCCGGGTCTCGGCCGGCTTCTTGGTCAGCGGGCGGTCGGGGTAGATGTTGATCCACACCTTTCCGCCGCGCTTGATGTGACGGGTCATGGCGATACGAGCGGACTCGATCTGTCGGTTGGTCACATAGTGACCCTCGACGGCCTGGATCCCGTAGTCGCCGAACGCGAGCGTGGTGCCGCCCTTGGCCGCGCCGCGGCGCTTGGGGTGGTGCTGCTTACGGTGCTTGACCCTGCGTGGCATCAACATGGTCAGCTCTCCTTCCCGGCATCGCTGGCCGCGGGGGCCGCGCTGGAAGCTGCATCGGCCGCGGGTGCAGTCGACGTGCTCGGCTGGCTTGAGGGGGCGGTGGTCTCGCGGTCGGCCCGGGTGGGACGGTCTCCACGGGATCCGCGGGTGGGGCGCTCGCCGCCACGCTGGGGACGGGCACCGCCGCGGCCGGGGACACCGGCACGCGCTGCGGCCTGGGCCTGACGCTCGGCACGGGTGCCGGCGACCTCGCCCTTGTAGATCCAGACCTTCACGCCGATGCGGCCGAAGGTGGTCTTGGCCTCGTAGAACCCGTAGTCGATGTCCGCACGCAGGGTGTGCAACGGAACGCGACCCTCACGGTAGAACTCGGTGCGGGACATCTCGGCGCCGTTGAGACGACCCGAGCACTGGATCCGGATGCCCTTGGCGCCCGAACGCATGGAGGTCTGCATGGCCTTGCGCATGGCACGACGGAACTGCACACGACCGGCGAGCTGCTCGGCGACACCCTGAGCGACCAGCTGGGCATCGATCTCGGGGCTCTTGACCTCGAGAATGTTCAGCTGGACCTGCTTGCCGGTGAGCTTCTCGAGCTCGCCGCGGATGCGGTCGGCCTCGGCGCCACGGCGACCGATGACGATGCCGGGACGGGCGGTGTGGATGTCGACGCGGACCCGCTCACGGGTGCGCTCGATCTCCACCTTGGAGATGCCTGCCCGCTCCATGCCCTTGGAGAGCAACTTGCGGATCGCGACGTCTTCGCCCACATAGGCCTTGTAGAGCTTGTCGGCGTACCAACGCGACTTGTGGTCGGTCGAGATTCCGAGGCGGAAGCCGTTCGGGTTGATCTTCTGGCCCATCAGGCACTCCGTCCGTTCTTCTTGGTCTTGAGCTTGGCTGCGGCAACCACGTCAGCGGGCTGAACCACCACGGTGATGTGGCTGGTGCGCTTGTTGATCCGCGTGGCCCGGCCCTGGGCCCGGGGGCGCCAGCGCTTCATCGTCGGGCCCTCGTCGACCTGACAGTTGGACACGATGAGGTCACCAGCGTCCAGACCCTCGGTCGACTCGGCGTTGGCGATCGCGCTCTCGAGGATCTTGTAGACCGTCTCGGAGGCCGCCTGCGGGGCGAACTTCAGCAAGCTGAGTGCGTCCTCGACGGGCATGCCGCGGACCAGGTCCACGACTCGGCGGGCCTTCATCGGCGTGATGCGCACGAAGCGCGCGCTGGCGAAGGAGCCGGGCTGGTCGCCGAGCAGGGTGTTGCGACGGGCGCTGGTACGCCGGCGTTCGGTGGTGCTCATCGACGCTTCCCCTTTCGGTCGTCCTTGACGTGCCCGCGGTAGGTGCGGGTGGGCGCGAACTCGCCGAGCTTGTGACCGACCATCGAGTCGGTGACGAAGACCGGGATGTGCTTGCGTCCGTCGTGCACCGCGAGCGTGTGGCCGATCATGGCCGGCACGATCATGGAGCGGCGCGACCACGTCTTGATCACGTTGTGGGAACCCTTGTCGTTCTCCGCGTCCACCTTCTTCATGAGGTGGTCGTCCACGAAGGGACCCTTTTTCAGGCTGCGAGGCATCTCTAACTTCCTAGCGCTTCTTGCCGGACTTGCGGCGGCGGATGATCTGGGAGTCGCTGGCCTTGCGCTTACGCGTACGGCCTTCAGGCTGGCCCCACGGCGAGACCGGGTGACGACCACCGGAGGTCTTGCCCTCGCCACCACCGTGCGGGTGGTCGACCGGGTTCATGACAACACCGCGGACGGTCGGGCGCTTGCCCTTCCAACGCATCCGGCCGGCCTTGCCCCAGTTGATGTTGGACTGTTCGGCGTTGCCGACCTCACCGACGGTGGCGCGGCAGCGCACGTCGACGAATCGCATCTCACCCGAGGGCATCCGCAGTGTGGCGCGGGACCCTTCACGGGCGACGAGCTGGGCCGAGTTGCCGGCCGAGCGAGCGATCTTGGCACCGCCACCGGGACGCAACTCCACACAGTGGATGGTCGTACCGACCGGGATGTTGCGCAGCGGCAGGTTGTTGCCGGGCTTGATGTCGGCCCCGACGCCGGACTCGATCATCGTCCCCTGGGAAAGGTCCTTGGGAGCGATGATGTAGCGCTTCTCGCCGTCTGCGAAGTGCAGCAGCGCGATGCGAGCGGTGCGGTTGGGGTCGTACTCGATGTGAGCGACCTTGGCCGGGATCCCGTCCTTGTCATAGCGACGGAAGTCGATGACGCGGTAGGCACGCTTGTGACCGCCGCCCTGGTGCCGGGTGGTGATCCGGCCCTGGTTGTTGCGGCCGCCCTTCTTGGGCAGCGGACGCGTCAGCGACT
This sequence comes from Nocardioides salsibiostraticola, assembly GCF_054783655.1. NCBI lineage: Bacteria > Bacillati > Actinomycetota > Actinomycetes > Propionibacteriales > Nocardioidaceae > Nocardioides > Nocardioides salsibiostraticola. Next base: position 68,743 of record NZ_BAAGQD010000003.1, on the reverse strand, counting down.
TCTCGGGCGTGGTACGGGTGATCTCGACGAAGTCGGCGACCGACGAGCCACGACGGCCCGGGGTGGTCGGCTTGTACTTACGGATAGCCATCTTTCAACCTGTCCTATCGATGCCCGGTCAGGAGACCGGGCCTCCGAAGATGTCGATGCGGTGGCCCTCGGCGAGGCTGACGATCGCGCGCTTGGTGTCCTTGCGCTTACCCAGGCCGTTGCGGGTACGCCGCGTCTTGCCCTTGCGATTGATCGTGTTGACCGAGGTCACCTTGACGTTGAACACCTTTTCGACCGCGATCTTGATCTCGGTCTTGTTGGAGTCGGGACTCACGAGGAAGGTGTACTTGTTGGCGTCGAGGAGGCCGTAGCTCTTCTCGGAAACCACGGGTGCGATCAGGATGTCGCGGTGGTCCTTGTGCAGGGTGCTCACTTCTGCTCGGCCTCCTTCTTCGTCGATGCGGTCTTGTAGGAGCCGCTGACGAGGGCGTCATAGGCGCCTTCGGTGAAGACCACGTCGTCCGAAGCCAGGACGTCGTAGGTGTTCAGCTGGTCGACGGCGACGATGTGGACCTCCTGCGCGTTGCGCAGGGAGAGCCAGTTGACGGTGTCGGTGCGCTCGAGGACCACCATGAAGCGGTTGCGTCCGTTGACCTCGAGGCCGGCCAGGGCGGCCAGAGCCGACTTGGTCGACGGGGCGTCACCCTCGACGAGCGAGGAGAGAACGTGGATCCGACCGTTGGCGGCCCGGTCCGAGAGGGCTCCGCGCAGGGCGGCGGCCTTCATCTTCTTGGGAGTGCGCTGGTCGTAGTCGCGCGGCTTGGGGCCGTGTACGACGCCACCACCGGTCCACTGCGGTGCGCGGGTCGAGCCCGCACGGGCGCGGCCGGTGCCCTTCTGCTTGTGGGGCTTGCGTCCACCGCCGCGAACCTCGCCGCGGGTCTTGGTGGAGTGGGTTCCCTGGCGGGCCGCAGCCTGCTGGGCGACGACGACCTGGTGAATCAGGGCGACGTTGATCTTGGCGGCGAAGATCTCCGCGGGCAGATCGACCTTGACGGTGTTGGTAGCCATGCTCAGACCTCCTGCTTCTTCGCGGCCGTACGCAGGACGATGACGCCACCCTTGGGGCCGGGAACGGCACCCTTGAGCAGGATCAGGCCCCGGTCGACGTCCACGGCGTGAACGGTGACGTTCTGGGTGGTGACGGTGTCCGAACCCATCCGGCCGGCCATGCGAACACCCTTGAACACGCGACCGGGGGTCGCGCAGGCGCCGATGGAGCCGGGCTTGCGGTGGTTCTTGTGGGCACCGTGGGATGCGCCGACGCCGTGGAAGCCGTGACGCTTCATGACACCGGCGAAGCCCTTGCCCTTGCTGGTCCCCGTCACGTCGATGATCTGACCCGGCTCGAAGGTCTCGACCGAGACCTCCTGGCCGATCGTGTACTCCGACGCGTCGGCGGTACGGATCTCGACCACGTGGCGACGCGGCGTGGTGCCCGCCTTCGCGAAGTGACCGGACTGGGGCTTGTTGACCTTACGGCCCTCGATCTCGCCGAAACCGACCTGGATGGCGTTGTAGCCATCGGTGGAGGGCTGACGGACCTGGGTGATCACGTTGGTGCGGGCGTCGATGACGGTCACCGGGACGACTCGGTTGTTCTCGTCCCACAGTTGGGTCATGCCCAACTTGGTGCCCAGGAGGCCCTTCACATTGCGTTCAACAGTCATGGCTCGTTCTCCGTCCCTGACCTAGAGCTTGATCTCGATGTCGACGCCGGCAGGCAGGTCGAGTCGCATGAGCGAGTCGACTGTCTTCGGGGTCGGATCGATGATGTCGATGAGGCGCTTGTGCGTACGCATCTCGAAGTGCTCGCGGCTGTCCTTGTACTTGTGGGGCGAGCGAATGACGCAGTAGACGTTCTTCTCGGTCGGCAACGGCACCGGGCCTGCGACCTTCGCGCCCGTACGGGTCACCGTGTCAACGATCTTGCGCGCCGAGGTGTCGATCACCTCGTGGTCATAGGCCTTGAGCCTGATGCGGATCTTCTGTCCCGCCATAGGTCTCTCTCGTCCTTACTCTGTAGAGCTGCTTGCGTGTGGGCCGCGTTTCGGTCCGAGACGTCCTCCGGTTTGAGTCGGTCTCTCCTGCTGCTCACCCTCACCCCGCCGACCCCCGCGGTCGGGCGTGTCGCTCGTAATTCGCGACGCGAGACCAGGATCTGCGTTATGTGGCTGTGGGTGCCTGACGGAATTTCATCAGACTGATCGGGTCTCCCGGTATGACGCGAACGCACCTGCGTACTACCTATCTCGCTCCACGCTGAACTTGCTGAGCTGGGAGACACGATTCAGTAGTCAAGGTATGCCGCGCCCCGACGACCCGCCGGAGCAACCTGGATATCTTGGCAGAGATCTGTGGTCGTACCAAATCGAACCGGGAAGCTCGTTCCAGTCCGGCCCGCACCGATCTCTCCCAGCGACATCCAGCCTGCCCCCAGGGTGCCATGGGACCTCCGTTACGGGGAATCCGCCTCGGCGCGGCCCGCCCCGGACGTCAGTGACAAGATGACGCAACTCGATAGCGTGAGGGAGATATGTCCGAACAACAACCACCGACCGGGCCGAGCCACGAATCCGCGACCGGGTCGCCCCCTCCCCCACCCCCCGGGTATCAACCCGAGCCCGGTCAGCCCGCGCCCGGTTGGGGGGCCACGCCTCCGCCGCCCGGCGCACCGCCGCCGTCACCCGGGGGCAGTCAGCCCGGGCCGTTCGCGCCGCACCCCGGTCCGGCACCCCAGGGCCCCTGGCGGCCCACTCCCGGGATGCTGGGAGCCGCCCACAAACCCGGCGCCCTGCCGTTACGACCCCTCGGGCTCGGCGACATGTACGACGGCGCCTTCCGGATCATCCGGTTCAATCCCAGGGCGACCGTCGGGGCCGCCGTACTGGTCGCGGCCATCACGATGACCATCCCCATCCTGGTGACCGCCGTCCTGAGCTTCACGATCGGCACGGCTCTGGACGTGAGTGGGGAGGCTTCGGTAGACGCGACGACCGAAGAGATCGTCGGGCTGGTGGGATCCTTCGGGTCGCTGTTCACCGGTTTGTTCCTGCTCCAGTTCGGACTGATCTTCGTGACCGGGATGATCGCGCACGTCACGGCGGCCGCTGCCGTGGGGCGCCGGCTCAGCCTGGGCGAGGCGTGGGCCGCTACCCGGGGCAAGCGGTGGCGTCTGGTGGGGCTGACCCTGTTGATCAACGCGGCGGCTCTCCTGCTGCTCACCATCTACGTGCTGGCATGGGTCGGAGTGGTCATCGGCTCCGATGCCGTGTTGCCCATCGTCCTCTGGGGCGTCATCAGTGTTCCGTTGTTCCTCGCCGCGATGGCGTACTTCTGGATTCGGTTCTACTACCTGCCCGCACCGGTGCTCATGCTCGAGGACGTCGGGGTGTTCGGGGCGATCGCTCGTGGCTACCGCTTGACGGCTCGACAGTTCTGGCGGACCTTCGGGATCGCGCTGCTGACCTTGTTGATCGCCAGCATCGCCGGCAACCTCCTCGCCTTTCCTGTGGGGATCGTGGGTAATGTCGTGATGCTCGCGGTGCCGCAGTACGCCCTGTTGATCCTGGTGCTGAGCCAAGCAATCAGCTCGGTGATCACCACGGCCTTCGTGGCTCCTTTCACCGCGACGGTCGCCTCCACCCAGTACCTCGACCAGAGGATGCGCAAGGAGGCCTACGACATCGAACTGATGCGACAGGCTGGGATCACCGTCTCGTGATGTCCGGGTCGGCCGGGCAGACGACAGGAGCCCTCGGGACTCTTCTGCGACTGGACCCACCCCTCGACCCGTCCTCGGACGAAGGTCGGTCGCTGCTCCGGCGAGAACTGCTCGAGCCCCGCTACAACGACCAGAACCTGCTGGAGCGCCTGCTCAACGCCATCATGCGCCGCATCGACGGCGGGATCAACGCGGCGTCGAACATCGGGGCACTGCCGACCTTCGCGGCGATGCTCGTCCTCCTGGCGTTGGTCCTCGCCCTGGGTTGGTTGGCGTCGCGTGCGCGGCGGAGCACCACGGCCGACGCCACGACCCGGGCCGTGCTCACCGACGAGATCGTGACCGCCGACCAACTGCGCCTGCGCGCCGAAGAGGCCATGGCCCAGAGTCGGTTCGAGGACGCCGTGGTCGAGGCCTTCCGGGCCCTGGCCGTACGACAGGTCGAGCGTGGCCGTTTGGAGGACTCCCCCGGCACCACCGCTCACGAGGTCAGTCAGGTCCTGGCGCGCGAGTACCCCCACCAGCGCGCGCGGATGGACCTCAGCGCGAACCTGTTCGATGCCGTTCTGTACGGCGACCGCTCGGCCACCAGGGAGCAGGCGCTCGACGTCCTGGCCCTCGACGACGAGATGGCGAGCGTGCGATGAACGCCTCACCTGTCGCCACCGAGGTGCGCACCCCTCCTCCGGGGAGGGCCGCCCTGGCCTGGTTGAAGCGCCGCCGGGCCACTGTGGTGATCACCCTGGCCCTCCTCGCCGCCGTGCTGGTCGTGGTCCTCTCCCAGGACGGGGTGGCGAACGGAAACGATCTCGATCCGCAGAACCCGGGCCTGGGCGGTGCCCAGGCGTTGGCCCAGGTGCTCGGCAACGAAGGCGTCGACGTACAGATCGTGCGTTCCGCCGACGCGCTGGCCAGCGCGTCGGCCGGCGCTGATGCGACGGTGGTGGTCACCTCGACACAGAACCTGGGGCCCAGCACGGTGGAGCGACTGGTGGACGACACCGCGGGGGCCACCCTGATCGTCGTGGACGCCGGGCCGGGCACCGTCGATGCCTTCCCCGGTCTCCCCACGCCTTCTCGGGACGGCCTGAACGACGGTCGTACGGCGCAGTGCGGACTCGCAGACCTCGACGGGCTCACCCTCGAGGTGGACAGTGCCTACACCTACCCGGGGTCCGACGGCTGCTTCAGCCAGGACGGCCGCTCCGTGCTGCTGTCCAACGGGCCTGCGCTTTTCTTCGGCGGTGGCCGGTCGCTGACCAACGACCAGATCCTGCGCGCCGACAACGCCGCCATCGCCCTGCGCACGTTGGGTCAGCGCGAGCGTCTGGTGTGGTACGTCCCCGACTTCCGCGACGTGATCGCCGGCGAGTCCACGACCCTGTCGAGCCTCATCCCGCGGTGGATCATGCCGGGTCTGTGGCTGGCCGCCCTGTCGGGTCTGGCCCTGATCCTCTGGCGGGGCCGTCGATTCGGTCCCCTCGCCAGCGAGCCGCTCCCCGTGGTCATCAAGGCGATCGAGACGACCCGCAGTCGGGGTCGCCTCTACCGTCGAGCCGGCGACCGAGCCCACGCCGCTGCAGCGCTGCGCCAGGCGGCCCGTCGTCGGGCCGCTGAGCGTCTGCGGTTGGGTCGTGGCACCCCCGAGGACACCCTGATCCGCGACCTCGCTCGCCACCTGGGGCGAACCGAGGCCGAGGTCGCCGCCCTGTTGGGCACCCACGCCCCCGTACCGAGCAACGATCGAGACCTGATCACGTTGGCCAACGACCTGGCCGAGATCGACAGAGAGGCACACACCCCATGAGCGAAACCCCCAGTCAACACGAACAGCCCCCCTATGAGCCCGCTTCCCCGCCCGCCCCTGCTGGTGACGCCCGTGAGCGGCTCGCTGCGGTGCGCACCGAGGTCGCCAAGGCGGTCGTCGGCCAGGACGCCGCGGTCTCCGGTCTGCTGGTGGCGTTGCTGTGTGGCGGGCACGTGCTGATGGAGGGGGTCCCCGGGACGGCCAAGACCCTGTTGGTCCGCACCCTGGCCGAATCCCTGTCGGTCAGTACGTCGCGCGTGCAGTTCACCCCCGACCTGATGCCGGGCGACATCACCGGTTCCATGGTGATCGCCTCCTCGGCCGGCGAACTGAGCTTCCGCGAGGGGCCGGTGTTCACCAATCTGCTCCTCGCCGACGAGATCAACCGGACTCCCCCGAAGACCCAGTCGGCGCTGCTGGAGGCCATGGAGGAGGGGCAGGTCTCGGTGGACGGCGTTTCGCGCCAGTTGCCCCGACCCTTCCTGGTGGCCGCCACCCAGAACCCGGTCGAGTACGAAGGCACCTACCCGCTGCCCGAGGCGCAGTTGGACCGTTTCCTGTTGAAGGTCGTGCTGCCGATCCCCGAGCGGGAGCAGGAACTGGAGATCCTGCGTCGTCACGCCGGCGGTTTCGACCCCCGCGACGTCGCGGGGGCGGGAGTGCGAGCCGTGGCGGGCGCTGCCGACATCGAGGCGGGCCAGGTTGCCGTGAGGAAGGTGCAGGTCTCCCCCGAGGTGGCTGGCTACATCGTCGACATCGCCCGGGCGACCCGCGAATCGCCCTCTCTGTCTCTGGGGGTCAGCCCCCGGGGAGCGACCTCGTTGCTGCGTTCGGCGCGGGCCTGGGCCTGGCTCAGCGGTCGGGACTTCGTCACGCCCGACGACGTGAAGTCCCTGGCCAATGCCACCCTGGTCCACCGGCTGGGGCTTCGTCCCGAGGCCGAGCTGGAAGGGGTGGACGTCGCTCAGGTGCTGGCCTCCGCCCTGGGTTCGGTACCGGTTCCCCGCTGATGGTCGTCACCGGGCGCCTGGTCGCACTGCTCGCTCTGGGCATCGGGCCCGTCGTCCTGCGACCCGTCCTGAGCACCGTGTGGCTCTGGCTGTTGGTGGTCGTGCTGGTGTCCCTGATCGACTGGCTGCTTGCCCCACGACCTTCCTCGCTCGGGTTGACCCGTCGATCCATCGGTACCGTGCGCCTGGGTCACGAGACCTGCTCCGAGGTGGTCGTGGCCAACCAGGGAACGCGGAAGGTCCGCGCTCTGGTCCGCGACGCCTGGCAGCCCTCGGCGGGCGCCACCGGCAACCGGCACCGGGTGGGCATCTCCCCCGGCGACCGCCTGCTCATCCGCACGCCCCTACGGCCGACCCGACGAGGGGACCTGCGCGCCCTGGGCCTCACGGTGCGGATCCTCGGTCCGCTCGGGCTCGTGGCTCGGCAGCAGACCATCGAGGTGCCGGGGTCGGTCCGTTCGCTGCCGCCCTTCGAGTCCCGCAAGCATCTCCCCTCCCGGCTGGCCAGACTTCGCGATCTGGACGGTCGTTCGGCGGTCCGTATCCGGGGCGCCGGCACCGAGTTCGACTCGCTGCGTGAGTACGTCCGGGGGGACGACGTACGTTCCATCGACTGGCGTGCCTCGGCTCGGAACCGCAACGTGGTGGTCCGTACCTGGCAGCCCGAGCGCGACCGCCGCGTGGTTCTGGTCCTCGACACCTCACGTACCTCGGCGGGCCGGGTCGACGACGTACCCCGGTTGGACTCCGCGATGGACGCCGCTCTGCTCCTGGCCGCGCTCGCGGCCCGGGCCGGGGACCGGATCGACTTCGTCGCCGGTGACCGACGTGTCCGATCCCGACTGCGTTCAGCCGGGTCCAAGGACGTGTCGTCCAAGCTCCAGGACGCGATGGCTGATCTCGAGGCGGTCATCGCCGAGGCCGACTGGGACGCGTTGGCCGGCGCGGTCCAGAGCTTCGGCAAGCAGCGGGCCCTGGTCGTGCTCCTCACGCCCCTGGAGTCCTCGGCGATCGAAGAGGGCCTGTTGCGGGTCCTCCCCACCCTGACCCGGCACCACCGGGTCGTCCTCGCCTCGGTCCGCGATCCCGCCCTGGACGCGTTGGCGTCGACCCGAGGGTCCATCGACGAGGTGTACGACGCCGCAGCGGCCGAGCAGGTGCTGCGACGCCGACAGCGCACATCGGAACTCCTCGGCCGTCTCGGCGTCGACGTGATCGACGCGGACGCCGAATCGTTGCCGCCGGCCCTCGCCGATCACTACCTGGCCCTGAAGGCCCGCGGTCTGCTCTGACGCTCCGACCTGGCGCTGGTTGAGGCGGGAGCTCAGGCCTGGGTGGCGACCCGGTCCTCGAGGAGCGCGGCGTCCAGGTCACCGGTGAAGCCCCGGTTCACCGCGTTGCGGCCGAGGATGAAGACGTAGGCGAAGAAGACCGTTTCGGCGACGATGCCGATGCAGACCCGGGCCCACGTGGGCAACGGTGAGGGCGTCACGAAGCCCTCGATGACGCCGCTGATCAGCAGCACCACGACCAGTCCCAGAGCCACCGTGGCCGCCGTACGACCCTCCCTGGCCATCGACGCGGTGCGCGTGAGGTCTCCGGGTTCGATCCAGGACCAGAACAGCCGTAGGCCGACCCCGCCGGCCACGAAGACGGCGGTGAGTTCGAGCAACCCGTGCGGGAGGATGAGCCCCCAGAACAGACTGCCCCGGTCGTTGTTGATCATGATCGAGCCGACGATGGCGAGGTTCAGCACGTTCTGGAACAGCAGGTAGAGCACCGGAGCCCCGAGCACCCCCAGGGCGATACACAGGGCGGCGACCCAGGCGTTGTTGACCCAGACCTGGGCGGTGAAGTTGCTGGCCGCGAATTCGCTGTAGTAGCCCTCGAAGTCGTTGTTCACCAACTGGTTGATCTCCTCGGGGGCGAGCAGGCTCTGCTCCACCGTCGGGTTGGCCAGGAACCACAGCATCATGGCCCCGGTGACGACCACGTTGGCCGCGATCGTCCACAGCCACCACCGGCGCAGCCGATAGAGCGCCGCCGGGAACCGCTCGGTGAAGAACGACCCGATGCTGGCCCAACTCCCGACTCGTGTGCCGACCGCCCGGTTGCGAGCGCGCGACAACAGGGACGACAGGTGGGCGATCAGGGCGCCGTCGGGTGCCGAACTGCGCACGACCGACAGGTGGGTCGCGACCTGTTGATACCGCTCGACGAGTTCATCGGCCTCGGCGCCCGTCAGACTCCGGGTCGTGGTCAGTTCTTCCAGCCTCGCCCAGTCCCGAGAGTGGGCCATCACGTACGCATCGAGGTCCACAGCCGCCATGTTACTGACCGTCGTTACTACTACCGGACCGCTATACCGGTCGGGTAGTAGTAACGACGGTCAGTAACCAAGGAGAACGACCTAGACTGCGGGAGTGCCAGCACCGGAGTTCGCGACCCTGACGACCGATGACCTGGTGACCGGGGAAGCGGTGGCGCTCGACCTGCCACCGGCCGGCCTCGGGTCACGCATGGCCAGCGGTTTGATCGATCTGACGGTCACGGTCCTCACTCTGGCTGTCGTGCTCATCGTCTATGCAGTCGCTGCGGTGAACACCGACGATGCGCTTGCCACGGTGGCCGTCATCGGGACGGTGATCACCGTCTTCCTCATCATCCCGACGACGATCGAGACCCTGACCCGCGGCAAGTCACTGGGCAAGATGGCGGTCGGCCTGCGCACGGTCCGCGACGACGCGGGTCCCATCTCCTTCCAGCATGCCTTCGTTCGATCCCTGATCGGCTTCGTCGAGATCTACGCGTTCACCGGGGTGCCGGCGTTCTTCTCGATGCTGCTCAGTTCCCGCGGCAAGCGGCTGGGCGACTATGCCGCGGGCACGTACGTCGTACGCGAACGCGTGAAACTGCAACTCGCGATGCCGGCCGTGATGCCACCCCACCTCGCGGCATGGGCGCGGTCGGCCGACATCACCTCGTTGCCGGTCGGACTGGCCCTGGCCGTGCGTCAGTTCCTCGGTCGGCTGCCGAGCATCGACCCCGCTTCGGCGGCGACGATCGGGGAACAGTTGGCCAACGAGGTGCGGCCGCACGTCTCCCCAGCACCTCCGCCGGGCACCACGGCCGCAGACTTCCTCGCCGCGGTGATCGCCTCACGCCGAGAACGCGATCAGACCCGACTCCAGCGCGAGTCTGCGTTCAGGGATCGGCTCGTCAACCGACGCTGACCGCATCCGGCTCCCACGGACTACTCCACGGCATCAGGGGGCGGCCGTCATCGTCGGGTGTAGGTGAAGTCCGCGATGTCGCGGTCGACCTCGACACCCTTGCGTTCGAACTTCGTGACCGGGCGGTCCGCCCATCGTTCGACCGGTCCCCCGTCGAGAGTGGGTTCCGCGTCGAGCACCTTGTGCATCTGCTCGGCGTACGGCGCCCAATCGGTCGCCAGACGCCACCGGCCCCCGGGCTCGAGGCGATCCGCGACCAGCGCAGCGAACTGCGCGTCGACGAGACGTCGTTTGTGGTGCTTGGTCTTGGGCCACGGGTCGGGGAAGAACGTCCACACCTCACGCAGCGACGCGGTGCCGAGGGTTTCGGCCAAGCACCAGGCGGCGTCGACGGTGCAGAACCGGACGTTGTCGGCACCAGCGGCGGCAACCTCACCGAGACCGGCGGCCACGCCGGGCAGCCAGACCTCCAGCGCCAGGACGTTGCACTCCGGGCGTAGGGCGGCCAGCACACCGGTGGCCTCGCCGACCCCCGGCCCGATCTCGACGATCAGGGGCGCCTCGCGTCCGAACCAAGTGGTCCAGGTGAATCCCGGCTCGTCCACGGCTTCCTCGGGCACGACCCATCCCTCGTGGTGAGCATCCCAGGCGCGCTGTTGGCTGGGGGTGAAACGACTGCCCCGCCGGGAGTAGGACAGGATCTCCCGTTTACGGCGACCCTCCGGGGTCAGCCCCTTGTGCGGGCGCTCGCGTGACGTAGCGGAGCTCACCGCTAGACCGACGCGGTGCCGACCAGCACCACGATCATGAAGAGGATCATCAGCACACCAAGGACCAGCAGGACGCTGCCGATGATTCCGCAGATCCGCCCGGCCTGAGCCGCTCCGCGACCACCCATGCGTCCCTGCGAGGCGTCGATCTCACGAACGACCCTGTTGCCCATCACCCACGCGAAGGGGGCCACGACTCCACAGGCCACCAACCCGAGGATGCCCAGGATGAGCACCAGGGTCGACTGGGGGTGGTCGGCCACAGGGCCGTTCCCGTAGGGCTGCTGCCCGTAGGGCTGCTCTCCGTAGGGCTGCTGGCCGTACGGCGGTTGACCGGGGGCGTTGTACTCGCTCATGGCCGCATTGTCTCATCCACTTGGCCGCACGCGAGCCACGACGCGACCCCCCGGGAAACGACCCGAGAAACGACCCGAGAAACAACTCGACCCCGGACCAGTGGTCCGGGGTCGAGAGGTGAAACTGTGGATCAGTCGATCACTTGGTGATCTTGGTGACCCGGCCGGCGCCGACGGTGCGGCCACCTTCACGGATCGCGAACCGCAGACCCTCGTCCATGGCGATGGGCTGGATCAGCTCCACCGACATTTCGGTGTTGTCGCCCGGCATGACCATCTCGGTCCCGTCAGGCAGCGTCACGACACCGGTCACGTCCGTGGTACGGAAGTAGAACTGGGGACGGTAGTTGTTGAAGAAGGGGGTGTGACGACCACCCTCGTCCTTCGACAGGATGTAGACGGACGCCTCGAAGTTGGTGTGAGGAGTCGTCGTACCCGGCTTGATGACAACCATGCCGCGCTCGATGTCTTCGCGCTTGGTGCCTCGGAGCAGCAGCCCGACGTTCTCGCCGGCCTGACCCTCGTCGAGCAGCTTGCGGAACATCTCGACGCCGGTGACCGTCGACTTCTGCGACTTTTCGCGGATGCCGATGATCTCGACCTCCTCGTTCACCTTGACGATGCCGCGCTCGATACGACCGGTGATGACCGTGCCGCGACCGGTGATCGTGAAGACGTCCTCGACAGGCATGAGGAAGGGCTTCTCGGTCTCGCGCTCGGGGGTCGGGATGCCGGTGTCGACAGCCTCCATGAGCTCAGCGATCGACTCGCCCCACTTCTCGTCGCCCTGGAGGGCGGGGAAGGCTGCCACGCGGACCACGGGGAGGTCGTCGCCGGGGAACTCGTACTCGCTGAGGAGTTCGCGAACCTCCATCTCGACGAGCTCGATGAGCTCCTCGTCGTCGACCATGTCGCACTTGTTCAGTGCAACCACGATCGCGGGCACGCCGACCTGGCGGGCCAGGAGCACGTGCTCCTTGGTCTGCGGCATGGGACCGTCGGTCGCCGCAACCACGAGGATTGCGCCGTCCATCTGCGCAGCACCGGTGATCATGTTCTTGATGTAGTCAGCGTGACCAGGGCAGTCGACGTGTGCGTAGTGACGCGCCTCTGTCTGGTACTCCACGTGAGCAATCGAGATGGTGATACCGCGCTGGCGCTCTTCGGGCGCCTTGTCGATGTCTTCGAAGGCCGACGCGTCGTTGAGATCGGGGAACTTGTCGTGCATCACCTTGGTGATGGCCGCGGTCAAGGTGGTCTTGCCGTGGTCAATGTGACCGATCGTCCCGATGTTCACGTGCGGCTTGGTCCGCTGGAACTTCGCCTTAGCCACTGTGGGCTCCTCCTGGTGTGGTTGGTACTTGACTCGTACTTGATTTGGCTGAACTGGTTGAAAGTTGCCGAGGGTCCGCCCCGAGCAACCGGCTTCGCATGAAGACGGCTACTCGCCGCGTACCTTCTTGATGATCTCGTCGGCGATGTTCGAAGGAACTTCGGCGTACGAGTCGAACTCCATCGAGTACGAAGCCTGGCCGGAGGTCTTGGACCTCAGGTCGCCAACGTACCCGAACATCTCAGAGAGAGGCACACGGGCGTCGATGACCATGTCACCGTGCCGCTCCTCTTGGGCCACGATCTGTCCGCGACGGCTGTTGATGTCACCGATGACCGTGCCGAGGAAGTCATCCGGCGTGATCACCTCCACGGCGAACATCGGCTCGAGCAGGACAGGCTTGGCCATGCGGGCGGCCTCCTTGAAGGCCTGGTTCCCGGCGATCTTGAACGCGAGCTCCGAGGAGTCCACGTCGTGGTAGGCGCCGTCGGTCAACGTGTACTTGACGTCGACCATCGGGTAGCCGGCGAGGATGCCGAACTCCAGCGCCTCCTGGCCACCTTGGTCCACCGAGGGGATGTATTCCTTGGGGATGCGACCGCCGGTGACCTGGTTCTCGAACAGGTAACCCGCACCGAGACCGGTCTCGGGGTCGGTGTTCGGGCCGAGGTTGACGACGATCTTGGCGAACTGGCCAGACCCACCGGTCTGCTTCTTGTGGGTGTAGCTGTGCTTGACGACCTCCTTGCGGAGGGTCTCGCGGTAGGCGACCTGCGGCTTGCCGACGGTGGCCTCGACGCGGAACTCGCGCTTCATCCGGTCGACCAGGATCTCTAGGTGCAACTCACCCATGCCCGCGATGATCGTCTGCCCGGTCTCTTCATCGGCCTTGACCGTGAAGGTCGGGTCCTCGTCGGAGAGCCGCTGGATGGCCATACCGAGCTTCTCTTGGTCGGACTTCGTCTTCGGCTCGATGGCGACCTCGATCACCGGGGCCGGGAACGTCATCGACTCCAGGATCACCTGGTGCTGGGGGTCGCAGAGCGTGTGACCGGTCTTGGTGCCCTTCAGGCCCATCACCGCCACGATCTGTCCGGCGCCGACCGACGCGATCTCCTCACGCTTGTTGGCGTGCATCTGGTAGACCTTGCCGATTCGTTCCTTGCGGCCGTTGACCGAGTTGACCACGGTCGCGCCGGCCTCGAGCTTGCCCGAGTAGACGCGGACGTAGATCAGCTTCCCGAGGTGCGGGTCGGAGGCGATCTTGTAGGCCAGTCCCGAGAACGGCTCGTCGTCGGAGGGCTTGCGGATGACCTCCACGCTCTCGTCCTTCACCGAGTGGCCGACGATGCCGTCGACGTCGAGCGGGGACGGGAGGTACTTGAGGACCGCGTCGAGCAGAGGCTGAACGCCCTTGTTCTTGAACGCGGTGCCACAGAGCACGGGGTTGAGCTTGTCGGCGAGGGTGGCGCGACGGATGGCCGCTTCCAACTCCTCGACGGTGAAGTCGCCCTCGTCGAGATACTTCTCCATGATGGCGTCGTCGGCCTCAGAGAGGGTCTCGAGCAACTTCTCGCGGTACTCCGCGGCCTGCTCTGCGAGCTCGGCCGGGATGTCCTCGATGTCGTAGTCCTCACCGATGGTCGTCTCGCCGCGCCAGGTCAGCGCGCGCATGCCGACGAGGTCGACGACCCCGATGAAGTCGCCCTCGGCTCCGATGGGCAGCTGGAGGACCAGCGGTGTGGAGTTGAGGCGGTCGACCATCATGTCGACGCAGCGGAAGAAGTCGGCGCCGGTGCGGTCGAGCTTGTTGACGAAGCACATCCGGGGCACGGAGTACTTGTTGGCCTGGCGCCAGACGGTCATCGTCTGGGGCTCGACCCCGGCCACCCCGTCGAAGACGGCAACGGCGCCGTCGAGGACGCGCAGGGAGCGCTCGACCTCGGCGGTGAAGTCGACGTGCCCGGGGGTGTCGATGATGTTGATCTGGTGCTCTTTCCACCAGCAGGTCGTCGCGGCGGACGTGATGGTGATGCCGCGCTCCTGCTCCTGCTCCATCCAGTCCATGGTGGCGCCACCGTCGTGCACCTCACCGATCTTGTACGTGATACCGGTGTAGAAGAGGATGCGCTCGGTCGTGGTGGTCTTGCCGGCGTCGATGTGCGCCATGATGCCGATGTTGCGGACCTTGTTGAGGTCCGTGGTGATGTCGACTGCCACGTGCGTTCGTCCTTAGGATCAGAGTGCGGGGAAAGGTCTGGTGCGGGTGATGCGAGTGTGCGTGGTGCCTGGTTGCGGCGGGCCGCGGCTGGTGGGGCGAGGGGGTCACACGGTGCATGGACGCCCCCCGCCCTGCGATCACCAGCGGTAGTGCGCGAAGGCCTTGTTGGATTCGGCCATCTTGTGGGTGTCTTCGCGCTTCTTCACCGCGGCACCGAGGCCGTTGGAAGCGTCGAGGATCTCGTTCATGAGGCGCTCGGCCATGGTCTTCTCGCGACGCTCGGCGGCGTAGCCCACGAGCCAGCGCAGGGCCAGCGTCGTGCCACGGGTGCCCTTGACCTCGATGGGGACCTGGTAGGTCGCACCACCGACGCGACGGGACTTGACCTCGATGGCCGGCTTCACGTTGTCCATGGCGCGCTTGAGCGTGACCACCGGGTCGGTGCCGTTCTTCTCGCGGCAGCCTTCCAGTGCGGTGTAGACGATGCGCTGGGCAACCTGCTTCTTACCGTCTTGCAGCACCTTGGAGACCAGCTGGGTGACCAGCTGGGAGCCGTAGACGGGGTCGACGTCGAGCGGCCGCTTCGGGGCCGGTCCCTTACGGGGCATTAGCTCTTCTCCTTCTTCGCGCCATAACGGCTGCGGGCCTGCTTGCGGTTCTTGACACCCTGGGTGTCGAGGGAGCCGCGAATGATCTTGTAACGGACACCGGGGAGGTCCTTCACCCGGCCGCCGCGAACGAGCACGATGGAGTGCTCTTGAAGGTTGTGGCCGACCCCGGGGATGTAAGCGGTGACCTCGACGCCACTGGACAGGCGCACGCGGGCGACCTTACGCAGAGCGGAGTTCGGCTTCTTCGGGGTGGTGGTGTAGACGCGGGTGCAGACTCCGCGGCGTTGGGGCGAACCCTTGAGGGCGGGTGTCTTGTTCTTCGACACCTTGTCCTCGCGGCCCTTGCGGACCAGCTGGTTAATAGTGGGCACCTGGTGGTTCCCTTTCTTGGTAGCTCTCTGCGCCGGCGCCTTGCCGGACACGGTGATCTTGCTTGTCGCTGTGTGCCTTGTTGCTGACGGTGGTTCTCAGATGCGGCCCTGCCACCCCGGTTGGGTTTCGGGCACGCGCAACGGCCTGGTTGGACCCAGACACGAGGAGTGAGGCTACCCGCCGCTCACCCCCAGGGCAAAACCGTGGACGCTACCGCTGCGCCGCTATCAATCGCCGGGTTCGGCGCCGGGTTGCCCATCAGGCGGGCTAGCGGCCTGGCTAGCGGCTTGGCCTTCACGCCGCTCCCGGCCCTCGCGGCGCATTCGCCGGTGCCGCTTGCAGTACTCCAGCCCCAACAACCCCAAGCCGAAGCCGGCCAGACAGGTCCACAACCACCAGGTGTGATCGTCCTGCTCGAGGCGCCCGTAGAAGGGGAGCAGCCCCACGAAGGCAAGGAGGAACAGCGCGCTACCGATCTGGACGGCGCGGACGCCGTCGACGTCGAGGGGTTCGACGTCGGCGATGAGGTAGGTCTTGTTGCGGAACTCGCGCTGACCCGACCGCTCGTCATCCAGATCCATCGGGAACAGGTCTTCAGAAGGTCTCGACGTCGGAGGGCGTCAGGGTGTCCCAGACGTGATCGGGCACCGGGACCGGTGCGTACTTCTTGGCCAGCCGTACCTCGGAGTGCGCACCACATCCGTGGTCGTAGGACACCACGCGACCGTCGTCGTTGGCGTCGCCGTTCGCGCACACACCGAACAGCTCCGACAGGGGTCCGTTCAGACGCACCAGGAACCCGCAGTTGGTGCACTGGTCGCTGGCTGCCTCCGCGATCGGGGCGTCGGGACCTGCACCCCCGTCGTACCACCGCTCGGCGGCCGCATCACGGCCCTCGGGCGACAGGGTCCGGACCCGGCCCAGACCGAGTTCCTTGGCGACCAGACGGACCTGGGTCTTGTCGTCGGTGTCGAGCGGGTCGTCACCGAAGGAGTACGTCGCAGCCAGGCGTGGGTCGTCGTCGCCGACCGGCATGAGGTCACCCGGGGACATGTCACCCGGCAGGACGCGCTCGCGGTAGGGAACCCAGTCCGGCGCCACGATGGCTTCATCGCCCGGGAGCAGGACGATCTCGCAGATCGTCACGGTCTTCTGCCGCGACGCACGGGTGACGGTCACCGCCCAGCGCCACCCGACGTACCCGGGAAGCGTGCAGGCGAAGTGGTGGGTCACCACGCGGGGTCCGTCGACGACGTGGTCGAGGTACTCCCCCACGGCGGTGGCGTCGACCTCCTCCACGAGGGCGGCCCGAGCCTGGTCGGTCGCCGCAGCGGCGGGTCCGTCGGCCTGATTGCGCAGAAGCGTGCTCACGTCCGCATCATGTCTCACCGGTGGTGCTCCTGTCAGATCAGGTCATGCGTGGCGACTCCGGGTGAGATCGGCGCTCGGCCCCAGAGATTCCCGGATCGAACGGACCGTCGCGCGAGCCGAGGGCCGTAGGTGACCCAGGGGGAAGGCAAGATGGGGGTTGTGACTTCCGACCACCTCCACCCGCGATCATCGAGCACCGATGACCACGGGGACGAACCCACGCAGGGTCTTCCCGGAGAGGGGTGGGACGGTCCGCGCGAGCGACCGGACACCGCCACCTCCGCGGAACGTGCCCGTGCGGTGGGACGCGGGTTGGGGACCAGCGCCAGGGTGACCGGACGGGTGACCGGGCAGGCGGTGCGAGGTGTGGCCCGCGGGACCGGACGGGCGAGCCGGTACACCGTGCGGCAGGCCCGTAGGGCCGCCGACGCAGAGGGGGCCAAGCAGTCTGGGCTGAACCGGCTGATCCACCTGCACTCGACCAACGCAGCCGCCGACACCGCCGTGGCGATCTCCCTGGCCGGCACCCTGTTCTTCGCGGGAGCGACCAGCGAGGCCCGCAGCCAGGTGGCGCTGTTCCTGGGGCTGACGATGCTGCCCTTCGCCATCGTGGCACCCCTGATCGGACCGTTCCTGGACCGATTCAGCCACGGTCGCCGGTGGGCGATCGGCTCGACCTTCGCGATCCGCGCGTTCCTGTGCTGGGTGCTGGCCAGCGCCGTGGCGTCGGAGTCCGCGTTGTTCTACCCCGCCGCCCTGGGTGTGCTGGTGTCCTCCAAGGCGTACGGCGTGACACGGGCGGCCGCCGTACCCCGACTGCTGCCTCAGGACGTCGAACTGGTCAAGGCCAACGGCCGGGTGTCGTTGGCGGGGATCGTGGGCGCCGGGTTGTCCGCGCCGATCGCGGGGGCCATCGCGGTCTTCGGCGGAGAGGCGTGGTCGCTGCGCTTCGCCTTCCTGGTGTTCGTACTGGGCACCGTCGCCTCGATCCGCCTGCCCGACAAGGTCGACTCCAGTGCCGGCGAGCAGTCGATGAGCATGCGCCTGGAGGACCCGCAGCAGCCCCAGAAGCCGGCGCGACCCGGTCGCACCAGTCGCACCGGCCGGACGGGAACGCGCATCCCCGGGGCCGTCGCTTTCGCTCTGCGCGCCAACTGTGGCCCGCGCTTCCTGTCGGGTTTCCTCACCATGTTCATGGCGTTCCTGTTGCGTGAGAACCCGATCGACGGCTGGGAGGACAGACCGGAGTTGTTGCTCGGGGTGGTCATCGGCGCCGCGGGGCTCGGCAACACCCTGGCGATCCTGTCCGCCTCGGTGCTCAAGCAGATCAACCCCTCCGTCATGGTGGTGGTGGCGCTACTCGCCGATGGCGCGGCCGTGCTCTTCGCCGCGCTCTTCTACGGGCTGATCCCCCTCGCAGTGCTGGGGTTGACCGCGGGCCTGTCCCAGTCCCTGGCGAAGCTCTCCTTGGACTCGACCATCCAGGCGGAGGTACCTCCTCAGGTGCAGGCCAGCGCGTTCGCCCGTAGCGACACCACGTTGCAGCTGGCGTGGGTCATCGGCGGTTTCGTCGGGATCGCGCTGCCCCTGATCCCCCGGCTCGGGCTGGGGGTCGCCGTGGCCGTGCTGGCCATCTGGACCTTCTTCGTGATCTCGAGTCGCCCACGCACGCGGCGAAGCCGGCCCGTGCCCTTCCCCGTGTAGGCGCTGGGGACCCGAAGTTCGCCAGATGGGGACCCGAAGTTCGCCAGATGGGGACCCGAAGTTCGCCGGATGGGGACCCGACAGCGGGCCTCAGAGGTCGAGTTCGTCGGCGAGCGCGCGCAACAACTTCGCCGTGGGCTTCGCCGATCGGGCTTCGGGGTGCCGACCGTGACGGTAGGCCTCCCCCACCCCGTCGAGCAGCCGGATGAGGTCCTCCACGATCGCGGCCATCTCATCGGGGGTCTTGCGGCGCGCCTGGGACTGGTTGCGCGACACCGAGGCCGGTGACTCCAGCACACGCACCTGCAACGCCTGGTCGCCGCGGCGGCCCTGGGCGATCCCGAACTCGACGCGGGTTCCGGGCTTGATCGTGGTCATGCCGTCCGGAAGCGCGTCAGCGTGCACGTAGACGTCCGGTCCACTCTCCTGGGAGAGGAACCCGAAACCCTTGGCGTCGTCGTACCACTTCACCTTGCCACTCGGCACGGCTCGATCCTTCCGGCAGTGCCCGGCTTCTCCGGGCGACGGCACACCTTAAACCACGTGCGTCGACAACCACGACGGGAATTCGCGGAGGTCCTCCAGCACTACGTCGGTGCCAGCGTCGAGCAGCTCCTCCCGGGTGCAACCCCCGGTCAGCACCGACACGCTGAGCACCCCCGCGGCCCGGGCGCCCTCCACGTCGTGGACGTGGTCCCCGACGTACATCGACGCCGATTCCTCGCGCAGCACCGTGGCCTTGCCGGTCCCCCAGACCCACCCCTCGAGGCGGTCGACGTCCAACTCCAGGTGGTCGAGGTGCAGTTGCGCGTTTCGGGGGTACTTTCCCGTCACCACGAGCACCCGCCCCTGGTGGTGTCGTACGGCGCGAATGGCGGCTTCGGCCCCCGGGAGGAGAGGAATCGAGCCGATCGCGTGCTCGGGGTACAGCGCGCGGAACCGGTCTGCGGCTGGTTCGATCTGCTCGCGCGGAAGGTGGCCCTGCAGCATCTGCTCCAGCGGGGGTCCGAGCCGCGAGACCAGGTGCGCGACCGGGAACTCGACCCCGAGCTCCTGCCCGAGCACCTCCAGCACGGCGGCGAACCCCGGGGCGGTGTCGATCAGCGTCATGTCGAGGTCGAAGCCGACCACCAGCGCAGCGCTCACACTGCGACGGTAGCTCTTCGGGTCAGGCCCCCGGCATCAGCTTCCCGGTTTCGTTGGTCTGACTTGACGATGTCGGTCACAATGGTGGGTACGCCTCTCGATCCTGGCTGGCTCCCGATCCCCCGATTCTCCGACGCAACGAAGGAGGGCACTCCCCTGTGAAAAGACCGACGTTCATGTCCCTCCTGGCCACGTGTGTGCTCTCGCTACCGACCATCGCGGTGGTCGGGGCGCTCGCGCCCGCGGCAGGTGCGGCCGAGGGCGACGCCGATCTGTATCTGGTGACGCTCGACGGACCGGGCGTCGCGGGCGATCGGACCCAGGTCCCGAGCATGTTGCGGACCGTGCAGATGAAGGCGGATCAAAACGCGTTGCTCCGATCCGTCGAGGCCCCGCGCCCGACGTACACCTGGACATACGCGCTGAACGGTTTCGCGGTCGACCTGACCGAGCAGCAGGCCGCTGACCTCGCCGCCGATCCCGGGGTGGCGCTCGTCGAACCGAACTCGGTCCGACCACTCGCCTCGACCAGCAGTTTGCAGGCCGAGGCCATGGCCGGCTCGGCAGCCAGCTCCGTCCCGTCGCCCGGACAGGGCGGCGAGGGCACCGTGATCGGTTTCGTCGATTCTGGATTGGCGCCCGAGAACCCCGTGTTCACCGACGTGCCGGGTTTGGGCCGCCGCCCGGTCGACTTCCAGGGTCGTTGCGAGGACGGAGCGCCCGGTGAGGACTGGAACTCCGAGGTGTGCGACGGCAAGGTCGTGGCCGCCCGATGGTTCGTCCAGGGGTTCGGCCAGGATGACCTGCGGACCTCCTCGTCACTCTCCCCTCGCGACACCGACGGGCACGGCACGCAGATGGCATCCATCGCCGCTGGCAACCCGGGGGTCTCGGTCCGCGTGGGTGAACAGCGTCTCGGGAACTTCGATGGTGCCGCTCCTCAGGCCCGGTTGGCGATCTACAAGGCCTGTTGGACGGCTCCGGACCCCGATGACGACGGGTGCGCCACCGCGGATCTGGTCAGCGCCATCGATCAGGCCACCCGCGATGGGGTCGACGTACTCAACCTGTCGGTGGGCGGGCCGTCGGGCTTCGACACCGTCGAACGAGCGCTCCTCGGTGCAGCCGAGGCCGACATCGTGGTCACCGCGGCGGGCGGCAACACCGGCAGCAGCGAGTACGCCGCCCACCCCAGCCCCTGGGTCACCACGGTCGGTGGCACCCAGACCAGCGAGCGTCGCGGCCGGGTCGTGCAATTGGGCGAGAACGGCAGCCAGCTCGAAGGTGCCATGTCGTCCACGACGGGCCTGCCCGCAGCGCCCATCGTCGCTGCGGCCGACGCCCGCGCTCGCGGCGCCAGCCTGTCCCGGGCTCGGGCGTGCGCTCCCCAGTCGTTGGACACGGCGGCCGTCGCCGGACGCATAGTCGTCTGTGAACGAGGGTTGATGGGTCGTATCGACAAGTCCGCCGCCGTCGCGCTCGCCGGGGGTGTCGGCATGGTGCTGGTCAACCTGAAGCCTCAGTCGGTCGACGCCGACCTCCACCGCGTGCCGACCGTCCACCTGAGCGCGTCCGCCGGTCGCACCCTGTCGGCCTGGATGTCCTCGCAGCCGCAGCCTCGCGTCGAGCTCCGGCCCCTGGGCCTGGTTCGGGAACAACCGGTCGTCCCTGACTGGTCGGCTGTGGGTGACCCCAACGGGGGTGTGTTGAAGCCCGACCTGGTCGCCCCCGCCAACGGGGTGCTCGGAGCGGTCCCCTCAGGGCCCGACGGCATCTCCTGGGACTTCGTCTCCGGGACCTCCGCCGCGAGCGCCCACACCGCTGGGGTCGCAGCCCGCCTGATCAGCGAGCGGGGCTTCGATGCCGCCCAGACACGGTCTGCTCTGGTGACGACGGCTGCTCCGCTGGCGGGAACCTCGCCGCTGCGCAGCGGTTCGGGTCTGATCAAGCCCAAAGAGGTGGAGACTCCCGGTTTGGCCTACGACGTGGACAGGTTCGCCTACCGCGAATGGTTCACCGGTGAGCGCGATGAGTTGAACACGCCGTCGATCCTGCTTCGCGGCAACCAGACCGAGGCGACCCGGTCGATCACCAACCTGAGCAACCGGGCCCTGTTCTTCTCCTCGCGTGCCGTCGGCTTCCGACGTCAGGTCCGCGTCACCCCTGCGGCGGTTCGCCTGGGTCCCGGCGAGAGCGCGGAGTTCACCCTCACCACCCAGGGTGCCGGCAACCGGTCCGACGACGGGTACGTCGTGTGGCGCGGCGCCCGCGGCACCACCACGCGCATCCCCGTCCTCATCACGCGCTGACCATCCGCGGGGCAAGCCGGTTGAGACCGCTTACGGTGATCCGATGAGCGACCCTGTCGGCCCGCGGTCCTTCCCGATCCGGACGGAACGACTTCTCCTGCGGCCCTGGGCGGAGACCGATGTGGAGGCAGCGCTGCCGTACTACAGCGACCCCGACGTGGTCCGCTACCTGCTGCACGAGGTGCTCGACCGGACCACCATGACCGAACGGATCGCGATGCGCCGCGAGAGCATCGCTCCTGCGGTGCCGGGCGACGTACTCAGCCTGGTCGTCGAGCACGAGGGAGCACTGGTCGGCGACCTGATGCTGCGGATGAAGGACGGCGAGCCGCCGGCGACCGCCGAGATCGGCTGGGTCTTCAACCCCACCTACGCCGATCGCGGCTTCGCCACCGAGGCCGCCTCGGCCCTGATCGACCTGGGGTTCGAGCACTACCGCCTGCACCGGATCTTCGCGATGCTCGACCCGCGCAACGATGCTTCCACCCGACTGTGCGAACGCCTCGGCATGACCAGAGAGGCCCACCACCGTCGCGACTTCTGGACCAAGGGCGAGTGGACCGACACCTACGTCTATGCCGTGCTGGTCGAGGAGTGGGCGGTCCGCTGAGTCAGAGCAGACGTTGAGTCAGAGCAACCCCAACTGCTTCGCCGACTCCTCGCGCATCTGCACCTTGCGGATTTTGCCGGTCACCGTCATCGGGAACTCCTCGACCACCATGACGTAGCGCGGGATCTTGAAGTGCGCGAGTTTGCCGGCCGCGAAGGCACGCACCCCGGCTGCATCGAGCGGCTCGGCGCCGGACCGCATCGTCACCCAGGCGCACAGCTCCTCGCCGTACCGCTCGTCTGGGACACCGACGACCTGGACGTCCTCCACGTCGGGGTGGGTGTAGAGGAACTCCTCGATCTCGCGGGGGTAGATGTTCTCGCCGCCGCGGATCACCATGTCCTTGATCCGTCCGACGATGGTGCAGTACCCGTCCTCACGCATCACCGCCAGGTCGCCGGTGTGCATCCATCCCTCCTCGTCGATGGCCTCGGCGGTCTTCTCCTCGTCCTGCCAGTAGCCCAGCATCACCGAGTACCCCTTCGTGCACAGTTCCCCGGTCTCCCCCCGCTCGACCGTGGTCCCCGTCGCCGGGTCGATGACCTTGATCTCGACGTGCGGGTGGACCTTCCCGATCGTGGCGGTGCGCCGTTCGAGGTCGTCGTCGGCCCGGGTCTGACACGACACCGGGCTGGTCTCCGTCATCCCGTAGGCGATCGAGACGCCGGCCATGTTCATCTCGTTCACGCAGCGCTTCATCACCTCGACCGGGCAGATGGAACCGGCCATGATCCCGCTGCGCAGACTCGACAGGTCGTAGTCCTCGAACCCCGGGGTGCTGTGCATCGCGATGAACATGGTCGGGACGCCGTACAGCACCGTGCAGCGCTCGTCCTGCACGGTTTGGAGCGTGGTCACCGGGTCGAACCCTGGGGCGGGGATGACCATCGTGGCGCCATGGCTGGTGCAGCCGAGGTTGCCCATGACCATGCCGAAGCAGTGGTAGAACGGCACCGGGATACAGAGCCGATCGTCCTCGGTGAGTTCGATGGTCTCGGTGGTCAGGTAGCCGTTGTTGAGGATGTTGCGGTGGCTCAGGGTCGCCCCCTTGGGGTAGCCCGTGGTCCCCGAGGTGAACTGGATGTTGATCGGATCCTGGGGCGTCAGTCCGGCCTCGCGGTCGGTGAGCGTCGCAACGTCGACCGACTCGCCCCGAGCGACCAGTTCGGACCAGTCGTCGGTGTCGACGTACACGACGTGTTCGAGGGTGTCGCAACCGCTGCGCACCTCCTCGACCATGCCCTTGTAGTCGCTGGTCTTGAACGAGGTGGTGGCCATCAGCATCTTCAAACCGCTGTGATTGATGGCGTAGGACAGCTCGTGGGTGCGGTACGCCGGGTTGACGTTGACGAGGATGACTCCGGCCCGCGCGGTGGCGTACTGGGCGATCGTCCACTCGGCACAGTTCGGTGCCCACATGCCGACCCGGTCGCCGACCTGTAACCCGACGCCGATCAGGCCGCGTGCCAACGCCTCGACGTCAGCTGCCAGCTCAGCCCACGTCCAGCGGCGACCGCTGGCCACCTCGACCAGAGCCTCCGCGTCGGGGCGTCGGGCGGCGACGCGGGCGAAGTTGGCGCCGATGGTCTCGTCGAGCAGTGGTGGTGTGGTCTCTCCGGCGGCGTAGGACTCCATGGGGAGGAAGTTACGCGGTGTGGACTCGGGTCCGATACCCCCTGCCGTAGGGTCGGCTCGTGGCGAAGACTGATGCGAGCACCAAACGCAAGACACCGTTGTGGTTGGAGACCATCGTCCTCGTTGTCGTCGCCGTGGTCCTGGCTCTGGTGATCAAGACCTTCTTCGTCCAGGCGTTCTACATTCCGTCCTCCTCGATGAAGCCCGGGCTCGTGGTCAACGACCGGATCCTGGTTCAGAAGGTGTCCTACTGGTTCGGCGGCGAGCCCGAACGAGGCGATGTCGTGGTCTTCGAGGACCCCGGTGGCTGGCTCAACGGGCAGGAGAGCGCCCCTGCCAGCCCGATCACCAAAGGCATGGCCAAGATCGGCCTCTACCCCACCGGCGGGCACCTGGTGAAGCGCGTCATCGGCGTCGCCGGGGACACGGTCATGTGCTGCGATGAAGAGGGCAACCTCACGATCAACGGGGTTGCCATCGATGAGGACTCGTTCATCAAACCGCAACGGCAGTGCGACGGGCCGATGGTCAACGGGTGCACCGAGGACTGGACCGTCACCGTCCCGGACGGCTATCTGTTCGTGATGGGCGACAACCGCAACGCCTCCGCGGATTCCTCCGCCCGCCTGTGCGACGAAGCCGACGCGACCTGCGACAACACCGAGGCCTTCGTCCCCGAGGGCTTGGTCGTCGGCAAGGTCAACCTGCTCGTCTGGCCGGTCAGCCACTTCCAGGGGATCGGTCGCCCGGACGCCTTCGACGACGTACCCGACCCCTCCTGACCGCCCAAACCCCGCCTGTGGATAACTCACGGCAGCCGTCCTCCACTTCAGTCATGGTGGCTCGATGGCCCTTTCCGTACTCGACGCACTCGCGATGCTCGGCGGTGTCGCCCGCCGTCAAGACCTCGTTGCCGCCACCTCCCGGTCGGACGTCGAACGGTCCGTACGAACCGGGGAGCTGGTGGCCCTGGGCCGCGGAACCTACGGATCGAGAGGCGCCGACGCTGCTCTAGCTGCCGCGGTTCGAATCAACGGCACGCTGTCCCACCTGAGCGCCGCCCTTCACCATCAGTGGGCGGTCAAACAGACCCCTGCACTCCCCCAGATCACCGTTCCCCGGGGCCGCAAGCTGAGTCCTGATCAGAAGCACGGGGCGATCATCCTCCGCGCCGACCTGGATCCAGACGACGTCATCGACGCAGTCACCAGCCGTGACCTCACTCTGGTGGATTGTCTGCGCCGCGAACCGTTCGATTCCGCCTTGGCCGTGGTGGACTCCGCGATCAGGTCCGGTTTCCCGCCCGGACGTCTCCATGCCCTGGCTCGTGACGCCCGCGGGCCGAACTCCGTGCGCATGCGCTCGGTCGCGGCGCACGCGTCCGGCGCAGCATCGAATCCGTTCGAGTCCGTCCTACGAGCCATCGGACTCGACGTCCCCGGGCTGAGCTTGAGACCTCAAGTCCCCATCTTCGCGACGGAATTCATCGGTCGTCCTGATCTGGTCGACACAGAGCTTCGCATCATCGCCGAGGCGGATTCGTTCGCTTGGCACGGTGACCGCGCTGCCCTCCGATCCGACGCGCGTCGATACGACACGTTGGTGGTCAACGGCTGGCTGGTTCTCCGATTCGCCTGGGAGGACGTGATGTTCCACCCCGACTGGGTCCGATGGGTGCTCATCGAGGCAGTCGAACTCAGGTCAGGCCGACGAGTCGCGTAAAAGTACGTACAGAGTTGGCGCTATCGAGCGCTGACCCCGCACTAAGTCAAGCCAGACAGACCGACTGGCGTCCGGTATGTACGTAGTTCTACGTGGCCTCGGCGCGTTCGATCAGGCGCTGCAGGGCGATCGGTGCATCGTGGGTGACCATCGGCCCGATGTCGTCGGCCCCCGGCCCCTCGATGGTCGTGCTCACCGTGATCTGGGAGCCTCCCGATGCTGCCGGCACCACCACGTGGTCGATACGGATCACGAGTTCACCCATGTCGAGCCGATCCAGGTAGCGCGCCCCGTCCTCCACGACCTCGAGAGTCACGGGCACCTCGATACCCCCACCCAGCGTCATCGTCCCCGTCGCGCCGGCGACGAAGCCTTCGGCGAGGGCAACCGCCTCGACCGCCGGATCCCAGTCCGGCCACGTCGTCGTGTCGCTCCACAGCGCCCACACCGCGTGGGGTGGCGCGGTGGTCGTCACCGTGCGTGAGTACTCGAACATCCTCAACTCCGTTTCACAGTCATGCTTCGGTCGCCGAACCGGACGATGTCAGCATCGACCAGCGTCGCCGGACGCCCGGCCGCCAACGGTTTGGCGATCCCTTGGCGCACGATCGTCGATCCGTTGGTCGACCCCCGATCCATAACCACGAGGACGTCGTCCGGTGTCACCTGGAACTGGGCGTGGGTCTTGGAGATCGACATGTCCGCCGATCGCAGGGGTACGACGTGCCGCACCGTCTCTCCTGCTCTCGGCTCGGGTCGCCGCCCGACCAGCGCAAGCCCCTCGACGATGAAGTCCTCCCCGCTGTCGAACACGACCCGCCAACTCACGGACGTCCCCGGCACTGGCACCGGCTGTGGAGCAGGCGTGATGGGCTCCCGGCGCCGGGTGGCACCGTTGTCGGGCTCGGCGCCCGTGCTGACCGGTGCCGGCGGAGAAACAGGTCTCGGTGGGCTCGATGGCGGGGTCGATGGCGAGGTCGAGGGCGGAGGGCCGGTCGGAGGGGGGCCCAGAGGCACAGGACCCGTCGGAGGCGGGGACGAGGGCGGCGGACCACTCGGACGCGGAGTCATCGGCACCGGACCCGCCGAGCCGGGGATAGGGACGGGTACGGTCGGCGGCAGTTGCGAACCCGCCGTGGCCGCGGCCACCTGAGCGGGCGACATGAGCCGCATCGCCGTCAGGTTCACCATCTGCCGGGGCCGCCCTGCTCCGGGCGTCTCCTCGACCGGAACAGGTCGTACGTCGATCACCACCGAACCCGTGCGGTGGTCATGCCAACCACGGCGCCAGCCACCCGGATCCATCACCGCCGTCCACGCCAGGGTCGCCACCCCCAGGCCGACGGTCGGCAGTGCCGCCACCCCCAAGATGCCGCCTCGCAGCAGGGCTGCGGAGAAGCCGATCGGCGTGCCGTTGTGGTGGTCCACGACCCGCAGCCCGACCAGCGCCTTGCCCGGCGAGGTCCCGCGGGTTCCGAGGAGCGCCGCCTGGGCGACCCCGACGAGCAGCACGGTCAGCGCGATGCTGGTGATGCCCAGAACTGTCCGCCCCTCGGCGAACACGAACCGCACCGCCACGAGCACCATCGCGGCGTAGATCCCCCAGACCACCACCCGGTCCAGGGCATAGGCGTAGAACCGGCGGTCGAGTTCCGCGGCCGGGTAGGCGGCAGCGCTACGGGTGGGTGCGTTCATGGCGAGCGGTTCGCGGGCCGATCACTCGGGCCTGGTGACCTGGATGGTCACGCCGTCGCCGAGGTTGATCACCGCACCCGGAAGCAGTTGAACGGCGATCCCGGGTTTGAGGTCCTCCGGCTCGAGGCCGGGTTGCACCAGCACGGTTCCGTTGGTGGATCCCATGTCGGTGACGACGGCCGTGCCGTGGTCGACCCCCGTGCCCGGACGGACCTCGAGGTGGGTGGAGGAGATCTCCTGGAGGCGGCTGGGCACGGTGAGCAGTCTCGGTTGTTCGGCGGAGGTGAACCGTCTTGCTTCCGGGGCTCGTCCGATGAGGATCACCCGGTCGACGTCCACCGAGTCCCCGTTGGAGACCAACAGGCGCGCCACGGTGCGCGTCACGCTCGGGGCCTCGGGCTGACCGGGGATGCCGGGCGCGGATCGTGGGTACTCCTCACCGGGGAACCCGGCTTGGGTCATCCCGTCGTGGTCGTCCTGGTTGTCCACCGGGTCGCCTGACTCATCGTCGCCTCCCGCGAAATGGGAGGTCGGCGGCTCCGGCAACGGCGGAACCGACGCTAGAGGCGGGGGCGGCGGGATCGAGGGTGCGGCAGGCATGGAGTCGGCCGAGACGCTGACGATCGGGAACATCTCTGTCTCCGCTCCGGCGTCTATCTCCTCCGGCTCCGGCTCCGGCTCCGGCTCCGACTCGGGCTCGGGCTCGGGCTCCGGCTCCGGCTCCGGCTCCGGCTCAACCTCCGGCTCCGGCTCCGGCTCGGGCTCGGGCTCGGGCTCGGGCTCGGGAACAGGCTCAGTGTCAGGCAGCTCGTCAAGGCCGGGCATCTCCGTCTCGGCGACGCTCACACTCGGCGAGAGCCAATCATCGGCGGCCTCGTCCGGCACGGCCACCGGGCCGACGGCCCCAACCGCTCCGAGAGCCGAGCCCTCCGCGGGCAGTCCGCCGGCCAGCACAGGGCCGGCCAGAACGACCGCTGGGTGGTTCAGTCGACCGACCCGGACCAACCCGCCCGGCAGCGGGAGGTCGTCGCCGTCCGTGACGTCCTGGTCCTCGACGGAGATCTGAAGTGACTCCACCGCGTCGAAGGTCCGGTCGACCCAGGTGCCGACCGCCGAGCCGTGCACCTGCTCGTCTCCTGCGGCGGTCACCACCGTGGCCGAGACGGCCGCGCCGCGGACCAGCAGACGGGTCTCGGCGCCCAGTCCGATCAGGGCGAAAGCGGGAAGTCCACTCAGGCCCCCCGAAACCAGGGCGTCCAGGACGGTGTCGAAGTCAGCGGCATCATCAGCGGCCTCCCACAGCGCCGCGACGCGATCCTTCGCGGAAGCAGGGACCAGCACCCCCACGTGCTCCCCGACCACGCCGAACCAGGCACCGGGTCGGTAGGACCAACGGATCTGCTCACCAACTGTGTCGCTCACGGCAAAGCTCCCAACTTCTCTTCAAGACTCATCCGCTGCTGCTCGGTGTCGTAGGGGCGGTCGGCGGCCAATCCCACCACATCGACGACCACGGCGGTCGCGTTGTCCTTGCCCCCGGCCGCGACGGCGGCAGCCACCACCCGATCCGCTGCGTCGCGCGGGTCCTCCACCGCACCCATGATCTCGGCGATCTCGGAGTCGTCGAGCATTCCGCTGACCCCGTCGGAGCACAGGAGGAGCCTCTCGACGGAGGCCAACGGGAGCACGAAGAAGTCCGCCTCCGTGCTGCCCCTTCCCCCCAGCGCCCGCGTGATGATGTGCCGGTCCGGGTGCACCGCCGCGTCGGCCTCGGTGATCCTTCCGGCGTCGATGAGTTCTTGTACGACGCTGTGGTCGACGCTGATCCGCTCCAGTTCGCCGTCGTGGAAGCGGTAGATCCGCGAGTCCCCGAGGTTGGCCAGCAGCCATCTGGTCTGGCCCTCATCCTCGATCACCAGAGCCGCCACAACAGTGGTCCCGGCCGCGAAACGGGGGGCACCCTCAGCACGGCGGCGCTCGTCGTACTCGGCGATCCGCTGTTGACAATCCAGCAGCGTCGCGGCGATCAGATCCGGGCCTGCTGTGGCGTCGTAGCCGGCGCGGGCCAGCTTGGTGAACTCCTCCACCACGATCCGGCTGGCCACGTCCCCTCGGTCGTGGCCCCCCATCCCGTCAGCGACGACGAACACCGGAGATTCGGCCAGAAAGGCGTCCTCGTTGACCTCTCGGACCCGTCCGACATCGGTGGCGGCCCCGTGGTGCAGTTCGACGTCACTCATCGCGATGGCCACCTCGGGCTGCTGGGTCCGGTGAGCCCTCGGCTAGCGTGGCCCCGATGGGTACGACGACCAGCGGGCCCGGGTACCGCTCCCTGGCCGACCAATTGCGGGACTGGTCGGATGCACAGCTGTCCCGCCTGCTGTTGTTGCGCCCGGACCTGGCCACTCCAGCTCCTCACGATTTCGGTCAACTCGCCTCCCGAGCCTCGGTGCGCGCCTCGTTGTGGCGTGCCCTGGACAGTCTGTCGCGCCTGGAGCTCTCTGTGTTGGATGCCCTCGTCGTGGCGGGACAAACCTCTCGGGACGAACTACTTGCGCTGGTCCACGCCGAACCCGCCGTCACGCACCAGGCCATCGAGACCCTGATCGACCTCGGTGTCGCCTGGGAGTCCACCCAGGGACTCCGTCCGCTCACGGGCGTGGCCGAGGGCTTGACCGGGGGGCCGGCGCGAGGGGTCAGCGCTCTGCGGCCCCGCTCACCCGAGCCCGGAACACCCGCCGAGATCCAGCAACACCTGTCCGCGCTCTCGCCCCGAGCCCGGGCGATGCTCGACCACGTCGACACCCACGGCGGGGAGGCCACCGCCGGCTCGGCCAGGCTCACCGTCTCCGCCGAGGACGCCCGGACGCCCGCCGAGGAGTTGATCGCCCGTCGGTTGCTCGTCCCACGAGCCGGCGGCACCGTGGTCATCCCGGGCGAAGTGGGACTCACGCTCCGCGGTGGTCACACCACCCGCGAGCCCGTTGGCATCCCACCCGGTCTGGCCACCGCCGATCGCCCGGCCGCGATGGTCGACCGTGCCGCCGCGGGGGCCGCGTTCGAGTTCTCCCGCCGGGTCGAGCTGCTCCTCGACACGTGGAGCACCCACCCTCCGGCCCAGTTGCGCAGCGGTGGCCTTGGGGTGCGCGATCTGAAGGCGACCGCGCAGCAGATGCAGGTCAGCGAGACCGACGCCGCCCTGTTGATCGAGACGGCCGCAGCCGCAGGCCTGCTGGCCGCCCGCGCCGACGCGGACGGAAACCCCGTCTGGGTGCCCACGGACACCTTCGACACCTGGAGTTCCCGGCCGACCGCCCTTCGCTGGTTGAGCCTGGTCACCGCCTGGCGCGACAGTCCCCGAGCGATCGCCCTGATCGGGACCCGGGACTCCGCCGGGAAGACCTGGAACGCGCTGGCTCCCGATCTCACCGGCCACACGTTGGTGGAGTCCCGCCGGATGGCGTTGGAGGTGATGGCCGATCCGACGCTGCTGCCTCCGGGGCAGGTCCTGGCCGCTGGCACCGGGGTCCCCTCCCTGGTCGAACGAATCTCCTGGCAGCGTCCCCGTCGACACGCGGCCCGGGCCCAGGAGGTCGCCGACGCCCTCGACCAGGCCGCCACCCTCGGCCTGGTCGCTCTCGGTGGTCTCGCGTCCTACGCCCGGGAGGGTTTGGACGGTGAGACCATCACCGACGCCCTGACTGCGCTGCTCCCGACCCCCGTGGACCACGTCCTGATCCAGGCCGATCTGACGGCCGTGGCTCCCGGACCGCTGGAGTCCGATCTGGCCCGCCGGCTTCAGCTGCTGGCCGACGTGGAGTCCCAGGGCGGGGCGACGGTCTACCGGTTCGCCGCGACCTCGCTGCGCCGGGCCCTGGACGCGGGATGGACCGCCGCCGAGATCCACGAGTTCCTCGGGGCTGTGTCCCGCACCCCTGTCCCCCAGCCCCTCGCCTACCTCGTCGACGACACGGTGCGGACCTTCGGCAGCATCCGCGTCGGTCACGCCGAGGCCTTTCTGCGAGCCGATGACGAGTCGACGCTGGCTGAACTGCTCGGCAATCCCAAAGCCGCGTCTTTGGGATTGCGGCGGATCGCGCCCACCGTGCTGATCAGCAGTACGCCGCTGGATGTGCTCCTACCCCGGCTGCGAGAGATCGGGGCGGCCCCGGTCGTCGAGGCCGCGGACGGCACCGTGCAGGTGACCCGCCCCGACGTACTGCGTGCGCGGTCCCGGAGAGGTCGTCCCAGCCCGGCCCGCGCAGCCCGGGAGGAGATCCGCGTGGCCTCCACGATCACCGCGATCCGCTCCGGTGAGCGGGCTGCCGCCTCCAGTCCTGCTCGTTCCGGGCTGAGCCCCAGCGGCTCGCTGGCCGCGCTGAGGAACGCCATCGAGTCCGGTGGCTCGGTGCTGATCGGGTATGTCGACAACCACGGCTCGGCCAGCGACCGGATCGTGGATCCCCTCACCCTGGACGGCGGCCAACTCACCGCCCACGACCACCGGGCCGACGACACCCGCTCCTATGCGGTCCATCGCATCACCTCGGTGCGTCCGGTCGACACCGGCCCTGAAACCGGCTCCGTCTAGCGTGACGTCATGATCATCGTCACCGGCTTCCTCACCGTCGCCCCCGGCCGCCGCGACCGGTTCCTCGAGATCTCCCTGCCCTCGGTGCGCCAGGCCCGCGAACACCCCTCCTGCCTGGACTTCGCGGTCAGCCCCGATCCGATCGATCCGGCGCGGGTGAACATCGCCGAGCGGTGGGCGGACCGGGCGGCGCTCGAGGGGTTCCGCGGCACCGGAGCGGACGATGAGATGGGCGAGCTGATCCTGAGCATCGACGTGGACGAGTTCGACGTACTCGAGTCGTGAAGCGGTCCTGACCCCGACCCTCCTCCACGATGAGGGGGCCTCACCTCCCGCGCCGTAGGCTCGTGCGGTGACCGACGGACCCCTGATCGTGCAGTCGGACAAGACTCTGCTGCTGGAGATCGACCATGAGCAGGCAGCTGATTGCCGCAAGGCCATCGCCCCGTTCGCTGAGTTGGAACGATCTCCCGAACACATCCACACCTATCGGTTGACACCGCTGGGGCTGTGGAACGCGCGCGCCGCCGGACACGACGCCGAGCAGGTGGTCAACACCCTGCTGGAGTACTCCCGCTACGCGGTGCCCCACGCGCTGCTCGTCGACGTCGCCGAGACCATGGCGCGCTACGGGCGACTACGGCTGGAGAAGAATCCCGTGCACGGTCTTGTGCTGGCCTCCAACGACCGCCCGGTGCTCGAGGAGGTGCTGCGAGCCAAGAAGATCCAGGGCATGATCGGGGCTCGGATCGACGACGACACCGTCGCGGTGCACGCCTCAGAACGCGGCAATCTGAAGCAGGCCCTGCTGAAGATCGGCTGGCCGGCGGAGGACTTCGCGGGCTACGTCGACGGCGAGGCCCACCCGATCGAACTCGACGAGTCCGAGTGGCAGTTGCGCGACTACCAGCGCGACGCCGCGGACTCCTTCTGGCACGGCGGCTCCGGTGTGGTCGTGCTGCCCTGCGGTGCGGGCAAGACCCTGGTCGGTGCCGCCGCGATGGCTCACGCCAAGGCCACGACCCTGATCCTCGTCACCAACACGGTCTCGGCCCGGCAGTGGAAGGACGAGCTGATTCGGCGTACCTCGCTGACCGAGGAGGAGATCGGCGAGTACTCCGGTTCGGTCAAGGAGGTCCGCCCCGTCACGATCGCGACGTACCAGGTGATGACGACCAAGCGGAAGGGCGTCTACTCCCACCTCGAACTGCTCGACGCCCGCGACTGGGGTCTGGTGGTGTACGACGAGGTGCACCTGTTGCCGGCCCCGATCTTCCGGATGACCGCCAACCTCCAGGCCCGCCGTCGCATCGGCCTCACCGCGACGTTGGTGCGTGAGGACGGCCGCGAGGGCGATGTGTTCTCGCTGATCGGCCCGAAGCGGTACGACGCCCCGTGGAAGGACATCGAGGCGCAGGGATGGATCGCCCCGGCCGACTGTGTCGAGGTGCGGGTGACGCTGCCGGAGAGCGACCGGTTGGTCTACGCCACCTCCGAACCGGAGGAGCGCTACCGGCTGGCCGCCTGCACCCACAAGAAGATCGACGTCGTGCAACGGCTGGTCAAGGAGCACCTCGGACAGCCCACGCTCGTGATCGGGCAGTACATCGATCAGCTCGACGAGATCGGTGCGGTGCTCGATGCTCCGGTGATCAAGGGCGAAACCCCGGTCAGGGAGCGTCAGCGTCTCTTCGAAGGCTTCCGGACCGGGGAGATCCCTCTGCTGGTCGTCAGCAAGGTCGCCAACTTCTCGATCGACCTCCCCTCGGCCGAGGTGGCCATCCAGGTGTCTGGGTCCTTCGGCTCCCGTCAGGAGGAGGCACAGCGCCTCGGCCGCCTGTTGCGCCCCAAGGGCGAGGGCAAGTCGGCACACTTCTACACGATCGTGTCGCGTGACACCGTCGACGCCGACTTCGCGCAGAACCGGCAGCGGTTCTTGGCGGAGCAGGGGTACGCCTACCGGATCACCGATGCCGAAGCGTGAGAGCGCGAGGAACGAGTGGTCGAACTGCGAGGCATCGCATAGGACCGATGCCGAAGCGTGAGAGCGCTCGGTGCCGAAGCGTGAGAGCGCGAGGAACGAGTGGTCGAACTGCGAGGTGCCGCATCAGCAGGAACGAGTGGTCGAACTGCGAGGCGCCGCATGAGCAGGAACGAGTGGTCGAACTGCGAGGCATCGCATGGGTCCGATGCCGAAGCGTGAGAGCACTCGAAAGCGAGACAGCGCGTATTCACGCTGGTGACAACCCCCCAGCCACATATTGAGAATTCTGCGTCCGATAACACCACTGGACCGAATTGTCAGACAGTCTGACTCTCTCCACCCCTGAGAGAGAAGAGAACATCGTGCTCAGACTCCGTTCCCGCATCGGGATGACCGGCCTGGCGCTCGTCGCCTCCGCCCTGGTCGCTCCCAGCGCCGCAGTAGCCGATCCGGATGATCCTCGACCCCGGGTTTCTCCAACGGCGCCCGGCGTCTCCGAGGGTCGTGGTGCAGACACCACCGCTGTGGCCCCCTCCATCGAGGAGGCGGAGGTCATTCGCCAAGCGGCGGCAGCCCCTTCGGTCACCGACCCTCTCGTCATGCCCACGTCCTACCCCTCTCAACCTTCGTTGCGTTTCTACCGCGACAACCCCGATGACGCGGCCACGGCTGCGGGCCTGCTGAGCCACCCGGATCTCGCCCCGCGCCTGACCGAATGGATGGAGCAGAGCGATCGCATCTCCACCCAGATCGTCGGACAGACCGAGCTAGGTCGCGACCTCTACCTCGTCACCGTGACCGCCCCCGAGCGAGCGGAGGACACCGCGCAACAGAAGGTGTGGCGCGACACGATC
Organism: Nocardioides salsibiostraticola; assembly: GCF_054783655.1. Lineage (NCBI taxonomy): Bacteria > Bacillati > Actinomycetota > Actinomycetes > Propionibacteriales > Nocardioidaceae > Nocardioides > Nocardioides salsibiostraticola. The sequence continues at coordinate 33,634 of NZ_BAAGQD010000003.1, read as the reverse complement.
AAGAACGACCCCGAGGCCGCCGCGGCCGATGCCGCGCTGCTCTCGCAGTACAAGACGCCGGTCTGGTTCAGCGGCAACATCCACGGCAACGAGTGGGAGGGCACCGACGGGATCATGGCGTACATCGACTACCTGGTGAACTCACCCCTGTCGGAGGTCGGCGGCATCCTGCGGAACAACCGGTTGTACTTCTCCTTGTCGTTGAACCCCGACGGCCGTACCGCCGCTACCCGCACGCCCGGAGCGGGCCTGGACATCAACCGGGACATGATCACCAATGTCCTGAACGAATCGATCTCCTTCGTCCGGACCGCCCAGGCGGTGCAACCGATCTACTCGGCCGATCTCCACGGCTACACCCGGGTGCTGCAGATCGAGCCCACCGGTCCGCCGCACGGCTCGAACTACGAGTACGACGTCTACCTGCCGCATAACTACGACATGGCCTTGCAGGTCGAGCAGGAAGTCGTAGACGCGGAGATCCCGGGGAACACCTACTACGACGTCACCACCGGCTCCGTCGTGGACGACAACACCGGGCCGGACACGGCGCACGTCAAGATCCCCTACCGCGACACCCCGAGCGGCTGGGACGACTTCCCGCCGATCTTCACCGCTCAGTACGCCGCCTTCTACGGTGCGGCGACCTCCACGGTGGAACTGCCGCTGCGCCGCGGCGCCCCGGGTGGGCGACAGACTCCGGAGAACGGCGTCGTCAACACCGCCGTGGCCCTGCAGACCATCACGAGCATGGTCGACTACATGAACGACTCCAGCAACGCCCGCGCCATGCTCGCCGACCAGATCGAGGTCTTCCGACGTGCCGTGGCCGGTGAGGCCAAGACCTCGCTGACCCTGGACAACATCGCCGATGTCCCGGGACCCGACCAGTGGAAGTCTCTCTGGGACGTGGCTGACGACCAGGAGCCGGTGAGCCTCCCGCGGGCCTACGTGATCCCCACCGGGGACGACCAGCGCTCCTCCAGCGACGCCAATGGCCTCGTCGAGTCGTTGCTGTTCCACGACATCGAGGTCGGCACGCTCGACGCACCCGCCGCCGTCGGTGGCACCACCTACCCGGCCGGTTCGTACGTCGTGGACATGCACCAGCCGCTTCGCGGCCTGGCCAACTCGCTGCTCGACCTCGGAGACGACATCTCCGACAAGGTGCCGTCGATGTACGACATCTCGGCGTGGAGTTACTCCTTCCTCTGGGGTGCCACGGTCGACAAGGTCGGCTCGGTGACCGATGACTCGCTAGGCGCGACCACCCCGGTGACCACTCCGACCGAACTCGCTTCGGTGGCGGAGGGCGCGTACCTCACCCTCGACCTGACCGGCACCGCGGAAGTCCGGGCCGTCAACGCCCTGTTGGACGACGGCGTAGACGCGTCGCTGCTCCCCGACGGCTCGGTCGTGGTGGGCCCAGAGGGTCGCACCAGCGCACAGGCCGCGGCCGACGAGTTCGACGTGGCCTTCGAAGCCGCTACCGCGGCCGACCTCGCAGCGCTGTCCGACGAAGCGACGCGTGGTCTCGGAGAGGTCGACATGGCCTACGTCGGCTCCCAGGAGGACTTCCTCTCGTTGAACGAGTTGGGCTTCGACAATCCTGTGCGGATCACCTCCGGCACGCTCAACGCCGATCCCAGCCTCCTCGATGGCGTCGAGATCCTGTGGATCACCTCCACCTTCGACCTCGAGGAGGGCTCGGCCGGCCGCACCGCCGTACAGGCCTTCGTCGACGCCGGCGGAGCCATCGTCGGTCGCACTAACCGAGGCTTCGAAGCCGCGAGCAGCTACGGGCTCGTGTCCGGAACACCCGTCACGGGCAACTCGAGCGGCAACGGCATCGTTGACGTCGACACCGCCCCCGACTCGTTCCTCAAGCCCTACGAGCAGGACAGCGCGTTCTTCTACCCGGCCTACTGGTTCACCGACCTCGGTGACGAGACCACGGTGGAACAGTCCTATGCGGCTGACCCGCTCCTCGCCGGGCACTGGCGCCCACGCGTTTCGGGTGGAGTCACCACTCCGACCGGTCCCGACGATGCGGCCAACCAGGCCGCGGTCGTCTCCGGCGAAGCCGCCTCCGGTGCCCGTGCCGTCATCTTCGGCACCTCGGTCTTCTTCCGAACCCACCCCAAGGGTGGGATGAGCCAAGCCGGGCGGGCGATCTTCTGGGCCGCTCCCGAGGGCGATGGCGTCACCGCGCCCGAGGAGCCGACGGCCACCACGGTGTCGCTCAGCGGTCCGGGCTCCATCCGGTACCCGCAGGATGCGTCGTACGACGTCTCGGTCGCCTCGTCCGGCGAGGAGACCCCGGCCGGGTCGGTCGAGTTGCTGGTCGACGACGCCGTCGTGGCTGAGTCCGATGTCGTGGACGGTGCGGCGACCCTGGTGGCCGCCGGTCAGACTCCGGGCTCCTACCAGGTCACGGCGCGCTTCACCCCCGACTCCGCTCCGTCGGAGCCGACCACCAGCGCACCGGTCGAGCTGTCAGTGGCCAAGGCCAAGGCGTTCACCCGCTTGATCGCCCGTCAGACCGCGGGGCCGGGCAAGGTGAAGGCCACCGTCAAGCTCCGCATCCCGGGGCTGCAGCCTCGCGCCACGGTCGTCCTGCGGGACCGGGGCAGCAAGGTCCGCACCTTCAAGGTGCGCGGTTCGTCGGGTCAGCGCACGATCACCGTCCGACTCGGCAAGGGGCGTCACACGCTCCGCGCGGTCGTCCCCGGCACCCCCCTGGTGGCGACGAGTCGGTCGAACAAGGTGAAGCTGGTCATCCGCTGATGATCTGAGCGACACCCATGTGGGCCGACCCCACCGCCTCGACGAGGCGGTGGGGTCGGCCTTTTGTCGCGTCGGTTCGGCGGCCAACCGAAGTACTGACCGAACGGCACAGAATCACCCGAATTCGGCCCATTTCGGGCCGATTTCGTTTGTTCTGTCAGTAGTTCGGTTGCTACTCGACGCGGTTGCCCTCGGCGTCCCAGTGGTCGGCGACCTTCTTGCTCGGTTGGACCCGGGGCGGCTCGCCGGGCATCTTCGGGTGGTCGGGCGGGAAGTTCATCTCCCCCAGACCGGACTCCTCGTACAGGCTCAGCAGCGGCTCGAGGGAGTAGGCCTCGGCGTCCATCGCTTCCCACGGATCACCATCGGCCAGCCGCTCCGGGACGGTGAACAGGTTGAACTCTCGGGGGTCGGAGATCTCGGCGAGGTCGGCCCACGCGAGCGGCGTCGAGACGGGCGCTCCGGCGATGGGACGCAGGGAGTACGCCGAGGCGATGGTCCGGTCCCGGCAGTTCTGGTTGAAGTCCACGAAGATCCGTTCCCCCCGCTCCTCCTTCCACCACGCGGTGGTGACCTGCTCGTCGCGCTTCTCCAACTCCCGGCCGAACCCGATCGCGGCATGACGGACGTCTCCGAAGTCCCACTCGGGGCGGATCCGCACGAAGATGTGCACCCCTCGGTTCCCGGAGGTCTTCACGAAGCCGGTGAGGCCCACCTCATCCAGGAGTTCGCGGGCCACCCCGGCCACCCGCACCGCGTCGGTGAAGACCGTGCCGGGCTGTGGGTCGAGGTCGATGCGCAGCTCGTCGGGCCTGTCCACGTCCGCGCGGCGTACCGGCCAGGGGTGGAAGGTCAGGGTCCCCATGTGGGCGCACCAGACCGGCACCGCGATCTCGGTGGGGCAGATCTCGTCGGCCTTGCGCCCGCTGGGGAAGGTGATCTCCACGGTCTCGAGATAGTCCGGAGCCCCCTTGGGCACCCGCTTCTGGTAGAACGCATCGGCGTTGCGATCCCCCGGACCGGTCGCCAACTTCATGCCCTCGCGCACTCCGGAGGTCCAGCGTTCCAGCGCCGTTGGACGTTCCCGCAGGGCTCGCATCAATCCGTCGTCGACCGAGGCGAAGTACTCGGCCACCATGAGCTTGGTGACCTCGGGGGTGTGCTCGGTGGCCTCGTAGATCACCCGGTCCGGGCTGGACACGCGCACGCTTCGCCCGCCGGCTTCGACCTCGACCGCGGCTACCTTCGCCATGACCTACTTCTTCTTCGGGGTGCTCTTGGGTGAGGTCGTGGTGGCGTTGCTCTTGGCGTTGCGGGCGCGGGCCTTCTTCACCACGGGCTCGCTGCGGATCATCTCGCTGATCCCCAGGGCCGGGGAGGCCAACGTCTCCATCGCATCGACGACGGCGCTGTGGCTGGCGGCCATCTTCTCCACGACCTGCGCCATCTCCATCTGCAGTGCGGCGAAGGAGGTCATCGCGTTGGCCAGGTTGCGCTGGCTGGTCAGCAGCGCCTCCATCGGTTTGGTGCTCGAGGCGGCCAGGTCACCCACGGCCGCGATCAGGGCGGTGACCCGTTGCAGGGTCTCGTCGGGATGAGCGATGCCGCTCGCCCCGGCACGCCCCGCACTCACCACTCCGTCGAAGGTGTCGTTGAGCAGATCGAGCGCCTTCTTCTGCGACGCGGTCAGCAACTGCCACGGGTCCGCCATGTCGATCTCCTCATCGGGGCCGGTCATTCCTGTCCTCGACCGTAGAGGAACCCGGCGCCCGACGGGTGGAGGTTGAGAAGTCAGACCACCGAGTTCGGTTGGAAGGTGGGGTGCTCCTCGGTCTCGTCCCGTCCCGGTCGGACGAACTCGAACCCGGAGGTGGTCAGCACCTCCCACGTTGCGTCTGCTCCTGGCACAGCGAGCAGCGCCGTGGCGCACTCGAGGTGCATCGGCGGGGCGTAGAACGCGTTGCGGCCCACCTCCCGCGGGGTCCCCACGAATGCCACCGGTCGCCTCAGCGGGCGTCCGCAGGATCCGCAGACCCTACTCAACGCGCACTGGGTGACCCGCTCACGGTTCAGGCTCTCGACCGGACCCAGATCAGTGGCGGCCGGGTCCCAGGCGAACGGGCCCGCTGTCGCCCCGGTCACCTGCCCGGTCGGGTGTTGCCTCATGCCGAGACCCGGCGGGACCAGCCTCCGGCCTCGGTACGCCGCGCAGGCCGCAGGGAGTCGGGGATCCGGCCACGCTCGACCGGCGCCGAAGGCGGTTCGGGCGAGTCGTCCTTGGTCCACGAGTTGGGCAACGACAGCTTGAAGATCGTCCGCAGGGTCTCGCCGTACTGCTTGCGGATCGGTCCGGTGGTGTAGGGGATGTCGTACTTGTGGCACAACGCCTGCATCTTGACCGCGATCTCGGGGTAGCGGTTGCTGGGCAGATCGGGGAACGCGTGGTGCTCGATCTGGTAGTTCAGGGAACCGGCCATGATCGTCATCAACTTGCCCCCGTCGAAGTTGGCCGAGCCCAGCATCTGGCGCAGGTACCACTCCGCGCGGGTCTCGGTCTCCACCTCCTCCTTGGTGAAGTGGAGCGCGCCGTCGGGGAAGTGACCCATGAAGATGACCATGTAGGACCACAGGTTGCGGGTCAGGTTCGCGCTCGCGTTGGCTTTGAGCGTGGACTTCCAGTTGGGTCCGCTCAGGGCGGGGTAGACGATGTAGTCCTTGAGGATCTGGTTGCGACCCTTCTTGAGGATCTGCCCGAGTTGCCGCTTCATCACCTTCGGGTCCTTCTCGCCCTTGCGGATGGCGTCGAGGTCGAGGTCGTGCAACGAGACCCCCCACTGGAACAACCCGGCGAGCAGGGCGTTGTAGACCGGCTGACCCAGATAGACCGGGTGCCACTTCTGCTCGCGCGCCATCCGGAGGATGCCGTAGCCGATGTCGTTGTCATAGCCGAGCACGTTGGTGAACTGGTGGTGGATGTAGTTGTGCGAGTGCTTCCACTGCTCGGCCGGCTGGGCGGTGTCCCATTCCCAGTTGCTGGAGTGGATCTCGGGGTCGTTCATCCAGTCCCACTGCCCGTGCATGACGTTGTGGCCGATCTCCATGTTCTCGAGGATCTTGGCCATGGCGAGCATGGTCGCGCCGGCCGCGAAGGCCGGCTTCTTGTGGCTGGCGAACAGCGCGACCCGGCCGCCCAACGCGAGTCCCCGCTGGATCCGGATGATCCTGCGGATGTACGCCGCATCGGAGGCTCCGCGCGACTCCTCGATCTCGGCGCGGATCGCGTCGAGCTCGCGCCCGAGTTGCTCCACGTCCTCCTCGGTGAGGTGGGTGTATTCCTTGACGTCGGCGATGGCCATGAGGGATTTCCTTTCGCGTTCCGGTGGTTTCGAGGCTCGGCCGCGGGCGGCCACGCACCTCAACCACCTGTGGCTGGGTGATCGAGCTGGTCGAGATTCAGATGTCGAAGGTGCAGTCGTTGACCGCGGCGGTGACGCAGGTCTGCACCTGCTCGTTCGGCTGGTTGTACTCCTCGCCGTTGCGCAGGTCGCGGATCGTTCCGGAGACCTTGGTGACCGTGCAGGTGTGGCAGATCCCCATTCGGCAGCCGAAGGGCATTCCGACACCGGCCTGCTCGCCGGCCTCGAGGATGGTCGTGGCGCCGTCGGCCTCGACCGTTTTGTTGGAGTTGCGGAAGGTCAGGCTGCCGCCCTCCCCCGCCTCGCCGGTCAGGGCCAGCGAGAAGCGTTCGAGGTGCAATCGGTCGGCACGGTCCTGCTCGGCCCAGTGTTGTTCGGCCGCGTCCAACATCGGGCCCGGCCCACAGGCCCAGGTCTCGCGCTCGCGCCAGTCCGGGCACAGCGTGTCCAGCCCCTCGAGACCGAAGATCCCATCGGCGTCGGAGTGATGCTCGTGGAAGGTCAGGCTCGACCACTTCTCGTCCAGATCGAGCAGTTCGTCGCGAAAGATCATCCGCTCGGGCGTGGTCGAGGAGTAGTGCACGACGACGTCGGACAGGTTGTTGCGCCGGTCCATCGTGCGCAGCATGGCCATCACCGGAGTGATCCCACTGCCGCCGACGAGGAAGAGCATCTGCGCCGGGGGCGGATCCGGCAGGATGAAGTCGCCCTCGGGTTTGGCCAGACGCACGATGGTGCCCGGCGTCAGACCCTTGACCAGGTGACCGGACATCTTTCCCTCAGGCATCGCTCGCACGGTGATCTCGATGGTGCGCCGGCTGCGCTTGGGCGGCGAACTCACCGAGTAGGAGCGCCACTGGAACTTGCCCTCCACCTGGACCCCGATGCCGACGTACTGGCCGGGGCTGTGGTCGTACTTCCAACCCCAACCCGGTCGGATCACCAGTGTCGCGGCGTCCTCGGTCTCGGGGATCACCTTCTCGATGCGCCCACGGAGCTCGCGTGAACTCCACAGGGGGTTCACCAGCGAGAGGTAGTCGTCGGGGTGGAGGGGGGTAGTGAGTTTGTCGCCGAGAGTGCGCACTCGCTCCCACGACACAGCAGCGCCAGTCATGAAGTGAGTGAACACGTGTTTACTCGATTTCGCAACCGAATCGTCAGAACTTCTCACCAGGTGACTCCGTACAATTGAGCCATGGCTTACAACGTGGAAAAGACCGACGCCGAGTGGAAGTCCGAGCTCAGCCGGGAGGAGTACGCCGTGCTGCGCAAGGCCGGCACCGAGCGCGCCTTCAAGGGCGAGTACACCGACACCGAGACCACCGGCGTCTACAAATGCAAAGCATGCTCATCGACGCTGTTCGAGTCCGACACCAAGTTCCACTCCGGGTGCGGCTGGCCGTCGTTCTACCAGCCGATCAGCGACACCGTCGAGTACATCGACGACTCCACCATGGGGATGAAGCGCACCGAGGTCCGCTGCGCCAACTGCGGCTCGCACCTCGGCCATGTCTTCCCCGACGGCCACGGCACCCCCACCGGTGACCGCTACTGCATCAACTCGATCAGCCTCACCCTGGAGCCCAAGGGCGCCTGACCTCGCCCCACCACGCTGGTTGAGGTGTGACGAGCGCCAGCGACGAGCCCAGGGGTGACGCTGGTTGAGGTGCGAGGCGCGAGGAGCGCCAGCGACGAGCCTCGAAACCCGGTTCCGACAACGCGGACCCTGGGTGGATCGAAGTGCTCGGTTTCGAGGCTCGGGCCTGGCGGCCTTCACACCTCAACCAGCGCACGGCCGCCCCGCTGGCCGAAGCGCCTCCAAAGCCGGCACCCGGGTGCGATCGAGTCAGGTCACGTCGACCAGGGCGGAAGTCACCAAGACCACGTCGGTGCCATAGGCGTCGTCGAGGTAGTCCTGGATCGAACCGTCGTCGTAGGTGACGTCGAGGTAGACGTGGTCCGCGTCGGCGTACTGGCTCTGCGCCCCGGGAAGCGCTCCGACCTCGGCGGCGATCGTCTCGAGTTCCTCCGCTGAGTACGCCGATCCCGGCTCCGGCGGGCCGGGTGGTTCCTCGTAGAACGAGTCGTAGAGCGCCGCGATGATGGAGTCGCTCACCGTGAACTCCGTGCCGTCCCAGGTCCCGGTCAGGGAGTAGAGCCCCCAGCGGACAGCACCCTCCTCCTCGAAGCCGCCGCCGCCGTAGGTGTCCCAGTCCCAGTTGGAGATCGGCGGCCCGCCGCATTGGGGTGGATAGGACTCGGCCACCGGGCCCAGGCAGAGCTCGACGGGACCCTGCCCGGTGTCCATGACGGTGGCGAGGTTGGTCGTGCGAACCACACCCGAGGGCACGGGGACCTGCTCGAGAGCTGGCACCTGGTCAGCCGCGCCATCGTCGCGGGCCACGGGGTCGCTGTTGCCGGCACAGGCAGAGGCCAGCAGGAACACCGGTAGGGCTGCGGCGACGAGGGCCGTACGGGACGTCATGGTGATCTGACGTCCGACTCAGGGAAGTCGTTCCACCAGTTGCGCGATGGGGGTCAGCGCGCCGGTGTAGAAGGGCACCTCTTCACGCACGTGACGGCGTGCGGCACTGGCTCGCAGATCTCGCATGAGGTCGACGATGCGGTGCAGTTCGTCGGCCTCGAAGGCCAACATCCACTCGTAGTCGCCCAGCGCGAAGGAAGCGACGGTGTTCGCGCGCACGTCCGGGTAGGGCCGGGCCTGCATGCCGTGCTCCTTGAGCATGCCGCGACGCTCCTCGTCGGGCAGGAGGTACCACTCGTAGGACCGCACGAAGGGGTAGACGCAGATGTGCTTCTTGGGCGCCTCTCCGTCCATGAACGCCGGCACGTGGGACTTGTTGAACTCGGCCGGGCGGTGCAGGGCCAACTGCGACCAGACCGGCGCCATCCGGGAGCCGAAGGCGGTCCGACGGAAGCGGTGGTAGGCCGACTGCAGGTCGACGCTGTCCTCGGCGTGCCACCAGATCATCACGTCGGCGTCGGCCCGGAGCCCGCTGACGTCGTACACACCTCGGACGATCACCCCGGCCTGGTCGAGGTCGGCGAAGAGTTCCTCGACCTCGACGCCCTCGGCCGCGCGGTCGCTGTCCTTGCCGAGGACCTCGTCGAGGCGGAAGACCGACCACATCGTGTACTGGATGGACTCGTTGATCTCGCGGAGTCGGGAGGCATTCGACTGGGGCGTGGGGGTTTCGCTCAACGGGGCGCTCGCAGTGTCGTTCATCGGGTCACTCATGGGTTCATTGTGCCGCGCCGACCTCGGCGACCGCGCGGTGGGCGCTCCCGATCACGGCCGGCACGCCGACCCCGTCGTACGCCGCCCCGCACAGCGCCAGCCCCGGCACCTGGGCCACCGCGTCCCGGATCCGACGGACCCGGTCGAGGTGACCCGGGGCGTACTGCGGCAACCCGCCACCCCAGCGCTGCACGAAGGTGTCGACGGGCTGGACGTCGGCATCCAGACCCGTCGCTGCCCTGAGGTCCGCGAGGGACCACGCGACCAGTTCCTCGGCGGTGGCCTGGAGGGAACGCTCCTCCCCCAGCCGTCCCATCGACGTGCGAAGCAGGACGACGTCCTCGGCCCGACCCGCGGCGCCCACCCAGCCCCACTTGGCGAACGAGAAGGTCGCAGCCTTGATGGTGCGGGCGTCGATCGGGGGCACCAGGAAGCCGGACGCGGCGGTGTCGATCAGCGCCTGCGCGTCCCGACGCCTCAGTGCCAGGGTGACCACGACGACGGAGGCCGATTCGATGCCGGCGAGTTCGGCTGCGGCCGTGGGGCTCAGGTCGGCGATCAGTCGAGAGGTTGCGGCGGCCGGAGTCGCGAGGACGACGCGATCGGCGATCAGGGTCTCGGGCGCGGGGACCGATCCGGTGACGAGGGTGAAGCCGCCCTCGGGTCGGCCACGGAGTTCGCGGACGGTGACGCCGGTCCGGACCTCGACGCCCTGGGCCAGGGTTTCGGCGAGGGTCGCCATGCCCCCGTCGAGTCCAGCGAAGACCGGCACTCCGGGATCCCCGATGACGGTGCCCTGGGTGGGCGGGACGAGCGAGCCCCGTTCGGCGAGTGCGGCGAGTTGGGGGATGGCGGCCCGCACGGAGATCTCACGGGCGCGGCCGGCGTACACGCCACCGAGGAGGGGTTCGACGAGCCGATCGGTGACCTCGTCGCCGAAGCGTCGGGCGACCAGGTCGCCCACCGAGACATCGGCGTCGGGGTCGAGAAGGTCGATCTGCTCGTGCCGAGCCCGCTCCACACCGGCCGGGCTGAGCACCCCGGAGGCGGCCAACTGGTCGATGTCCAGAGGAGCGCCCATCATCGTTCGAGGCAACGGTCGGAGCTCGTCGCGCGTCCAGATCCGCGACGATGCCGTGGTCGGATGCACGACGTCGAGCCCCAGCGTCCGCGCCAGAGCGACGCCCTCGGGTCGACGGTTCAGCATCGCCTCTGCGCCCACGTCGACGGCGACCCCGGCGACCACCTCGCGGCGCAACTTGCCGCCGATCCGGTCACTAGCCTCGAGGACCACGACCTCGTGGCCGGCGTCGACCAGGTCCCTCGCCGCGGTCAGTCCCGCGACCCCGGCCCCCACGACAACGATCCGCTGCGACTGCACCCGACCAGCCTGCCATGGAACCGGTGCGACCTGCGCCGCGTCGTACCAGCATGACCACGCTGCCCAGCCTCCTGCACACCCGAGGTCGCCGACTCGTCGCGGCCGCCGCGCTCGCCCTGCTCACCGTCGGGGCGGTCGGCTTCGCCACCGGCGGGGACACCCCGTTGACCGCCAGCTCCGCCGATCAGAGCTCCACCGACGCCGGAGCCAGCGGCGCCGAGGTCCCACAGCCCACCAGCGAGCGTCCTCAAGCATCTTCCGACGCACCGAAGGCCGGCGGATCCCTGGCGTACGCCGCCGACGCAGCCGACCTCGACACCTCCGTCGCCCGAGAGTCGGTCGAGAACGACAACGCTGAGCGCAAGCTGATCTCCAACGGCAACGTCGCCCTCCAGTCCGACGACGTCGCTCAGACCCAGTTCGACGTGGTCGGCGTCTCGGACAAGTACGCCGGCGAGGTCGAGTCCAAGGAGAGCCAGACCGACAAGCAGGGCGAGGTGATCCGTTCCCGGCTGGTGCTGCGGATCCCCACCGCCCAGTTCATCGCCGCCATGGATGACCTGTCGACCACCGCGCAACTGTTGAACAACAACTCCTCGACCGCCGACGTCACCACCGAGGTCCTCGACAAGGACATCCGGATCAAGATCCAGCGCGACAGCATCGACCGGATCGCGTTGCTACTCGATCGGGCGCAGAACATCCGCGACATCGTCAGCATCGAGGCGCAGCTGTCGCGCCGTCAGGCCGATCTCGCCACGTTGGAGCAGAAGCAGCGCTACCTCGCCGATCAGACCGCCATGTCGACGGTGACGGTCTCGATCCAGCAGACCCCGGACGCGAAGAAGGGGCCCAAGGAGGATCGCGACACCGCCGGTTTCTTCGTCGGCCTCGCAGACGGCTGGGATGCCCTGAAGGGCCTGGCCACCGATGCCTCGACCGCCGTCGGTGCGGTTCTGCCCTTCGCCCTGGTCGCGGGAGTGATCGGCTTCCCGATCTGGACCGTTCTACGCCGTAGGCGCCGGGCCGTGCCCCACGCCGGTTGAGGTACGACGAGCGCAGCGAGGACCCTCGAAACCCGGCTCCATCAGCGCGGCCTGCCGCTGGTTGAGGTGCGAGGAGCCCCCGGGCGACGAGCCTCGAAACCCGGCTCCGTCAACGCGACCCTTGGGCGTAAGGGTGCTCGGTTTCGAGGCTCAGGCCTAGCGGCCTTCACACCTCAACCAGCGCGGCGATCAGTCCAGCGGGTAGGACTGGACGAACTCGGTGAGCCGCTTGAGCTGGTCGGGGTCGGTGGAGGGGATGACCCCATGGCCCAGGTTGAAGATGTGGCCCTTGGCCGCGCGGCCGGCCTCGATGATCTCGGCGGCGCGGGAGGTCATCACCTCCGGTGGGGCGAAGACGAGCGTCGGGTCGAGGTTTCCCTGGACCACCCGGTCACCGACCCGCGGGATCGCGTCGGCGAGCGGCGTACGCCAGTCGACGCCGACCACGTCGGCCCCGGCCTCACCCATCAGCGTGAGCAGGTTGGAGGTGCCGACCCCGAAGTGGATGCGGGGCACCCCCAGCGCGCCGGCCCGCTCCAGCACCCGGGCGGAATGAGGCATCACGTGGGTCTCGTAGTCGGCGGGAGTCAGGGCTCCGGCCCAGGAGTCGAAGAGCTGCACCGCCGAGGCGCCGGCGGCGACCTGGACCTCGAGGTACGCCGCGGCGATGCCCCCGATCTTGCGCATCAACGCGTCCCAGATGTCTGGGGCGCCGAACATCATGGCCTTGGTCTTGGCGTGCTCCTTGGAGGGGCCGCCCTCGACGAGGTACGACGCGACGGTGAACGGAGCGCCGGCGAAGCCGATGAGCGGGGTCGTGCCGAGCTCGGCGACCAGGTTGCCGACCGCGGTGGTCACGAAGTCGACGTGATCGGGGGTCAGATCCGGAATCGCGGCCACGTCGGCCAACGTCTCGACCGGCTTGGCCACCACCGGTCCGATCCCCGGCTTGATGTCCAGGTCGACGCCCACGGCTTTGAGCGGCAGCACGATGTCGGAGAAGAAGATGGCTGCATCGACGCCGTAGCGGCGTACGGGCTGCAGGGTGATCTCGGTGACCAGGTCGGGGTTCATGCACGATTCGAGCATCCCGACGCCCTCGCGGACGGCGAGGTACTCCGGCAACGACCGGCCCGCCTGGCGCATGAACCACACAGGGGTGTGGTCCACGGCCTCGCCCCGGGCCGCGGCGAGGAAGGTGCTGGGGGTCGAACCGCTGGTCTGAGTGCTCACTGCGCAACTCTCTCAGGCGATCCAAGTCGCTCCGGCGGCGGGCGGGGGGCAGTCAGCGGGCCGGTTCCGGCGTGTTCCGGGATCGGTTGGCGCCGGATCAACCTAGTCTGGGCCCCATGGTTGTCCGTCATGAGTCGCGCGCGGGCACCGCTGCCGCAGCCAATCCGCCTGAGTTCATCGAGGCCGTGGCGACCATGCACGCAGCCCGGCTCCGTCCGGAAATCTTTTGCGAGGAGATGCCGGCGCCTCAGCGGATCGCCCCCTACGCCACCGCGCTGAGCGCCGACGTCACCGTCGACGACTCCGAGGTAGGCACCGGACGGATAATCCTGCTCCACGACCCCTCGGGGAACGACGCCTGGGACGGCACCTTCCGGTGCGTCGCCTACGCCCGCGCCGACCTCGACCTCGACCTGATCACCGACCCGCTCCTCGCCGAGGTCGGTTGGTCCTGGCTCACCGAGGCCCTCAACGCCCACAGCGCCGCGCACGTCGCCATCTCTGGCACCGTGACCCGGGTGGCGACCGACAGTTTCGGCGGCATGTCCGACGAGGCCGGGAGCGCCCAGATCGAGATCCGCGCCTCGTGGACCCCCGTGGCCGCCGAGGGCCAGGCCTTGGACCTCGCGCCGCACGTGGAGGCCTGGGGTGAGGTGCTGTGCACCGCCGCGGGGCTGCCTCCCGTCCCCGAAGGGGTGGCCATCATCGCCGCCCGTCGAGGACAGCGAAGCGGTGTGCCCTCCTGATGAGCGCTGACCCAACCGCTACCCCCGCCGAGCCCACTGAGCCCGCTGAGGCCGCTGAGGCTGTCGACCCCGACACCGGGGTCGAAGAAGAGGCACCCGAGCCCGCAGAACTGCTCCGGCTGGCTGATGGGCTACCCACGATCACCGACACCGAAGACTCCCTGGCGCAGGCATGCGCCGATCTCGCCGCGGGGACCGGTCCGATCGCCATCGACGCGGAGCGGGCCTCGGGTTACCGGTACTCCGGACGCGCCTACCTCATCCAACTGCGTCGGGCCGGAAGCACCACTTGGCTGATCGATCCCATCGCCTTCGACTCCCTGGCTCCGCTGCAGGCCGTGCTCGAGGGCGAGGAATGGATCCTGCACGCGGCCACGCAGGACCTGCCGTGCCTGACCGAGGTGGGCCTGATCCCGAGCGCCTTGTTCGACACCGAGCTGGCCGGTCGCCTGCTCGGCTACCCCCGAGTCGGTCTGGCCACCCTGGTCGAGGAGATCCTGGGCTGGCGGATGAAGAAGGAACACTCCGCCGTCGACTGGTCGACCCGACCCCTGCCCGAACCGTGGCTGGAGTACGCCGCCCTCGACGTCGAGGTGCTCGTGGAGCTCCGTGACCGGTTGGAGGCGCAGCTGGCCGAGTCCGGCAAGCTCGACTGGGCGCTCCAGGAGTTCGATGCGTTGCGTGGCTTCACCCCCGCGGTCCGCGTCGATGCGTGGCGGCGTACCTCCGGGATGCACAAGGTCCGTGGCCGCCGAGGGCTCGGCGCTGTCCGGGCGTTGTGGGAGGCGCGCAACGAGATTGCCATCGAACGAGACGTGACCCCGGGGAAGATCATCCCGGACTCGGCCATCGTCGCGGCGGCGCTGGCCCATCCCCTGACCAAGGCCGATCTGGTCGCGACCAAGGGGTTCCACGGTCGCGGCTCCTCGCGCTACGCGAACACCTGGGTCAACACCCTGATCGCGGTCCACGATGCGGAGGAGGACGAGTTGCCCGACCGCGCCCCCCGCGGCGATGGACCGCCCCCGCCGCGCGCCTGGGCCGACAAGAACCCCGTCGCCGCCGACCGTCTCACTCGAGCCCGGGAGTCGGTCGCAGACCTGTCCGAGACCCACCAGATGCCGGTGGAGAACCTGCTCACTCCCGACTACCTCCGACGAGTCATGTGGACACCCCCCGAGACCCGGGAGCCGGGAGACCTGCTCGACGAGGTCGTGGTGATGTTGCACGGGCTGGGTGCCCGCGGGTGGCAGATCGCTCTGGTCGCGCCGGTCCTGATCGCTGCGATCGTGGAGGCCGATGCTGCCGCCGCGTCGAAGCACGCTGAACAATCGGCCGAAGAGCCCGCCGATGAGCCGGG
Source organism: Nocardioides salsibiostraticola (assembly GCF_054783655.1). Lineage (NCBI taxonomy): Bacteria > Bacillati > Actinomycetota > Actinomycetes > Propionibacteriales > Nocardioidaceae > Nocardioides > Nocardioides salsibiostraticola. The sequence goes on along the minus strand of NZ_BAAGQD010000003.1, from coordinate 18,406 downwards.
CGATGAGCCGGTGGAGGCAGCAGTCGCGGACGAATCCGCGGGCCCTGCGTCCTAGCCGTCGTTTTCGTCTCCGCTGGGGTCGGTGCCCTGGTCGGTGGGCTCCGACGGCTCGTCGGGATTCAGCACGGTGCGTGATTCCTCATCGATCTGCACCGTCAGTGGATCCAGATCGCTGAGCACCGGCGTGGTCATCAGCAGCTCGATGGTCGGGTCGACCGCCGCAGCGAGGGCGTTCTCCTGATCCATCAGCGGGCCGGGGCGAACATCGCGCAGCGTGGAGGTGAAGATCTGGCTGTTGGTCGGCATCCGGGTGGAGTCCAGGAAGTCCTCGGACTGCAGCACCTTCAGGTTGGCCGGGACGAGATAGCCCGACGTGGTGACCCGGGCGACCGCCTCATCCGAGACGACGTACACCAGGAAGTCCGCTGCCTGGGCGATGTTGGGCGCCTTCTCCGAGATACACATGGCCGTGACGTCGCCGACCGTGGCGCTGCCCTCGATGGTCGGGATGGGCATCACGTCGAAGTTCAGGTCCTCGGCGCCGCGCAGTTCCGGGGTCAGGGAGCGGAACCCGGGCAACATCCCGAGTTCGCCGTTCTGGAACAGCTCCAGCGGCGTGGTCCCCTGGAGGTCCTCCTCGGTGGGGGTCAGCCCGGGGTCGCGCAGCACCGGCAGGAGCGTGCGCAGGGCCTCACGGGTGCTGTCCTCGGAGAAGGAAAGCGAGGTGGGTTCCTCGTCGTTGTAGACATCGCCCCCTGCCGCGTAGATGAAGGGGGTCAGGCCTGCGAGCGTGGGCTCGACGTATACGCCCTTCGAGCCGCGGCGGGGTCGGCTGGCGAACTCGGCAGCGGCCACGAACTGCTCAAAGGTCCAGCGACGGTACGTCGAGGGACCTACCGGCCCCTCGAGGGGATCGGTGCTCTCCCCGTCGGTGGGGGTGCCGCTGGGGATCTCTGAGGGGTCGGCTGAGGGGTCGGCTGAGGGGTCGGTGGTGGGACCAGGGCTGGCGGTGGAGCTGGCCCCATCGGTGGGCTCGCCGTCCGCCGTCCCCTGGGCCTCCTCGGTGGCCAACTCGTCGACGTCGGGCCCGATCTCGACCGGCTCGTCGGGGGTCGGCGCGTCCAGCCCCAGGGTCGTCATCTTGCCGAAGTCGATGAGGTCGGTGTTGTAGTAGATGACCTCGGGTGAGATGCCGTAGGGCATGCACTGCAGCTCGCCGTTCTCGGAGAACGCCATGAGGGCGTCGCGGGAGTACCCGTCACCGAAGTCGACTCCCCGCTCGTCGAGGAGTTCCAGGACGGGTCGGTTGACCTTGCCGAGGGTCGCCGCGAGCAGGTCCTTGCGGGAGAGCTGGAAGACATCGGGACGCCGTTCGCCAGCGGCCAAAGCCGACTGCATGGCCTGCCGGGTGGGCCAGGACTCGACCGTCACCTCGGTCCCCTGGGAATCGTTGTTGTAGGTCTGCACCAGCGCCTCGTAGGCCGCGATCTCCTCGGGGGGACCGTAGACCCCGAAGGTCAGCTCGGTGAGCTCCGCCGGAGGGGTGGGGACCAGTCCGTCGGTGGGGTCCTCACAGGACCCTGCGGTCAGAGCCAGAGAGGTGAACAACGCACAGAGCACCACGGCCGGTCGGCGACTCAACATGCGTCTCCCAGAGCGAGTTCCCGCGCGGATCGGGGTGGGCACGGGTCGGAACGGGTCATCGTACCGGCCGCTTCCCGTCCGAAGCCGTGCGCACAGGTCACGGAATGGAATCTCTTGGCCCAAAGGGCGGTGGTGGTGCGCCGAACCGGGAGCGCCTCACGGCGCGTGGCCGCTCGTAGCGGCTATATGTGGGACCCGGGGCTGCCGCGGTCCGGCGCACCGTTCTCCACTGTAAGGGATGTGCGGTGAGCACCCCAGCGACCGACGCGGTCGATCCTCGACCGCGGGTGATTCACCCCAGTCGGTCAGCCAGTTCGCGGTGTCCGGCCGCCTCCAGCTGCTCGGCCATGACCAACATCCGGGAGACCCGTTCATCGGACTGGGCGGGCAGGGCCGCCCGCCCGGTGGCCACGACCCGTGCGAACGCGGCGGCCCGGAACAGGACATCGGCGAAGTCACCGACCGCGATGCCGCGCAACACCTCATCCACCATGAGCTTGAGCGTCTCGGGTCCTGGTGGCTCGGCCACCCCGGCCACCACTCGGGCGACCGGGGCCCGACCCAGTCCGGCCTCGAACTGCGCGGCCGCGGCCACCGGTTCGGCGTACACCCAGGAGCGCAGCAGATAGAGCCGCCACAGGCAGCCGGCGAGCGAATCGGCCGGCGACCCCGACCAGACCTCGGCGATCGTCTCGATTCCCTCGGTCTCGGCCAGGTGCAGGAGCCGACCCGCCACGTCCTGGTCGTCGCTGCCCTTGGCACCACGGATCAACAGGACGGCAGCGCGCTCCGCAGCCTCGGTCACCAGGGCGGGGTCCTCGCCTCCGACGTACTCGTCGAAGAAGGATCCCACTCGGGGCTGAGGCCGATGGTGGGCCCGCGCCTTGCCGCTCCCTTCACCCTCACCCGACACCGCTTGAGACATGCCCTCGACCCTACGTCCCCCTCCCCCACGAAGTTCGCGAGATGGGGACACGAAGTTCGTCAGTTGGGGACACGAAGTTCGCGAGATGGGGTTCTCGTCCCCATCTCGCGAACCTCGCGTCCCCATTTGGCGAACTTCGTGAGTCAGGTGAGGCGAGCCAGGGCCTTGCGGATGCGCTGGTCACTGACCGTGCCGGCGGTGCCGAGGTGTTGGGCCCACAGGGAGATGCGGTACTCCTCGAGCATCCAGCCGACCTCCCGCAGGGCCGCGCCCGCGGGCCGACCTTCCGGCAGGGCGTCGAGGTGATGCAGATAGGACTCCTGGAGCTCGGTGATGCGTTCCATCAGTTGCCGGTCTTTCACGACCCCTCCGGGTTCGCTGAGGTTGCGGCGACGCTGGCTCAGGGCGGCGAGGTACGTCGGGTAGCGGCGCAGGCGGGCCGCCCCGGCGTCGGCGACGAACCCCGGCGCGGCCAGGCGGCCGAGCTGGTTCTTCAGATCCGTCAGGGCCGGCAGCATGGCCATGTCGGCTCGACCGCTGAGCTCCCGGTCGGCCTCGCGCCACGCATCGAGCACCCGGGCGAGCTCCCCCACCAAGGCAACGAGCGCCGTCGGCTGGTCGGCAGCGGTCTTCAGCGCAGCGAAGGCCCTTTCGTCCCGGACCGCTGGCGCGGCGTCCACCGCCTCACCCAGCACCGCCAACCAGGCGTCGCGGATCAACGCATCGACCGAGGGGTAGGGCGACCCCGCGAGCCCCAGCTTGTCCCGGTTGTTCAACCCCTCGAGGACCCCCGCGATCGGTGAGCGCAGACCCAGCACAAGCAGGCGGCGTACGCCGAGCCGGTGCCTCGCGTCCCGTTCATCGGCGGAACCGAAAACGCGCAGCCCGACGCTGGATCCCTCGTCGACCAGCCCGGGGTGCCCCTGCACGTCGTGACCGGCACGCACCTCCCGGAACGACTCCTCGACCGTGCCGAAGACCCATGTCGTCTCGCCGGTGCGGGTCAGTCCGCTGTCCGCCGCCACCGCCTCGATCGCTTGGGTGAACTGCGGCCGCAGCGGCGCCTTGAGCGCCTCGAGATCCTTGCCGCGCGCCTGCTCGACCCCGTCCCCGTCGACCACCCGGTACGTCGGCCGCAGGTGCGCCTCGATCCGGCTCCAGTCCCACGCCTCACGGGGCACCACGACCCCGGTCGTCGCCCGCAGATGCCGTTCGAGGGCGTCGAGCAGCGGCTCCTCCCCCGGCGGCACGGCGGCGAGGAACTCCCGCGCCCGGTTCGGAGCCGGCACGAAGTTCACCCGCAGGTTCTTCGGCAGGCTCCGGATCAGCGAGGTCACCAACTCCTCGCGAAGCCCCGGCACGTTCCACGAGAAGTCATCGGCCGCGACCCGGTTCAGGGTCGCCACCGGCACGTCGATGGTGAGGCCGTCGTCCTCCGCGCCCGGCTCGAAGTGGTAGCTGATCGCGAAGGCCAGCGCCTCCCCGACGCTGCCGCCCACGCTCCCACCCTGATTCCAGGTCTGCGGGTAGTCATCGGCCGCGACCTCCCCGACGGTGTCGTTGGTGAGCATCGCGGGGTCGAAGGTCAAGAAGTCGGGGTCGGTACGCCGCTGCGCCTTCCACCACTGATCGAAATGCGCCCCGCTGACCACCTCCGCGCCGACCCGGGCGTCGTAGAACTCGAAGAGTGTGTGTTCGTCCACCACGATGTCGCGGCGCCGGGCGCGGTGCTCTAGCTCGGTCACCTCCTCGAGCAGCTCCCGGTTGGTGGCCAGGAAGGCGTGGCGGCTGTGCCATTCGCCGTAGATCAGCGCGTGCCGGATGAACAGCTCGCGACTCAACTCCCGGTCGACCTTGCCGTAGGTGACCTGACGGTCGGCCACCAGTGGTACGCCGTACAGCGTCACCTTCTCGTGGGCCAGGACCGCCGCCCGCTTCTTGGACCAGTGCGGTTCGGAGTAGCTCCGTTTGGCCAGATCGCCGGCCAGTCGCTCGGCCCACTCGGGTTGGATCGCGGCATTCTGCCGGGCCCACAACCGGGAGGTCTCCACGAGCTCACCGGCCATCAACAGCTGCGGGTTCTTCCGCGCCAACCCCGATCCGGGGAAGATCGCGAAGCGGGTGCCGCGGGCGCCGAGGTACTCGCGCGGGCCGCGGGGGCGGTCCTTCTTCGCCGCGCCCGGGGCCGCGTCCGGGCGCTCCTGCAGGAGCCCGATGTGGGAGAGCAACCCCGACAGCAACGCCTGGTGGATGCCGTCGGCGTCGTAGGCCACGCTCTGTTCTTCGGCCTGCGCGGCAGCCGCGGCCGCGTCGCCGGCCTGGGTCGCGCGACCCCCACGCTGGCGTCCCTGCCTGGCACCCTTGGCACCCTGGCCACTCTTTCCACCCTGGCCACTCTTTCCACCCTGGCCACTCTTTCCACCCGGGCCGCGCGACGCGCTGCTGGTCGATCCGGTGGCCACCACCGGACTCACGCGGGTGTCGAACCCGATCTCCTTGCACACCTGCCGCAGCTGGGACTCGAAGTCCTGCCACTCCCGCACGCGCAGGTAGTTGAGGTACTCCCTCTTGCACATCCGCCGGAACGCGCTGCTGGACAGTTCCTTCTGCTGTTCCTTGACGTAGCGCCACAGGTTCAACCAGGTCAGGAAGTCCGACCCCTCGGCGGTGAACCGGGCGTGCTGCTGGTCGGCCTGGGTGCGCTGCTCGGCGGGCCGCTCCCGGGGGTCCTGCAGCGACAGCGCCGCCACGATGACCAGTACGTCGCGCAGGCAACCGAGGCGTTCGGCCTCCAGGATCATCCGACCCAGGCGGGGGTCGATCGGCAGTCGAGCCAGGCGGCGACCGATCTCGGTGAGCCGGGGACCGTCTCCCCCACGTCCGCGACCGCGGCGCTTCCGGTTGGAGGCGGCCGCCTCCTCACCGACCCGCAGCGCACCGAGCTCCTCCAGCAGTTGCACCCCGGCGGTGACGTTGCGCTTGTCCGGGGGTTCCACGAACGGGAACCGGCCGACCTCACCCAGCCCCAGCGAGGTCATCTGCAGGATCACCGAGGCCAGGTTGGTGCGGATGATCTCGGGGTCGGTGAACTCCGGTCGCCCCTCGAAGTCCTCCTCGGAGTAGAGCCGGATCGCGATGCCGGCCTGGACGCGCCCGCACCGGCCCGACCGCTGGTTGGCCGAGGCCTGGCTGATCGCCTCGATCGGCAGGCGTTGCACCTTGGTCCGCACCGAGTAGCGCGAGATCCGAGCGACACCGGTGTCCACGACGTACCGGATACCCGGCACGGTCAGTGAGGTCTCCGCGACGTTGGTGGCGAGCACGACCCGGCGGGTCATCGACCCGTTCGGGGGTGAGAAGACGCGGTGCTGTTCGGCGGCGGAGAGCCGTGAGTAGAGGGGCACGACCTCGAGCCGACCGCGGCCGTCCCCCTTGTCCAACTCGTCGGCGGTGTCGCGGATCTCCCGCTCGCCGGGCAGGAAGACCAGGATGTCGCCGGGCCCCTCGCGGGAGAGTTCTCTGACCGCCTCGGCGATCGCCTCGGTCTGGTCGCGGACGATCGGCTCGCCCTCCTCGTCCGCCTCGGACAACTGCATGAGGGGGCGGTAACGGACCTCGACGGGATAGGTCCGCCCGGACACCTCGATGATCGGCGCAGGGGTGCCGTCGGGCTCGCTGAAGTGGGCTGCGAACCGTTCGGGGTCGATGGTGGCGGAGGTGATGATCAGCTTCAGGTCGGGTCGCCTCGGGAGCAGGCGCCGCAGGTAGCCGAGCAGGAAGTCGATGTTGAGGCTGCGTTCGTGGGCCTCGTCGATGATGATCGTGTCGTACTTCTTCAGCTCCCGGTCGCGTTGCAACTCCGCGAGCAGGATGCCGTCAGTCATCAGCTTGACTCGGCTGGCCTTCGAGGTCCGGTCGGTGAAACGGACCTGGTAGCCGACCAGGTCCCCGAGCTCGGTGCCGAGTTCGGAGGCGATCCGCTCGGCGACCGATCGGGCCGCGATCCGACGGGGTTGGGTGTGCCCGATCAGACCCTTCTGCCCGCGCCCCAGCTCGAGGCAGATCTTGGGCAGCTGGGTGGTCTTCCCCGACCCGGTCTCACCGGCCACGATCACGACCTGGTGGTCGCGGATCGCCTCCGCGATGTCCTCGCGACGTTGGCTGACCGGCAGCTCGGCGGGATAGGTGATCTCACCCATCGGGAGCGCGGCAGGTGGTGGACCCGACATGATGCGCTCATTGTGCCCGTCGGGGGTCACTCCCACCGAACCGCATCCTTGCCCGAACCGTCGAGAGGCCCGCATGTCCCCCAAGGCAACAACCACCGGTGAGTACGACGTGATCGTGGTCGGGTCGGGCGGCGGCGCCCTGACCGCCGCGGTGCTGGCCGTCAAGGCGGGACTGCGCACGGTCGTGGTCGAGCGGACCGGCTTCCTGGGCGGAACCTCGGCGTACTCCGGCGGTGCGTGCTGGCTTCCCGGCTCGGCGGTCCAGGAACGGGCGGGCATCGGCGACTCCACGCAGTCGGCGCGGACCTACCTGGGCGCGATCCTTGAGTCGTCCGGCCCCGAGCACGCCGCCAAGGTCGAGGCGTTCCTGACCCACGCCCCCGAACTGGTCGCCGAACTCGAGACCGACCCGGACCTGGAGTTCGAGTGGTTGCCGTTCCCGGAGTACTACGACGCCCCAGGACGGGTCGCCTCGGGCCGGTCGATCCAGCCGGTGTCGATCAAACGGGCCGAACTGCCCGAGGAGGTCGCGGTCCTGGTGCGCCCGCCCGTCGAACGCGACCGGGTCGGCGGCCCGGGACGGTCGACCCTCACCGGGGGGCAGGCCCTGATCGCCCGCCTGGCGGCGGTGTTCGTGCGTGAGGGCGGCGAGATCCGCACCGGCACCCGGATGACCGGGCTCGCCATCGAGGGCGACGCCGTCGTCGGAATCAGCGGCGACAGCGGCGACAGCGGCTTCGAACTGCGGGCGACCCGCGGCGTGATCATCGCGGCCGGCGGCTACGAGGGCGACGCGACTCTGCGCACCGCTCACGGCATGGCCGGGGACGTGGCCTGGTCGATGGCCCCCCGCGGGACGAATGCCGGTGAGCCCATGCAGGCCGCGATCGACATCGGTGCGGCAGCCGACTTCTCCGCCGGTGGTTGGTTCTGCCCGGGCCTGGAACAGCCCGACGGCGCCGGTTCGTTCACGCTCGGCTTCCGCAGCGGCCTGATCGTGGACTCCTCGGGCCACCGCTACGCCAACGAGTCGCTGCCCTATGACCGGTTCGGCCGGGAGATGGCGAAGGCCGAGAACCGGATCCCGTCGTGGTTCGTCTTCGACTCCGCCGAGGGCGGACGGCTCCCTGCGATCGCCATCCCCGAAGGTGACCCGGCCGAGCACCTGGCTGCCGGGACCTGGGTGCAGGCGGACTCGATCGCCGATCTGGCCGGGGCGATCGGCGTACCGCCCGAGGCGTTGGGGTCCAGCGTGGCTCGGTTCAACGGGTTTTGCGAGTCCGGGGTCGACGAGGACTTCGGCCGCGGCGCCGACGAGTACGACACCTTCTTCACCGGCGGCGCCGGCCCGAACCGCGCACTCACGGGGGTCACCCAGGGTCCGTTCTACGCCGCTCGGTTCGTGCTGTCCGATCTCGGCAGCAAGGGCGGCCTGGTCACCGACGCGGCCGGGCGCGTTCTGGCCCAGGCGGGTACGCCGATCCCGCGGCTCTACGCGACCAGCAACTCCACCGCCTCACTCTTCGGCCAGGTCTACCCCGGCCCGGGGGCACCGCTGGGTTCTGCAATGGTCTTCGGGTCGCTGGCGGTACGGGACATCCTGGCTGGTTGACCGACGACGCCGCACACTCACAGCAAACCCACAGCGTCATCGGTCACCATGGTCCTTGTGACCACCAGTGAACTGACCAGGATCGACGGCACCCCTCTCCGTGTGCTCGTCGTCGACGACGAAGTGAACATCGCCGAACTCATCTCCATGGCGCTGCGCTACGAGGGGTGGGACGTCAAAGCCGCCCACACCGGCACCGCGGCCGTCGCCGCGGCCCTCGACGTACGCCCCGACGCGGTCGTGCTCGACATGATGCTGCCGGACTTCAACGGCCTGGAGGTCCTGCGTCGGATGCGGACGACGGACCCCGACGTACCCGTTCTCTTCCTGACCGCCAAGGACTCTGTCGAGGACCGGGTGGCCGGGCTGACCGCCGGTGGCGACGACTACGTGACCAAGCCCTTCTCGTTGGAGGAGGTCGTGGCCCGTCTGCGCGCCCTGATGCGGCGTTCGGGCGCTCAGTCCGCGGTGGCGTCGTCGGTGTTGACCGTCGGCGACCTCAGCCTGGACGAGGACAGCCACGAGGTGATGCGGGCCGGCGACGAGATCAAGCTGACGGCCACCGAGTTCGAGCTGATGCGGTACCTGATGCGCAACCCCAAGCGGGTGCTGAGCAAGGCCCAGATCCTCGACCGGGTCTGGGACTACGACTTCGGCGGGCAGGCCAACGTCGTGGAGCTCTACATCTCCTACCTGCGCAAGAAGGTGGACGCCGGCCGTGAGCCGATGATCCACACCATGCGAGGAGCGGGCTACGTCTTGAAACCGGCCCCCTGATGGGCGCCCCCTGATGCGCCCGCTGCGGGCGCTGCGATCGAGGTTCGCCTCGCTCACCTCCCGTCTCGTGATCACCGCGGTCGCGCTGGTCGCTCTGGTCTCGATCCTGCTCGGCACGGTCACCGCCCTCGCCATGCAGTCCTACCTGACCACCCAGCTGGACACCGAGGTCAGCAAGTCCTTGGAGCGGGCCGAGCTGGCGCCGTCGCTGCGCCCCACGGCGCAGGCCAACGGCCTCCTCGGAGATCGTCCCGGACGAGACGGTGCCCCGCCGGACGTCCGCGGTCAGGGCGTCGGGACGCTGACCGCCTTCTTCCTCGCTGAGGATCAGGCCGGGTTCGGCGACATCATCGTCGACGGTGAGAACGGCCGGACCGACCGACGTGTCCTGGACGCCGAGGCGTTGGCGGTCCTGGACGAACTTCCGACCGATGGGGAGGTGCGCGCGGTGAGCATCCCGGGGGCGGGGGCCTACCGGGTCGCCGCGAGCAAGGACGGGGCCACCGAGAAGGTCGTCACCGGTCTCCCCGTGGGCGGCGTGGACGACGCAGTTGATTCGCTGATCGTGGTCGAGGTCCTGCTGGGCGCGTTCGGCGTGCTGCTCGCAGGCGGCATCGGGTCGGTCGTCGTACGCCGCCAACTCCGGCCGCTGCGCGAGGTCGCCCGGACCGCCCACAACGTCGCATCGATGCCGCTGGCCTCGGGCGAGGTGGCCCTCAGCGAGCGGGTCCCCGGACACCTCACCGACGAGCGCACCGAGGTCGGCCAGGTCGGGTCGGCCCTCAACAACCTGTTGGCGCACGTGGAGACCTCCTTGTCCGCCCGGCATCGCAGCGAACAGCAGGTCCGCCAGTTCGTGGCCGACGCCTCCCACGAACTGCGCACGCCGCTGACCACCATCGCCGGGTACACCGAGTTGGCGCGACGACGACCCGACGACACCGAGACCGCCCGGACCGCGTTGGCCAAGGTCGAGGAGGAGTCCGGTCGGATGACGGCCCTGGTCGAGGACCTGTTGCTGCTGGCCCGCCTCGACGCGGGACGGCCGCTCGCATCGGCGCCGGTGGATCTGACCCGCTTGTTGCTGGAGGCCGTCGAGGACGCGCGCGTGGTCGCCCCCGAGCACCGATGGGCCCTGGAGTTGGGCGAGGAACCGGTCGAGGTGACCGGCGACGAGCAACGCCTGCACCAGGTGGTGACCAATCTGCTGACCAACGCCCGGAAGTACACCCCTCCCGGCACCCAGATCCGGGTCGGCGTACGCCCCGATGGTTTCTCGGTCCACGACAACGGCCCCGGGTTCCCGGCCGAGTTGCTCGACGGCGAGGGAGGCTCGCCCCCAGCGTTCGAGCGCTTCGCCCGCGGCGACTTCTCGCGCAACCGGGCAGGCGGCGTGGGCCTGGGCCTCTCGCTGGTCCAGGCGATCGTGTCCGCCCACCGCGGCACGGTCACCCTCACCAGCCGCCCCGGTGACACCACCATCTCCGTCACCCTCCCCACGAAGTTCGCCTGATGGGGACACGAAGTTCGTCGAATGGCCCTCCGAAGTACGTCGAATGGCCCTGCGAGCACCGCAGCACCGATCTCGCGGGGCCATTTGGCGAACTTCGTGGTGAGTTGGCGGAGCGCTGATTGTCTGACAACGTGGGGAGGGTTCGTACAGTGACCCCATGCTAGGAAGAGACGACGCCATGACGCTGACCACCGACCCCACCAGCAACCGGTCTGGCGCGGGCCAGTCCGCGGGCAACGCGGCCGAGTTCCGCAGGGCCGAGGAACGTACGGCGCACAACTACCACCCGTTGCCCGTGGTGGTCGCCCACGCCGAGGGTGCGTGGATGACCAACGTCGACGGCAGCCGCTACCTCGACCTGCTGGCCGGCTACTCCGCGCTGAACTTCGGGCACTCCCACCCGACCCTGGTCGCCACCGCCCACGAACAACTCGACAAGGTCACCCTGACCAGCCGCGCGTTCGTCCACGACCAGTTCGCCGACTTCTGCACCAAGCTCGGCGACCTGTGCGGCAAGGAGCTCGTGCTGCCGATGAACACCGGCGCCGAGGCCGTCGAGACCGCGATCAAGGTCGCCCGCAAGTGGGGCTACGAGGTCAAGGGCGTCGCCCCCGACCGGGCCAAGATCATCGTCGCCGCCGGCAACTTCCACGGCCGCACCACCACCATCGTCGGCTTCTCCGACGACCCCGACGCACGCAACAACTTCGGCCCCTTCGCCCCGGGCTTCACCACCGTCTCCTACGGCAACCTCGACTCGCTCGAAGCAGCCATCGACGAGAACACCGTGGCGGTGCTGATCGAGCCGATCCAGGGTGAGAGCGGCGTCGTGATCCCTCCCGCGGGCTACCTCCAGGGGGTACGCGACCTCTGCACCAAGCACAACGTGCTCTTCGCCGCCGACGAGATCCAGGCCGGCCTCGGGCGCACCGGACGCACCTTCGCCTGCGACCACGAGGACGTCGTCCCCGACATCTACATCCTCGGCAAGGCCCTCGGCGGCGGCATCGTCCCCGTGTCCGCGATCGCCGCGAACCGCGACGTCCTCGGCGTCCTCAAGCCCGGCCAGCACGGTTCGACCTTCGGCGGCAACCCGCTGGCCTGTGCGGTCGGGTCGGCTGTCGTGGACATGTTGGCCACCGGCGACTTCCAGCGACGCGCCGCCGACATGTCCCAGCTCCTCCAGGACCGCCTCGAAGCGATGATCGGCCACGGCGTCGTCGGGGTCCGGGTGCGCGGCCTGTGGGCAGGCGTCGACATCGACCCGCTGATCGGCACCGGCCGCGAGGTCTGCGAGAAGTTGATGGCGCGCGGCGTCCTGGCCAAGGACACCCACGGCTCGACCATCCGGCTCGCCCCGCCGATCGTGATCTCCGAGGAGGACCTGATCTGGGGTCTGGACCAGCTCGCCGCCGTCGTCGCCGGCGAGTGATCCGCACCCTGGTCAGTACTCACAGAAGGACCACAGCACCACCAGGGCTCCGGCCCAGTTGAGCCGGTGATCGTGATGGCATGACCACCACGACACCGGCTCTCGGCCGCTCCCGCAGCATCACCGGCCTGCTCGCCCGCGCCCGGTCGTTGGCCCTCAGCACCACCTGGGAGCAACAGGCGTACGCCGGGCTGCTGTTCGCCACGGCCCTGCTCTACCTCGTCGGGCTCTCCGAGTCCGGCTACGCCAACTCCTTCTACGCCGCCGCCGCGCAGGCGGGCAGCGAGTCGTGGTCGGCGTTCTTCTTCGGCGCCTCGGACGCCGCCGGCTCGATCACCGTCGACAAGACGCCGTTGTCGCTGTGGCCGGCGGCCCTGGCCATCCAGGTCTTCGGGCTCTCCTCCTGGGCGATCCTGGTCCCGCAGGCCCTGATGGGCGTCGCCTCGGTCGCCCTGCTGCACGCGACGGTACGACGCTCCACCGGCTCCCACGTCGCTGGACTCATCGCCGGCGCGACCCTGGCGCTGACCCCCGTGGCGGTGCTGATGTTCCGTTTCAACAATCCCGACGCGATGCTGACCCTGTTCCTGATCGGTGCTGCCGCGGCGACCCTGCGAGCGCTCGAGGCGACGACCGAAACCAACACACGATGGGCTGGCCGACCCGCTCGGTGGCTGGCTCTGGGTGGGGCGCTGGTGGGTCTGGCCTTCCTGGCCAAGATGTTGCAGGCGTTCCTGGTGCTGCCTGCGCTGGCCCTGCCCTACTTGATCTTCGCCGCCGTCCCGGTTGGTCGACGCCTGGGGCACCTGCTCGTCGCCTTCGGCTCCATGATCGTGGCCGGTGGTTGGTACGTCGCGATCGTCGAGCTCTGGCCCGGTGACCGTCCCTACATCGGCGGCTCGCAGAACGACTCGATCCTCGAACTGACCCTCGGCTACAACGGGCTGGGGCGACTCACCGGCGACGAGGTCGGCTCGGTCGGTGGCGGCAACGGCTGGGGAGAGACCGGCATCCTGCGGCTCTTCGGCACCGACAACGCCGGCAACATCGCTTGGCTCATCCCCGCGGCTCTCGTCCTCGGCGGCGTCGCCCTGGCCCTGACCAGACGCGATCGCTCGGTCCCCGCAGCCCTGACGCTCTGGTCGACCTGGTTGATCACCACCACCCTGGTGTTCAGTTTCATGAGCGGGATCTACCACGCCTACTACACCGTCGCCCTAGCCCCGGCCATCGCCGCGCTGGTCGGCATCGGCGGGCACACCCTGTGGGTCCGGCGTACCTCACTGGTCGCCTCGGGCACCCTCGCCCTCGCGATGGCCGCCACCAGCGTGACGGCGTTCGTGCTCCTGTCCCGGACCGAGGGCTGGCTCCCCTGGCTGCGGTACGCCGTGCTGGTCGTCGGCCTCCTCGCCGCGGTACTGCTCGCGGGAGTCTCACGCCTTCCGGCCCGGGCAGCCACGGTCGTGGCGGCAGTGGCGGTGGTCACCGCACTGAGCGCGCCGGCGGCGTACTCCCTCCAGACGGCGGCGACGCCGCACACCGGGTCGATCCCCACCTCCGGTCCGGAACTCGCCGGAGGAGTGGGCGGTCCCGGTGCCGGACTTCGCGGAGGCGGCGCCGGTCCCGGCGCAGGTCCCGGGCCCGGTGGAGCAGGCGGGCCCGGCGCGGGCACCACCGGTCAGGGCACCACGGACGGAGCACCCACGGACGGGGGACGCCCCGGTGGCACCGCCGCCGGGTCGGCCGGTGGCCTGATCAACGGCAGCACGTCCAGCGCCGAGATGACCGCCCTCTTACTGACCGACGCCGACGACTACACCTGGGTCGCGGCCGCCGTGGGCTCCCAGTCGGCCTCGGGCTATCAGTTGGCGACCGAACGATCGGTTATGCCGATCGGTGGATTCAACGGCAGCGACCCGAGCCCCACGCTGTCCGAGTTCCAGCAGTTGGTCGCCGACGGCGAGATCCACTTCTTCATCGCTGGCGGCGGTGGCCAGGGCGGCGGTCGTGGCGGCGGTCAAGGAGGTGGCGGTCAAGGAGGTGGCGGTCAAGGAGGTGGACAGGGCGACACATCAGGCAGTTCGACCGAGATCTCGACTTGGGTCGCCGAGACCTTCGCCTCGACCACCGTCGACGGGGTCACGGTCTACGACTTCAGCTGAGGCCACCCTCCGGGGACACGCCCTGCGAGGACACGCCCTGCGAGGACGGGCTCTCGGAGGACGGGCTCTCGGAGGACAGTGCGGCGCGCACGATCGGGTTGTCCAAGGCAGCGGTGCCTGACTTCAACGCTCGGAACAACTGCGCGGGACGGCCGCGTCCGTGGCCGCGCAGAGCACCCTCGACGGGAGCGACGAAGTCACCGCCGTTGCTGCGGAGCTTGCGCTGGAAGTTGCCCGGGTCCAGGGCGACGCCCCACACCGACTCGTAGACCGCGCGCAGTTCGGCCAGCGTGAATCGCTCCGGGAGGAAGGCCGCGGCGATCGCGGTGTACTCCAGCTTCGACCGCAGCCTGGCCACGGCGTCGTCGAGGATCCGCCGGTGGTCGAAGGCCATCGACCCGACCTCCGCCACCGCCCGCCACGACGCGGTGGCGGCGTCGCTACCGGCGTGGGGCGTGGCCGGATGGGCGAGCACGGCGAGGTGCGCCACGCTGACCACCCGTCCCCGGGGGTCGCGTCCCGGAGCGCCGTACGACGCCAACTGCTCCAGCGTGACGTCCTCGACCCCGGTCTCCTCGGCCAATTCGCGCAGAGCGGCGGTGGTCAGGTCCTCCTCGGGCCCGACGAAGCCGCCCGGGAGAGCCACCCGCCCCGTCTCGGTCCCCTCGCTGCCGTCAGGAGCGGGCCCGCGTTCGACCACCAGGACCTGGAGCACAGAGTCGATCAGGGTGAAGGCAGCAACGTCGACGGCGACATAGAAGACCGGGTAGTCGCTGCGGTACGTCACCGCCGCCACATTACTTGTCGCCATGACACATAGCCACACACCGACGGGTCACCCGGGCACTACTTGGGCACGACGGCCTCCACCAATGCCGGCAGCGAGACCGCCAGCATGATGTCCAAGTCCGTACGGGAGACCCCGGTCGGGTCGGCCGCCCAGGACAGCACCGTCTCCTCCACCATGGCTGCCCAACCCCGGACGACAAGTCGCACCATCGGGGTGTCGGGGAAATCGTGGCTGCCACCGACGGCGTCCTCGAGGAAGATCCGGTCGGTCAGCACCGACCGCGCCTCGTCGTAGATCTCACGCAGGGTCTCGTTGCCGCCAGCAGCCCCGCGCACCAGGGAGATGTAGCCGCGGTAGTTGGTGATCACGTAGTCGGCGTAAGCGCTCATCGAGGCGAGCAGCCGCTCGGCCGGCGACCCCTCGACCGGCGGGGCGGTCTGGGCGACGAGGTCGTCGACCGCGCGGCGTACGACGGCCTCGTGGAAGGCGTGCTTGTTGCCGAAGTAGTGGTAGAGCAGGCCCCGGGAGATGCCGGCCTCCTGGGCCAGCACGTCGATCGAGAGCTCGTCGAGGGAGCGGTCGGCGAGCAGGCGCACCCCCAGATCCAGCAACTGGGAGCGGCGTTCGTCGGGGGACAGGCGGAGTCGTGCGGCGGTCGTCACACCGGTCATTCTATTGACATACATTCAATAACGCCAATAGCCTGCGGCCATGAATCTTCACCAGGTCGACACCCTCATCGTCGGCGCAGGCTTCGCCGGCCTGTGCGCCGCCATCAAGCTCGACGAGGACGGCGAGCGCGACTTCGTCGTGGTCGAGAAGGGCTCCGACGTCGGCGGCACCTGGCGCGACAACACCTACCCCGGTGCCGCGTGCGACGTCCCCAGCCAGCTCTACTCCTACTCCTTCGCCCCGAACCCCGACTGGTCGATGTCCTTCTCCCCCCAGCCGGAGATCCAGGCCTATATCCGCAAGACGGCCGAAGGCTCCGGGACCCTGGACCGGTTCGTCTTCAACACCTCGGTCGACGCCATGCGGTGGGATGAGCGGGCCCAGCACTGGTTGGTCAGCACCACGGGACCCGACGGACCCGGCGAGTACGCCGCCCGCACCGTGATCAGCGCCGCCGGTGGCCTCTCGGCCCCGAAGATGCCCGAGATCGACGGCATCGACGACTTCGCCGGCGAGATCTTCCACTCCGCCGAGTGGGACCACGACGCCGATCTGGCGGGCAAGCGGGTCGCCGTCATCGGCACCGGTGCCTCGTCGATCCAGATCGTGCCCGTCATCGCGAAGACCGTCGCGCACCTCGACGTCTACCAGCGCACCGCGCCGTACGTCATCCCCCGTAACGACCGCACCTACTCGAAGGTCGAGAAGGCCGCGCTGCGCCACGTGCCCGGCCTGCAGTCGGCGTACCGCACCGGCATCTACTGGGCCCGAGAGGGCTACGTCCCGGGCTTCACCCTGGCCCCGAAGCTCGCGATGCCGGCCCAGAAGATGGGGCTGGCCAACATCAGGAAGGGCATCTCGGACCCCGTCCTGCGCAAGAAGGTCACCCCGACCTACCAGATCGGCTGCAAGCGGATCCTGATCTCCAACACCTACTACCCCACCCTGGCCCAGGACCACGTCGACGTCGTGACCGACCCGATCGCGAAGGTCACCCCGACCGGGATCGTCACCGCAGACGGCACCGTGCGCGAGATCGACGTGCTCATCGTGGCCACCGGGTTCTTCACCACCGAACTGCCGATCACCGAGGCCATCACCGGCCGCAGCGGACAGACCCTGGCCGCCCGCTGGTCCCGCACCGGGATGTCGGCCTACAAGGGCACCGCGGTCTCGGACTTCCCGAACCTGTTCTTCATCGTCGGCCCCAACACCGGCCTGGGCCACTCGAGCATGGTGTTCATGATCGAGTCGCAGGTGACCTACATCCGCAAGGCGATCAGGGCGATGCGCACCCACGGCTACGGCACCGTCGAGGTCGACGAGTCCGCGGAGAAGCAGTGGAGCAGCGAGATCCAGCGACGGATGAAGCGCACGGTGTGGAGCACCGGTGGATGTGCGTCGTGGTACCTCGACGCCCACGGCAACAACACCACCCTCTGGCCGCGCACCACCTTCGCCTTCCGCGGCGAGACCGCCGACTTCGATGTCGCGGCGTACACCGTGCAGGCCCGCACGGCCAGCGCTGCCCACACAACCAGCAGCACCACGTCCGATTCCGCCCAGACCCCCCAGGAGACCCTCGCATGAAGACCCTCGACAACAAGGTCGTCGTGATCACCGGCGCCGGTTCCGGCATCGGTCGCGCCCTCGCCCTCAACTGCGCCAAGCGCGGCTCGTTGCTGGCCCTCTCCGACGTCGACGACGCCGGCCTGGCTGACACCGTGAAGCTCGTCGAAGCCGCCTCCCCGGGGCGCGAGATCCACACCGCTCACCTGGACGTGGCCGACCGCGCCGCGTTCACGTCGTACGCCGCCGCGGTGGCCGAGCACTTCGGTCGCGTCAACGTGATCATCAACAACGCCGGCGTCGCCCTGTCCGGGGACCTCACCGACCTCGACTACGCCGACATGGACTGGATCACCGGCATCAACTTCTGGGGTGTCGTGCACGGCACCAAGGAGTTCCTGCCGCACCTGATCGCCTCCGGCGACGGCCACGTGGTCAACCTGTCCTCGCTGTTCGGCCTGATCTCGATGCCGGGCCAGTCGATGTACAACGCCGCGAAGTACGCCGTGCGCGGGATGACCGAGGCGCTGCGCGAGGAGATGCTCATCGCACGGCACCCGGTCGGTGTCACCTGCGTCCACCCCGGTGGCATCAAGACCGCCATCGCCCGCAATGCTCGCGTCTCCGACGGCGAGGACAAGGACGCCACCGCGAAACTCTTCGACGAGAAGCTCGCGAAGATGACCCCCGACCGGGCCGCCGAGATCATCGTCAAGGGCATCCTCGGCAACAAGGCGCGGGTCCTGGTCGGACTCGACGCCCACGCCCTGCACACGATCGCCAAGCTGACCGGGTCGCGCTACCAGGACCTCGTCGCCATGGGCTCGAAGAAGATTCTGCCCCCGAAGGTCAAGGCCGTCTGAGGTCCACTCCGCTGGTTGAGGTGCGAGGAGCGCCAGCGACGAGCCTCGAAACCAAGGAACCACCCACGCGAACCTCCCCGAGGTCGCTCACCAGGTTTCGAGGCTCAGGCCCTGGGCGGGTTCAGGCGGTGAACGCAACACCTTGATCTGATCGAGGTGATTGACGTGGGCCGTCCTCCGGTGCGCGTTGAGGTTCAGCGAGTGTTCTGGCAGCACGT
>NZ_BAAGQD010000002.1:0-14292 GCF_054783655.1 Nocardioides salsibiostraticola | reverse complement strand
TCGGCATGAGCGGACGGTTCGCCGCGACCAAATCTGGCCTGCTGCACGATCAGGTGACAGCCACGCGCTGAAGGGGGGCGCGAGCACCATCAGCGATGTCTCTACTGTCGTATACGAATTGGCCGATCTTCACCGCCAATCCGCTTCCCACGGAAGTTCTGGCGATAGAATCAGCAAGTTGGTCCACGCTGTCGCCTGACCGAGCAGCAGACCCAAGCACCCGCTCATGCCGAGATCCGGGCACCCTCATTTGGAGGCATGAATCGCCCCGGGTTTCGTAGAGGCTCTGGTGTGTCCCGGGTTCAACGGTGTCCAGATTGCTTGGATCCTCATGCCACGGTGATAATGCGGTTGCGTTCGAACTCTATCGGTGTGAGCCATCCGAGTTGGCTGTGACGACGTTTCCGGTTGTGCCAGATCTCGAGGTACTCAAAGATCGCGTTAGCGAGTTCGAGGCGGGTGTTCCACTTCTTCCGGTCGAGGAGTTCGACCTGCATCCGTGACCAGAACGATTCGATCATGGAGTTGTCATAGCAGTCGCCGATGCTGCCCATCGAGGCTAAGAGCCCTGATTCCTTGGCTCGTTGGGTGAAGGCCCAGGAACCGAATTGGACGCCGTGATCGGAGTGGATGATCGTCCCTCCCGTCGGCTCAAAAATGGCTGGCTGGGACGGTTTGCTAAGCCTGGTGTCGATCGCCATGCCCAGCGCGTTGGTGACCAAGGCGCCAGTGGGTGAGGCATCGATGGACCATCCCACCACTCGGCGGGAGTAGGTGTCGAGAATGACGCAGCAGTAGATCTTGCCCTCTCTGGTGGGATGTTCGGTGAGGTCGGTGACCCAAAGTTGATCCGGGCCGGCGCGGGCGAAATCGCGCTTGACCAGGTCGGTAGCGATGTCGTCGGTTCGGATCCGTTTCCACTTGCGGCGGCCCGTGACACCGGCCAGGCCGGCGCGGCGCATCAGGAGTTCGACCTGGTTGTGCCCAACGATCACACCGCGACCCAGGGTGAGCTCGGCGTGAATACGTCGAGCACCGTAGATGCCGTGGGAGTCGAGGTGGACCTGGGTGATCAGGTCGGTCAGCATCGCGTGCCGGATCGACCGTTCCGACGGTGCCCGTGTGCGGTGCTCGTGAAAACCGGACTCCGAAACACCGAGGGATGCGGCACGCGGCCTGCACCGGGAGGTTGTCCGCGGCGATCACCTTGATCGCCGCGTACCGCCTTATGGGCTGGTTTCCTCCTTCAGCAGTTCGATCGCTCGGCGACTGATCTCGAGCTCGGTCTGGAGTCGCTGATCGACTTCTTCGCCGCGGCGAGTTCCGCGTTCTCAGTCGTATTCACCCCGGGTTGAATACCTCGGTCGATGCGGCCCTGACGGCGCCAGTTGTAGATCACCTGGTCGCTGATATCGAGGTCATGCGCCACGCTCGCGACCCCTTGACCTGGCGCGAGAGCAGATCGAGGACCTTGCGCCGATACTCGGCCGAGTAGCCCTGTCGTCCCATCTGTTCCTCCTGATGTCAGGCACCAGAATCCACAAATTCTGACTCCGCTGAACCCGGGACACACCAGAGCCTCTACGAAACCCGGGGCGATTCAGTGACCCAATTTCGACTCAAGGCGGTCACGGGCCTGGCGACCTCGACGGTATGCCACTGAACTAACTCTTCGTCGGTAAGCCCAACCCTCCGGGGGGGTCCCTATGGGTCACGTCAAGCGGCAGCTGGCGGAAGCCCAGGGCGCAACGCTGCGTTACTCGGCACACGGGCGGTCCTTCGAGTTGTCGATGTCCTACCAACATGGTCCCAGTCCCCACATTGAACTGATTCGGTATGGCGACGCAAAGGCCGGTCGGACACTGGCACCCCCGCCGGACCTGTCAAGAAGCGTGAGCGCCCTATGAAGAAGTCGTGAAGGTGTTTCGGAAGTCCACTTGGCTCGCCTAACGTCGTGCCTCCCAACTCGGAAGGAACGTCGTGCTCCCCTCGGAATCGAAAGCGACTCGCCGCATGCGACACTCAATTGGCCCGCGAGCGCTGCTTGCTGGCACCGTGTCGGCTGTTCTCGCGCTCACGCTATTGCACGAGATGCCGGCGGTAGGTGCAGCGGCAGAAGAAGCGACGACTCCGGACCCTGCAGTGAATGAAGCGCCCAAGGAATCACGGGAGGCGGCTATCGAGCCAGTCGAGGTCGGCCCGGTCGAGGAACTGACTACCGAGGATTCGGTCACCGTTCGCGAAGAGGGCGGAACGTACACGACGACGATCTACGGGAGCGCGGTCAACTACCAGGATGAATCTGGTGACTGGGAGCCGATCAGCAACGATCTGGTCGAGACCGAGGGGGATCGGTTCGCTGCCGAAAATGAGGCCAATTCGTACACGGTGCAGATTCCGGAGAATCCGGCGAATACCCCAGTGAAGATGGAAGAGGATGGCAACTGGGTCAAGCTCAAGATGGTAGGCGTCGAGGATGTCGAGCCTGACATCGAGGCTGCGGAGGCGATCTTCGAAGACATTGCTGGTGCCGATGAAATCATCTACGAGGCCACGGAAAGTGGACTCAAGGAGACCATCATCCTTGAGGGTGCCCCGACAGTCCCGCCGGTCTACGAATACCGTCTCACCGTTAGTTCTAAGTTGACGCCGGTGCTGACCGAGGACCAGATGGTGGAGTTCCGCGCGCCGGATGGGACAGTCGAACTTTTCATCCCTGTGGGAATCATGAATGACTCAACGGCACCCGAGCCGGAGTACACCAACGCGGTGCGCTACGAAATCGAGCCCTGGGGCGGCGAGAAAGAGGCGTGGCGCTTCACCATTACTCCTGACCTCGAGTGGCTTACGGACCCCGCGCGTGTCTATCCCGTCGCCATCGATCCCACCGTCAGCAAGAATACTCAGAAAAGTTGTTGGCTGAACCAAAGCAGCGTCAGCACGACGCACTGCGGTGACACGAAGACGAAGGTCGGTGCGGACAACAACCTCAAGCGCCGGCGCGGGCTCCTCGACTTCAGCCTTTCGGGTATTCCCTCTAACGCTGTGATCAGCGATGCCAAAGCCATGCTGTATCTAAACGCCGGTTGGACTACGGGAAGCGGTGGTGCCACCAGCTATGCGCTCTACCACCCCTCGTACGACTGGGGGAATTGCGCCTCTTGGAAGTACGCATGCAAGAACGGTAGGCAGTGGTCCGGTGGTAGCCCCAGTGGACAGATCTCCAGCAATACACACTCGCTTGGAGGCTCGTCCAGCGGGTGGAAGTCCTTCAACATCAGCAACCGCGTCAAGGGATGGCTGGCTACCCCGCCGACCTTCAACTATCACGGCGTGATGATTCGGCAGGTGAGCGAAAACACCAAGAAGATTCTCGGATTCGTCTCAAGCAACCACTGGAATACCAACTTGAGACCCTACTTGTCGATCAGCTACTCGATACCGCGTGATCCCAATGTGGTAACAGACGCAGAGGTACAGCGAATCATCGAACTAAGCGACCTCGGGACCACTGAGGGGGAAGTTCGTGCCCTGATTGATGAGGGCGTGACGAGCAACGAAGGGACCGGTGACCCGTACACCCACCAACAAGCCGCCGCCGATGTGATCGCCATCCTGGAGGATGCGCAGACAGGCCCCCAGGCATCGCCCGAGATGGAATCCGAGCCCGTCACCACGAACAACTGTGATTGGGTGGTCGAGATCGATGCGAGCGACGACTCAGTCTCTGTGGCTAGACAAGGAACCCCCGCAGAGCTCGCGCCTGACGATGT
Organism: Nocardioides salsibiostraticola; assembly: GCF_054783655.1. Classification (NCBI taxonomy): domain Bacteria; kingdom Bacillati; phylum Actinomycetota; class Actinomycetes; order Propionibacteriales; family Nocardioidaceae; genus Nocardioides; species Nocardioides salsibiostraticola. Next base: position 10,519 of record NZ_BAAGQD010000002.1, on the reverse strand, counting down.
CTCGGATCCTACCGCTCCCATCTACGCTGGCGCTGTCGAAGGCGAGACCGTAACTGTCCAGGTCTATCGGGGAACTCCTGCGGATGAAGTGCGGGCGACGCTTACAGCACACGAAGCAGAACTGCCAGGGCTCGCGCAGCAAAGTGGAATCGAAGCTGTTGACGAAACGGGATCCACCATAGACATGGATCACGAAGACAATCTTGAGACGCTTAGCCCGACCGAGATGGCGACTAGCGATAATCTTGAGGTCGTAGCTTATAGCCTTCAGACTGATCAGGGTCACCTGGAGCGAGGTGTGCCCGCAGAGTCGGCAACGTCCGCACCGACGGTGGCAAGAGGCGGCGACGGGGCCTCAGGGGCCTGCACCGCGTCCAGTGCGGGTTCCGACTCCGAAGTCGCTCTGTCCTCCGCTTCCGCTGAGGTCGTGATCCCAACACTTGATGAGGCGCTGCAGGATCGTAGTTATCCGAAAACATCTAGCGCCTTTCGGTACCGGACCTTCATTCCGTCTGCCGAAGTGAGTGCCTACGCAATCTGCGGCAAGTTTGCCGGAGATGATAGAAGTTGGACTTCCTACTATAAAGCGCCAAACCGCACTCGCATCAGCGTATTCTTTAATTGGCCGACGGGCACGTTAGATGTTGGCAAGCACATCGGTGTCACTCACCGATTGGGCAGTTGGCACTTCACTGGCACTGGCATCCGGTACTTTAGTGAGAAGAAGAAGAGAGCAAGCAGTAAAGGAATCAGGTTTCACAATGCGAAGAAGGTGACCAAGCCCAATGGTGCCGCTCGCTATATGTCTGTCTACGTCGACCATGCCGTTCCCAACCCGATGTGCAAAATCGGTGGCAACGTGTCTTACAACATTCACGTAAGCCGTTGGCGCGGCGGAGTGGCCAGGATCACAGGCACTCGGAAGAAAGTGCCCGCGCACGAAGCCTATGTCTATCCACACACTGAGGCATACGGCAAGAAGCTTATCCGTAGATCGTCGAGCAGCTTTTTCTGCCTAGCGCCCCTCATCTGCGGCGTAGAGGAAATCGGCGGGGAGTGGAGCCCCTGACATGCACTCTATTGAAAGGCTACGTCAGCCGACTTTCACCGGTCCGTCGACGGAGCGTCGCATCCGATTGGAGATTGTGAGCGGAAGTGAGAGTCACGAGAAGTTATAAGGCCACTCTTAAGTCGAACTGCGACCTTCCGGTTCTCGTTTCGTTCGGCTTCTGTGGCTTCGCCTTGGTGCTAGCCTCATACTGGCTCATATTCGCCCAAGACCCCCCAATAGAGTTGCTTTATGGGTTGGCATATACAAGCGTGACTTCTGTTGTGCTTGCGTTCTCGCCGTTGCGGAAGTCTTTCGTGCTAGCCATCAGTAGCGCAGTGGTGCTCGCGACGCTAGTTATGTACGTGAACTCGCTGGGGTACCCGATTGTCTTTAGCGCGTCGGTCGCGATGCTTTGGAGTGGTATTTTGTTGGCGTTGTGGCTCATCCCATCACTCTTGCTACTACACCTGTTCGATGGGTAGGAAAAGGGTCCGAGACGGGTCCGCTGTGTGCAGCGCACGGTACTGTCTTTGATCTCGCCGCGGATCTGCTTGAGCAACCTGGCCGAACGCAACGGGGGGCTAGCAGCCTTCGAAACGAGGCTTGGAGGGTCGCGTTACCTGCCCAGTGATCGTGTCAAAGACTGGTGGATCTCGCGTGTGGGCGTTCCCATCGATGGCACTGGAGCACTTGCGAAGTGCCCAACCGTGCTAATTCGAGGTCCACTTTGACCGGCCTTGGGGAGATGCTGACAACAGCGATAGATCGACATCTTGGCCCAAGCATTGCTGCTGGGGGTCTCCGCCGCGAGCGGGGTAGCGAGCTTGGACTAAAGAGGCTCTTCACAATCGAGGGTGTAGATGGGTTGGTGCGCCGTCGCCAGGGTAGGCGTCGAGGTCCTCCGATGATGGGAGTTCTCACGCTACCCATCTGGAAGACCTCGACATGTCTGACGTTACCTTCGCCTGCCCTGATCTGACTACGTTCTGCCGCCTCAATGAACTCGGCCTCGTGGTGGTCGGCCAACGCCTCGAGCCCAAGCGGGCGGTGTTGGCGTGCCGGGTCCTCGACCCGGACGACTGGTGCCGACGGTGCGGCTGCGAAGGGATCGCCCGTGGCACCGTGATCCGGCGTGTGGCTCATGAACCGTTCGGGTGGCGCCCGACAGTGCTGGAAGTCCGGGTCCGCCGCTACCGGTGCATCGGCTGTGGCCACGTGTGGCGCCAGGACGCCAGCCTCGCCGCCCATCCACGCTCGAAGATCTCCCGCGGCGGCCTGGCCTGGGCGCTGCACGCGATCGTGCGTCAACACCTCACCGTCGCCCGGATCGCCGAAGGACTCTCCGTGGCATGGAACACCGCGAACGACGCCGTCCTCACCGAAGGACGCCGCGTCCTGATCGATGACCCGCACCGGTTCGACGACGTCCGTGTGATCGGCGTCGATGAGCACGTGTGGCGGCACAACCGGTGGGGCGACAAATACGTCACCGTGATCATCGACCTCACCCCGATCCGTGACGGAACAGGCCCATCGCACCTGTTGGACATGGTCGAAGGCAGGTCTAAGCACGCGTTCAAGCAATGGCTCGTCGACGGCACACCGGCGTGGCGTGCCGGTGTCGAGGTCGTCGCGATGGACGGGTTCACCGGCTTCAAGACCGCCACCACCGAAGAACTCCCCGACGCGGTCGCGGTGATGGATCCCTTTCACGTGGTCCGTCTAGCCGGCGACGCCCTGGATGAGTGCCGACGACGCGTCCAGCAACAGACCTGCGGACACCGCGGCCGGTCCGGACGTCGAGGTGGGAGATCTGTCCTTGCGGGGGCAGATCGGCAAGCCCGGTGTAGGTGCTGTCGCACCCGGCCAGTCCACCGAGGTGCCACACTCCATCGTCGCCCCGTACAACCGAGAGCGCTTGGACGACGGCGCCCCTCGGCCCAACGATGGACACGATCGCGCGGCGGGGGTCTTGCTCGTACACCCGGCTGAAGTCTCCCGTCTGGGTGAAAGTCTGCGCCAGCTCTGCCGGTGTTCGGCCACCGTAGTAGCCGCATAGTGTGCGCGGCGCTGCCAGTGTGCGGTCGTAGGTGACGCTCGGGCCTGCACTCACGCATGAAACCGTTCTGATGACGGTGCCGTCATGCCTAGTATGAAGTCCATGAGAGTCAGAGTGGTCGCCGTCGCCGGGCTCTCTTGCCTGGCTCTGGCTGGATGCACCGGTCAGGATGCCGAAGTCTCCGATGGGATTTCTCGCTCTGACTCGTCTGAGGCTCCGGTCTCAGCCAACGCGGTGACCCAGCCACCTGTTCGCCTGACCTGCGCGACGGATCTGCGTCAACAGGCAAGCCCTCCGTTTCGCGATGGATCCGAGGGGGGATCGAGATCGGCGGAGCAGGCGGTCGAGTCTTGGCTCGCGGGTCCGTTGAGCGGGGGTCGCTACGGACCTGACTTCGTGCTGGACGACTCGATGGGTCGCGCCTGGATCCTGCGCGAGGATGGGACCGCTGAAGCGCGTGTGCGTGTGGATCTGCTTGAAGGCGGCTACTTCGTCGAAACGTACTTTGCGTGCGCCTCCACCGCCTGACGAATACGCACGCATCTGCCGCGATCCGCGCGGCAACGGAACGGACCTTCCGTTGACGATCGCGCCATCCGGGTTCTTGCTGGGCTATGACCGCTACCGACATGCTTCCCGTGACAATCGACCACGACGATCAGATTCTGCACCTGGCTGTCGCAGCGCACCTGGCTCGCTACAAGGGCGAGACCCGTGCTCACACAGCCTCCGATCTCAACATCTACCTGAACTGGTGCCACGACCACGGACTCCCGCCGCTTCAAGCCCAGCGCGCACACATCGAACTGTTCCTACGCTGGATGCAGGAAGTGCGCAGACTCAAGCCCTCAACTGTCTCCCGGCGCCTCTCAGTACTCTCGGGCTTCTACCGAACCTGTGTCATCGACGGTGTCCTCGAACACTCACCAGCCGAGTACGTCCGTCGCCCGAAGGTCCCCCCGGAGTCGCCGACCCTAGGGCTGAGCCACCTGCAGTTCGAGGCCATGCTCACTGCCGGCCGTGATTCGACCAATGACAACGACTTCGCACTGGTCGCGATGCTGGGTTTGCTCGGGCTGAGGATCTTCGAGGCCACCGGAGCCAACATCGAAGCACTCAGCGAAATCCGCGGACACCGAGTTCTCCGCGTACACGGCAAGGGAGACAAGATCGCCCAGGTCCCGCTCTCACCCGCCGTAGGTCGAGCGATCGACCGTGCCGCAGGAACCCGCGAGAGCGGCCCGCTACTTCTCAACGGTCAAGGCCGACGCATGGACCGGCACGCGGCCACTCGACGGCTACGAGCCCTGGTTCGGACTTCCGGAGTCACGATCGACCGGATGCACCCACACATGCTCAGACACACATTCGTCACGACGATGCTCGACGCGGGAGTTGACCTGCGTGACGTCCAGATCGCAGCCCGCCACGCGGACCCCCGGACAACGATGCGATACGACCGAGCACGCAACAACCTCGACCGGCACCCCAACTACATCCTCGCCGCCTTCATGGCCTCCGCGACATGAAGCATCGACACCGCCAGGGGCTTCTGCTGCGGATCGCAGCAGAAGCCCATGGCGGTGTCGCGCGGATCGCGGCAGATCCGCGCGTCTACGCAGCGCTGTTGGGATCTGTCCCGAACAGGCGAACGAGCCCGTGACGCTGACCGTCGCGGTGCTCGGCGTAGACGACGAAAGTTTGGTCGGGCCTGGCGCTGCTGCGCGCCCAGTCAAGGACTTCCTGAACGTCGTTGGCCTCACTCAACCGGTACTCGGCGCAGTGCCACATCACCTGCTCTTGTGCGGTGACAGGGGACGCGGGTGGCTGGTACCAGAAGTAGACGCGGTAGTCCGGCCAGTCAGTCTCCCATTGGGTGTCCCGCGGATCTACGCCCTCGATCTTCATGAGCGCCGACCCTAGGGCAAACCTGCCCTCTCCCCGGGACCGCGCACCCTCGGCGGCAGATCCGCGCGCTACGGTTCTTGGCGTAGGCGATCCAACTCTTTCTTGCCTGCCTCGCTCGGGACACGAGTGATAGCGAATAAGTTGATGCTGTTGAGTCGGCCAGTCACCTCCGTCTCATCGATGCCGAGCAGCGGCGCAATGGCGGTCGAAGCGTCATGCATGTCTTCGGAGCGGAGAAGGATCTCGGCAATCTCAGCGAACTGCGAGCGCAGGTTCTGGAGTAGAACTAGGTCGTCAATGCGTCGTTCCCGGATGACGGCGGGGTCGTTGTCGTCCGGCGCGTCTCCGAAGCCTTGCAGGTACTGGTTTCCTTGCCGCTCCCACTGACGGTCGATGCGCTCAGCGACGAGGTCGAGGCACTGGATGAGTTCGGGGATCTGGCTGGTCTTGAGGACGGCACCGTTGCGGTCGTTGGCGAGCAATCGAACATGCGGTCCGGGCGTACCGGTGTCAGCGTGGCTAGCGAACCACCCGTTGATGTTCAGAATCTGGCCGTGCACGCCAGTCGTCATGCTCGCGGTGGCGTCGTCGTGCTCGTTCGCTTCTTCAATCCCGAAGGTTCTCATCTTCGGAGGGTAACCCCGACGGGACTCGACGTCTCCGGTCATGATGAGCGCCAGCCCACCTCATGCGAGGACTTCCCAGGTCTCGACAGAAGTACGCACTCAGCGGCAAGAGCGGTGGTTATATACCTACTCGGCCGGTTCCCGGTTCCGGACGATCTCGGTCGCGACGATGCCTACGAGGACGGCCAGGATTCCGAGAATGACTGACATCACGACTATGGCGATTCCGAGCCCGGCTTGCGGGTGGACGTAGCAGGTGTAGTCGGTGACGCCCTCAGGAATGTAGTCATCGATATTGCAGGGTCGTTCCTGACGGCGGGCCGCCATCACGATTCCGTCGAAGAAACCGATCACGGCGAGGAACGCGCACGTACCGACCGCCCATCTGATCGCGCGCACTTGCTTCGGCGGCGCTGATGGGAGGGAGGGCACGTTGGGGACGTCGCTGGTCACGAGTCCCGACCCTATGTGGTGTTGCGTGGCAATCCTTGCTCATCGACATGACCGCGCGGATCGCGGCACGAGCGGTCACTTCGCTCAGGCGAGCCAATCGACGACAGCCGATACCAACAGGAACAGCCCAACACCGAGCACGACCGCGCCAACCCACCTCGCGATGCGTAGCGTCTGCTCGTCTCGATCCTCTTGCGCGCGCATGAGGGACACACTAGATCGTCGACTGGGAGGCGGTGCTGACAGCGGCAGAACCGGATGGCCGCGCAGCTCCAGAAGCGTTCACGCTACGCGGCATGTGCGGACGCGGGCTACGGGTTGGGGACGTGTGGAAGTCGTTGTCGCCAAGTGGCGGCGTCGAGCGCGAGATGTCCTTCAAGTTCGAGCGCCTGCCAACTGAGGTACAGAGAGAGGTCTCGGGTAGGAATGGCGTTGATCCACCACGGACACTTCGCGTGTCCGCCTGGGCCGTCGATTCCCCATTGGCCTCCGGTTGCATGGAGTCCTGGGTCGTCGCTCCAGTCCTGGTTTGCGTGAAACCTTCTCAGTGGCAACCCGTCGATGCTGGCGCTGACTTGTACGTCAGGGGTATCGACCCACAGACTCTCGGACATCTCGATAGAGGTCACGGTCGTCTGACGAAGCCGTTCCGCTGTGACCCTGAGCGAAACCTCGAATGTCAGACCGACGTCATAGAGCCTGACGAAGTCCACCTGAGCGATCACCCCGGGGGCTTGAGCCAGGATCAGATCGCGGTGGAGGGTCACTGGATCTTGGGCATGGCGAAGCGTCCTGTATGAGGACCAGTCGTTCGTGTGTGCCATGTAGGCAGAATGCACCAGCCCCTCGGAGCGACAGTCTGAACCCCCAGGAATGAACTACCCCCGCAGGGCGCGGTCATCGGCACGACCGAGCGGGCGCTCTGGAGCCTGGGTTGATGTCCAGTGGACGGCTTGGCGCAGGCCGGATTCTGCTTATCAAGCAATGGGCCGTCAGTCGATGCGGACGACGTCAAACGCGACGCTGATCCCCAGTCGATCAGAGATCTCGGCCAGGCAGGTAATGGCTTGCTCCGCGAACGGTGCCCAGAGGCACAGGTCCTCGCCATGTCGGATAAGGACCGAGTCCGATGTGGGCATCCCAAGGATCTCGTCTCCGGTGAGCCGGTCACCCCACTGCAATCGGGCCGTCGGAACCAACCGGTCGTCGACGCGCTTGAAGAGTTTGAGGGCGCTGTCCCCATCGTCCCTCGCGAAATCGGTGTCGTCACCAAGGTCGTCGACGAACGAGGAGAGTCCGGGTGGGTTGATCGCGCCGGGCCCAAACTCGCCATCCTCCAACGAGTATGAGAGGGAAACCTCGGCGCCACCGGGCTCGCTGATGAGAAGACGTGAGGTTTCATCGGACTGGAAACGGTAGACGCGTCCGTCACGATCCCGGAAGACACGTGAGGGTGGGCTGCCGCGCCGCGTCACGGACCCGTCGAGGTCAGTCTCGACAGTCAGGCTGTACTTCTCAGCAACCCCGTAAGTGATGGTTCCGGCGCCGGTCCAGGTGGCGTTGATCGGCTGGAGACCATCAGGCACCGGCAGTGATACGACGTCTAGGTCGGCCAACCGGAGGACGACGATCCGCTTCGTCGTAGCGAACACCCAACGTCGGCCGTCCGGGGATAGGTTTCCCAAACCCGAGCCGTCAACCCCCTGAAACTCGTCCTGGGTGAGTCCGAGATCGGAGAGGACAAGGGACCGGGTCTCGCCGTCGGTCCCGTAGAAGGTGATCCTTTGGTCGTCGTACCCGCGCTCGTCGAAGTCATAGACGGTGGCCGCCACCAACACGGCTTGCTCGATCGGTTCGTCGAACAGGCGGGGCGCGTCAGCACGGACATCATCCTCGGTCACCCGGGCGGGAAGGTTGGATTCCGACCTCACTTTGTCCGAATCGGCAGGGAAATCGGTCGCTACGAAAGGCCCAACCGAAACAGGGTCCTCAACGAATGGCTGAGCCGGCTCAGGCGCACCTCGAAGCGCCACCGCGGACACCACAAGGACCAGCACTGCGCTGGCGCCAACCACCGCGGTCCGTCGGCGGCGCATCCTGCGGCGAGCGGCAGCCCATGCCCCCTGGGCCACGTTGGTCGTTGGCAGTTCGATCTCATCGACTAGGTCGGTGAACTTCATGACCGTTCCTCCACTAGTTCTTCGAGACCGGGAGCAATCTCCCGAAGGCGGGCGAGGGCAACCGAGGACTGCTTTTTGACGGTCCCGGAACTCACGCCCAGAATGGTCGCGGTCTCTGTGATGCTGAGGTCCTCGATGTAGCGCAACACCAGTACGGATCGCTGCTTGTGCGTGAGCAGGGCAAGGGCCGCCTGGACCATCACGGGCGCCTCGCCAGGCGTGCAGTGGGTACCTTCGGGCGGCTGGTCGGTGAGGGTCTCACGCCGCACCCGCCTCCACCATGAGACATGCTCACGGAAAATGACCGTCCGGACCCACGCATCAGGTTGACCGCTGTGCAAGGTGCCCCAACGCTGTGCCGCGCGGATCAACGCTTCCTGGACGAGATCCTCGGCGCGTTGGAAGTCACCGGTCATCAGGTAGGCCGAGCGCACGAAACGTTGCTGACGCGCCAACGCCCACTCCTCGAACGACTCCTGCCCGCGCATCGACACCTCCACACTCTCTTAACGCACGGACCATCCCGAAGGTTGAAGCATCCTGTGATCTAGTTTCGAGCAGATCTCGATAGGAGTCTTGTGCACCCGATGGCTGGCGACCGCGCACGGTCCCGCGAGACCCCGGCCCTGCTCGGTCCAGCATCGAATGAGGAGGTCGGTCACCCTTAACAGCAGTACTTGCCCAGATCCCTTCAAGTCACCTTCGAAACGTCCGATCCCTGACAGGAGCGCGTGTCCTACGCCGGGCTAGGACGCATCCGCTCATCGGCATGTCCGCGAGGATCACGTGCATATAAAGCAGGAGCGGATGGTTCGGGCCGCCACCCAGGCTGTGCGCCTCGCTTGTCCGTGATCGTCCAGGTCTGCCCATTACGTGGCTGCATGGATTCCTCGATCACCCGGCCATCAGAGGCACTGGCGGTGAGTGGCAGCGAATCGCAAACTCGCTTGGACGCCAACTGAAAGGACTTGTCTAAGTCGACGGTGGCTGTGTTCTGCCCATCCGCGCTGGTCAGACGCACAGTGTCGGAGGTCTTGTTCGCCACTGGGAGCAGCGGGGGCATCTCGGTGACCCGCTGGCTCGCGGCCGTGGCGAGTTCGTCCAGCGCGGCCGCACTGTCGCTTCCCAGAGCCGACGTCGAGGGCGGAGTCTGACCAGACGCTTCGGAGACTGAAGGCGAGACCTCGGCAGACAAGCGACAATGGCGATATGCCCTTCTCGCCTCAACCCACTGACGGCGCCCTCGGGGACTGGATCAACGATCGATTGCTGGATCACAGTGCTCCCGGTGTACGGGTGGGATCAGTGGTTCCGACCGGCTTCGCGCGGGTGGTGCGGGTCCTCCACCCGGCCGGGGATGGGCGTTCCTGGGCTCAGGTCGCGCGAGCCAACGCTCGAGACGTCCACCCCCTCGTGCAATGGGGGAGCATCTCGCCTCGCTTCAACGGTACCGGCCGTTCATCAGACATCGACCCCGAAGAAGGCTCGGTGCCTGCCCCCATCTTGGCCGCCATCCTTGAGCGTTGTCCGTCTGATGGTGATCTCATCTACGGGGTCTGGGAGGGTTTCGGGTCATGGACCGAGGCGGAGTTTCGGTATCCGCTGATGCCGGGTTGGGGCGGCCGTTCCTACCGGCTCTTCGTCGCCGCGATGGGTGCCTACATGAACTGGCCCGGGATGGACAACAGTGCTTGGGTGCAGTCAGCAAATCTCATCTGGCCCAGAGACCATGCGTGGTGCATCGCGACTGAGATCGACTGGGACAGCACGCTCGTTGCCTGTGCTGACGGGGTTGCAGACAGCCTCCTGGCGCATGAGCGTCTCGAAGCCTTCGGTGTCGAGTACGACGACGACCTGAGCTGGCACGGCGACACAGTGAATCCCCGCCCGCCCTGGCTGTGGCCTTGACCCCTGACGGTGGACACTTCGTGAGAGGGGTTGCATCATGCGACGACAGCGCCCGGAGTTCAGCGCTAAGTACACGGACGAGGCTGTGGGGTCGGTGATCAACACCGACTGGACGGCTCTTGTGCTCGCGCACGAGCGCTCGGGATCAACGGGGTCAAGATCGGTCGATGGGGATCGCCATAAGGAACATCAGGTCCTCGGACGCTAATGGTCGAGTCCGTATCCGGATCTCGGCATGAGCGGACGGTTCGCCGCGACCAAATCTGGCCTGCTGCACGATCAGGTGACAGCCACGCGCTGAAGGGGGGCGCGAGCACCATCAGCGATGTCTCTA
>NZ_BAAGQD010000001.1:0-501465 GCF_054783655.1 Nocardioides salsibiostraticola | reverse complement strand
GTGATGGCGACGTCGCGGTGGCCGAGGAGTCGTCGGAGTTGGGCCAGGGTGTGGGGTCCGAGTTCTTCGACGCGGGCGATGCCGTGGTCGCCGCCTTCGAGGGCGGCTTGGTGGAGGTGGACGTAGACGATCGCGGGCTTCCGTTTCCGGCCCGGGGCGCGGCCTCCGGAGGTATCCGGTTCCTCTTCCGGTGGGGTGGGGTTGAGGAGTTGGAGGACGTCTTCGGGGCGGGCGAGCCAGGTGAGGGCCTCAGCGCGGAGTTCGTCGCGGCTGCAGCCCTCGTATTCGATGCGGGGGGCGAGGGCGTCGGCGACGTCGTTGATGATGGTGATGAGGTCGTCGGTGTCGCCGGTGGGGTTGCGGGCGATGAGGGATTGCATGCCGTAGCAGTTGGGTCGGGTGAGGCCGACGAACCGTTTTTTGAGTTGTTCTTCGATGCGGGCGGCGTGGGCTGCTTGGTCGGCTTCGATGATTTTCGCTTCGCAGACTTCGAAGACGCGGGCGGGGGAGTGTCCGATGAGGGCTTCGGCGACGGCGTGGTCGACGAGGCTGACGAGGTCTTGGTCGAGGTGGCGGGTCATCTTGGCGATCTTGCGGCCGACCCAGACTTCGGCGCGGAGGTCCTTCAATACGGAGAAGACGTGGGGGAGTCGGTGGCGCAGGTCCAGGGCGTCGGCGGTGATGGATCTGGCGGCGTGGGTGTGGCAGCTGCGGGCGATGCCGAGTTCACTCATGGCGAGGTCGGAGACGCCGGGGGCGCCGTCGCCGGCGCATTCGATCAGGCGTGCTTGGCCGCGTTGGCGGGGGCGGTGGAAGTCGGGTTCACCTGCGGAGTGGAGGTCGGCCCAGTGCAGGACGAGGTGGAGGTCGTCGACCTCGCACTGTCGGCGGGTGGTGACATTCTGCTCCAACGCGGCCAGGGTGGCGCAGGCGTCGCGCTCACTGGGTGGGACGTTGTTGGGTTGCAGCATGGTTCTATGGTATGCGAACTGGTGTTCGACCGTCAAGAGTCTTTTCACCGACTTCGCGCCGCACCGCGGACGATGATCGGGGGCGGCCGCTCTCGCCTCTACTGTCTCTTCCATGACCGACGGCCTGGCCCTCTGATGATGACCGAACGTCGGGTGGTGACCGTCCTGGCTCTCGCGACCATGGTCGTGGTCGGGTTCTTGTTGTTCTCCGGCGGCGAGGACACTGCGCCGGTCGACCAGTCTTCGCCCCGCGCTGACACCACGCCTGCGGCACCGCCTGCCTCGCCGACAGTCGAACCCACAGCGACGCTCACGCCGACCCCGACGCTCAGCCCGACCCCGACCCCGACCCCGGCGCCCACCCCCACGACAGCCGCCGAGCCTGCGGTGGCGCCCGTCGGTGCGGGTCGGTGTCCGAAGGGTGCGCGGGTGAAGGGCGAGACCGCCGACAGCGGGGATCGGATCTACTACCGTCCGGGGTTTGCGGAGTACGGAGACACCAGGGCACAGGAGTGCTTCGCCTCCGCAGCGGACGCGGAGGCGGCCGGTTACAGCCCCTCCGACTCGCAGTGAGGCGCTGAGCCACCGCACCGTCGGCGCCGGCCACTAGGGTCCCGGCCATGCCCGCCCGTTGCGTACCCGAAGAGCCCACCTTCGCCACGTCCTCAGAACGCGAGGTGTGGGAGCGACTCCGCGACTCTCTGCCGTCTGACTGCGTGTTGATGGCCAACCTCCGGCTCACCGACCAGACCAAGGACCACGAGGCCGACCTGGTCGTCCTGATCCCCGAGGCGGGGATCCTGATTCTCGAGGTGAAGGGCGGGGCGGTCTGGCACAACGAGTCGGGGTGGTGGATCCGGCGGGCCGAGGACCAGCGGTGCTACCCGGTGGATCAGGCCCGTGACGCCAAGTACGCCCTGCGCACCTACGTCGAGCACGACCCGAGATGGGGCGGGCGTGGTCACGTCGCCTGGTCCCACGGCGTCGTCCTGCCGCACTCCGTGCTGGGCAACGACTTCTCGGTCCCTGACCTTCCACGTTGGGCCCTCCACGATCGGCACGACCAGGAGAACCTCGCCGAGCGCGTCCGGGACAACGGGTGGGGGTTGGCTCACGACCATCCCACCCCCAACCACGCCGACATCGACCTCATCGTCGAGATTCTGGGTGGACGGCACCACACGTCCTACGACATCAACGCCGACGCCGAGGAGCGCGCCTCGTCGGCGGATCGGCTCACCCAGGAGCAGATGTTCATCCTCCAGGTGACCCGGTTGTTGCGCCGGGTGGAGGTGCGCGGTGGGGCCGGCAGCGGCAAGACCGTGCTGGCTCTGCAGAAGGCGAAGGACCTCACCTGTGGGCGGGGGGAGGGGCAGCGCTCGGAGCGGGTGGCGTTGCTGTGCTATTCGATCGGACTGGCGGAATTCCTCAAACGGGAGACCTCCAGCTGGCCCCGCAAGCAACGCCCCGCCTTCGTCGGCACCTACGAGGAGCTCGGCCGACAGTGGGGGATCGAGATGGGGACCCGTGATGACAGCGACTTCTGGGAGCGCCAGCTGCCGCGACTGATGGCGGAGAAGGCGCAGGAGCTGACGCCGGGTCATCGCTTCGACTCGGTGGTGGTCGATGAGGCGCAGGACTTCGCCGACTCCTGGTGGGAGTCGGTGCTCGGGGCCTTGCGCGATGAGGAGGAGGGCGGTGTGTTCGTCTTCTCTGACGAGAACCAGCGGCTCTTCGCGCGATTCGGGCGACCTCCGGTCGAGCTTTTACCGCTGGTGCTGGACCACAACCTGCGCAACACCAAGCAGATCTATGACTGCTTCGGGCCGCTGGCTCCCACCCGGATGCAGCCCCGCGGGGGCGAAGGAGCCGATGTCGGCTTCGTGGCGGCATCCAGCGATGAGGCCCTCGATGTCGCGGACGACCAGGTCGAACAGCTCCTCGACCAGGGTTGGGACCCCGCGAAGATCTGCCTGCTCACCACCGGTCACCGGCACCCCGAGCAGAAGGCCCAGGTCGACCGGCACGGACCGGTGGGGTACTGGCGTTCCTTCTGGGAGGGCGACGACGTCTTCTACGGCCACGTTCTGGGGTCCAAGGGCCTCGAACGAGCCGCTGTGGTGTTGTGCGTCAACGAGGCAGGGGTGCGGGACCGGGCCCGGGAGCGTCTCTACGTCGGCATGTCCCGGGCGACCGACGTGCTGATCGTGGTCGGAGATCCCCAGGTCGTACGCCGCGTCGGGGGCGACGTTGTCGCGAACCGCTTGCGCCTGCCCGCGTAGTTGGCTCAGCGAGCGGCCAGGCACTGGGCGACGACCTCGCCCAACTTCATGATGTCTGTCTTCTCGAGGACCGTCGCGTCTAGCCGCTCGGCGTCGAGGCGGGTCTCGGCGGTGACGAAACCACTGAAGAGGATCACCGGAGTCGTGTCGCCCATGGATCTGCGCGACTCGAGCACTTCGAGGCCGGAGCCCGGGGGCATATTGAGGTCCAAGATGAGCGCATCGAAGGTCGAGGTCGCCAGCAGTTCATTGGTCTCTCGGCCGCTGCATGTGGAGCTGACCTGCCAGCCTTCTTCGCGCAGGAGCATGGACACCATGAAGCGGACGTCCTCGTCGTCGTCGGCGATCAGGAGCTGCACGGCTTCACGCCTCGGATCTCAGGTGGAGGACGAACACGGAACCCGTGGTCTGGCTCAAGCCTAGGACCAGGTCCCCACCCTGGGCCCGAGCGGCCTCTCGGGAGACATGGAGACCCAGACCGTTTCCGCCTCCGTTGGCCGACGGGCCGAACGCCGAGAAGAGACGCGGAAGCACGGCGGGATCGACGCCGTGTCCGTCGTCATGCACCTCGATGTCGTAGCCCGCGTCCTGTGGCACCAGCCGCACCTCCACCCGGCTACGGGCAGCGCGCTGGGCGTTGATGATGAGGTTGTGCAGAATCTGCTCGGTCCGCCTCAGGTCGCACATCGTTGATGCGGCCTCGGGTGACGTGACTTCCACCGAGTCGTAGTGATCGGTCACTCGACCGACGAGTTGCACCAGATCGTGCTCGGCCACGTGGGGTAGCAGCGGACTCCCCGCCGAGAGCCGGGACCAGTCGAGGAACTGGCGAACCAGCCGATCGAGTTGGTCGGCCCGCAACCGGGCGCGGTACCCGATCTTCTCGCGCATCGGACCGGGGAGCTTGTCGGAGGAGAGCATCTCCAGCGACGAGGTGACAACCGATAGTGGCGTCTGCATGTCGTGGCTGACTCCGGCCAGCATGGTGTTGCGTGCCAGTGCCGCGGCCTGTGCTTGGCGAAGTGTCGAGAGTTCGAGGTTGGCGCGGGCCCGCGCGAGTAGTTCCGTCCGCGTGAAGGGCTTGACCACGTAGTCGTCGGCTCCGGCCTCGAGAGCCTCCGTTGCGGCCTCTGCGCCGGCTCGGGCCGACAGCAGCAGCACCGGTGTCGAGGCCAGGTCCTCGGAGGCCCGGATTGCCTTCAGCAGGCCCAGACCGTCCAGTCGGGGCATCATCACGTCGGTGATCACGAGGTCGACCGTCTCGCGACCCATGGTCTCCAACGCATCCTGCCCGTCGACGCACGTGATGACGCGTCCCATCGGGCTCAACACGCCGACCAGCCTGGCTCGCATGCCGACGTTGTCGTCCACGACCAGGATGCAGGGACCAGACCCCTCCGGATCGGAAGCGGGCGCCAGATCCGCGGGATCGGTCTCGGGCACGATCTCGCGGGCCAGGGCGTTTGCGACCGAGACGGAGCGGACGTGTGCCTCGGATGGAGAGGTGATCGGGGACGGGGCGATCTCGCTCTCACGGACCGGCAGCCGCACCTCGAAGGTGGTGCCCTCGCCCGGGCTCGACGACACCGACACCTCTCCGCCGAGTGAACCGACCGCGTCCTGGACCAGGGCCAACCCCAGACCTGTGCCCTCGATACTGCGGGCCTCGCGCCCCTGAACCCGGTGGAAGCGGTCGAAGACTTTGGGGAGATCCTCGGCGGGAATGCCGATCCCGGTGTCGACCACCCGGATCACCGTCGTCCGGTCCACACGAGCGACCGTCACCTGGACCGATCCGACCATCGTGTACTTCACCGCATTGGCGGTGAGGTTGAGCAGGATCGTCTCCCACAGCCGAGGATCGGTCTCGACGGAGCCGAGCTCCGGGTCGAGGTGCACCTCCAGCGTCAGGCCACTGCGGACCGCGGCCGCCTCGAAGGGCCTGAGTAGATCCTTACTCAGCTCCGCGACATCGACATGTTCGCGGTCGACCGCGCGGGTGCCGGCTTCCATCCGGGCCACATCGAGCAGGCCGTTCACCATGCGGAGCAACCGGTGGGCGCTCTGATGCATGGAGTCCAACTCGTCGGGTGCCACCACCCCGCGCTGCTCGTTGATGGCGTCTTCGAGGGGACCCAGGATGAGGGTTAGCGGCGTACGGAACTCGTGGCTGACATTCGACAGGAAGGCGGTTTTCGCGGCGTCGATCTCGGCCAGCGCCTTGAGCCGGGCCCGTTCTTTGGCGCGAGCGTCGGACAGGACCAGTGCCTGACGAACCTGCTCTCCGACGAGGTCGAGGAACCGCCGATGGCCTTCGTCCAGCGGCCGCAGCGGATGCGGGCCGAGCAACAGCAGGGCTGCGGTGTCGTCCCCGGTCATCAGGCGGATGGGAACCCGTGGGGTCGCGCCCTCCTCGACCACGGGGTCATCCGGATCCAACGTCGTGGGCCAGTCCGAGGGGATCTCGCCGAAGTCAGCGACCGACACCAGCGCCGAGTCCTCCAGCACGAACAGCGAACCATGGGTCAGATCCGCGGTCGCCTCGCCCAACTCGGCCATCGTCAACGTCACCGCCTGCTCGACGTCGTTCACGGAGGCGGCGTGGGCGGACAGGGCGTTGAGAAGGGAGAGCCGGCGTGCCGCCACCACCTTCCCGGTCGTCATAGCCAGCACGGCCAGTACGCCGCCCGATCCCTCCTCGCTCGGCACATGGGAGTAGGAGAAGGTGAAGAAGTTCTCCTCGGGCCCCGAGCCGCGCTCGATCACCAGGCCCAGATCCTCGTGGAACGTCGCGCCCTCGCCGTTGAGGACCGAGCGTTGCATGGGCCCGATCTCGTCCCAGATCTCGGCGAACTCGATCGCCAGCGTGCTCCCGAGGGCATCGGGATGCTTGGTGCCCAACACGGGGATGTAGGCATCGTTGTAAAGCATCACGAACTCCTCGCCCCACGACAGGATCATCGGGAAGCGGCTGCGCAGGAGGATGGCCACCGTGGTGCGCAGACTCTGCGGCCACTGATCGATCGGACCCAGCGGCGTGCCGGACCAATCCAGGGATGAGAGCCGTTCGCTCATCTCCCCCGGACAGTCGAACATGGGGTCCCGAGAGGGTCCATCAACAGCCATCGCTCGATCCAATCAGCGATCGGCGATCGCGATCGCGAAATAGGCGCAGGTCTAGCCCGGAATCATCAGTTCCATACGGCTTTTAATCGGACGCCCTTGTTGGCGTCGGGCACTGGTCTGCCGCACGTGATGGCGTCGAGACGGCGGGTCGACGAACTTGAGCCGCACGACCAGCGCACGGTGATCGGACCGCAGGCCCTCCACCACCCGTTGGCGCCCGAAGCGGATCTGGCCGCGGCGCCGGTCGGCGAGGAATACGTAGTCGATGAACCGGTCGGTGCCCACATGGGTGGGCTTCAGCCCCCGGGTCCCCAGGGCTTGGTACGACGACGTCGCCACCCCACGGAACTGACGGCGCATGAACCCCGTCGGTCGCTTCTGACGATCCCCGATATAGCTGAAGTTGAAGTCGCCCGTGCCCGCGACGAAGTACCCCGGAGAGTTCAGGAACATCCGGCGGAGCCCGGTGATGTAGCGGCGAGCGTGGCGAGCGTTGATGTTCGGCCGAGGGCGTCCGGGCCGGTTCAGCCTCTCGGCGTAGGGAGCCAGATGGGCGTTGATGATCGTGAACGTGCGGAAGGGGGTGCGTTTCATCTGCAGCACCACCCGGGTCGCCGCCTTCGCCCCGTAGGGCTGCGAGGTGTGTCTAGCGCTGGCGCCGGGATGCATGAAGACCGAGTCGGAGGAGATGAGCCGGAATCGGTCGGTGCGCCACGAGATGGGTTGCCCGCCGGCTCCGCGGCCCGGGAAGTACGCGGTATCCCACTTCCGACCGGAGAGCCGACGCAGCATCCGGGGCCAGTGGCGGGCGTCGGCCTCCTGCCAGCCGATGACGGAGATCTGCTTGTCACCCAGCAGTCGCCGGACGTCCTTGCGGGCCTGGTTCGGCTCCAGGGTGCGCAACACGTTGAAGGTGGCGATGCCGACCTTCGGTGGTTCCCGGTGGCCGGAGGAGCCGGGATATGACGCGGTGGCCGGAGTGGCTGGGAGAAGGAGCCCGAGCACAAGCAGCACGGGAACGAGCACCCGGGCGAGGGGTGGGGGGAACGTCAACGGGTGGTCCTCGAGAGCTGATCGTGTGACGGGGGAGCAGGTAGAACAGTACCTACGCTCTGTCAGCATGACGGCCATGACCGACTGCGTGTTCTGCTCCATCATCGCCGGCGAGACCGAGACTGAGTTGGTCCTCGACGAGCCGCAGGTGCTGGCCTTCCTCGACCAGCGCCCGGTGTTCAAGGGGCACGTGTTGCTGGTGCCCCGCGAACACCACGTGACCCTGCCCGACCTCCCAGCCGATGAGCGCGACGGATTTCTCGAAGCCGCCCAGCGACTGGCCGCGGCCGTGGTCGACCTCGGCGCCCAGGGGAGCTTCGTGGCGATCAACAACACCGTGAGCCAGTCGGTCCCGCACCTGCACCTGCACGTGGTGCCCCGGACCAAGGGCGACGGCCTGCGGGGCTTCTTCTGGCCCCGCACGAAGTACGCCGACGGCGAGCGGGCGCAGTACGCCGCCCGGTTGCGGGACGTGGTGCAGGCGCCCGGATAAGCAGGTGCAACCTGTCGGCGGCTCGTCGTACCTTTCTCCGTGTGGTGACGATGACGAAGACTCGGGTCGACGTGGCGGAACCCCAGCGAAGCGTGGACTGGCGCCGGCTGAGGGGTCGGGGCGCCTGCTGGGCCCTGGTGGCCTCGGCCCTGGCCGGAGTGGGCCAGGCGCTGGGAGCGGTGGCGGCCGGGCGGCTGGCCGCCGACCCCACCGGGATGCTGGTGCTGTTCCTGGCCGTGGCGCTGATCGGTGCCGCAGTCCTCGACGTCCTCGGCCGGACCCTGTGGACCGTCGGAGTGGACCGCGCCGAGGGTCGGCTGCGCGCCGACCTGCTCGACTCCGTGCTGCATCAGCCGCTGACCGGGCTCAGCGAACAAGCAGTGGGGGAGATCCTCGACCGGGTCGACGACGACACCCACGAGATCGGCACCCTGCTGCGCCAGAACGCCTGGATGGTCATTCGACTGGTCCTCGCTTCGGGGCCGCTGCTGATCGTCGCCGGTCTGACCTGGTGGCCGGCGTGGTTGCTCTTCCCGGTCGCGGTGGGTGCGGTAGTGGTGGCCATCCGCCCGCTGCTCGGTGTCCTGGCCGAACGGAAGGTGATCGAAGAGATGGCCTGGACCGATCACGCGGCAGCCATGGAGGAGGGTGTGGCCGCGCGGGACGACCTGCGCACGAGCCTGGGCCAGTCCTACCTCGTACGCCGCTGCGCCGAGTTGTCGGCCACGGTGCACGCCCGCTTCGCCGAGGTCGTCTCCCTCGAAGCACGCATCACCCGCCGGACCGGGCTGGTGCTCCACGGGGTCCTGGCCGTCGTGGCGATCGTCGGTGTCCTCCTGGTCAGCGAGGGGCGGCAGTCGGTCGCCTCGCTGGTCACCCTCTTCCTGGTCACCACGACCTTCGTGGGTCAGATCGACCGCGTCGCTCAACACATCCCCGATCTGCAGGCCGGTGTGGGTGCGCTCATCCGCCTTCGTGGGCTGTTCGCCGTCGACCCCGAACCCCTCGGTGGGGAGGACCTCCCTGGGCGAGCGCTCGACCTCGAGCTGCGTGATCTCCGCTTCGCCTACGACGAGGGGACCTTCGCGCTCCAGGACGTCAGCCTGTCGGTGCCCGCGGGGACGACCTGCGCCCTGGTGGGCCGCAGTGGGTCCGGCAAGTCGACCCTCGCCTCCCTGGTCTCCCGTGCGGTCGACCCCGAGGCGGGGACCGTGTTCCTCGGCGGGCGCGACGTCCTGGACCTGGACCTGCATGCACTCCGCTCGGCCGTGGGGGTGGTCACCCAACGCACCGAGATCCTGGCCGGCACCCTCGCCGAGAACATCGCGCTCTTCGCCGACCTGCCCCGACAACGCCTGCAGCACGCGATCGACGAGCTCGGTATCACCGACTGGGTGGCTGGGTTGCCCGACGGGCTCGACACCCTGCTGGGTCCCAGCGGCACCAGCCTGTCGGCGGGGGAGGAGCAACTGGTCGCCTTCGCCCGCCTGCTCGTGCGAGAGGTGCGCGTGGTGGTGCTCGACGAGGCCACCGCGCGGATGGACCCGGTCACCGAGAGTCGCGTGGTCGCCGCCTCCCAGCGGCTGCTGGCCGGGCGGACCGGACTCCTGATCGCGCACCGGCTCACCACGACCGCTCGCGCCGATCAGGTCGCCGTCCTGGAGGCGGGTCGCATCGTGCAGCAGGGCCCCCGCCTGGAGTTGGCCACGACGCCCGGTCCGTTCCTGGATCTGCTGCGCGCCTCCGATCACGTCGATCCCGAGGTGTCCGCCTGGCAGGGGGACTCTGCGGTCGAGACCAGGGTCGGTGCGGTGCGCCGCGTCAGCACCCCACCACCTCCGATCGAGGTGGGCTCCGGTCCCCGGTTGTCGCGGGGGATCTGGCACGCGCTGCGGATCCACCCCGCCTGGGGACTGGGGAGCGTGGCTCTCTTCCTCGGGGTCTCGCTCGCCGGGTCGTACGGCGCCATCACCGGCTGGATGTGGGGACACCTCATCGTCGACCTTCAGCAGGGGGGTCGACCGCTGCTGCTGCTCGCCGGAGTCATCGCCTCGCTCATGGCCGCACCGCTCCTGTTGGCCTGGGCCATCGCGCTCTACCCGCGATGGTGGATCGCGGTGATGCTGCGGGTCCGGGCCAGCGTGTTGCTCGGCCAGACCGCCCAACACCGGCTGCCGCCGACGCCGCCCGGCGAGGTGGTGGCCCGGGCCATGGACGCCGACCGCTACGCCCGCTACGCCGACCGCTGGGTCGATGTCGTGAACGGACTCGCCGTCGTGGTCATCACCACGTTGATCAGCGGCAGTGCCATCGCTGGGTTGCTCCTCTTCTCGGTCATGGCCGTCACGGCCCTGGCCTCGGCCTTCGGCTCACCGGTGGCGGGTCGCTCCGCGGCCGCCGCCTCCACAGCCCGCGCAACCTTCGGACGGTCCCTGGTCTCCGCCCTGGACTCGGTGCGCACGGTGAAGTTGGCGGCCGCGACCGATGACGTGCACGCCCACCTACGCCGGGTCGACGACGGCCGCGTCGACGCCGCGGTCCGCGAACACCGGGTGCAGGCCCTGCTCGACGGGGTCCCGGTCGTCCTGGTGCAGACCGCGGTGGTGCTGGCCTGGACGGTCTACCTCGTCGACGGGTGGGGGCTGGCCACCGCCCTGCTGGTCTCTGGAGCGGTGGCCGGGTTCGACTGGTTCGGCCGGGTGGCCGGGTCGGTCATCACTGAGGCCCCCGGCACCCGGGCCTGGGCGCAGGCGACCAGCCAGTTCGCAGGGGGAGCGGACCTGATGGAGTTGCCCGAGGGGCTCGACCTCGTCACCGGGCAGGCGCCCCCCTCGATCGTTCCCGCCCACGATCCGCTGCGGGCGGTGGAGTTGACGGGCTTCAGCGCCGTGCACGACGACGGGACCATCGGGGTCAGCAACATCGACCTCGTCGTCCATCGGGGCGAGCTGGTGCTGCTGCTGGGTCAGATCGGATCGGGCAAGTCCAGCCTGCTCCGGGCTCTGTCGGGACTGGTGACCTACACCGGCCACCTGCGCTGGAACGCCCACGAGGTCGAGGACCCGCAGAGCTTCCTGCGTCCCGGACGGGTCGCCTACGTCGCCCAGGTCCCCCGGGTGCTCTCCGGACGATTCGTGGACAACATCCGGCTCGACCACGACCGGGACGTCGAGCAGGCTGTGGCCCATGCCCGACTGGGCCGCGACGTCGCCGACGCCGGTGGGGTCGACTCCCTGGTGGGTCACCGCGGCGTACGACTCTCGGGTGGTCAGGTCCAGCGACTGGCCCTGGCTCGTGCGCTGGCCGCGAACGCCGAACTCCTGGTGGCCGACGACGTCTCCTCCGCGCTCGACGCGACCACCGAGGTCGAGCTGTGGGAGTCCCTGCGGGCCCGCGGCTCGACGGTCATCGGGTCCACCACGAAGCGTTCTGCGTTGGCCCGGGCCGACCGGGTGGTGGTCCTGATCGAAGGCAGGGTCGCGGCCACCGGGCCCTGGGCCGAGCTCGAGTCCGAGTGGGCTCATCTGGCCGGATGACCCCTCGATAGGCTCTCCCTCGGACCATCGAGACAGCAACACAGACAGACACACGAGCAGACACACGACAGGGAGACACCATGGGTCGGTACGACGGACGGGTTGCGGTCATCACCGGAGCCGCACAGGGCATCGGTTTCGGAACGGCGACGAGGTTCGCCGAGGAGGGCGCCTCCGTCGCCATCCTCGACCTCGACGAGGCCAAGGCCGCCGAGGCCGCAGCGAAGCTTCCGGTCGCCGGTGACGGTGCGAAGCACGTCGGCATCGCCTGCGACGTGTCCGACTCCGAAGCCGCCAACGCCGCCGTCGAGCGCGTCGTCAGCGAGCTCGGTGGGATCCACGTGCTGATCAACAACGCGGGCATCACCCGCGACAACCTGTTGTTCAAGATGACCGTGGAGGACTGGGACCTGGTCATGAACGTGCACCTGCGGGGCGCCTTCAACATGACCAAGGCCGCTCAGAAGCACTTCGTGGACCAGAAGTACGGCAAGATCCTGAACCTCTCCAGCGTCTCCTCGCTGGGCAACCGCGGCCAGGCCAACTACTCCGCGGCCAAGATGGGCGTGCAGGGCCTGACCCGCACCCTGGGCATCGAGCTCGGCCCGTTCGGGATCAACGCCAACGCCATCGCGCCCGGCTTCATCGCCACCGAGATGACCGACGCGACGGCCGCGCGCCTGAAGATGGACGTGGACGAGTTCCGGGCTCTCAACGCCGAGGCCAACCCCGTCAAGCGGGTGGGCTTTCCCGAGGACATCGCAGCCGCGGCTGCGTTCCTGTGCAGCGACGAGGCGTCCTACATCACCGGACAGACGCTGTACGTCGACGGTGGCGCCAAGCTCGGCTGATCACCTGACCGACCCAGCATCACCACGGGCCGACACGCGGAACCGTCCGAACTGACGGCTCCGCGTGTCGGCTCGCGTCACACTGGAGACTCCCGCCCGTCCGATCGGAGCCCACCCGGTGTCGCAGTCACGCAGGTTCCCGGTCGTCCTGGTGGCGTGCGCCACGCTGTTGAGCGGTCTGGCCGCCTGCGGGACGGGCGATGACGCAGCGGTCTCAGCGAGACCGACCACCGACGCCACCCGCCCCGACGGCACCCCGGCCGATGCCCTGGCCTGGCCCCTGACCGGGCTCCCGGTCCGCAACGGACGCTCCTCCGCGCTGCGGCATCCGGTGGTGGTCACCAAGATCGACAACACCGAGGGCAGTGCTCCCCAGGCCGGACTGCGTGCGGCCGACCTGGTCGTGGAGGAACTCGTCGAGGGTGGGGTGACCCGACTGGCGGTCTTTTACTACTCCCAGATCCCCGACGAGGTCGGTCCGGTGCGATCGATGCGCGCCAGCGACATCGGCATCGTCGCCCCGGCAGCGGCCGACGTGGTCACCAGCGGAGCCGCTGCCATCACCAAGACGCGCATCACCGACGCCGGGATCGACTTTCTGACCGAGGGATCCACCGGGTTCTTCCGAGACCCGGCCCGGCGAGCGCCGTACAACCTCATGGCGAGGCTCGACGAGGTCGTCGCCGAGCGTCTGGCAAAGCGTGAACGACCTGACGACTACCTCCCGTGGGGCCCCAGGAAGGCGAAGCTCCCAGCGGGGAAGCCCGCATCCTCGATCGCGGTGACCTTCTCCGGTGCCCGCACGAGTCGGTGGTCCTACGCAGACGGTGGCTACGTCAACACCAACTCCTTCGCCGCCGAGGGTGACGCCTTCCGCGCCGACAGTGTCCTGGTCCTTCGGGTCGAGGTCGGCGACGCCGGCTACCTGGACCCGGCCGGGAACAAGGTGCCCGAGACGAGGTTCGTGGGTCGCGGCGAGGCGACCCTGTTCCACGACGGCAAGGCGGTGGAGGCGACCTGGCGCAAGGACGGGCTCGACTCCACGATCTGGTTGGGCACCGATGCGGCCGACCTGGCGATCCCGGCCGGGCGAGTCTGGATCGAGTTGATCCCCCAGGAACTTGGCTCGGTCACCTACGAGTGAGCCTCCGGGCCCGGCGAGAACTCAGCTCTCGTCGTCGTCGAGCGAGGGTGACCCGAGGTGGGGGCCGGCCCTGTCCATGACGGTGAGCAACGCAGGGAGTTCGGCTCCACTCTCGACCAGCGACTGGACGCCGGAGATGAGGAAACCGATCGCGGTCTCGACCCGCTGAGCGGCCATCTCCGGATCCTCGGCGGTGGCCACCACCTCACCGGCTGAGGAGAGGGTGCCGAAGAAGATCCGGGCGAAGGTGTGGAGCATCTCCTCCTCCAACTCCCAGGTACCGGCGGACAGGATGCTTCGTACGATCTCGACGACCAGGGCGTAGGTCGAGCGCTCCTCCTGCTCACGGAAGCGTTCGTACCCCAGGACGGCCGGACCCTCCTGGATGACGATCCGCCGGTAACGAGGCTGTTGGACGATCGCGAGGAACGCCCCCAGCCCGGCCTGGGCCTTGAGCCAGGGGTCCTTCTTGTTCTTGATGGACTTCTGGATCGTCTTGGCCGCCTGGGCCTCGATGCGTTCGAAGACCGACTCGAAGAGCGCCTGTTTTCCGGAGAAGTGGTGATAGAGCGCGCCCTTGGTGACCTGGGCGCCCGCGACGATGTTGTCCAAGGACGTGTTGGCGTAGCCGTTGTCGGTGAACAGAACCTCGGCGACCTCGACGAGGGCCCGCTTGGTGGAGGCGGAGTACGCCGCACGCCGACTGGCGCCGGGGACGGAGGGGACCTTCGGCACTTTGGGCACGAGTTTGCTGACCGAAGACTTCGCCATGGCCCCGATCTTAAGCGGCCCCCACGTGGCCTGCGACACACCGTGTCCCAGGTGGTCAGGATCACCAGGTCGATAGTTGAATATCCGATGGTCGGTTCCATACCCTTAGTACGTACTCAAGGTATGTAACCAACTTCGGTTACGTCGTGCGAGTTCGACCAAGCAAGGAGCTGACCATGACCTGGAAGTCCTTCCACAACCGCGGCGAGATTCTGCGCACGGTGATCACCACCTCCAACGTGCGCCGGGACGGGATCCTTCCCATGGACGTCGAGGGGGTTGCCGAGACCTTCGGCGACGAAATGTCGTTGCTCGCGGCCCTGCAACTGAAGTGGCACACCCGTCTGTCGGGGAACATCGAGCGTGAGTTGATGGACCAGCCGTTGGATCTGGGTGCCGCCGTCACCCAAGCCTGGGGCGAGGCCGTGGACGAGATGCCCGGGGTGCGCATCCTGCTGGACCGGTACCGCGCAGAGCCGCTGGACGAGGCCATGGGCGCCGCCATGACCAAGGCCACCGCCAAGGAGCACATCCTGCTCGCGGTGATGGCAGGCCGGGCCAGCGCCCACGACGCCACCGCCGTACCCGTCGGCGCTCGGATCGAGGCCGCAGCCCGCGCACGGCACCGTTCTGCCCCCGTCGAGTCGCCCGTCGAGTCGCCCGTCGAGTCGCCCGTCGAGCTGCCCGTCAGCCAGCCCTCCCTGATCGAGCGGCTCCGGGCGGTGCTCGCGGCCTGATCCGTCATGATGGGGAGCATGGACGAGAGCGAGCGGTCAACGGCAGCGATCGCCCCCGGGTCGCTGCTGTTGGCCACCCCTGAGTTGCTCGACCCCAACTTCAGTGCAGCGGTCGTCCTCCTACTGGACGTCAACGACGAGGGAGCCCTCGGCGTCGTGGTCAACCGCCCCACCGTGGTGCCGGTGGCCGACGTGCTGGGGGACTGGGCCGAGATCGTCGCGGAGCCCGAGGTGCTCTTCCAAGGCGGGCCGGTCGAGACCGACGGCGCCCTGGCCGTGGCCCTGCTGGACCCGGAGATGGCGGCGAGCCTGGACGGCACCGGCTTCCGTCAGGTCATCGGCGGGCTCGGACTGCTCGACCTCGAGACCCCGGTGGCGCAGATCGCCGAAGCCGTCCAGGGTCTGCGGATCTTCGCCGGGTACGCCGGCTGGGGAGAGGGGCAGTTGCAGGACGAGATCGCCCAGGGGCACTGGTACGTCGCCCCGGCGGCCGCGACCGACGTCTTCCTCGAGGACGTGCGTGATCTGTGGCGTGAGGTCCTGCGCCGTCAACCCGGGGAGTTGGCCGAGCATTCGACCCGTCCGATGGATCCCGACCTGAATTAGCGTCGCATCACGGTGGCCGGAGGAGCGCTGGTTCGCGTCAGCGGCGTTTTTCCGTAAACTCGTCCTCGTGACTCAGATCGGTTTTGCTCCCACCTCCACCGAGACCGGTGTCATCGAGAAGGAACGCACCGTTCCCACCGATGAGGGCGATCACGAGCGGTTCTCGCACTACGTCGACAAGGACAAGCTCACCGAGGCGATGGTGATGGGCACCCCCGTGGTGGCGCTGTGCGGCAAGGTCTGGGTGCCGAGCCGCTCGCCGGAGAAGTTCCCGGTCTGTCCGGACTGCAAGGCCGCCTGGGAAGAGATCAACGACAACTCCGCTGGCGACGGCGAGTGAGCGGCGGCACCGACCCCGCCCTTTCCGCCCCCGCAGCAGAACCCGAGCTCACCCCCGCACTCAGCCCCGCGTGGCCCGAGCGAGCGGCCTGGGGAACCGCGCCCTCCCTGCGCGCTTGGCAGACAGCGGCGATGCGGGACTACTTCGAACGTTCCCCTCGTGACTTCCTCGCGGTCGCGACCCCCGGTGCGGGGAAGACGACCTTCGCGCTGTCCCTGGCCGCCGAACTGCTCGGCCGCCGCGTCGTGGACCGCATCATCGTGGTGGCCCCGACCGAGCACCTGAAACTGCAGTGGGCCGAGGCCGCCGCGCGGGCCGGGATCCCGATCGATCCGACGTACTCCGCGGGCAAGGGCAAGATCTCCAGCGACTTCGTGGGGGTGGCGGTCACCTACGCCGGGGTCGCGGTCAATCCGTTGGCCATGCGGATCCGCACCGAACGCTTCAAGACCCTCGTCATCCTCGACGAGGTGCACCACGCCGGCGATGCGCTGAGCTGGGGCGAGGGGGTGCGCGAGGCCTTCGACCCCGCGACCCGCCGGATCGCCCTGACCGGGACGCCGTTCCGCTCCGATGTGAACCCCATCCCGTTTGTCACCTACGCGCCCGCCTCCGAGATGGGGGCCGGGGTGCGCGTCAGTGTTCCCGACTTCACCTACGGCTACGCCCAGGCGCTGGCCGATCACGTGGTCCGGCCGGTGTTGTTCCTGGCCTACTCCGGTGAGATGACGTGGCGGACCCGCGCCGGTGACGAGATCGCCGCCCGGCTGGGTGAGCCGCTGACCAAGGACCTCACCAACCAGGCGCTGCGCACCGCCCTGGACCCGTCGGGGTCCTGGATCCCCTCGGTTCTCTCCGCTGCGGACAAGCGCCTCTCCGAAGTACGCCGCCACATCCCCGACGCCGGCGGCATGGTGATCGCCACCGACCAGGAGTCGGCGCGTGCCTACGCCAAGGTGCTGCGCTCGATCACCGGTGAGCCGCCGGTCGTGGTGCTCTCGGACGAGAAGGCTGCCTCGAAGAAGATCACCGAGTTCACCACCAGCGACAAACGCTGGATGGTGGCGGTGCGCATGGTCTCCGAAGGTGTCGACGTCCCGCGCCTGGCGGTGGGCGTCTACGCGACGACCACGTCCACCCCGTTGTTCTTCGCCCAGGCCATCGGCCGGTTCGTCCGGGCCCGGAACCGCGGCGAGTCCGCGTCGATCTTCGTGCCTTCCGTGCCGCGACTGCTCGGATTCGCCTCGGAACTCGAGGTCGAACGCGACCACGTCCTGGGCCGCACGATCACCGACGAGGACGACATCTTCGCGGCCGAGAAGGACCTGATGGCCCAGGCTGAGGCCGCCAACGACGGACCCGGGGAGGACGAGGGACTGCCCTTCGAAGCGCTGGGCTCCGAGGCGCGGTTCGACCGGGTCCTCTACGACGGCGGCGAGTTCGGGCACGAGGGCGAGGTCCAGGTGGGCTCGGAGGAGGAGATGGACTTCCTCGGGATCCCCGGACTCCTCGAGCCCGGCCAGATGCGCGAGTTGCTCCAGAACCGGCAGAGCGAACGGGCCCGGACCCAGCGGCGTACACGCGCCGAGGCGTCGACCCATGAGCCCGACACCGTGGCCGAGGTGAGCACCCACGAGCAGCTGGCCGTGCTGCGGCGCGAACTCAACGGGCTCGTCGGGGCCTGGTTCCACCGCACCGGACAGCCCCATGGCATCACCCACTCGGCTCTGCGTAAGGAGTGCGGTGGCCCGGCCGCTGCTGTGGCCAACGCCGACCAGTTGCACGCGCGGATCGCCGCCGTGCGGGCTTGGGCGGCTCGCAAGACCTCATGACCACCCGCTCCTGACCGGCAACAGGCGCCGTGCAGGACTACGGTGAGCCCATGGCCGTGGAGACCTCGCAGACCCTGCACCGTGGACTCCTGGCGCTCGAGCAACTGACCAGCCACCCCGGCGGGTTGTCAGTGACCGAGTTGGCCGCCCGGTTGGAGGTCAATCGGACCATCGCCTACCGACTGGTCGCCACGCTCGAACAGCATGCGCTGGTCCGCAAGGACGCCCAGGGACGTTTGTACGTCGGCCTGGGAGTGCTGCACCTCGCCTCCGCGGTCCATCCCGTTCTGCGCGACCTGGCGGTGCCCATCCTGCGCGCCCTCGCCGACCAACTCGGCTGCACCGCGCACCTGACGGTGGCCGAGGGCGAGGAGGGGCTGGCCGTAGCCGTCGTCGAGCCGTCCTGGACCGACTTCCACGTCAGCTACCGGATCGGATCGCGCCACCGGTTGGCCCAGGGCGCGGCAGGCAAGGCGATCCTGCTCGGCCGTGACGGTGGCTCCGGGCCGACGTACGTCACGACGGTGGGGGAGTTGCAGTCGGGAGCCCGGGGTCTCGCGGCGCCGGTCCTCGGGGTTCCAGGGATCGAGGCCAGCATCGGAATCGTGACGATGGGCGACCTGGATCCCGCGGTTGCGGTCGATCCGGTGGTGGCGGCGGCGGCGCGAATGGCCGACGGGCTGCGCTGAAGAATCGGGGCGCGCATGGGGCCGGTCGGTGTCCGTATCCGGACAGGACGTCGTCTAGTCAAATGTGACTAGACCGGTCAGGGCCTCGCGACCGTAGCCACGTCCGGCGCATGCTCTGTAGGTTTCTGGGTACACGAACAACAGCGGTCCCCCCGGCCGTGCGATCCCCCCGGATCGTTGCACCACCGTTTCACCGTGCGATCCACCCAGATCGCTGCACCACCGTTTCACCGTGCGATCCACCCAGATCGCTGCACCACCGCTATCCCCCCGCCCCCCACGCTTTCCCCCCGGAGCTACCTGTGCGACCTACTTTGCTATCCCCCCGAGCCCTTCTCTCCTCACGATTCTCCCGCCCCGAGTCCGCCAACGGCCATCGCCGTGCGGTCGGTGCCCTGGTCAGCGCCACGATGGCGTTGTCCATGACCGCCGGAATCGGAGCCACCGCCCCCGCCTCGGCCGCTGCGGCCGAGCCCGTTCCGGGCCGGCCTTCCGGCAACGTCGCCCTGGCCTGGGCGCCGTTGTACATGGCCAACGACCACGAGTACACCGCCGCCGAGGCGCGTCGTCTGGCCAACCGGTTCGACCTCGTCGCGGCCGTGCCGTACGGCCTGAAGGACCACAGCGCCGCCATGCGCCGCGAGAACAACAAGTTGAGTCTGCTGGCCTACTCCAACGCCACCTTGGCCCCGCAGAACATCGCCGGCGCGCTGCCGGAAGAGGCCTTCGCTCACGACTCCAACGGCAACCGCATCAAGGCCATCGGGTGGAACACCTTCCAGATGGAGCCCGACCACCCCGCCTGGCGCGAGGCCGCCGACAACATGTGCGTCACCCGCAACGCGGTCGGCAACTTCGACGGCTGCCTGGTGGACATGCTCACCCTGGGAATCTTCGCCAAGGGCTACTTCACCGGCAACCCGGTCAACCCGAAGACCGGAGTCGAATACACCCAGACGGAGTACCGCTCCGCGCTGACCGCCCTCTCGGCTGACCTGCGTCGCCGCAGCCCGGGTCTGATCCAGATCGGCAACATCGTCGAGAACGCCTACCGCTACTGGGAGAACAGCGTCAGCTCACGCCCCCTGGCGATGAGCACCCCGGGTGCCCAGATGGAGGACTTCCTCCGCGGAGCGCAGGACGGAAGCAAGGACTGGCCCTCCGCAGCCGAGTGGAAAAGCAACGTCGACATCATCACCGACTTCGAGAACGCCGGTGTCACGGGCCTGTTCACCACCAAGGCCTGGTCCGGCGTCAGCAACGCCCTGTCGAACCAATGGCACGGCTACTCGATGGCCTCGTTCCTCATGGGCGCCAACGGTGAGAGCTTCTTCGCCTACACCCGGTCCCGCGACAAGGCCGGCGCCTCGCAGACCAACGTCAGCTACACGATGCCCGACAACCTCGGGATGCCCCGCGGTGCGATGAGCCAGACCAACGGCGCCTGGAGCCGCACCTTCGCGAACGGCCAATCCCTCGTGAACCCCGGTAACTCCTCGGTCCGCGTCCCGATCTCTGGAGTCAAGACCAAGCTCGACGGCTCGAAGGTCAGCGGCAGCGTTCTCCTGCCTCCCCACACCGGTGAGGTCCTGGTCAACAGCTCGGGCTCGGTGACCACCCCCGCCAGCACGACGCCGACCCCGACCGCGACCCCGGCCCCGACCGCCGCTCCCTTCAAGTTGCGAATCAAGCACCTCGGCAACAGGACACGCCAGCTGAAGCCGAACCGCTGGAGGAAGATGAAGGTCGTGGTGTCCAACGTCGGTGGCCAGACCTCACCGCGCGGCAAGATCAAGGTCAAGGGCCGCGGCCTGAAGAGCAGGCCCGTGCGGATCCGCTCCCTCAAGCCCGGAGCGCGGACCAAGGTCCGGGTCAAGGTGAAGCTGGTTCGCCGCATGGGAGTGCGTCCCGCGAAGATGGTCTACCGGGCCGGCGGCAAGCGTGCGATCACCAAGGTCCGGGTGCGCGCGCGTCGATGACCCGCCTGTGACACGACTGTGAATCGACTATGAACGTCCGAATCGGGCTCGACCAGACCGGTCGAGCCCGATTCGTGATGGGTCCCTGATTTCGTTACTGTGCTGTTACCAGGGTCGTCCCCCCACCTTCGACGGCACCCCGCCTTTCTCGAGAGACGACGTGAGCTTCGATGCCCCGACTGACTGCCCTGCGCGCTGCGCGACCTGCCGGTAAGTTCCGCCTACTCAGCGGCGCGGTCGCAGCGACCCTCGTCCTGGGTTCGCTGTCCCTGACGGCGCCAACCGTCGAGTCGCCCGTTCTGTCCGACAGCGTCACGGTGACCTCGCCCAGCGTCAAGCGGCCCGGCGGCGCCGTGCCGCGGGACTGGGCGCCGCTGTTCATGAGTGCCAACCACTCCTACTCGCGAGCCGAAGCGGTGACCCTGGCGAAGAAGTACGACCTCATCGTCGCCATCCCCAGCGGAATCCGAAAGCACACGGCCGCCATGCGGGCAGCCAACGGCAACCTGAACATCCTGGCCTACTCCAACGCCGTCCTGGCCTCGTCCTCCCAGATCAAGGGCCTGCCGGAAACGGCGTTCTCCCACGACACCTCGGGTGGCCGGGTCATCGCCCCGGGATTCGGGACCTACATGATGAATCCGGCCAACGTGCAGTGGCGTGTCCGCGCCAACCAACTGTGCCGGGACCGGGTCAACTCCGGGAAGTTCGACGGCTGCCTGGTCGACGTCCTCACTTTGGGGATCTTCGCCAAGAACTTCGTTTCCTCCGTTCCGGTCAACCCCAACACGGGCCGGAAGTTCACCGAGGGGGAGTACCGCGGTGAGGTCATCGCCCTGGCCCGTGACCTGCGTGAGCGGTCCGGTGACCTGGTGCAGATCGGCAACATGGTCGAGAACAGCTACCGCTACTGGAAGGCCGATGTCACCTCGCGGCCCATCGTGTCCAGTGCGCCCGGAGCCCAGATGGAGGACTTCTTGCGGGGGTCGTTCAACGCGAGCGACAAGTTCCCCTCGTTGGGCACCTGGCGCGACGAGGTCCGGGTCATCACCGACATGGAGTCCCAGGGCAAGACCGGGCTGTTCACCACCAAGTTGTGGTCGGGGGCCTCGCAGGCTCGGATCAAGCAGTGGCACGGTTATGCGATGGCGACCTTCCTGATGGGTGCCAACGGCAACAGCTTCTTCGCCTTCACCAGCTCCCGCGACCGCGCCGGGGCCTCCGGCATGAACCATCGCTACCGGTTGCCCAACCTCGGGACGGCGTACGGCGCGATGTATCGCCAGTCCGCTGGCGCCTACGTGCGGAGCTACGCCAACGGCATGGCGGCGGTCAACCCGACCCAGCGAGCCGTACGGGTCCAGATCAAGGGCGTGATGCGCCGGCTCGACGGAAGTGTCGTCAGCGGCAGCTTCACTCTGCCCGCCCGCAGTGGCGAGGCCCTGCGGGAGGCCGGCAACGTGCCTTTGAAGCTCAAGGTCGCCAAGGTCAAGCGTCAGCTCACTCTCCGGGCAGGCAAGACCCGTCACATCCCGGTCCGCGTCACCAACGTCGGGGGACAGGCGGCCCCGAAGGGGGTCGTGAAGCTGTCGGGCACGGCCATCAAGTCCAGCGCCAAGGGCGTACGCAAACTGCGCCCAGGTCAGTCGGTCAAGATGCGGGTCCTGGTGCGGGCCCGTTCGGCGCGCTCGGCTCGCTCGAAGGTCCGTTTCCACTACCGGGCCGGTGGCAAACGTGACATCGGATCGATGAAGGTCAAGGTCGTTCGCCGCTAGTCGTGTGCTCGCGGGCGGCGCGAGCGAGTGGTCGCACCCGGTAGTCGACCTGGGTGGCCAACGCCATCACGGTGGAGGCCCGCATGACACCGGCGAAGCCCACTACCCGATCGATGACCTGTTGGAGCTCGGCGTTGGAGCGGGAGACCACCCGGCACCACAGGTCGCCGCTGCCGGTGATGGTGTAGGCCTCCAGAACCTCGGGGATCTCCGCGAGGTGCGCCGCGACGACGTCGTGTCCCTGGCCCTGGGTGATCTCCAGGGTGAGGAAGGCGGTGACGGGGTAGCCCAACGCCTCCGGAGAAAGACGTGGCCCCCATCCGGTGATCACCCCCGCGGCCTCCATCTTCTCCAACCGTGACTGCACCGTGCCCCGCGCAACCCCGAGTCGTCGGGACGCTTCCAGGACCCCGATTCGTGGTTCGTCGGTGAAGAGATCGATCAGAATGCGGTCAAGGTCGTCCATGAATACCCTTCTTACTATGCAACTTGTTCAGTGAATCGTCCCACTGTTGCACATGCTGTCCGATCACGACACGCTGCGGGCATGACGATGCTGACCCCGGACGAACTCAGAGCCGACCTCACCCTGGAGCAACTGCGAGAACTCGTGGGGCTGGTGGAGTACGACGCCAGCACCGACCCGTTCCCCGTCACCGCCATGGATGCGATCGGGTTCGTGGTCGGCAACGCCACCCAGACCGCGGCGTTCTACCAACTGGCCCTGGGGATGGAGCTCGAGGCCTACCGAGGTCCGGAGAGCGGGCACCGGGACTCCAAGTCCTACGTCCTGCGCAGCGGCAGCGCCCGCTTCGTGTTCACCGGAGCAGTCGTCGCGAGCGGGCCGCTCGCCGAACACCATGCCCGGCACGGTGACGGCGTGGTCGATCTGGCGCTGGAGGTTCCTGACGTCGATGCCTGTGTCACCCACGCCCGCTCGGCGGGCGCCACCATCCTGGTCGAGCCCCACGACGAGAGCGACGAGCACGGGACCGTGCGGATCGCCGCGATCGCGACGTACGGCGAGACCCGGCACACCCTGATCGACCGCAGCGGCTATGACGGCCCCTACTTGCCCGGCTACGTGGCTCGCACCTCGACGGTGACGCGGCGTGACGGGGCGCCGCGCCGCCTCTTCCAGGCGGTCGACCACTGTGTCGGCAACGTCGAGATCGGTCGGATGGACGAATGGGTGTCCTTCTACAACCGGGTGATGGGCTTCGCCAACATGGCCGAGTTCATCGGGGACGACATCGCCACGGACTACTCCGCGTTGATGAGCAAGGTCGTGGCCAGCGGCAACCATCGGGTGAAGTTCCCCCTCAACGAGCCGGCCGTGGCCAAGAAGAAGTCCCAGATCGACGAGTACCTCGAGTTCTACGGCGGTGCCGGCTGTCAGCACATTGCCCTGGCCACCGGAGACATCCTGGCGTCGGTCGATGCCCTGCGGGCCAACGGCATCGAATTCCTCGACACCCCGGACTCCTACTACGACGACCCCGAGCTGCGGGCCCGGATCGGCGAGGTCCGAGTCCCGATCGAGGAGCTGAAGCAACGCGGGATCCTCGTCGACCGTGACGAGGACGGCTACCTGCTGCAGATCTTCACCAAGCCCATGGGGGACCGGCCCACCGTGTTCTACGAGTTCATCGAGCGGCACGGGTCGCTGGGCTTCGGCAAGGGGAACTTCAAGGCGCTGTTCGAGGCCATCGAGCGCGAACAGGACCGTCGCGGCAACCTCTGAGGCTGAGCTCTGAGCTCGGGCTGTGACGGGGGACACTCGGGCGATTTTCGGGCTCGACCAATCCATGCGCAAGGCTGTGTCGAACTCCCCGCAAGTCTCGACCACAGCAACGTAAGGAAACCCCAATGAAGAAGTTCTCCGCCCGCCGCAAGTCGATCGCCGGCGTCGCCGCGATGATGATGCTCGCCTTCCCCCTCGCCGCCTGCGGCTCCGACGACGACGGCGGCAGCAGCAGCAGCAGCGCCCCGACCCCGGTTGCCGAGCTGACCGCCCTGACCGGCGACACCACCGCGGTCACCCTCGACCAGGGCTTCGTCGACGCCCTCGGCAGCCTCGGCGTCACCCCTGGTGTCGTCGGCACCGGTGAGCTCAAGGACGGCGCCCTGATCTTCCCGATCACCGGCGGCAACGTCACGATCTTCACCCCCGGTGAGGTCTCGCCGTACGTCATCGGCCAGGTCCAGCACGAGGGCTCGGGCTTCTCGCTGTCTGCGGGCGGCACCAAGGTCGACATCGGCAACTTCAACGTCGACCCCGGCGCCTCGATCGTCTACGGTGACGTCAACGTCAACGCCAAGCCCGCCGCGGTGAGCGTCCCGATCTTCGACCTCAACGGCAACACGCTGAACCCGCTGGACACCTCCTCCGAGAGCGGCAAGGCCATTCTCGAGGGCACCGAGGTCAAGCTCTCCGCCACGGCCGCCGGCCTGCTGCGCGACACGTTCGGTACCGAGGACATCCCCGACAAGCTCCTGATCGGCGTCGCCAAGATCACCGTCGCCCTCCCCTGATCGGATTCGCCTGAACGAATTGCCCTGATCTCGGGGCGCGATCGGGTCTAACCTGATCACGCACACCTTGCTCGGCGATAACCCCACCAGTTCCCTCCGGGTGAACTGGTGGGGTTGACGCCTTTCTAGGGGCGTTTGAGCAGCCCCTCGAAGAGTTCGACCCCTAGGTCGGTCAGCGCCCGCGGGGTCAGATCGTGCTCGCCGAGAAGCCAGAAGCCGATGAGTTCGGCGTACCCCGCCACGAAGACCATCCCCTGCAACCGGGCTCGGGGCGCCGGCCAGGTGGCGCCTGGGAGGATCTTGTCGGCCTCGTTGGCCACCAGATCGGCGAACCAGCTCATGAGTTCGTGGCGTCGGACCCGCAACGCAGCGTTGCCCGCGGACTCCAGCAGCACCATGCGCACCGGGGTCGGGTCGGCGACGGCGAGGTCGATCACCGCAGCGATTCCGGCCCGCACCCGCTGTCCCCCGTTGTTTGCGTCGCCGTCGGTCCGAGAGATGGCGAACAGCGCGGCGTCGGCGATCTCGGTGGCGGCCAGGTTCAGCGCGGCCACCAGCACCTCGTCGCGCTTGGCGAAGCTCTCGTAGTAGTACCGCTCGGTCAGGCCCGCCTCGGCGCAGATCTTGGTCATCGTGGCTGCGGACTCCCCGTGAGCGGCCACCAGCGTCAGGGTGGCGCGCACCAGGCGCTCGCGCCGTTCGCTGACGCGTTCGGTGGGGCTCTGGCCGGCGTACTGGCGGGGTTTGGGGGAGGTCGTCACGCCACCATTCTTGACAGAACGCACCCCACCCCACAAACTGACAGGACTGTCTGTCAGATAGGCGGACGGTCGAATCGAGGGAGCAGCACATGTACATACCTCTGGTGGGTTGCCTTCTCGACTACTCGCGCGACCCCTTAACCTTCATGCGCGATCTCCACCAGAGCGACGGGCCGGTGAGCGAGCGGAAGATGCTGGGCCGCACATGGACCATGCTGACCGGCCCGGACGCGTGCGAGGCGGCGCTGAAGAACAAGGACAAGGCCTTCGCCAACGGGCCCGGGTGGGGGTTCATCGTCGGCCCGTTCTTCGACCGCGGCCTGATGCTGCTGGACTTCGCCGAGCATCACCAACACCGCCGGCTGATGCAGGAGGCGTTCACCCGGCCGCGCATCGAGGGGTACGTCGCCGCCATGGCTCCCGCGGTCAGCGCTGGTCTGGATGATTGGAGCCCCGGCACCGACTTCCGCGTCTACCCCGCCACCAAGGAGCTGACCCTCGACCTGGCGACCCAGATCTTCATGGGTGGTGCTGAGTTCGCGGATCCCGACGAGCTCGATCGCCTCAACGACGCCTTCATCGCCTGCGTGCAGGCCGCCACCGGAGTCGTGCGGGCCGATCTGCCGTTCACCCGCTGGCGTCGAGCGCTGCGAGGACGAGTGGTGCTCGAGAATTTTCTGCGCCGCCAACTACCGGCCAAGCGGGCCCAGACACCGGGGGAGCGCACCGACCTCTTCTCGATCCTGACGCACCTGCGGTCCGAGGAGGGCGAGAGCTTCAGCGACGACGACATCGTGAACCACATGATCTTCCTGCTGATGGCCGCCCACGACACCTCCACGATCACCGTGGCCATCGTGATGCAGTACCTCGGCCAGCACCCGCACTGGCAGGAGCGTTGTCGAGCGGAGTCGATGGCGCTGGGGGACCATCCGGACCTGACCGAGTTGGAGTCCCTGACCTCGCTGGATCTGGTGATCAAGGAGTCGCTGAGGCTCGTCCCGCCGGTTCCCCTGCTCGCCCGGAGGACGGTGAAGGACACCGAGGTGCTCGGCGTACCGATCCCGGCGGGCCGGCTCACGGCGGTGATGGTCCACCTCTCGCACCACCTCGAGGAGTTGTGGACCGACCCCGCCCGCTTCGACCCGGACCGTTTCGGTGCCGACCGACGCGAGGACAAGTCCCACCGAATGGCGTGGGAGCCCTTCGGCGGCGGCGTCCACAAGTGTTTGGGGATGGCCTTCGCAGGAGCCGAGGTCACCACGATCCTGCACCAGATCCTGAGACGCTTCGAATGGTCGGTGGACGCCGACTACGAGGCCCCGCTGGACTACCGCTCACTCCCGTTCCCCACCGACGGGCTTCCGCTCGACCTCCGCCCCCTACGCACAAGGATCCCCTCATGAGTCGCAAGAACCGTTCCTCGCAGCACGACCCCTCGACCCTGACCTTCGTCATCACCGGAGGCGCTCGCGGCATCGGGGAGGCCACCGTGGACCGGCTGGCCCGTCAAGGGGCCCGGATCGCCATCGGGGACCGCGACCTCGATCTGGCCCGACAGGTGGCGGCGAAGTACGACGACCGGGTGATCGCGGCCGCACTGGACGTCACCCAGCCGGAGTCGTGGCGCTCCTTCCTGGCCGCTGCCGCGTCGTTGGGCCCGGTGGATGTGCTGGTCAACAACGCCGGCATCATGCCGTTGGGGTCGATCCTGGACGAGCCGGACTCGGTCACACAGAGCATCCTGGACGTGAACCTCTTCGGAGTCATCCACGGCACCAAGGCGGTCGCCCCCGGAATGGTCGATCGCGGACGTGGCCACATCGTCAACGTCGCCTCGGCGGTGGGACGCCTGGCCCTGGCTGGCGGGGCGACGTACTCCGCCTCGAAGTTCGCGGTGGTGGGTTTCAGCGAAGCGGTCCGCGCCGAACTCGAGCCGCACGGGGTCGACGTCAGCATGGTGCTGCCCACCGTGGTCAAGACCGAACTGTCCGTAGGGGTGGAGGCCACCCGCGGAGTGAAGCCGGTGACCGCGGAGCAGGTCGCCGAGGTCATCGAGGCCGCCGTGCGCCAGCCGACGCCGGAGCTGTGGGTGCCGCGCTGGTCCCAGGGGCTGGCGCGCAGCAGTCAGCTGATGCCGCGAGGCCTGCAGGTTGCGATGGCGAAGCTGCTCAAGGCCGACTCAGCACTGGTCGGAGCGGATTCAGCCGCCCGCGAAGCCTACGAGGCCCGGGCCCGCTCACGCGTCGAGAACTGAGAGGTCGGCGCCCCGCTCGCGCACCAGACCCCCGAAGGCGTGCCAGATGAAGTCGGCCAGCTGATCGCGGACCTCGGTGCGGGACAGGGTGCCGGTCTCCAACCACCACTCACCGGTGGTCAACGCCAGGCCCACCATCCCCTGGGACCACGCCTCGATGCCGTCGGCGTCGACCTCCAGCCGGTGGAGGCTGCCGCTGAGGATCTGGTTGATCGCCTCGACGATCCTGGCCTTACCGTCGGCCAGGGGGTCGTGCCCGCCGCGCTGGCGGACCAGCAGGTTGAAGACCTGGGGGTGTTCCTCGATCACGCCGAGGTAGGCACCCACGGCACCCCGGATTCGCTCGCGCACCGTGGTGTCGATCAGGAAGGCGGGCACCATGCCGTCGACGACCTCGGCGGCACCCCACCGCCCCACGGCAGCGTGCAACTCGTCCTTGTCGGCGAAGTAGCGGTAGAGCACCGGCTTGCTGACCCCCGCCTCGGCGGCGATGGTCGCGATCGCGACGTCGGGGCCGTGTTGGTCGATGGCACGCACGGAGGCCGCCACCAGGGCGGCGTACCGCTCCTCGCGATGGCGGTCCCAGCGGGAGGATCGGCCGTCGATATCTGCCTGGGTCACGCTCTGAGAGTAGTCCTGCCCGTCGCGTGGGGCTTCTGGGAGGATGAGGAATGGCTACCCACGTGGCGTTCCTGCGCGCGATCAATCTGGCTTCCAAGCGCCGTTTCGGCAAGGACGACTTGTTCGCGGTGACGTCGGCGGCCGGTGGTGGCGTGTTCACCGAGGTGGCGACGTACCTCAACACCGGCAATGTGCGGATCTCGACGTCGATGCGGTCCCCGGCCCGGATCGAGCAGACGTTGGAGCAGGCGTACGCCGACTTCACCGGCTTCGACGTGCCCACGATCGTGCTGAGCGCCGCGGATCTGCGCGAGGTGGTCACGGTCGCCGACGAGTTGGGGGAGGGCCATCAGGGCAAGCAGTTCGTGTCGTTCCTCAAGTCCACCCCGACCGCCGAGGCGGTCTCGGGTCTCGAAGCTCGCTCCACGGACCTCGAAAAGGTCCGAGTGGTCGGCCGCGGGGCGCACCTGCTGCTCGGGGAGAACTACCACACCTCGGGGATGGGCGTGGCGGTCGAGAAGCACCTCGGCCCGGCCACCAACCGGACCCTCGGCGTCGTCCGCACCCTCGTCCAGAAGTGGTGCTGACGCCGAGTCGGCGCTTCTTCGAAAACTAACGCCGGCTCGGCGGGAAACGAGCGTCAATAAGCGCCGACTCGGCGGGAGATCATCGGCCGCGGAAGACCGGCTTGCGTCGCTCGGAGAAAGCGGCCATGCCCTCGGCGACGTCGGCGGTGCGCAGCAGGAGGCTCTGCCCGGTCCGCTCGCGTTCGAGGGCCGCATCGAGCCCGTCCTGCTGGGTCAGGCAAGCGGCGTTGATCGCTCGTTTGGTCGCGGCAAGGCCCAGGGGTGCGCTGGCGGCCAGGCGCCGCACGATCGTGGCCACGAGGTCGTCGTACTCATCATCGGGGGCCAGATGGGTGATCAGTCCCGCGTCGTAGGCCTCGCGGGCGCTGAGCGCTTCGGCCAGCAGGCCCATCCGCATCGCCCGGGGCCGACCGATGGCCGCAGCCACCGTCGCCGACGCGCCGCCGTCGGGCATCAGGCCGATCCGGCCGAAGGCGAGCAGGAACGAGGCGGACTCCTTGGCGATGATGATGTCCGCGGCGAGAGCGGTCGAGCACCCGACCCCGGCGGCGATGCCGTTCACCGCCGCGACCACGGGCTTGTCCAGGCCGACCAGGGCCCGGATGATCCGATTCGCCCGATCCAGGGCGGTCACGTCGAAGTTCTCGTGGGCATTCTCACCCGAGATGTCGGCGCCGGTGGAGAAGGCGGTCCCGGTGCCGGTGATGACCACGACCCGGACGTCCTCACGGGCCACGGCCTCCTCGGTCACCTGCGCCACGCGGTCCGACATCTCCGCGGTCAGGGCGTTGAAGACCTCGGGTCGGTTGAGAGTGATCCACAAGGCCCCGTCGGTCACGCGCAGGGACAGGTGATCGTCGACGGTGGGGGACTGGTCTGGCTGGTTCATGGCCCGGAGTGTGCCACCATGTGGGACGTGTCTGCCGCGATGCCCACTGAGGTCGAACCCGACCTCGAGAGCGATATCTCCCCCGAGGAAGTCACCCAACAGGCGACCCCCTGGGTGACCATCGTCTGGAACGACCCCGTCAACCTGATGTCGTACGTCGCCTACGTCTTCTCGAAGTACTTCGGCTACGACAAGAAGAAGTCCGACCGGTTGATGATGGAGGTGCATCAGGACGGCAAGTCCGTGGTCTCCACCGGCAGTCGCGAGGAGATGGAGCGCGACGTCCAGGCGATGC
The DNA here is from genome assembly GCF_054783655.1 of Nocardioides salsibiostraticola. Taxonomy (NCBI): domain Bacteria; kingdom Bacillati; phylum Actinomycetota; class Actinomycetes; order Propionibacteriales; family Nocardioidaceae; genus Nocardioides; species Nocardioides salsibiostraticola. The sequence goes on along the minus strand of NZ_BAAGQD010000001.1, from coordinate 471,335 downwards.
ACGAATACGGCCTGTGGGCCACGATCTCCAAGGCGGACTGAACCGTTCATGAGTGCTTTCAAACGACACCGCCGCAGCAAGTTGATCATCGCCAACTTCACCGGCTTCGAGGCCGATCTGCTGCGCTCCCTGGCCGCCCAACTGGTCGAGTTGCTGCGCAACGAGGCGGCCGTTCCGAACGCTGACGTGGACCCGTTCGAGGCGATGATGGACTTCAGCGGACCCACCGAGGCTCCCGAGGACCCGGTGCTGGCCCGACTCTTCCCCACGGCGTACGCCGAGGACGACGAGGCCGCCGCAGAGTTCCGTCGCTTCACCGAGGGGTCCCTGAGGGACGGCAAGGCGCAGGCCGCCAGCACCATCATCGACACCCTCGAAGAGGGCGGGCTGCCCGCCATCCTCGAGGAGGACGGTCTGATGATCGACGTCGAACTCGACGAGCCGACCGCCGAGACCTGGATGCGGTCGTTCACCGACCTACGGCTCGCTCTGGCCACCCGACTCGGGGTGGAGGAGGGCGATGAGGAGTATTGGCACTCCCTGCCCGACGAGGATCCCCGGGCTCAGGCGCACGACATCTACGACTGGGTGGGCTACCTCCAAGAGACCCTCGTCGGTGCCCTGAGTAAGTGACCTGAACCGCCCCACTAGGCTGGGAGGTGTGTTGACCATCGACCAGCAGACCCACGACGCGATCATCGCGCACGCCAAACGCGACCATCCCGACGAAGCGTGCGGAATCGTGGCTGGCCCCGAGGGCAGCGACCGAGCCCAACGGCTCGTGGAGATGATCAACGCGGCCAGCAGTCCCACGTTCTACGAGTTCGACTCGACCGATCTCTTGCGCCTCTATCGCGAGATGGACGACAACGACGAAGAGCCCGTGGTGATCTACCACTCACACACCGCCACCGAGGGCTACCCCAGCGTCACCGACATCGGCCTGGCGAGTGAGCCGAACGCGCACTACGTGCTCGTGAGTACCCGCGAGCACGGGAATAACGACGGGCCTGTGGAGTTCAGGTCATACAGGATCATCGAGGGCGAAGTGACCGAAGAAGAGGTCCGCGTCGTCCCTGAACTTCCCGCATCTGCACCCGTCACCACCGACAGCTGAGGAGCATCACCCACATGGCCATCGAGGTCCGGATCCCCACCATCCTGCGCACCTACACGGGCGGCGAGAAGGCCGTCCACGCCGACGGCGCCACGCTGACCGCCCTGATCGACGACCTGGAGGCCAAGCACCCCGGCATCAAGGAGCGTCTGGTCGAGGACAAGAACGGTTCCATGGAGCTGCGTCGCTTCGTCAACGTCTACATCAACGACGAGGACGTGCGGTTCATCGGCAGTCTCGAGGCCACGCTGTCCGACGGCGACCAGGTCGTGGTTCTCCCCGCCGTCGCGGGCGGATGACGCGCTACGCCGATCTCCTCGCCTCGGTCGGCAACACGCCGCTGATCGGGCTGCCCCGGCTGTCCCCGAGCCCCGACGTACGCCTGTGGGCCAAGCTCGAGGATCGGAATCCGACCGGTTCGATCAAGGACCGACCGGCCCTGAAGATGATCGAGGAGGCCGAGAAGAGCGGCGTCCTGCGGCCGGGGTGCACGATCCTGGAGCCCACCTCGGGCAACACCGGGATCTCCCTGGCCATGGCGGCGAAGCTCAAGGGCTACCGCATCGTGTGTGTGATGCCGGAGAACACCTCGGTCGAGCGTCGCCAACTGCTGCGCATGTGGGGTGCGGAGATCATCTCCTCACCCGCCGCCGGCGGATCCAACGAGGCGGTCCGGGTCGCCAAGCAGGTCGCCGCGGACCACCCCGACTGGGTGATGCTCTACCAGTACGGCAACGCCGCGAACGCCCTGGCCCACCAGGAGGGGACCGGCCCCGAGTTGCTCGCCGATCTGCCCTCGATCACGCACTTCGTGGCAGGACTGGGCACCACCGGCACCCTGATGGGGACCTCGCGCTACTTCCGTGAGGCCAAGCCCGACGTCAAGATCGTCGCGGCCGAGCCCCGGTACGGCGAACTCGTCTATGGGCTGCGGAACCTCGATGAGGGCTTCGTTCCCGAGTTGTACGACGCCTCCCTGATCGACTCCCGCTTCTCGGTCGGCCCGCGCGACGCCGTACGCCGCACCCGCGAACTGCTCGAGCTGGAAGGGATCTTCGCCGGCATCTCCACCGGGGCGATCCTGCACGCGGCTCTGGGCCAGGCGGCCAAGGCCGTCAAGGCGGGGGAGACCGCGGACATTGCATTCATCGTGTGCGACGGAGGCTGGAAGTACCTCTCCACCGGCGCTTACGAAGGAACGGTCGACGAGGCCGAGGACAAGCTCGAAGGGCAACTCTGGGCCTGAGCCGGTCAGATGCGGGACTAGTCTGCTGCGATGGCCCGATTCGTCCGTGTTCTCGTGTCCCTGCTGGTCACCCTCCTGGCGACCTCCCTGACCGCCCTGGCGCTGTCCACCGCACCTGCTGGGGCCGCACCCACGGTCGAGAACCGTGAACCGCCGACCATCTCCGGCAAGGCGCAGTTCGACCAGCGGCTCACCGCGTCCGTGGGGCGGTGGGATCCCGAGCCGGTCGCCGCCACCTACCAGTGGTTGCGTGCGGGCCGTGCGATCACCGGGGCCAACTCGAAGGACTACCGACCGGTCCTGAAGGACCTCGGCAAACGGTTGTCGGTCCGGGTCGAGGTCGCCGACGCCGAGGGCGACACCGGTGCGGCGACCTCGGCGCAGACCACACCCGTCAAACGTGCCAAGTTGAAGAACAAGACGCGCCCGAGTGTGTCGGGCGAACAGCGGTTCACCCGGACCGTGCGAGCCACTCCGGGACGGTGGTCACCCCGGCCGACCCGCACGTCGTACCAGTGGCTGCGCTCCGGCAAACCGATCAAGGGCGCCACCAAGGAGCGCTACACCTTCGCCCCGCGCGACGTGAACAAGCGGATCCGGGTCAGGGTCACCGTCAAGGCGCCCGGCTACCGCCACATGAGTCGGTCGTCGGCCAGGACCGACCGCGTCGCCCACCGGGTCCCGCAGCGCCGGGTCGCCACCTACAGCATCGCCACGCGCGGACGGATCACCACGAGCGTGAAGAAGTTCGCCCGACAGGCGGCCCAGACCTTCGCCGACGCCCGCGGCTGGCGCGGAGGCGGTACGACGTTCCGCCGGGTGAAGTCCGGCGGCGGATTCACCCTGGTGCTCAGCGAGGCCGGACAGGTGCCGAGCTTCTCTTCGCAGTGCAGCAGTTACTACAGCTGCCGGGTGGGCCGCTTCGTGATCATCAACCAGGACCGCTGGAAGTTCGCGTCCCCACCGTGGAACGCAGCCGGGCGCTCGCTGCGCGACTACCGTCACCTCGTGGTCAACCACGAGGTCGGCCACTGGCTCGGCAACGGACACGCCGGATGCCGGGGCAGCGGACAACTCGCCCCCGTGATGGGGCAGCAGTCCAAGGGCACCGGTGGGTGCCGGTTCAACCCGTGGCCCCGCCCCTACGAGTACTGACCTACGAGTACTGACCTACGGCTTCGTCGGCGGGACCTTCGCCACGGCGGAAACGAAGTAGTGGTCGCTGGCGAAGCGCACGCGCTTGCTGTCCGAGCGGCGGTACCGCTTGAACTCGACGTAGCGGCTACCCATCACCTTGTCGAAGATGGGGCGGCGCGGCGACGTGCAGCGCGGGTGCAGTCTGCCCCCTGCGGCGGACACGGTGCGGGTGGAACGCCCGACGCGGCAGTTGAACTCGGTGAACTCGTTGGCGTCGGCACCCAGAAAGACCGGATCTCCGGACTTGCGCAGCGCGTTGATCAGGTTGATCTGGCGACGCGTAGCCGAGTCGCGCTCGCCCTCGGCGCCCTTCGGCGAGTTGTGGATCGACATGTAGAAGAAGGTGCGACCGGTCTCGCGCTCGCGCAGCTTCACCCACGGGATGGGACGACGCTGACCGTGGAAGGCGGTGATGATCTTGCCCTGGTTGACGCGCTTGTACTTCGAGTTCTTGTAGGCGATCTGCAGCCGCAGTCCCTGGCTCTTCCCGAACTTCTTGTACGGGAAGATGCGGTACTTGTTCAGGCGTTTGCCCAGCACGTTCAGTTGGTCCATCTGGACCTCCTGCATCGCGATCACGTCGATCTTGTTCTGCTTGATGATGCGCGCCGTGGCGCGGACCCGCTTCACGCCAGAGGCGCGACGGCTGCCGGCGGTGTGCTGGCTACCCAGGACGTTGAAGGTGGCAACCTTCATCCGGAAGCCGGGTTCGCGCACGAACTTGCCCTTCTTCGCCGCGAGTTGCGCGGTGAGAGGGGCAGAGGAGGTCTGGGCCGAGGCGCCGGGGGTCGTGGTGACCGAGACGAGCGCGAAGGCGCCCATCATCAGGAAGGCAACCACTGCGGCGAACGGCGTACGGAGGGAGTGTCGTCGTCGGAGCATCCGAGGACGGTAATCAATCCGTTACCTTCCCGGCCAATCCTCGAGGTCGCTTGTGACTCAGATCACGAGCCCCAAAGGTTCGGTCACCCCTGTTGGTTCTGGGCCTCATTCTTCTGGGCCTGTTTCTTTTGGGCGACCTTCAACTGCGGCAGACGGTCCTGCGCACGTTGGGCGAGAGCCAGGAAGTCCTGATTGCTCATCGCTGCTGACCCGTCCGGGATGAAGCCGATCTGCGTGATGACCCCGCCGTGTCGGATGATGGCCATCGAGTAGTCGAGCGACCGGTTGTCGGACAACTCGGTGGTCAGTGTCCACACGGTCAGGCTCTCCTTGTCGCTCTCGCGTTGGACCAGGCGGGTGACCCTCGTGCCGAGGTCCTTGTCCTGGCATCCGGCGAGGCGTTGGCGCACACCCTCCACGAAGGCCTTGGCCTTTTGCTTCGGTAGCGACCCGACCGTCTGGGTCAGCCCGAAGGTCTTGGCCAGTTTCGCCTGCGGGATGAGGAAGGACCGCGTCATGTTGTTGCGGATCCGGGTCTGGTTGAAGCGACCCTTGAACTGCGTCTCGTCGCAACGCGTGGAGGCGAGGTTGTTCTCGGCCCTGCTGGGTTCTGTCCCCACCCAGGGTTTAGCGACCCCCGAGATCGGGGGGAGATCGATCTCCGACAGCAGTGCCGGATCGCTTCCCACCGGGAGGGGCGCGGTCTGCTGCAGTTTCGTCGTGGTTGCGCATTCACCGGCCTCGGGCAGCGCACACAGATTGCCCACGGCCCCGCCGATGGTCCGGGCCGAGGCCCGGGTGTTGGCCCGTTCGGCGTTCGCGACCGTGGTCATCACCGTGGTGGTGAAGACACCGGTGCGGGCGACGGTGACCGCCATCGTCCGATCCGGTTTGCCCCACACCCGTACGACGATCAGCGTCGCCTCGTCGCCGACGCCTGGCAGGCGCTGCGTGCTCAGCACCTGGGCCCGCTCGATGCGGCATCCGGCATACCAGTCCAGGGTGCGGGTGAGGGTCCGCTGGGCGGCACGCACGTTGCGCGACTCCTCGACGGACTGGAATGCGGTGGCCTCCGCCGTTCGCGCACGGTTCTTGGCCTCGAAGGTGCGCAGCAGCGCCGCCGAGCCCCGGGGGTCGGCGTACCGCTCCTCCTGGCACGGGATCGCCAGTCCGTTGCCCTCGGAGTTGTCGGAGGTGCCGGTGAGCTTCCAGCCCTTGCGCCCCGTCAACCGGGACAGATCGCCGGTGCCGATCAGGGCGGCGTCGGTGAGCGGTTCGGGCTCCGGTTCGGGGCTGGCGGAGGCCGACGGGCTCGGGGTCGCCGGCTGCGCCTGGGCCTGACCGGCCGCCACGACGGGCCGGTCCAGCGAGGGGCGCACCCCGGTGGTGTCGGTGACGACGGAACCGCTGATCACCAGGGCGGCGACGGCGGTGGCCGCGCCGACCAGGGTGTGGGTGCGTCGCCGGGCTCCGCCGGCGCGGCGCAGGATGGTGGCGCGGGGCCAGCGCACGTCACTGATCTGCCTACGCAGGTTCGCCAGTTGATAGTGGATCTGCGAGGTGTGGATCCCGCGGGCCTGCGCGAACGCCGTCGCGGCACCTTGGAGCTCGCGCTCGGCGTCCTCGATGGGTCGGCCGATCTCGCGGGCCATCTGGCTCATCGTGACGGCGCCGAGTTGGGTCAGGAGCAGGGCCTTGCGTTGGATCGCCGAGAGTTCGCTGAGCGCCTCGAAGGTCTTGGTGATCTCCGGGTCGATCGAACGGTCGCGGTGCCAGAGTCGAGCCGTGTGCCGCCGCTGGGCGTGCCGCCAGGCGTGCGGTCGCACGCTCTCCTCGGGATCCTCGAGGCGACCGATCTTGCGCCAGTGGTGCCAGGCGACGATGAAGGCGTCCCGCACCGCGGCTCGAGCCGCGGGAAGGTCCCCGGTCAGGGCATAGGTCTGCAGCAGCAGTCTCTCTCGCGCGTCGATGTAGAACGCGTCGAAGTCCTCCGGATCCCTCATGACCTCACTACGGTACGCGACCGGTCCAGACAGCCGTGCCGGGATCCCACAGGAAGATTCCCATCGACCTCGCTGCCAGCGGCGTGGGAGAGGCACGCGGACGCCTGGGGCGGGTGATGATGGTGGGGCTATGACCTCGCTCCTGCCCTCCGCGGTGAAGACCGCCGACCGTGCTCGTCGCGGTGGGTCGACCCCACCTGCGCCGGGAGGGTCCACCGACTCCAGGCCACGGCCCCTGACGGTGGTGGCCACCCTCGGTGGGCTGCGCGCCGCGATGATCCCGTTGGTGATCTGCCTGGTGATCGGGCTCATCGGCTGGTTCAGCATCGACGCGGGGGCCCACGGCACCCCCCGGGACGGTCTGCGGACCGGCGCCCTGGGCTGGTTGATGGGGCACGGATCCGGCGTGCGGATCGACGGCGTCGAGGTCACCATGGTGCCCCTGGGGGTCACCGCCCTGGCCGCCTTCTTCATCTGGCGGGTCGCACTTCGCGTGGGACAGCAGCTAGCGGCGTACGGTCCCGACGCGGGACGCATCGACGACGGCGAGCGGGACTGGACCGTTCCGGCCGCCACCCTGCTCTTCGCCATCGGGTACGCCGTGACCGCGGTCCTGGTGGCCACCGTTGCGGCCACCCCCGCCACCGACCCGTCGGCCGAACGGGTGCTCGTGTGGTCGATCCTGATGGCCGCGCTGCTCGGCGGCTGTGCGATCGCGGTCGGGTCGGGTCGCGCCGCGATCTGGACCGCCTCGCTGCCCGAGACCCTGGGCGGCGCCCTGCGCGCCTGCCGCCACATGCTCGTGGTGTGGATCTGGTTGTCCCTGGCGACCTTCTTGATCGCCCTGCTGATGGACCTGAGCACGGCGGCGAATGTGATGTCCCAACTCGGCGTCAACGCCGGGGACGCGATCGTGCTCAGCGCGCTCAGCCTGACCGTCCTCCCGAACGCCGTGGCCTTCTCGGGCGCGTTCCTTCTGGGCCCCGGCTTCACGGTCGGCGCCGCCACGATCGTCTCCCCGTCCCTGGTGGTGCTGGGGCCGCTGCCGATGCTGCCGATCTTCGCTGCCCTCCCGCAGGCGGGGACGCCCTCGGGTTGGCTCGCAGTGCTGCTGGTCACCCCGGTGGTGGTCGGCGCCGCCGGAGCGGTCCGCGCCCAACGACGCTCACCCACCCTGAACTGGACCGAGGGCGCCGTACGCGGCGGGACCGGCGGCGTACTGACCGGTCTGGCCTTCGCATTCTTCGCCTCCCTGGCGGGGGGAGCGATCGGACCCGGCCGGATGCGGGACGTGGCTCCGCTGGTCGGGGAGGTCTTGGTGCACGCGATCACCACCTTCGGGCTCGGCGGACTCATCGGCGGGCTCCTGGTGACCTGGTGGCAACGCCGGGCAGCGACGGAAATCGACGCCCACTAGGCTCCACGGGTGACTGATACTGCCCGCCTCCTTGTCCTCGTCTCGGGAGCAGGAACCAACCTCCAGGCACTGCTCGATGCCTGTGCCGACCCCGCGTACGGCGCGAAGGTCGTGGCGGTGGGTGCTGATCGGTCCGATATCGAGGGGCTGGCCCGGGCGGAGCGGGCCGGGATCCCGACGTTCGTGCACCGCGTCAAGGACTACCCCGACCGCGACTCATGGGACCGCGCGGTGACCGCGTCGTGCGCCGAGTTCGAACCGGACCTCCTCGTGTCCGCAGGCTTCATGAAACTGGCCGGGCAGGCCTTCCTCGAGGAGTTCGGGGGCTGCTACATCAACACCCACCCGGCTCTGCTGCCGTCCTTCCCCGGCATGTACGGAGCCGCCGACGCGCTTGCCTACGGGGTGAAGATCGCCGGTGCGACGCTCTTCGTCGTCGATGCCGGGGTCGACACCGGACCGATCGTCGCCCAGACCGCCGTGCCCGTCGAGGACGACGACACCCCCGAGTCCCTGCACGAGCGGATCAAGATCGGGGAACGAGCCATGCTCGTCGACACCGTGGGGCGGATCGCCCGCGAGGGTTTCGTGATCAGGAACCGCCGGGTGCGCTTCGGGCGTTAGCCCTGCTGATTTCTCTCGGGCTATGCTCGCGCCACACGACTGGCGCAGGTGGGGGACCACCGGGGAGTGCCCCTCCGGGGGATCAGCGTGGCCATCGAACGCCTGGGTGGTCCTCACGTAGACCTTGATCTCTATGACGTCCTCCCAGGACGTGTCAACCGAGGAGCACCCCCATGAGCAACCAGATGCCGATCCGCCGCGCGCTGGTGTCCGTGTACGACAAATCCGGCCTCGACGTACTGGTCCGAGGACTCCATGACGCAGGGGTGGAGCTGGTCTCCACCGGTGGCTCGGCCCGCCTCATCGAGGAGTCGGGTCTGCCGGTGACCAAGGTCGAGGACCTCACCGGTTTCCCGGAGTGCCTCGACGGTCGGGTCAAGACCCTCCACCCCCGCGTGCACGCCGGCATCCTGGCCGACCGTCGGCTCGAGAGCCACGTGGCCCAGCTGGCCGACCTGGAGGTCGAGCCCTTCGACCTGGTCGTCTCGAACCTCTATCCCTTCACCGAGACCGTCGCGTCCGGGGCAACCCCGGACGAGTGCGTCGAGCAGATCGACATCGGTGGCCCGTCCATGGTCCGCGCCGCGGCCAAGAACCACCCATCGGTCGCGATCGTCACCTCTCCGGCGCGGTACGACGACGTCCTGGCCGCCGTCGCCGCCGGGGGATTCACTCTCGAGGAGCGCAAGACGCTGGCCGCCGAGGCGTTCGTCCACACGGCCTCCTACGACGTGGCCGTCGCCTCCTGGATGGGCAACGTCCTGACCGACTCCAGTGAGGGCACCGGTTTCCCGGCCTGGATCGGCGCGACGTGGGAGAAGCAGTCCGTGCTGCGGTACGGCGAGAACCCGCACCAGCCCGCCGCGATCTACTCCAACGGCTCCGGCACCGGGCTGGCGGCCGCTGTGCAGCTGCACGGCAAGGAGATGTCCTACAACAACTACGTCGACACCGACGCCGCTCGTCGAGCGGCCAACGACTTCTCCGACCCCGCGGTCGCGATCATCAAGCACGCGAACCCGTGCGGCATCGCGGTCGGCGCGGACGTGGCGGAGGCTCACACCAAGGCCCACGAGTGCGACCCCGTCTCCGCCTTCGGCGGCGTGATCGCGGTGAACCGTCCGGTCTCGGTCGAGATGGCCCAGCAGGTCGCCGAGGTGTTCACCGAGGTGATCGTCGCCCCGGCGTACGACGAGGGTGCGGTCGAGATCCTCCAGGGCAAGAAGAACATCCGGATCCTCGTCGCCCCGCTGGACGCGACGCCCGCCGCGGTGGAGACCCGTCCGGTGAGCGGCGGACTGCTGGTCCAGCACGTCGACCACGTCGACGCCGTGCTCGAGGACGGTGGAGACGACCCCGCGTCGTGGACGCTCGCCACCGGAGAGGCCGCCTCGCCCGAGGTGCTGGCCGACCTGGACTTCGCTTGGAAGGCGTGCCGGGCCGCGAAGTCCAACGCCATCCTGCTGGCCAAGAACGGTGGGTCCGTCGGGGTCGGGATGGGTCAGGTCAACCGGGTCGACTCCTGCAAGCTCGCCGTCGAACGGGCCGGTGAACGTGCCGCTGGCTCCGTGGCCGCCTCCGACGCCTTCTTCCCCTTCGAGGACGGTCCGCAGATCCTCCTCGACGCCGGCGTGGTGGCCATCGTCCAGCCCGGTGGTTCGGTCCGCGACGAGCTGACGATCGCTGCGGCCAAGGCCGCGGGCGTCACGATGTACTTCACCGGCACCCGGCACTTCTTCCACTGACAGGATGAACCCCATGACCGCACAGAAACTCGACGGCACCGCCACCGCCAAGGCGATCAAGGCCGAGCTGAAGGTCCGGGTCGACGTCCTGGCCGAGCGGGGCATCGTCCCCGGGCTGGGGACCGTCCTGGTCGGCGACGACCCGGGCTCGCGGTGGTACGTCAACGGCAAGCACAAGGACTGCGCCGAGGTCGGCATCTCCTCGATCCGGGTGGATCTGCCGGAGACCGCCAGCCAGGAGGAGATCGAGGAGGCGGTCCGCACCCTGAACGAGGACCCCGCCTGCACCGGGTACATCGTCCAGCTGCCGCTGCCTCGGGGACGCGACGAGAACCGGGTTCTCGGCCTGATCGACCCCGCCAAGGACGCTGACGGACTGCACCCGACGAACCTCGGTTGGCTGGTCCTCGGCAACGAAGCACCCCTGCCGTGTACGCCGTTCGGCATCGTCGAACTGCTCCGCCGCCACGAGGTCCCGATCGCCGGCGCCGACGTCGTGGTCGTCGGTCGCGGGGTCACCGTGGGTCGCCCTCTCGGGCTCCTGCTCACCCGCCGTTCGGAGAACGCCACGGTCACCCTGTGCCACACCGGCACCGTCGACCTGGCCGCGCACGTTCGCCAGGCCGACATCGTGGTCGCGGCGGCCGGGGTGCCCGGCATCATCACCCGCGACATGGTCAAGCCGGGTGCTGCCGTCCTCGACGTCGGGGTCTCGCGGGTCGACGGCAAGATCGCCGGTGACGTCGCCGACGACGTGTGGGACACCGCCGGGTGGATCTCACCGAACCCCGGCGGAGTGGGCCCGATGACCCGCGCCATGTTGCTGTCGAACCTCGTCGCCATGGCAGAACTCGCAGCCGGGCCTGCGTGAGTCGACCCATGGTGGCGGATGAGACCGAACCCGACGGCGGTAGCGATGAGGTGCGCCGGGAGGTGCCTGACACGCCGGCCGATGAGGTCGTCGTACCCGAGCCCAGCCGGAGGCTCTACCCCCGCACCATCGGTGGCGGGTTCTATCTCGTCATCCTGACCCTCGCCACGCTGGCGATCGTCGTATCCGCCCGCGACGACTGGCGAATCGGAATGCGCATCCTTGCGCTCACCCTGGCTGGCGCCGGCACCCTGCGTCTGGTGCTACGCACCCACGACGCGGGCATGCTCGCCGTACGCCACCGGGCTCTGGACGTGCTCCTGCTCGGCTCGGTCGCCGTCGCCCTGTGGGTGCTCGCCGGATCGATCCCGGAGCAGCCCCGGCTCTAGCCCGCCGGACTCTGGCCGGGCGCCAGTTTCACCGGCCGGCCGGTGAAACTCATGCTTGGACGATAAAACTTCATCGGCCAAGCATGAGTTTCCTCGTCCAAGGTGACGCTCAGTGAGCTCAGATCAGGCCGAGCTCGGTGACAGCGGAGCGCTCTTCGTCCAACTCGGCGGTGGAGGCGTCGATCCGGGCGCGCGAGAACTCGTCGATCTCGAGACCCTGAACGATCTTCCAGTCGCCGTTCTTCGTGGTGACCGGGAAGGAGGAGATCAGGCCCTCCGGTACGCCGTAGGAACCGTCCGAGACGACGGCCATCGAGACCCAGTCGTCGGCGGCGGACTCGGTCAGCCAGTCGCGGGCGGCGTCGACGGTCGCCGAGGCGGCCGAAGCGGCCGACGAGGAACCGCGGGCGTCGATGATCGCGGCGCCGCGCTTGGCGACGGTGGGGATGAAGGTGTTCTCGAGCCAGTCCTGGTCGCCGACGGCCTCGGCGGCGTTGCGTCCGCCGACCTCGGCGTGGAAGAGGTCGGGGTACTGCGTGGCGGAGTGGTTGCCCCAGATCGTCATCTTCTTGATGTCGGTGACCGGGGCGCCGGTCTTCGCGGCCAACTGCGAGATCGCCCGGTTGTGGTCCAGACGGGTCAGCGCGGAGAACCGCTCGTTGGGGATGTCGGGAGCGTTGGTCATCGCGATCAGCGCATTGGTGTTGGCCGGGTTGCCGGTGACCCCGATGCGGACGTCGTCGGCGGCCACGGCGTTGAGGGCCTTGCCCTGCGCGGTGAAGATCGCACCGTTGGCCGAGAGCAGGTCGCCGCGCTCCATGCCGGGACCGCGGGGACGGGCGCCGACGAGCAGGGCCAGGTTGACGCCGTCGAAGATGGTCTCGGCGTCGTCGCCGATCTCCACTCCGGCCAGGGTCGGGAAGGCGCAGTCGTCGAGTTCCATGACGACACCCTCGAGGGCCTTCAGGGCGGGAGTGATCTCCAGCAGGCGCAGCTCGATCGGGCGGTCGCCCAGCAGGGATCCGCTGGCGAGGCGGAAGAGCAGGCTGTAGCCGATCTGACCGGCGGCACCGGTGACGGCGATCTTCAACGGGGTAGTGCTCACTTCGGCTCCTCGAGGTTGCTGGCTGATATCCGGGCGAACTTAGCAGCGTGAGTGGGTGGGGGGACACTGGAGCCCATGATCCTTCGCCTCGCCATGATCACCTTGGCCCTCCTGCTCGGGGGATGCAGCGCGGCCGCACCGCCGATCAGCCCGACCGCTGGCGTCGACGAGTTGGTCATCCCCACCCCGAGCCCGACCGTCGCCGACTTCTCGGCGACCGTCGACAACCCGTGGTTTCCCCTTGCCCCGGGATCGCGATGGAACTATCGCGTGCTCGGGGAGCCCGCCGGCAACGAGTCCGGGACCACCGCCGAGGTCGTCGACGGAGTGGAGATCGCCGGAGTGCCGACGACCGGTCTCCGCATCGTTGACCGGCAGGACGGGGGTGCCGCGACCGAGACACTCGACTATTACGCCCAGGACGCGGCCGGCAACGTGTGGTGGTTCGGACGCGACGGGGAGTGGCAGGCCGGCGAGTCGGGCGCTCAGGCGGGACTCTTCCTGGCCGCCCGGAGCCGCCGCGGCGACGGGTACCCCCAGGCTCTTGCGCCCGGTGTGACCGAGCCCCGAGCCGAGGTGCTCCTCACCGAGCAGGAGTTCACCACCACCCTCACGACGTACGACGACGTCGTGATGCTCGAGACGGTCGACTCACTCGACGAAGCGGACGGTGCCACGTCGTACTACGCCGCCGGTGTGGGGTTGATCCGCAGCGAAGGCGACCGTCCTGCCGGGGAGACCTGGGAGCTCGAGAGCTTCGAACCCGGCCGTTGAGCGGTCAGTCGGTGCTGGGCCGGGCCTGAGTGCGATCGCTGGCCGGTTCGCCGGCCGGCGGCTGCTGGGCGGGGATCCACTGCTGCGCTGCGGGGTCCCACTGCCACCCGTCCTGGATGATCGGCTGGGCGGTCCCTGCCTGCCCGGCGGAGGCGTACCCGCCCTGGTCGGCACCGGTCGTCGAGGGCTTGACCTTCTTCGGGGGCCTCTTGGGCAGGATCAGGCCGGACCCTGCGACGAGGGCCCGGTCGCGACCGAAGACGGCCGGGTAGAGCAGTCCTGCGATCACGGCGCCGACCAGCGGTGCCAGCAGGAAGATGGGGAGTTGCTTCAGCGCGTCGCCCCCGGAGAACAGGGCCGGGCCCAGGGAGCGGGCGGGGTTGGCGGATCCGCCGTCGGCGGCGAGCGCGAAGAACACCAGTCCGGCGTAGGTGAGTCCGATGGCGGCCGGGGCGGAGACCGGGTGCTCAGCACGCCGGTCCGTGACCGCGAGCACCACGACGACGAACACGGCGGTGATCAGGATCTCCAACACGATCGTGGCCCACCAGGCATAGCCACCGCTGGCGTCGCCCCAGTAGTTCGCTCCCAGGGAGTCCTCGAAGGCGTCGAACCCGTCGAACCCGAGCGCGAGGATCAGCAGAGCCACCCCCGCCAGCACCGCACCGACGGCCTGGGCCGCCACATAGGTCCCGGCCTGGCGCCAACCGAGCCGTCCACCCATCGCGGCACCCACGCTCACGGCCGGGTTGAAGTGACCCCCGGAGATGCGACCGAAGGCGTAGATCAGCGCGATCAGGGTGAGCCCGAAGGCGAACGCCACATTGATCCCAGGTCCGCTGCCGAAGAACGCCAGGGTCCCGCAACCCACGAGAACCAGGATGAAGGTGCCGATCAGTTCGGCCGCCAGCTTTTGCAGGGCGGTCGCCTCGTGCGGGTCGACTACGCCCGCCTGGCCCGAGTCGTGGGCGGTTGCCTCTGTCATGGGGTTCGTTTCCTTCGGTCTTGATTGTGACGTCGATCAGGGGGACCGGCACAGATGTGACGGTAGGCGCACGGTAGCCGAGGCGAGCCGGTGATTCGAGCGCCCCTTCGGGTGAACTCGGCGCGTTGCCCCGACCCCGGGAGCCTGGGAAGGTGAGCGGAAACACGACGACGCGCTAAGATATCTTGACGTCAAGACAATCCACCCTCCAGGAGTGATATCCGCCCATGGCCGATCAGTCGAAGATCATCTACACCCACACCGACGAGGCGCCGCTGCTGGCGACGTACTCCTTCCTCCCGATCATCGCCGCGTACGCCGCGAAGACGGGCGTGACCGTCGAGACCCGCGACATCTCGCTGGCCGGTCGGGTCATCAGCCAGTTCCCCGAGCGCCTGAGCGCCGACCAGCGCGTCGAGGACCACCTCGCCGAGCTGGGTGAGCTCGCCACCAAGCCCGAGGCGAACATCATCAAGCTGCCTAACATCTCTGCCTCCACCCCGCAGCTCAAGGCTGTCATCAAGGAGCTGCAGGACAAGGGCTACGACCTGCCGGACTACCCCGAGAGCCCCTCGACCGACGAGGAGAAGGAGTCCCGGGCGAAGTACGACAAGGTCAAGGGCTCCGCGGTCAACCCGGTTCTGCGCGAGGGCAACTCCGACCGGCGTGCGCCGGCCTCGGTGAAGAACTACGCCAAGTCATTCCCTCACCGTATGGGGGCCTGGAGCACCGATTCGAAGACCAACGTGGCCACCATGGACGAGCACGACTTCCGGGCGAACGAGAAGTCGGTGATCATTCCCGCGGCCGACACCCTGAGCATCAAGCACGTCGGCGTCGACGGCACCGAGACCGTGCTGAAGGAATCCCTTCCCGTGCTCGAGGGCGAGGTCATCGACGGCACGTTCATGGACGTTGCCGCGTTGCGCCGCTTCCTGACCGAGCAGATCGCCCGTGCCAAGGCCGAAGACATCCTCTTCTCGGTGCACCTGAAGGCGACCATGATGAAGGTCTCCGACCCGATCATCTTCGGCCACGTCGTCCAGGCCTTCTTCCCGACGCTCTTCGAGCAGTACGGCGAACAGTTGGCCGCAGCGGGGCTCTCTCCGAACGACGGCCTGGCCGGTCTGCTCTCCGGTGTCGACTCGCTGCCCGAGGGCGAGGCCATCAAGGCCGCCGTCGCGCAGGGTCTCGCCGACGGTCCGGGAATGGCGATGGTCGATGACCGTAAGGGCATCACCAACCTGCACGTCCCCTCCGACGTCATCATCGACGCCTCGATGCCCGCCATGATCCGCACCTCGGGTCACATGTGGGACTCGAAGGGTGAGGAGGCCGACACCCTCGCGGTGATCCCGGACTCCTCCTACGCCGGCGTTTACCAGGCCGTCATCGACGACTGCCGGGCCAACGGCGCGTACGACCCCGCGACCATGGGCTCGGTTCCCAACGTCGGTCTGATGGCCAAGGCGGCCGAGGAGTACGGCTCGCACGACAAGACCTTCGAGATCCCGACCGCCGGAACCGTCCAGGTCCTCAACTCCGCCGGCGAGGTGCTCATGGAGCACGACGTCCAGCCCGGGGACATCTGGCGCGCCTGCCAGACCAAGGACGACCCGATCCGCGACTGGGTGAAGCTGGCAGTGACCCGGGCCCGCGCCTCCGGCACGCCCGCGATCTTCTGGCTCGACGACACCCGCGCCCACGACCGGAACCTGATCGGTCTGGTCAAGAAGTACCTCGCCGACCACGACACCGATGGCCTGACCATCGAGATCATGGACCCGGCCTCTGCCACGAAGTACTCCGTGGACCGCATCCGCAAGGGTGAGGACACCATCTCGGTCACCGGCAACGTGCTGCGCGACTACAACACCGACCTGTTCCCGATCCTCGAGGTCGGCACCTCGGCCAAGATGCTCTCCATCGTGCCGCTGATGAACGGTGGTGGCCTCTTCGAGACCGGCGCCGGAGGGTCGGCGCCCAAGCACGTGCAGCAGCTCATCGAGCAGAACTACCTGCGCTGGGACAGCCTGGGTGAGTTCTTCGCCCTGGC
This sequence comes from Nocardioides salsibiostraticola, assembly GCF_054783655.1. Lineage (NCBI taxonomy): Bacteria > Bacillati > Actinomycetota > Actinomycetes > Propionibacteriales > Nocardioidaceae > Nocardioides > Nocardioides salsibiostraticola. The sequence continues at coordinate 454,924 of NZ_BAAGQD010000001.1, read as the reverse complement.
CGCGAGCCTGGACCACCTGGCCGACTTCGCGGACAACCCGGGCGCCAAGGTGCTGGGGGAGACCCTCGACAAGGCGACCGCCACGTTCTTGACCGAGGACAAGTCACCCACCCGCAAGCTCGGTGGCATCGACAACCGCGGCTCGCACTTCTACCTCGCCCTCTACTGGGCCGAGGAGTTGGCCGCTCAGACCAGCAACGCCGAACTGGCCGAGGTCTTCAAGCCGCTGGCCGAGAAGCTGCGCTCCGAGGAGGAGACCATCGTCTCCGAACTCAACGCGGTCCAGGGCTCGCCCGCCGACGTGGGCGGCTACTTCCGTCCCGACGACGCCAAGGCAGACGAGGTCATGCGCCCTTCGAAGACGCTGAACGACGCCCTCGCGGCTCTCTGACCGCGAAGCCGAGCAAGTGAGACGACCCGGGCCGGGAACCTTCGGCCCGGGTCGTCGCGTCTCATCGGTATGAAGCCCCGCTCCGGCCGGCGCCTCCAAGACTGATCAGCACAGGTCCCGTACGTCGCCGACCGCGTCGTCGAGTCGATCCTTGGCGTTGTCGACGGCTGAGGTGTCCACGTCCGCGCCCTGCGCGGCGTCCTGGGCTTCACCCGCCATCGTGTCGAGGGCTCGACGGGCCTCGGCGAGTTTCTCCTTGGTCTCACCGCTGAGCCCGGACTCCGCCGCCTTCACCGCGTCCCGCATGCCACCCAACTTGCGACGGGCCGCTTCCGGATCGGCATCGATCTCATCCAGTGCCTTCTCCGCCTCGGACTGCGCCTGGTTCAGGGCCTTTTGGGCGACGGCACACCCGGCCCGGTTCGCGGCACCTGTGGCTGCCTCCTCGGCTTGAGTGCAGCCCGTCAGGGTCAGGGCGAGGACGGCGGCGAGCAGGACGCGGGCGGGGGCGGGGCGATGCGGCATACCTCCAGCCTGCCCGATCCTCGGTTCGAGGGTCGAAACCACACCGCGCTCGCCGCGGAACCCTTGCGATGAACCGCCCCAACGGGTGAGGTGCGTTCACCACCCGCGTGTCACGGTGGAGTCATGACTGAGAAGCGACTCACCGTCCAGCGCACCATCGACGCCTCGACGACCGCTCTGTTCGACGTGCTCTCCAACCCCGAGCGGCACAAGGAGTTCGATGGGTCCGGGTTCGTCATCAGTGACGACCACACCGACCGCATCACCGCCAACGGCCAGGTCTTCCGCATGAACATGCAGGGGGACCACATGGGTGGCGAGTACCAAACCGACAACCACGTCACCGGCTACGACCCCAACAAGATGCTCGCCTGGAAGACGGCCCCCGCGGGCACGGAACCCCCGGGCTGGGAATGGGTCTGGGAACTCCACGACCAGGGAGCCGACTCGACCAACGTCAGCCTCACCTACGACTGGTCCAAGGTCACCGACCCCGCGATCCTGGAGAAGGTCAGCTTCCCGCTCGTTTCGGCCGAGCAGCTCGACGAGTCCCTCGCCGGACTGGCCTCGGTCGTCTCCAGCTGACCCAGCCCCAACAGATAGTCCCCAGCGTCGTGGTCGTTCCTCATCGAGGCGACCATGCCCTGGGGACTATCGCCGTCTAACGCGGCGTGGAATAGGAGACCAGGCGTCCGCGGTTGGACAATCGTGCCAGTGACGACCTCCACCTCCGCCGAACCCGGCACGATCAGGACGCCCCACGTCGGCGTCGCGATCTTCGCCCTCGCCGTGGGTGGGTTCACGATCGGCACGACCGAATTCGTCACCATGGGCCTGATCCGCGAGATCGCGGCGGGGGTCGACGTCTCGATCCCCTCGGCCGGTCACGTGATCAGTGCCTACGCCCTCGGGGTGGTCGTCGGCGCCCCGCTCATCGCCTACCTCGGCGCCTCCTGGCCGCGACGTGGGCTGCTGGTCGCGCTGATGGGTGCGTACGCCGTGTTCAACGCCCTCAGCGCCGTCGCCAGCGGCTTCGGGTTGCTGATGGTCGCGAGGTTCTTCGACGGGCTGCCGCACGGCGCCTACTTCGGGGTCGCCTCGCTGGTGGCCGCGAGCCTGGTGCCCGTGGCGCGCAAGGGCCGGGCGGTCGCGAGCGTGATGCTCGGGTTGTCGGTGGCCAACGTCGTCGGGGTGCCGGGTGTGACCTTCCTGGGGCAGCAGCTCGGCTGGCGGATGGCGTACGCCGCTGTGGCCGTCCTCGCGTTGCTCACCGCCGCCATGATCCTGGCCTTCGTCCCGTCCTCACCCGGCGATCCCGAGGCCACCGGCCGCCGTGAACTCCAGGCGCTCAAGAAGCCCGAGGTGTGGCTCACCCTCATCGCCGGGGCGATCGGCTTCGGCGGCATGTTCGCCGTGTTCTCCTACATCGCACCGACCGTGACCACGACCGGTGGTCTCGGCGACGGTGCGGTGCCGGTGTTCCTGCTCTTCTTCGGACTTGGCATGGTCGGCGGAACCATCGCAGCCGGACGCTTGGCTGATCGCTCGATCCCGCAGACCCTCATCGTCGGATCCGGCGGCATGACGCTCACCCTGATCGCGTTCTACCTGTTGTCTCCCTACGGCTACGCCCTGTTGCCGGCCGCCTTCGCCATCACCTTCCTCGGTTCACTGCTGGTCGTCGGCCTCCAACTCCGCCTGATGGACGTCGCCGGGGAGGCTGAGACTCTGGGCGCCGCGATGAACCATGCCGCCCTCAACGTCGCCAACGCCCTCGGGGCCTGGCTGGGTGGTCTCGTGATCGCTGCGGGCTACGGGTTCCGGGCCCCGGCCCTGATCGGGGTGGCCCTCAGCGTCGCTGGCCTGTTCGTGATCATCTACATGATCCGGGATGACCGGCCGGTGGGCAGTGAGGCCACCGCGCCCCGCGAATCGGAGCCTGAAGTGCAGCCGGAAGTAAAGAACATGTGACAAGACGGTTTCTGCGTCTGGTTTCGCAGACACCGTCGGGGGAGCCCCGGATACTGGTCCGATGCTCCCTCATCGACTACACGCACGCCATCGAATCGCCCTGCTCGGGGTCGCGGCCCTCGCCACCGGGGTTCTCGGGGTCGTGCCCCAGGCCTCAGCTGATCCTGCCGATCCGACCAGTCCGGTCAACCAGGGCGCCGCGGTCGGGGAAGCCCGGGAACAGGTGCCCGACACCCTCGCCACGGTGCGGGGGCTCGACACCGCACAGCGCGATGGTGCGGCCCGGGACTACGAGGGTGAGGGCACCGGGTTCGACACCCCGCTGGTGCTGCCCACGTCGTATCCCACCCAGCCGACGCTGACCGAGCCGGAGCCGGAACCCTTCGGAAGTGACGCCACGGTTCAGAGTGGGGTGCTGGCGCACAGTGACCTCGCGCCGCAGGTCAACGAGTGGATGGCCGCCAGCGACCTGGTCAGCGCTCAGGTCGTCGGGCAGTCCGTGCAGGGACGCGACCTCTACCTGGTCACCCTCACGGCCCCGGAGACCGAGGCCCAGACCTCGACCCAGGAGCAGTGGAAGAGCGAGATCCGCAACAACCCCGTCGGCGCGGCCGCCGACGCAGAGCTCGCGGCCGGCTACAAGACTCCCATCTGGTTCAGCGCCAACATCCACGGCAACGAGTGGGAGGGCACCGACGGCATCATGGGTTACATCGGCGACCTCCTCGACGCCGAGGACGCCGCCGCCACCCAGGCCCTGATGGCCGATCACCGGCTCTACTTCTACCTCACGATCAACCCCGACGGCCGCACCATCGGGCAGCGCCCCGGTGTGCTCGGTCTCGACATCAACCGGGACATGATCACCAGCACGACACCGGAGGGAGTCGCCTTCGCGAAGGTCGCCGGAGCTGTCCAGCCGCTCTACTCCGCCGATCTCCACGGCTACACGAACGTGCTCCAGATCGAGCCCTGCGGCCCTCCGCACGGCGACAACTACGAGTACGACCTCTTCATCGGCCACGGGTACGCCGCAGCCCTCCAGGTGGAGCGCGAGATGCTGAACGCGGTCATCCCCGGCAACCCGCTGCCCGGCGGGAAGATCACCATCCCGTACCGCGACACCCCCTCCGGCTGGGACGACTACCCGCCGGTGTTCACCGCGCAGTACACCGCCTACTACGGGGCGGTGACGACCACCGTCGAGTTACCGATCCCACGCTCAGGCACCACCCAGAACCCGGCCAGCGCGGCGATCAACACTGCTGTGGCGACCCAGACCATCGAGAGCCTGGTCGACTACGTCACCACCAACGACGAGGACATGCTCGACAACCAGATCGAGATCTTCCGGCGCGGAGTCGCCGGTGAGCCCAAGATCCAACTGACCGGCGACAACATCGCCGGCGTTCCCGGACCCGACGAGTGGAAGTCTCTGTGGGACGCGGCCGACGACCAGAACCCGGTCGAGTACCCCCGCGCCTACGTCATCCCCCGCGGGGAGGACCAGCGCTCCCAGACCGACGCCGACCGGATGATCAAGCACCTGTTGTTCAACCAGATCGAGGTCGGCACCCTCGACGCCGAGACGACGGTGGGCGGCACGTCGTACCCCGCCGGCTCCTACGTGGTCGACATGCACCAACCCCTGCGTGGCCTGGCCAATGCGCTGCTCGACGTCGGCTACGACATCTCCGAGAAGGTGCCGTCGATGTACGACGTCTCCGCGTGGAGTTACTCCTACCTGTTCGGGGCCACCGTCGATCCTGTCGGTCTGACCACCGACGCTCCCATCGGAGCCGCGACCCTGATCGAGGAGCCCACCGTGGCCCCCGACGCCCCGGTCGCGGGGAACGCCGTCTCGTTCGACCTCGCCGGAGTCCCCGACTACCGGGCCCTGAACGAGATGCTCGACGCGGGCGCCGATGTCCGGATGGCCCCCGACGGCTCAGTCGTCGTATCGCCCGCTTCGTACGACGCAGCCGTCGCAGCCGCCGCGGTCCACAACGTGATCCTGGGCGCCGCTACCCAAGCGGAGGTCGACGCCGCGGGAGGCGAGGGTGCGCGCACATTGGAGGACCTCACGGTCGGCTACACCGGCACCCAGGACGACACCCTGGCGTTGACCGAACTCGGTTTCGACGACCTCGTGGTGGTTTCGGCCGCCTCGATCACCGCCGACGCCACGAGCCTCGATGACCTCGACGTGCTCTGGATCGGCTCCACCCTCGGCCTCACCCCCGGCACTGCAGGTGGCGACGCCGTCCAGGCCTGGGTCGATGAGGGGAACTCCATCGTGGGCCGCGGGACCGCCGGCCTGAACGCCGCCGAGTCCTTCGGACTGCTCTCGGCCGACGCCGTCACCGGGGTCTCCTCCGGCAACGGGATCGTCGCTCTCGACACCCCGGCTGAGTCACCGCTGGCGCCGTACGCGCAGGACAGTGCCTTCATCTACCCGGCGGTGACCTTCACCGACCTGGGCGCGGAGACCGAGGTGGCACAGAGTTACGCCACCAACCCCTTCCTGGCAGGGCACTGGCTGGGTTCCAACGCCACCAACGGACCGGACTTCGCCTCGGGCAAGGCTGCGGTGATCAGCAACGAACTGGAATCCGGCTCACGCGGGCTGGTGTTCGGCACCACCCTGTTCTTCCGGACCCACCCGAAGGGAACCATGGGACAGGGCGGTCGCGCGCTGTTCTGGGCGGCCTCACCCGCCGCCACCCCGCTGCCGGACCCGAACCCGGTCAGTGAAGCCGCCCCGACGGCGACGACCATGAGCCAGGTCGGCTCGACCACGTATCCCGATCAGGCGCGGGTCGATGTCACCGTGACCTCGGTCGGCGGGGACGAGATCCCCACCGGACGGGTGGTCGTGGTCAAGGGCTCTGGTGCGAACGCCACCCAAGTGGGCTCGAGCTTGCTGAGCGCGGGGACCGCCACGATCGAGCTTCCGGGCGTGCGGCCCGGCACCCGGCGGCTGCGGGCCGGCTACGTTCCGCGGAGCGATGATGAGTTCCTCGGATCGGTCAGCGACCGGGTTTCCGTCCGGACGCTGCGCGAGGGGTCGCAGACGCGCGCCTCGGTCCGGAAGTTGAAGAACCGTCGGATCAAGTTCACGATCCGCACGGCCAGCCGCAATCCCGAGGTCCGGGTCCTGGGCAAGGTGCGGGTGCTCGTCGACGGAAACACCGTGCGGACCACCCGACTGCGTCGGCAAGACGACGGCAGCCGAGCGGTGATCTTCCGTCTGGAGCCCGGCCAGCACGTCGTACGCGCGTTCTACGCCGGCTCGAAGCTCCTCAAGGTCAGCCGGTCGGGTCCCCGGAAACTGCGGATCGGCGGCTAGCCCCGTCGAGGTTCCAGGGTCCGGCGGGCTCCCGGGGGTCGTCGCGGAGCAGCGTGCCGACCCAGGCGTCACGTAACTCACCGCGCTGAGGCAGCAGTTGCCGGACCGTCCCCTCCATCAGGAAGCCCACTCGCCAGGCGAGTTTGCGGGACGCCCAGTTGCCCTCGAAGGCGCGCCAGCCGATCGCGGTCAGTTCCTGTTCGGCGAAACCCCACTCGATGGCCAGACGTAGGGCGGCCTCCATCGCGCCCTGTCCACGGGCCCACGGGTGGGCGCCGTACCCCAGGTCCGCGCGACCGGTTCCCTCGTCGCGCAGATCGATCGAGCCTGCGAACCGGCCGTCCACCTCGATCGCAAACGACCAGGACGTGCCGTCCGCCCACACAGTGGGCACGACCTCTCGGACGTACCGCTCCGCGTCGGCCATCGAGTAGGGGACCGGCACGGACGTCCACTTCTGCGACTCCGGGTCCTGACACTGCTGAAGGGTCCCGAGGATGTCGCCGTCCCGGTGGGCGCGCAGGGTGACGCGGCCGTCGCTGAGGGTCGGGGCCGGGTTGTCGAGGCTCATGCCCGGAGCGTTCCAGGGCAGGTGGATCGAAGCAATCGGGTTTCCGGCTCGGGACCACCCCCGGGTCGGCGGGCGCGCTCTGGAACACTGTTCTTCATGTCTGCCACCGTCCAACCGCAGGTCTCGGTGCCCACCACGGCCGCCGGGGGAGCACGTCCGCGGGTCCTGTCGGGGATCCAGCCGACCGCCGACTCCTTCCACTTCGGCAACTACCTGGGTGCGTTGCGCCAGTGGGTGGACCTGCAGCGCGAGCACCAGCCCTTCTTCTTCATCGCCGACCAGCACGCGATCACCCTCGAGCAGAACCCCAAGGTGCTGCGCGAACGCACCCTGCGCGCGGCGGCTCAACTGCTCGCCATGGGCATCGATCCGGCCAAGTCCGCCATCTTCGTGCAGAGTCAGATCCCCGCCCACGCGCAGCTCAACTGGGTCCTCAACTGCTTGACCGGTTTCGGTGAGGCCCGCCGGATGACCCAGTTCAAGGACAAATCGGCCAAGGGGGGCGAAGGATCGGCCTCGGTCGGGTTGTTCACCTACCCGATCCTCCAGGCGGCCGACATCCTGCTCTACCGACCGCACTTCGTGCCGGTTGGCGAGGACCAGCGCCAGCACCTCGAACTGACCCGGGACCTCGCCCAACGCTTCAACCACCGCTACAAGAAGACCTTCCGTCTGCCGGAGCCCTACATCCTCAAGGCGACCGCGAAGATCGCCGACCTGTCCGACCCGACGTCGAAGATGTCGAAGTCCGGGTCGTCTCCCGCCGGGATCATCGACCTGCTCGACGAGCCGTCGGTGACGGCGAAGAAGATCCGCTCGGCGGTCACCGACTCCGACGGCGAGGTCCGCTTCGATCGCGACGAGAAGCCGGGTGTCAGCAACCTCCTGACCATCTACTCGGCACTGACCAGCGAACCGATCAGCGAACTCGTCGAGCAGTACGCCGGCCGCGGCTACGGCGACCTGAAGAAGGACCTCGCCGAGATCGCCGTCAACTTCGTGACCCCGTTCCGGGACAAGACGCTGGACCTGCTCAACGATCAGGCCTATCTCACCGAGGTGCTCAAGGCGGGTGCCCAGCAGGCCGGCGAGGTGGCTGAAGCGACGCTGCGCGACGTCTACCAGCAGGTCGGCTTCGTCGCTGCGGCGCGGTGAACACCAATCACATGGGGGTGAGCTGAACAGATGCCGACCATCGGAGTCGCCGTACCCATCCCGGAGCCGTGGGCATCCCAGCTCCAGGACTACCGCCGGTCCCTCGGGGACCCGCAGGCGGAGATGATCCCGACGCACATCACGCTGTTGCCACCCACCGAGGTCGAAGCCCTCGAGGTCGTGGAGGACCACCTTGAGGAGGCTGCCGCCACCGCGGACGGCTTCGGTGTCCACTTGCGCGGAACCGGCACGTTCCGACCCGTCTCCCCGGTCGTCTTCGTCACGCTGGCCGAGGGCATCTCCCAGTGCGAGCTACTTGCCGACGCGGTCCGACAGGGCCCCCTGGCCACCGAGTTGGACTTCCCGTACCACCCGCATGTCACCGTCGCGCACCACCTGGACGACCCGGAGTTGGACCAGGCCTTCGAGGAGCTGGCGGGCTTCGACTGCGAGTTCGAGGTGGATGAGTTCCACCTCTACGTGCACGATGACGTCGTGGGCTGGCAACCCGCGCGGACCTATTCACTTCAGGCGGATCGGCCGCACACGGACTCGGGAGACTGACATGACGGACATCAAGGAGAAGGTGACCGGCGGGGTCGACGAGGTGCGCGAGAGGGCACCCCTGATCGACCACCTGATCCGGATGGTCAAGCACTACGGGAACGTCAACGGCAACCGGCAGGCCGGCGCCGTGACCTACTTCGCCTTCCTGTCCTTCTTCCCCATCCTGGCCCTGGCCTTCTTCGTGGTGGGCATCGTCGCGCGCGTCTACAGCGGCGCCGAACGCGACCTCATCACAGCCCTCGACTCGGTCATCCCCAAGATGATCGGCAACGAACAGGGTCAGATCTCGCTGGACCAGATCCAGACCTTCTCCGGGGTGGCCGCCGTCGTCGGTGTTGCCGGTGTGCTCTTCGCCGGCCTGAACTGGCTCTCCGCGCTGCGCGATGCGTTGGAGGAGATGTTCGAACTCCCGAAGTTCGTGCAGCCGGGTTTCGTGAGCGGGAAACTCCGCGACCTGGTCTCGCTGGGATCCATCGGCCTGGTGCTGTTCGTCAGTGTGGGTGTGAGTGGCGCACTGACTGGCGCCACGGAGTACCTCCTGGGTCTGGTCGGACTGAGTGACGACCTGTCGCTCCTGGTCAAGGGCCTGGCCTTCGTGGTCGGCCTGCTGGCCAACGCCGTGCTGTTCTTCGCCCTCTTCCGGCTATTGGCCAACCCGCCGACGCCGAAGCCGTCCCTGCGCCGGGCCGCGCTCCTGGGGGCAATCCTGTTCGAGGGCCTCAAGCAGCTGGCCTTTCTGGTGCTGGGCAGCACCGAGGGCAAACCGGCCTTCCAGGCCTTCGGGATCGCCCTGACACTGCTGGTGTGGATCTACTACTTCTCCCGGATCGTGCTGTACGCCGCCGCGTTCGCCCACACCTCTCCCGAGGCGCGGGCGATGCGTCAGGACGGCCCGGCCCAGGTGCAGGGCCCGGGCCTGCCGTCCCTGGTCGAGCTCGGAGAGGCAGGCGGCCTTCGTCAGCCGGCCAAGAAGCGGGAGTGGGTGGCCCCCTTCGCCGGGGGAGCGGGCGCGATGCTCGGACTGATCGCCGTGATGAAGAAGAAGTCGTCGTGAGGTTCGAGCGCAAGCACGCGCTGTTGCTGCTCGCCGTCGCGGCCTGGACGGTGGTGTCGTTCAGCATGTTCGCCCGCCAGCTGTACGCCGCCTACTCCGGTGGCGAGGACCGCCCGGCCGGCTACTACGTCGCCCACACGGTGCTGATCGTCGTGAACTTCGCCATCGCCGCCGCGCTTGGGTCGCTGGGCTGGAAGGCCCTGCGTGCCGCCCGCGTCGAAGAGACCGAGTCGAGCCTGAACGCGTGACGCGGTCTCACCGCTCCGTCGCGCGCTACGCCCTGGTCTCGGCCAGCATCGCCCCCGTCGCCCTGATCGGCGGCTGGATGCTCGCCGCGACGCGGCAACCGACCTTCGACGCCACCGAGCAGACGATCAGCGCCCTGGCCGCGCAGGGCGCCACGGATCGCTGGATCATGACGACCGGTTTCGTCGTCCTCGGCATCTGCCACATGACGACCGCGTTCGGTCTGCGTTCGGCTCGTCCCGCTGGCCGGCTCGTGCTGGGCTTCGGAGGCTTCCTGGCCATCCTGGTCGCGGTCTTCGCGATCCCCTCCGACCTGCACAACCCCATCGCGACCGTCAGCTTCGTCGCGTTGACCGTGTGGCCGGTGCTGTCCGGCGTACCCACGACCAGGAGCGCCATCGCTGCGACCGTCGTGCTGTCCGCTCTGTTGCTGTGGTTCGGGTTGACCCTGAACTCCGACACCGTCGGACTCAGCGAACGCGCCATCGCCGGCGCCCAGGTCCTCTGGCCCCTCGCGGTCGTCGTCTGGCTCCTCGCGAGTCGGCGCAACTTGACGCCTGAAACGCACTGAGTCGGCGCTACTTCGAAAAGTAGCGCCGACTCAGCGTCGTACGAGCGTCAACTTGCGCCGACTCAGCGGCGGACTAGAAACCGTTCTTGATCGCGGTGCGCAGGTCCTTGTTGAGCTGGGAGATCACGTCGAGCGGGATCTCCTTAGGGCAGGAGGAGGTGCAGGAGCCGACGTTGGTGCAGCCACCGAACCCTTCGGCGTCGTGCTGGGCGACCATGTTGGTCACCCGGGTGTCGCGCTCCGGCTGTCCCTGGGGCATGAGACCCAGGGCGGTGACCTTGGCGCCGAGGAACAGCGAGGCCGACCCGTTGGGGCAGGCGGCCACACAGGCGCCGCAGCCGATACAGGTGGCCACGTTGAAGGAGCGCAGGGCGTCCTCCTGCGGGATCGGCACCGCGTGGGCGTCGGGAGCGGCGCCGGTGTTGACCGAGATGTAGCCGCCCGCCTGGATGATCCGGTCGAACGCGGATCGGTCGACGATGAGGTCCTTCACGATGGGGAAGGAATCGGCGCGCCACGGCTCGATGACGATCTCGTCGCCGTCGGAGAAGCTGCGCATGTGCAACTGGCAGGTCGTGGTGACCTCGGGACCGTGGGCCTCACCGTTGATCATGAGGTCGCAGGAACCACAGATGCCCTCACGGCAGTCGTGGTCGAAGGCGACGGGCTCCTCGTCCTTGAGGATCAGTTCCTCGTTGAGGACATCGAGCATCTCGAGGAACGACATGTCGCCGGTGATGCCGTCGAGGTCGTAGGTCTTGATGCCACCGGTGGCCTCGGGTGACTCCTGGCGCCAGATCTTGAGCTTGAGTTTCATTTGTAGCTCCGCTGCTTCATCTCGATGGCCGAGTAGACCAGGTCTTCCTTGTGCAGGACGGGGTCGCCTTCTTCGCCGCCGAACTCCCAGGCCGCGACGTAGGCGTAGTTGGCGTCATCGCGCAACGCCTCGCCCTCATCGGTCTGCGACTCCGAACGGAAGTGACCGCCGCAGGACTCGCGACGGTTCAGGGCGTCGATGCACATGAGTTCGCCGAGCTCGATGAAGTCGGCGACCCGGCCGGCCTTCTCGAGGCTCTGGTTGAGGGTGTCGGCTGCGCCGAGCACCTTCACGTCGGTCCAGAACTCACGCTTGAGTTCCCGGATCATGTCGATGGCCTTGCGCAGACCCTCCGCGTTGCGGTCCATGCCACAGAACTCCCACATGATGTGGCCGAGTTCCTTGTGGAAGCTGTCGACCGTGCGCTTGCCGTTGATGGCGAGCAACTTGTCGAGCCGCGCCTCCACGCCCGCACGGGCTTCGACGACGGCCGCGTGGGACTCATCGATCTTGTCGAACGGAGCGTCGGCGAGGTAGTCGCGGATCGTGTTCGGCAGCACGAAGTAGCCGTCGGCGAGTCCCTGCATCAGCGCCGAGGCGCCGAGGCGGTTGGCCCCGTGGTCGGAGAAGTTCGCTTCGCCGGTGACGAAGAGCCCCTTCAGGTTCGATTCGAGGTCGTAGTCGACCCACAGGCCGCCCATGACGTAGTGCACCGCCGGGTAGATGCGCATCGGGACCTCATAGGGGTCCTCGCCGGTGATGCGGGCATACATGTCGAAGAGGTTGTCGTACTTCGCCTCGATGCCCTTCTTGCCCATCCGGGCGATGGCGTCGGTGAAGTCGAGGTAGACCCCGCGGCGAAAGTCGCCCACCTGTGGGCCGACGCCGCGACCCTCGTCGCAGACGTTCTTGGCCTGACGCGACGCGATGTCGCGGGGGACCAGGTTGCCGAAGGCGGGGTAGATCCGCTCGAGGTAGTAGTCGCGGTCCTCTTCGGGGATGTCGCGCGGGTCCTTGTCGCAGTCCTCGGCCTTCTTGGGCACCCAGATCCGACCGTCGTTGCGCAGGCCCTCACTCATCAGGGTCAGCTTCGACTGGTGGTCACCGGAGACCGGGATACAGGTCGGGTGGATCTGCGTGTAGCAGGGGTTGGCCATGTAGGCGCCCTGACGGTGAGCCCGCCACGACGCGGTGACGTTGCAGCCCATCGCGTTGGTGGAGAGGAAGAAGACGTTGCCGTATCCACCGGAGGCGAGGACGACCACGTCGGCGAGGTGGGTCTGGATCTCACCGGAGACGAGGTCGCGGGCGATGATGCCGCGGGCCTTGCCGTCGATCTTGATGATCTCGAGCATCTCGTGGCGGGTGAACATCTCCACCGTGCCGCCCGCGATCTGTCGCTCGAGCGCCTGGTAGGCGCCGAGGAGGAGTTGCTGGCCGGTCTGGCCCCGGGCGTAGAAGGTGCGGGAGACCTGCACACCGCCGAAGGAACGGTTGTCGAGCAGGCCGCCGTACTCGCGGGCGAAGGGGACACCCTGAGCGACGCACTGGTCGATGATGTTCACCGACTCCTGGGCCAACCGGAACACGTTGGTCTCGCGGGAGCGGTAGTCGCCGCCCTTGACGGTGTCGTAGAAGAGTCGTTCGACCGAGTCGCCGTCGCCCTTGTAGTTCTTGGCGGCGTTGATTCCGCCCTGGGCGGCGATCGAGTGCGCACGGCGAGGGGAGTCCTGGTAGCAGAAGGACTTCACCGAGTAGCCAGCCTCACCCATGGTGGCCGCTGCGGAGGCTCCGGCCAGGCCGGTGCCGACGATGATCACCGACATCTTGCGGCGGTTGGCGGGGTTGACCATGCGGGCGCTGAACTTGCGCTTGTCCCACTTCTCGCTGATCGGCCCCTCGGGGGCCTTGGTGTCGGAGATCGGGTCCCCGGGGGTGAAGTAGTCGGCGGCGTCGGAACGCTCGCCGGTAAGGGTGTCGGACGGTTCGCTCATCAGATTTCCGATCTCTTCTTCGACGTTCAGTCGACGATGCCGACGATGACGGACAGCGGCACGAGGGCGAAGCCACCAGCGACTACGACCGCAAGGGCGTATCCGGCCACGTTGGCCCGCATCCGCGACTGCGCAGTGTTGGTCAGGCCGAGGGTCTGGGCGGCACTCCACACCCCGTGGCGCAGGTGCATGGCCAGCGCGCCCATGGCGAGTAGGTAGATCACCGAGACGTACCAGAACTCGGGCTGGAAGCCGGCGACCAAGCGGGTGTACGGCGACTCGACGTCGCTTCCCGGCGTGATCGTGCGGGTCGTGAGGTGCAGGATGTGGAAGACGATGAACAGCAACAGGGCGACCCCGCCCCAACGCATCATCCGCGAGGAGAGGGTGGCGCCCACCGCCTTCTTCACGACGTACTTCTGGGTGCGGGCCTTGTTGGCGCGGTCCCAGAGTTTGAAGGCGGCGTAGGCGTGACCGACCAGCGAGAGGATCAGCACGACGCGGATGATCCACAGCAGCCCGGCGTACGGAAGGATCGGCTCACCGAACTCACGCAGGTGCTCGGCGTAGCCGTCGAACGACTCCTGCCCGGCGAACACCTTGAGGTTGCCGTACATGTGCAGCAGCACATAGCCGATGAAGATCAGGCCGGTGATGGCCATCAACAACTTCAGAGCGATGGTGGATCGCGTAGCGCGAATTCCCTTGACGAGCTTCGGCTCGTTGTTCTGTCTGGTCGGAGTTGCCACAGTAGACAACGGTACCTTCACCGATTCCGATAGTGGTGAGAACCCCATGTGACATATCCCCGGTTGCGATTCCCGGGGTCAGTGTGGCGGCGTGCGACCCGTCATCGACTCCGGGTCAGAACTTCGACCCGTGCCGACCGGGTCGCGGACTCGAGGAGCACCGAGATCAGATCGTCCGCGGCGAAGGTCCAGGTACGGGTCGAGGCCAGTTCACGGGCCCGGTCCCCGAGCAGACAGCGGAAGCTGTCCGCCGCGATGGCGTCGACGGCTCGGACGAGCCCCCCACGGTCGGCTCGGTCGTAGAGCAGACCGGACTCCAGGTTGCGGACCACATCCGGTGCGCCCCCGGAGCGGGGCGCCACCACGGGTACGCCGCTGGCCGCCGCCTCGCGCAGGGAGTGGGCGCAGGTCTCGTGCTCGCCGGGGTGAACCAATACGTCCAGGGACGGCAATGCCACGGTGAGGTCCCCGGTCGCGAGGGTGCCGGTGAAGACAGCTCCAGGCAGGCGTGACTCCAGCCAGGCCCGCTGCGGGCCATCGCCGATGATGACCGGCCGAATTCCGCGGACCGAGCTCAACTGCGCCAGACGGCGTACGCCGTGACGTTTGTGGAGCCCGCCGACGTACCCCACGACAACCCGGCTGCCATGCCGCGACCAGGAGGTGTGCAACCACTCGTCGCGCAGACCGGGGGTGAAGGCGGCAGTGTCGACCCCGGGGTGCCACAGGTCGGCGGACACCCCGAGTTCGGCGGCCCGGTCCACCATCCACCGAGAGGTGACCAGCACCCGATCGGCGCGTTCGGCGACTCGGGTGCGCCAGTAGTCGGCCGCCTGATGGAGCAGTGGTGACTGCTCGACCACGACCGAGGGGATCGATCGACGGGTGGTGTGTTTCAGCGCCTTGCGGCCGACTGTGCCGGGGGAAAGGACCAGGGCGACGTCGGGCCTGAACTCGTCGATCGCTGCTCGCACCTGACCACCGATCGGATCCAGGGGTCGGGTGCGGGAGATGCTGGCCCCGCGGTACGTCGCCAACCCCGGTCCGGGGGTGACCACGCGCACCTCGTGGCCGACGTCGAGAAGACGATCGATCACCGCCTTGGCGGTCCGGGTGCTGCTGTCGACGGAGGGGCAGAAGGTCTCGGTCACCAGTGCTACGCGCATGACGTCAGCATCGACACCCCGGATGAACCGTCGGTGACGTGAGGTGAGGTGGCAGATGAACGGTGGCGGTCAGGATCGCGGAAGCTAGTTCGGCTGGTGAGTGCCCCGATGCCAGGCGGGAGGTCGAGCGGTCGTCGTCCGATCCGGGAGCCGGCCGTAGCTGATGTCGTCGATGAGTCGCTCGATGATCTCCCTGCCCGCGACGAAGGACGAGCCAACCTCCGAGCGCCACAGTTCTCCGGCCCTGCGGACCTCGACAGGCCAGGGTCGGCGCAAGAGAAGGCGGGTCAAGACCGCAAAGGGCCACAGAAGAGACAACGCGATCCAGGCCAACAGGGCGCCGATGAGTGGAACTGCCGAGGCTCGACCCAACGCCGCCGAGACGCCTCCCCAATGGTCGTCCAACTCATTTCCGAGCGGTCGGTTGAGCCGGTCCAGCGGTGCCTGGAAGTAATTGGCCCAAGGCGCCCAGCGGCGCCGAACAGTCCAACGGTTGCCGTGGGGGTCGCGTGTCTTCACCTCAGGACTCCTGCGGGATGTACTCCAACGCCGTCCACGTGGTTCCGTCAGGATCCTGCACCTTCATAGTTGCCGCCTTGGTCCGAGTTGGGGATACGACGCAGGCTACGTGAGGGGTTGCCCAGGACTGTTGGATCTGTGGCCCAGGCGGCTGTCCTGTCCCGAAAATGTCACAGTGTGTCGCCCGTAGACCAGAGGGCTTCTAGAGTTCGCCACATGAGTGACGCCGAAAGCGAGAGCCCCCAGGTCGACGGAGCAGTCGAGGGCGGACTGGATGACCCCACTGAGCTGGAGCCCGAACAAGGCTCGCTGGCATTGGCCGGACCCCAGGACGACCACACGCTCGCCGACTGGGAGACCGCCACCGCGGCGGTCCTGCGCAAGGCGAAGCGGATGACCGATGACGACCCCGACGATCTCGTCTGGGCCAAACTGACGAAGTCCACGCTGGACGGCATCGAGTTGCCTCCCCTGGGTAGCGCTGGGCTCCTGGAGGATCTGCGGACCACCGGACGCCCCACACGCACCGGCGAGTGGGACATCCGTGCCCACCTGGCGCAGGACACCGAGAAGGCGCTGAACGAGGCCGCTCTGGTCGATCTCGACGGGGGGGTCACCTCGCTGTGGATCGAGGCCGAACCGGACACCGACTTCGACGTACTCCTCAAAGACGTCCTGTTCGATCTTGCACCGGTCGTCCTGGACTCCACCCAGCCGCTGTCCACCGCCCAGGCGTTCCTGGACTTCGTCGACGCCCGCGAACTCCACCCAGAGACGAACCTCGGCGGCGGCTCGCGGGTAGGGGTCAACGAACTGGTCGAGGTCGCACGGCTGGCTGTGAAGGCCGAGGTCCGCGGAGTCGTGGTCGACGCCACCGTGGTCCACGACCAGGGGGCCTCTGACGCGCAGGAGCTCGGCTACAGCCTGGCGGTGGGTGCGGCGTACCTCCGCGCGCTGACCGACTCCGGGATGGACCTGGACAAGGCGCTGGGCCTCTTCGAGTTCCGGTACGCCGTCACCGACGAGCAGTTCGCCTCCATCGCCAAACTGCGGTCCGCACGCCGGTTGTGGGCACGTGTGGTCGAGCTGAGCGAGGGCACCGCGACGGTCCAGCGCCAGCACGCGGTGACCAGCCGTCCGATGATGAGCTCCTACGACCCGTACGTGAACATGCTGCGCACCACCGTCGCGGGCTTCGCCGCCGGCGCCGGGGGCGCTGACTCGGTCACCGTCCTGCCCTTCGACAGCCCGCTGGGCCAGCCGGAAACGCTGGGACGCCGCGTCGCTCGCAACACCAGCGCGCTTCTGATGTTCGAGTCCCACATCGCCCGGGTCGCCGACCCGGCCGGCGGCTCCTACGCCGTGGAGAAGCTCACCGACGACCTCGCCGTGGCCGCGTGGGCCGAGTTCGGTCGGATCGAGGAGACCGGATTCGATGATCTGGAGGACCGGATCGCCGCGGTCGTCACCGAGCGTGGCACGCAGATCGCCAAGCGCAAGCGTCCGATCACCGGACTCACCGAGTTCCCGAATCTCGCCGAGACCCTCCCCGAGCGCAGCGGCCGATCGAGCCGGGACGACGTACGTCCGTACGGCGCGGACTTCGAAGCGCTGCGCCGCCAGCCCGCATCCGCACCGGTCTTCCTGGCCACCCTGGGACCGATCGCCGCGCACACCGCCCGGGCGACCTTCGCGAGCAACCTGTTCGCCGCGGGGGGCGTCGGCGTCGACGTCGCCGGTGCGACGAGCAACGTCGAGGAGCTGCTCGCGGCCTACGACGGCCAGTCGGTGGCCTGCCTGGCCGGGGCGGACCCGGCGTACGCCGAATGGGGTGTCGAGGCCGCCGCCGCGCTGCGCGACGCCGGTGCCACCCACCTCATCATCGCCGGGAAGCCGGCCGATTACGCAGACGACTCCTGCGCCATGGGAGTCGATGCGTTGGACTTCCTGACCCGGACGAGAGAGGCCTTGGCATGACGGTTCCGAAGAGTTTCGCTGGGTTGCCGCTGAGCGAGGAGGTCTCGACAGACTCGACCACCGCAGACGCCGCCTCGACCACCGGATCCGGCGAGGCGTGGACGAGTCCCGAGGGGATCGACATCCTCCCCGTTTACGGCCCCGAGCACCTCGAGGGCCTCGACGCCCTGGACACCGTGCCCGGTCTGAGCCCGTTCCTGCGCGGGCCCTACCCCACGATGTACACCACCCAGCCCTGGACGGTGCGTCAGTACGCCGGGTTCTCCACCGCCGAGGAGTCCAACGCGTTCTACCGGCGCAACCTCGCTGCCGGTCAGAAGGGGCTCAGCGTCGCCTTCGACCTCGCGACCCACCGCGGCTACGACTCCGATCACCCGCGCGTGCGTGGTGACGTGGGGATGGCCGGAGTCGCGATCGACTCCATCTACGACACCCGCACGCTGTTCGACGGCATCCCGTTGGACCAGATGTCGGTCTCCATGACCATGAACGGCGCCGTCCTCCCGGTGCTCGCGCTCTACATCGCCGCGGCCGAGGAGCAGGGGGTGCAGCCCGAACAACTCGCGGGGACGATCCAGAACGACATCCTCAAGGAGTTCATGGTCCGCAACACCTACATCTACCCGCCGGCGCCGAGCATGCGGATCATCTCCGACATCTTCAGCTACACCGCCGCGAAGATGCCTCGCTTCAACTCCATCTCGATCTCCGGCTACCACATCCAGGAGGCCGGAGCCACGGCCGATCTGGAGCTGGCCTACACCCTCGCGGACGGCGTCGAATACATCCGCGCCGGCCTCGACACCGGGATGACGATCGACCAGTTCGCCCCACGGTTGAGTTTCTTCTGGGCCATCGGGATGAACTTCTACATGGAGATCGCCAAGATGCGCGCGGCTCGCGCGCTGTGGGCCCGACTGGTCCGCGACTTCAACCCGCAGAACCCGAAGTCGCTGTCGCTGCGAACGCACTCGCAGACCAGTGGATGGTCGCTGACCGCACAGGACGTCTACAACAACGTCGGGCGGACCTGCATCGAGGCGATGGCCGCGACTCAGGGACACACCCAGTCGCTGCACACCAACGCCCTGGACGAGGCGATCGCGCTGCCGACGGACTTCTCGGCCCGGATCGCCCGCAACACCCAACTCCTCCTCCAGCAGGAGAGCGGCACCACCGGCACCATCGACCCGTGGGCCGGCTCTTACTACGTCGAGCGGCTGACCCACGACCTCGCCGAGAAGGCCTGGGCCCACATCCAGGAGGCCGAGCAGGCCGGCGGGATGGCCAAGGCCATCGAGCAGGGCATCCCGAAGATGCGCATCGAGGAGGCCGCGGCCCGCACCCAGGCGCGGATCGACTCCGGCGCCCAGAAGGTCATCGGCATCAACACCTACCGCCTGGCCGCCGAGGACAAACTCGACGTGCTCCGCGTCGACAACGACGACGTCTACCGCCAGCAGATCGCCAAGTTGGAGCGGCTGCGTGCCGAACGCAACGACGACGACGTACGCCGCTCGCTCGAGGCGCTGACCAACAGTGCCGCCGGTGACGCACCGGCTACGGGCTCCCTGGACGGCAACCTGCTGGCCCTCGCCGTGGACGCAGCCCGGGCCAAGGCCACCGTCGGGGAGATCTCCGACGCGCTCGAGAAGGTCTACGGGCGTCACCAGGCGGTGATCCGTACGATCAGCGGCGTGTTCCGTGATGAGTCCGACGCTTCGGGCAGCACCCTGGTCTCCCAGGTGCGTGAGGCCACCGACGCCTTCGCCGAGACCGAAGGCCGCCGTCCCCGCATCCTGGTCGCCAAGATGGGCCAGGACGGTCACGACCGAGGCCAGAAGGTCGTCGTGTCCGCCTTCGCCGACATGGGCTTCGACGTCGACGTGGGTCCGCTGTTCTCGACTCCGGAAGAGGTTGCCCAGCAGGCCGTCGATGCCGACGTGCACCTGGTCGGTGTCTCGTCGCTGGCCGCCGGTCACCTCGCGCTGCTCCCTGCCCTGAAGAAGGCGTTGGAGGAGCAGGGGAGGCCCGACATCATGACCGTCATCGGCGGTGTGATTCCTCCTGACGACGTCCCCACGCTCAAGGAGATGGGCGCCGCCGCGGTCTTCCAGCCCGGCACGGTCATCGCCGAGTCGGCCTTGGATCTGCTGGCGCGGCTCCGGGAGCAGTTGGGCCACTGAGTGACCGACGTACCGACCCTGATCGAGGGCATCCGCGCCGGTCGCCGGGCGCAGGTGTCTCAGGCCATCACTCTGGTGGAGAGTTCCAAGCCGGAGCACCGTCAGATGGCCCGGGAACTGCTGACCGAGTTGAGCGAGGCCGGGCAGGGTGAATCGGTCCGGGTCGGCATCTCAGGGGTCCCCGGTGTCGGGAAGTCGACCTTCATCGAGTCCCTGGGCAGCCGGTTGACCGCGGCCGGACACCGGGTCGGCGTGTTGGCCGTCGACCCCTCCTCGGTCCGCACCGGGGGGTCGGTGTTGGGCGACAAGACCCGGATGGCGCGGTTGGGGGCCGACCCGAACGCCTACATCCGGCCCAGCCCGTCGGCCGGCACCCTGGGCGGGGTCGCTCGCGCCACCGTGCAGGCGATCCTCATCCTCGAGGCCGCCGGGTACGACGTGGTCCTGGTGGAGACCGTCGGGGTGGGCCAGTCCGAGGTCACGGTCGCCGGCATGGTCGACACCTTCCTCTTCCTGACCCTGGCCCGCACCGGTGACCAACTCCAGGGGATCAAGAAGGGGATATTGGAGATCGCCGACGTGATCGCGGTGAACAAGGCCGACGGTGACCGGGCTCAGGAGGCACGAGCGGCGGCGAGAGATCTGGCCGGTGCCCTGCGGATGGTGCACGGCAAGGGGGAGTGGGCCCCGCCGGTGGTGACTTGTTCAGGTCTCGAAGACACCGGAGTGGACGAGTTGTGGGAACGCATCGGCGCTCATCGCGACCACCTCGGCCCGGAGGGACTGGCGGCGAAACGAGCCGAGCAACAACTGGACTTCACCTGGGCGCTGGTCCGCGACGAACTCTCCGAACGACTCCGGCACTCATCGGGGGTCCGCGCGATTCGCGAGGAGATCCGTGCCGAGGTCCTGGCCGGGTCGCTGCCCGCCACCGTCGCGGCCGACCGCATCCTCGCGGCGTACGACCAGGACTGATTGCCGAGTCGGCGCTACTTGACGCAAGTAGCGCCGACTCGACCCTTTCCCGGTGTCAAGACGCGCCGACTCGACGGTCTGCGGATAACCTGAGGGGGATGTCTCCGACCACTGAACCCGATGCCGTTGCCGAGTTGATCGCCGCCGTCGTCGAGAAGTACGACGCCGACCTGATCGACCTGCGGCGAGACCTGCACGCCCACCCCGAGCTGGCGTGGACCGAACGCCGCACCGTCGAGATCGTGGGGCAGCGTCTCGAGCAGGCCGGATGGCGGGTGCGGGAGTTGCCGCGCAGTGGACTGGTGGCCGACCTGGGGGAGGGTCCGCCGTCCATCGCCCTGCGCGCCGACATCGACGCCCTTCCGGTGTCCGACGTCGCCGGTGAGCCCTGGGCCAGCACCGTGGACGGGGTCGCCCACGCCTGCGGGCACGACGTGCACACGGTCTGCCTGCTCGGGGCCGCTCTCGCTCTGAGCGAACTCGACGACCGGGGCCTGCTGGGCGGCGCCGTACGCCTGCTCTTCCAGCCCGCTGAGGAAGTCATGCCCGGTGGGGCCAAACACCTGATCGCCCACGGGGCGTTGGAGGGCGTGGGCCAGATCATCGCCCTGCACTGCGAGCCGGGGGTCGACGTCGGCCGGATCGGCATGCGCTCCGGTGCGCTCACGAGCGCTGCGGACTCGATCGAGGTGCTGCTGGAGGGGACCGGCGGGCACACCTCCCGACCGCACCTCACCGGAGACCTCACCTTCGCCCTGGCCAAGGTGACCAGTGAACTCCCCGCCGTGTTGAGTCGACGGATGGATCCGCGGTCCGGGGTCAGCGTGGTGTGGGGCATGGTCCAGGCCGGTTCGGCGATCAACGTGATCCCCGACCGCGGCCTGGCCGCCGGCACGGTGCGCATTCTCGACGCCGTCGCCTGGGCCAGTTGCGAGCCGATCATCCGAGAAGCGGTCCACGACATCGTTCGTCCCTACGGCGTCACCGCCACGGTGAACTACCTCCAGGGGGTGGCGCCCGTGGTGAACGACCCCAAGGTCAACGCGTTGATCGCTGTGGCGACCCGTTCGGTGCTCGGCGCGGACGGCCAGGTCGCCGTGCCGCAGAGCCTCGGGGGCGAGGACTTCGGGTGGTACACCGAGCAGATCCCCGGGGCGATGTTCCGCCTGGGCACACGCACCCCCGGTGGGGTCACCTACGACCTGCATCAGGGCAACCTCCGGGTCGACGAGCGTGCGATCGCCGTCGGCGCCCGGGTGCTCGCCCAGGCCGCGGCTCTCGGGAGCGAGCCGCGCTGAGGTTGGTGCGTCGTTCCTGACGCTAGGTTTTTCGGTAGGGCAGACCCACCGCCGCAGGTGCGCGGGACCGTCCCACCAGACCGGCGACGGCGAAGATCGTGACGAGGTAGGGCAGCATCAACATGAACTGACTGGGCACGGGCGAGCCGATAACGGACAAGACGCCCTGCAGATTCGAGGCGAAGCCGAACAGAAGCGCCGCGAGGGTGGCGCGGATGGGGTCCCACTTGCCGAAGATCACCGCAGCGAGGGCGATGTAACCGGCTCCGCCGGTCATCTCCCGGTTGAACTGTTGGACCGAGACCAGGGTGTAGAAGGCGCCACCCATGCCGGCGATCGCTCCCGCGAGCAGGATGGTTCGGTAGCGGGTGACGTTGACCTTGATGCCGACGGTGTCCGCGGCCTTCGGGTGTTCCCCGACCGCCCGAACACGCAGTCCCCACTTGGTGCGGTAGAGGGCGTAGGAGACCACGGCCACGGCGACGTAGAGCAGATAGACGATGGCTGTCTGACGGAAGAAGATCGGACCGACCAAGGGAATGTCCCCCAGGAGCGGGACGGGAAGGCGGGAGAACCGGGGTGGGGAGTTCAGGGACGCGGTGTTGGGTACGAGCACCTGGGTGAAGAAGAAACTCGTCACGCCGATCACCAGCACGTTGAGCACCACCCCGACGATCACCTGGTCCACGAAGTAGGTGATGGCGAACAGGCCCAGAACCAGGGCCACGAGCGCGCCTGCCACCATCGCGCCGACCAGCCCGCCCCACACGGACCCGGTGATCGACCCGACGACCGCTGCCGCGAAGGCGCCGGCCAAGAGCTGCCCGTCGATGGCGATGTTGACGACCCCGGCGCGTTCCCCGAGGACACCTCCGAGTGCACCAAAGACCAGGGGCACGGCCAGAGCCAACGAACCGCTGAGCAGCCCGACCAGGGGAATCGAGCCTCCGGCGGCGGCCCAGGACAGGAACCCGGTCATCGCGACGACGGAGAACACGATCGCCAACCAGATCGGTGTGCTGCGTTGGGCGAGAAGTCGGCGCGCCGAGTCGACCACGCACAGCGCCATGATGGCGATCATCACCCAGGCGGTGCCCACCGCCGGGACTGTGATCTCCGGCAACTGGAAGAAATCGCTGCGGGCGGCCAGCCGGAAGGTCGTGTCGCCCGACTGGGATCCCAGGCCGACGACCGCCGCAAGCCCGAGCGTGACCACCGCGAACAGCACGGTCGTCTTTCGGCTGACGATGGACACGATCTCCGGAGTGCCGGCGACACTCTCATCGGGCCTTGCGCCGGCGTCACGTTGGCTGGAGTTGCTCACGCCTCCTCCTTCACGGGTAGACGGAACAGTGCCTGAACCAACGGCGGAGCTGCGATGAAGAGCACGATGAGCGACTGGATCACCAACACGATGTCGACCGGGATGCCCTCTGAGGCCTGCATCGCGAAGCCGCCGGCCTTGAACGCCCCGAACAGAAGCCCGGCGGCGAGGATGCCGAGCGGACGGGAGCGACCCAACAACGCAACGGTGATCGCGTCGAAGCCGATCCCGGCATCCAGGTCGACCGACACGCCACTGGTCACGGTGCCGAGCACCTGGTTGACCCCGGCCAGCCCCACGAGGGCCCCGGCGATGAGCATCACCATCACGTAGGTGCGTCCGACGTCGATCCCGGCGGTACGCGCCGCGTGCGGGTTCTCGCCCACCGCCCGGAAGCGATATCCGAGGGCCGAGCGATTCAACAGCCACCAGACCACCGCGACGGCCACGAGAGCCAGCAGGAAGCCGAAGTGGAGGTTGTAGCGGTCTCCAGCGAGCTTGGGCAGTTGTGCGTCGGCCGGCATCGGAAGCGACTTGGGGTTCGCCGAGCCTGGCGCCTGCAGGATTCCCTGGCGCGAGAGGGCGAAGAAGATGAGGTAGAAACCGACGTAGTTGAGCATGATCGTGACGATCACCTCGTGAGCGCCGGTGCGTGCCTTGAGCAGCCCGACGATGCCTGCCCAGATCGCACCGGCCACCATCCCGGCGGCGACAGCGGCAACGAGCAGCAACGGGCCAGGCAGGTTGGCGTTGATCGCCACGTAGCCGGCTGCGGCACCGCCGAGCAGCATCTGACCTCGCCCGCCGATGTTGAACATTCCGGCGCGGAAGGCCAGTCCCACACCGAGTCCGGCGGTGATGAGCGGGCCGGCGAACTTCATCGTCTCGGTCAGGGGCCGGATGGCGGAGGCCGAGTCGTTCGCGCGGGTGTTGTAGATCGATCCCCGGAACAGGGCGCTGTAGGCGCCCTCAATGGCGTTCCATGAGTTCTGGAAGAAGTCCTGGGGCCGGGAGAAGACGTACTTCGAGGAGTCGCGGACCGCTTCGTCGGTGAACATGATCATCAACGAGCCGACCACCATTGCGAGGAACACCGCGAGGACGCCGACCAGTGCGCCGCCCGTGGTGATCGACCTGATCACGGTGTGCCAGTGGTTCTGCTGTGGGGGAGGCGGAACGTGGTCCTCCTCGGGGGGCGGTGAGTTCTGCGCCGCGACATCCTGAGTCATGCGACCAACCCGGCCGGACGCTCTCCGGCCATCATCAGGCCGAGCACCTCGCGGGGAGTGTCAGCCGGCACGATGCCGACGACGCGACCTCGGTACAACACCATGATCCTATCTGCGAGGGAGAACACCTCGTCGAGTTCGGTCGAGACAACGAGCACAGGTACGCCGTGATCGCGGGTGGCGATGATCTGCTGGTGGATGAACTCGATAGAGCCGACGTCCACACCACGGGTGGGTTGTGCCGCCACCAACAGCCTCAGGTCCTTGGAGAGCTCTCGCGCCACCACCACCTTCTGCTGGTTTCCGCCCGAGAGATTGCTGGCCGGTGTGGTCACGCCGGGTGCGCGGATGTCGTACTCCTGGAGCTTCTCGTGGGCGAAGGCATCGAGCTTGGACTTCTGGAGCGAACCGAGGCGGACGAAGGGTTTGCTGAAGCTTCGGTCGAGCATCAGGTTCTCGGCGATGGTGAACGACCCCACCAAACCGTCGACCTGACGATCCTCGGGGATGAAGCCGACTCCTTGTTCGAGAATTTTACGAACACCGAGACCCACGAGTTGTTTGCCCTCGAGGGTGATCGAGCCGCGGACGTGACCTTGGAGGCCGAGCAGGGCCTCGGTCAGCTCGGTCTGGCCGTTGCCCTGGACGCCGGCGACAGCGAGCACCTCGCCGGCGCGTACGGTGAAACTGACGTCGTTGACGTGCACGTGGCCAGTGGCATCGACCACGGTGAGCCCCTCCACGACCAAGGAGTCCTCGCCGAGTTTGGGCAGTTCTTTGTGGACCGTCAGCTCGACGGGGCGACCGACCATGAGCGAGGCGAGTTCGGCGTTGCTTGCCGAGGGTTCCGCCTCGTCGACGACCTTGCCGAGCCGAATGACGGTGATCCGGTCCGCGACCTCGCGAACCTCACGCAGTTTGTGGGTGATGAAGATGATGCCGACGCCGGATGCTTTGAGTTGACGCATGATCTGCATCAGTTCGTCGGTCTCCTGGGGCGTGAGGACCGCGGTCGGCTCGTCGAAGACCAGCACCTGCGCGTCACGCGAGAGTGCCTTGATGATCTCCACGCGTTGTTGAACCCCTACCGGCAGGTCCTCGACGATCGCGTCGGGGTCGACCTGGAAGCCGAAGCGTTGGGAGATCTCGCGCACCCGCTCTCGGGCCGCGTCGAGGTCCAGGGACCCGCCGAAGCCGGTGCTCTCGTTGCCCAGCATCACGTTCTCGGCGACGGTGAAGACGGGGACCAGCATGAAGTGCTGGTGAACCATTCCGATGCCCGCGGCGATCGCGTCGCCGGGGCCTGCGAAGTGCTGGACGTCACCGTCGAGGATGATCTCGCCCTCATCGGCCCGGTAGAGCCCGTAGAGAACGTTCATCAAGGTGGACTTACCGGCGCCGTTCTCACCGAGCAGGCAGTGAATCTCCCCGGATTCCACCGTCAGGGAGATGTGGTCGTTGGCGACCAGGGAGCCGAAGCGCTTGGTGATGTCGCGCAGAACGAGTTGCATGGGGCGATCCTAGGGGCCAGATGCGCCGCGGACGGGAAGAGGAGGCCGACCGTTGGGTCGGCCTCCCTCCCGTGGCTCGGTGCATCAGAGGTTGGGCATCAGAGGTTGGGCGTCAGGGGTTGAACCTCAGGGGTTGAGGTACGACGTGACCGGGATGCTCCCGTCGATGATGCCTGCCTTGACCTGCTCCAGTTCGTCGGCGAGCGTGTCGGAGATCTTGCTCTCGAAGTTGTGGAACGGAGCAATGCCGACGCCGTCGTTCTCCAGGGTGCCGATGTAGGGCGAGAAGTCGAACTCCTCGTTGCCGGCGGCAAGAACGGCTTCGTAGGTCGAGACGTCCATGCCCTTCAGGACCGAGGTGAGGATGACCTCTTGGGTGTTGGGGTCGGTCTCGAAGACGTCCGCGTCGGCACCGATGAGGGCGACGTCGCGACCGGAGTCGGCGATGGCGGTCAACGCGCCCTGGTAGATCGGGCCACCCACGGGAAGGATGACGTCGACCTTCTGATCGATGAGCTGCTTCGCGGTGTTGGTGGCGGTCTGGTTGGCCTCGAAGCCACCGGTGAAGCTGCCGTTCTCACCGTCCCAGCCGACGACCTTGACGTCCTTGCCCTTCTCCTTGGCGTAGTACTCGGCGCCCTGCTTGAAGCCGTCCATGAAGATGGTCACGGTCGGGAAGGGCTGCCCACCGTAGGTGCCGACGACGCCGGTCTCGGTGTAGTCGGCGGCTGCGTAGCCGGCCAGGAAAGCGGCCTGCGCGGTGTCGTAGAGGAGCGGCTTGATGTTCTCGACGTCGGCCTGCCCGTCGAAGGTCTGACCGTCTTCGCCACCGTCAGCCGAGTCGTCGATGAGCACGTACTCGATGTCGGGGTTGGCGGTCGCGGAGTCCTTGGTCGCCGAGGCAAGGGCGAAGCCGACGGTCACGATGACGTTGCAACCCTCGGCGGTGAGGCTCTCCAGGTTGGGGCCGTAGTCGTTCTCGCTGTTGGACTCGACGGCGTTGAGGGTGGCGCCCAGCTCCTCGGCGGCCTTGTTGGCACCTTCGAAGCTCAGCTGGTTGAACGACTTGTCGTCGAAGCCACCGGCATCAGAGACGATGCAGGGGAGGAAGTCGCTCGTCGCGCTCGATCCGCTGGGGTCGGTCGAGCTCTCCTCGTCGGGAGCACTCCCGCACGCGGACAGAGCCGTTGATACGGCCAGAGCGGCGACGCCGCCGATGGCGGCTCGTTTCATGTTGATCACTGGTGCCTCCAAGTCTTCGCCCCGCGGTGCCGGGGCAGCCGTTGCAAGATACACAAAGACAGCCGCTGGCGCCGCTCCGAAGGCGACGCACGTCACAACGGTTATCGAGTTGCGACCTTCGGCGTACTCAAAGGGCCGATTCGGTTCCGTTTGCCGGGTGATTGCGCCCGGTGAGCGCGTCGGCGAGAGTGAGGGCCGCGGCCGATCCGCCGCCGAGCACCCCCAACGAATGGAGCTACGTGAACGACACCTCTTCGCCCTGGGCCGAGCTGCAACAAGCCGCAGTGGAAGCGATGGGTCACGCCTACGCGCCGTACTCGAAGTTCGCGGTCGGTGCCGCTGCCCTGGTCGATGACGGCCGGATCGTGACGGGCTGCAACGTCGAGAATGCCTCCTACGGTTTGAGCCTGTGCGCCGAGTGCGGTTTGGTCAGCGACCTTCAGCGCAGCGGTGGGGGACGGTTGACCCACTTCGTCTGTGTCGACGCTGCCGGCGAGGTCCTGATGCCGTGCGGTCGCTGCCGACAGTTGCTCCTCGAGTTCGGCGGCGCTGATCTACTGCTGTCGACGGTCAGTGGCGTCAAGACCATGGACGAGGTCCTGCCGGACGCCTTCGGGCCCGACAACCTGACCTAAGCGCGTCGAGTCGAAACCTCCCGGCAATCCGTATGTCCGTCTGGTCGGACGAGACGGCTACAGTCCGCCCATGAACGACCAACATGACGCCGTCGAGGTCATCACCGCCAAGCGTGACGGCCACCAACTCACCGACAGCCAGATCGACTGGGTGATCGACGCCTACACCCGCGGGGACGTGGCGGACGAGCAGATGTCCGCCCTGGCCATGGCCATCCTTCTCAACGGGATGGAGCGCTCGGAGATCAGCCGCTGGACCGCCGCGATGATCGCCTCGGGGGAGCGGATGGACTTCTCATCGCTGTCCCGACCGACCGCCGACAAGCACTCCACCGGCGGGGTGGGGGACAAGATCACCCTGCCGTTGGCGCCACTGGTCGCTGCGTGTGGCGTGGCGGTGCCCCAGCTGTCCGGTCGAGGACTCGGCCACACCGGAGGCACGCTCGACAAGCTCGAGTCCATCCCCGGTTGGCGCGCGGACCTGACCAACGCCGAGATGATGCGCCAGCTCGAGGACGTCGGCGCCGTCATCTGTGCCGCCGGCGACGGACTGGCGCCCGCCGACAAGAAGCTCTACGCCCTGCGAGACGTGACCGGGACGGTCGAGGCGATCCCGCTGATCGCCAGCAGCATCATGAGCAAGAAGATCGCCGAGGGGACCGGCGCCCTGGTCCTCGACGTGAAGGTGGGCACGGGCGCGTTCATGAAGACCACCGAACGGGCCCGCGAACTGGCCGAGGTGATGGTCGCCCTCGGCACCGACGCCGGGGTCCGTACGACGGCCCTGCTGACCGACATGTCCGTCCCGCTCGGGCTGACCGCCGGCAACGCGATCGAGGTCGCCGAATCGGTCGAGGTGCTCGCCGGAGGCGGCCCGGCCGACGTCGTCGAGCTCACCCTCGCCCTGGCCCGCGAGATGCTCGCCGGAGCCGGACGCGACGACGTCGACCCGGCGGAGAAGCTGGCCGACGGTTCGGCCATGGATGCCTGGAAGGCGATGATCCGCGCCCAGGACGGCGACCCGGACGCCCCGATGGCCCAGGCCCGCGAGTCCCACGTCATCACCGCACCC
Source organism: Nocardioides salsibiostraticola (assembly GCF_054783655.1). Taxonomy (NCBI): domain Bacteria; kingdom Bacillati; phylum Actinomycetota; class Actinomycetes; order Propionibacteriales; family Nocardioidaceae; genus Nocardioides; species Nocardioides salsibiostraticola. The sequence goes on along the minus strand of NZ_BAAGQD010000001.1, from coordinate 425,830 downwards.
ACCAGCGGAGTCCTCTCGCGGCTCGACGCGATGGCGGTCGGGATGGCTGCCTGGCGCCTGGGTGCCGGGCGGGCCCGTCAGGGAGACTCGGTCCAGGACGGAGCCGGCGTCGTGTGGCACGCCCGACCAGGGGACAGCGTGAGCGCCGGAGCGCCGCTGTTCACCCTGCTGACCGACGAGCCTCAGCGTTTCGACCGCGCCCTGGCCTCATTGGAGGGTGGCTGGGAGATCTCGGAGTCCCCCGTGGAGGCGCCACCTCTGGTCATCGACCGGATCGGGTGACCAACCCTGTGACCAGCCCCGTGACCAGCCCCGTGACCAGCCCCGTGACCAGCCCCGCAAACAACAAGGTCCTGCTGGCCACCTTCTGCCTGTGCCCGGAGGGGGAACCGGGAGGCGGGGCACTTCTCCAGGCCCTGGCGGCACAAGGAGTCGACGCCGCCTGGGCGGTGTGGGACGACCCGTCGGTCGACTGGGCTGGCGCGGACCTCGTCGCGGTCCGGGCGACCTGGGACTACCACCGCCGATGGGCTCCCTTCCGTGCCTGGGTGGAGGCGGTGGAGGAACATACGAGCGTCCTCAACGGCGGTGCGGTCTTCGACTGGAACCACGACAAGGCCTACCTGCTCGAACTCGGGAAGCAGGTGCCCGTCGTACCCTCCCTCTCCGTGGCCGACGACGACCTGCTCGGTGGGGTCGTCGAGGCGCTCGGTCGCTGGGGAACGATCGTGGTCAAGCCCCGGGTCGGCGCCAGCGGGGTCGGCGTCGTGGTGGCGGAAGTGACCGATGATCTGCGCCTGGCGGGTCTCACCACCGGCCCGTGGTTGGCCCAGCCGCTGGTCGAGAGCGTCCGCACCCGCGGAGAGTCTTCGGTGGTGGTGATGGGCGGCCGACCGGTCGTGCAGGTCGACAAGCGACCGGCCGCAGGCGAGGTGCGGGTCCACGAGGAGTACGGCGGCACGATGGCTGCTGTTCCCGTCGACGGAGCAGCCGGTGAGCTGTCCCTCGCCGCGGTCAGCGCCGCCGAGGGGATTCTCGGCCAGCGCCTCGACTACGCCCGGGTCGATCTGATGGAGATCGACGGATCGCTGGTGGTGGGCGAACTCGAACTCATCGAGCCCGGCTTCTACCTCGACGTTGCGCCCTCGGCCGCCGAGGACTTCGCACGGATCGTGGTCGAGCGAGTCCGTTAGTACCGCTCGGCCGTGACAACCCTTGACAGCGCGTGATGGCTGGCGAACTGTGGTGCCCGCACAGTGTGTTCCACCTCACCCCATCGAGTTGGCCATCGGAGTACCCATGACGATCGTTCGTGCCGCTATTTCCCAGACCACGTGGACCGGCGACAAGGAGTCGATGCTCGACAAGCACGAGCAGTTCGCCCGCGACGCGCACGCACAAGGGGCGCAGGTCATCTGCTTCCAGGAGCTCTTCTACGGCCCCTACTTCGGGATCACCCAGGACCAGAAGTACTACCGGTACGCCGAGCCGGCCGACGGGCCGATCGTTCAGCGCTTCGCCGCGCTGGCGGCCGAGTTGAGCATGGTGATGATCCTCCCGATCTACGAGGAGGCGCAGACCGGCGTCTACTACAACACCGCCGTGGTCGTCGACGCCGACGGCACGATCCTCGGGTCCTACCGCAAGAACCACCTCCCGCACGTGGAGAAGTTCTGGGAGAAGTTCTACTTCCGCCCCGGCAACCTGGGCTACCCCGTGTTCGACACCGCGGTGGGCAAGGTCGGCGTCTACATCTGTTACGACCGGCACTTCCCCGAGGGGTGGCGCGAGCTGGGTTTGAACGGCGCCCACATGGTCTTCAACCCCAACGCCACCAAGCCGGGACTGTCCAACCGCCTGTGGGAGGTCGAGCAACCCTGCGCGGCGGTCGCGAACGGCTACTTCGTCCTGGCTCCGAACCGCGTCGGCCTCGAGGACAACGAGTACGGCGACGAGGCGGTGAACTTCTACGGAACCAGCCAGGTGGTGGACCCGCGCGGCAACTACGTGGGCGACCTCGGTTCCTCGAGTGAGGAGGAGTTGCTGGTGCGGGACCTGGATCTGGACATGGTCCGGGAGATGCGCGACGACTGGCAGTTCTACCGTGACCGTCGGCCCGACTCCTACACCGCGATCGCCCAGGCCTAGGGGGCCGACATGGGAACAGGATCGGGAACCCTGCTCATCTCCGGTGGCACCGTGGTCAGCTCCACCGGCCGCACCGAGGCCGACGTGCTGGTCGACGGTGAGCGGATCGTGGCCGTTCTCGCACCCGGCTCGACCCTGCTGGGCCACGACCTCACGAGCAGCGTCGACCGGGTCATCGACGCCAGGGGCAAGTACGTCATCCCCGGCGGCATCGACGCCCACACCCACATGCAACTGCCCTTCGGCGGCACCGAGGCCAGCGACACCTTCGAGTCCGGCACCACCGCCGCGGCCTGGGGCGGGACGACCTCGATCATCGACTTCGCCGTCCAGAAGACCGGCGAGGCGGTCGAGACCGCCCTGGCGACCTGGCACCAGAAGGCGGCCGGCAACTGCGCCATCGACTACGGCTTCCACCAGATCATCGGTGGTGTGGACGAGCAGTCGCTCAAGGCCATGGAGACCCTGGTCGACGAGGGGATCTCCTCCTACAAGCTGTTCATGGCCTACCCCGGTGTCTTCTACTCCGACGACGCCCAGGTCCTGCGGGCCATGCAGAAGGCCTCCGAGCTGGGGCTGATGACGATGATGCACGCCGAGAACGGCCCGGCCATCGACGTCCTGGCCGAACAGCTCTACAACGCCGGCAAGACCGCCCCCTACTTCCACGGCATCGCGCGGGCCTGGCAGATGGAGGAGGAGGCCACCCACCGGGCCATCATGTTGGCCGACCTGACCGAGGCCCCGTTGTACGTCGTTCACGTCAGCGCCAAGCAGGCCGTCGCCCAACTCGCCGCTGCCCGCGACCGCGGGAAGAACGTGTTCGGCGAGACCTGCCCGCAGTACCTCTACCTCTCGCTGGAGGAACAGTTGGGTGCCCAGGGGGACCCGACCTGGGGGGAGTTCGAGGGAGCCAAGTGGGTCTGCTCGACCCCGCTGCGTTCGCGCGAGGAGGGGCATCAGGAGGCCATGTGGCAGGGCCTGCGGACCAACGACCTTCAGATGGTCTCCACCGACCACTGCCCCTTCTGCATCAAGGACCAGAAAGAACTCGGCCGCGGCGACTTCCGGGCCATCCCCAACGGGATCGGCTCCATCGAGCACCGGATGGACCTGCTCTATCAGGGCGTCGTCACCGGGGAGATCAGCCTCGAGCGCTGGGTCGAACTCACCTCGACCACCCCCGCCAGGATGTTCGGCCTCTACGGCACCAAAGGCGTGATCGCCCCCGGTGCGGACGCCGACCTGGTCGTCTACGACCCGCGCGGCCACACCTCGATCGGCCTCGACAAGACGCACCACATGAACATGGACTACTCGGCCTGGGAGGGCTACGAGATCGACGGGCACGTCGACGTCGTGGTGTCCCGCGGGTCGGTGGTGGTGGCCGACGGAGCCTTCTACGGGCGCGCCGGTCACGGGAAGTACCTCCGGCGGGGTCTGTCGCAGTACCTGATCTGACTCCGCCGTCGCTGACGGGTTTCGAGGCTCGCTTCGCTCGCACCTCAACCAGCGTCAGCCTCAACCACCTAGTAGGGAGCACCTCATGGATTTCGGCGTCGTACTGCAGACCAACCCGCCCGCCTGGCGCACCGTGGCCCTGGCCAAGCAGGCTGAGGAGCACGGCTTCGACTACGCCTGGACCTTCGACTCCCACCTGCTGTGGCAGGAGCCGTACGTCATCTACTCCGCGATCCTGGCCCAGACCCAACGGATCACGGTCGGCACCATGGTCACCAACCCGGCGACGCGCGACTGGACGGTCACGGCCTCGACGTTCGCCACCCTCAACGAGATGTACGGCAACCGCACCGTGTGCGGCATCGGGCGCGGGGACTCCGCGGTGCGGGTCCTGAACGGGAAACCGACCACGCTGAAGGATGTGCGGGACGCCACCCACGTGATCCGCGAGCTAGCCAACTGTCGGTCGGTGGAGCACAACGGCACGACCCTGCGGTTCCCCTGGGCCCGGTCCTCGGCACTGGAGGTCTGGGTGGCGGCGTACGGACCCTTGGCGTTGAAGACGGCCGGTGAGGTCGGGGACGGTTTCATCCTGCAGTTGGCCGATGTGGACATCGCCGCCTGGATGATCGGCGCGGTCCGTCAGGCCGCTGCCGACGCCGGACGCGATCCGGAGGCGATCACGTTCTGCGTCGCGGCGCCGGCGTACGTCGGGGACGACTCACCGGAGTCGATGGCCCACATGCGCGAGCAGTGCCGGTGGTTCGGCGGGATGGTCGGCAACCACGTCGCCGACATCGTCGCCCGCTACGCAGGGACGGAGGAGGGAAGCCACATCCCGCAGGCCTTGACCGACTACATCGCCGGGCGCGAGGGCTACGACTACAACGAACACGGTCGGGCGGGCAACACCCACGCCGAGTTCGTGCCCGACGAGATCGTCGACCGCTTCTGCATCCTGGGGTCACCTGAGGCCCACCGCGCCAAACTGGAGGCGTTACGCGACATCGGGGTCGACCAGTTCGCGGTCTACCTCCAACACGACAACAAGGAGGAGACCATGCGGGTCTACGGTGAATCCATCATCCCGGCCCTGCGCGAGCACGTGCAGGCCAAGGTATGACGTCCCCCCAGGAGACCGGCCGCCGAACCGTCGAGCTGGACAGGGCACACGTCTTCCACTCCTGGTCGGCCCAGGGCGCTCTCGACCCGATGCCGATCGCCGGCGGACTCGGGTCCCACGTGTGGGACCACGACGGGCGCCGCTACCTCGACTTCTCCAGCCAACTGGTCAACGTCAACATCGGTCACCAGCACCCGGCCGTCGTACGGGCCATCCAGGAGCAGGCGGCCACGCTGGCCACCATCGGACCCCCGACGGCCAACCTGGCCCGGGGCGAGGCCGCACGCCGGATCACCGACCGGGCCCCCGAGGGGATGAACAAGGTCTTCTTCACCAACGGCGGCGCCGACGCGATCGAGAACGCCGTACGCATGGCGCGGGTGCACACCGGCCGCGACAAGGTCGTCTCGACCTACCGCAGCTACCACGGCAACACCGGCGCTGCGGTGGTGGCTACCGGGGACTGGCGTCGGGTGCCCAACGAGTTCGCGCGTGGCCACGTGCACGTCTTCGGGCCCTACCTCTACCGCTCGGAGTTCTGGGCCACTACGCCCGAAGAGGAGTCCGCGCGGGCGTTGCAGCACCTACGTCGGGTCATCGAGTGCGAGGGGCCTTCCGGGATCGCTGCGGTCCTCCTGGAGACGATCCCCGGCACCGCGGGGGTCCTGGTCCCACCGCCGGGCTACCTGCCCGGTGTTCGGGAGTTGTGCGATCAACACGGCATCGTGTTGATCCTCGACGAGGTGATGGCCGGTTTCGGCCGCACCGGTGAATGGTTCGCCTTCGACGGCTTCGACGTACGACCCGATCTGATCGCCTTCGCCAAGGGCGTCAACTCCGGCTACGTGCCGGTCGGTGGGGTGGTGATCTCCGACGAGATCGCGAGCAGCTTCGACGACGCCGTCTTCCCCGGCGGTCTGACCTACTCCGGACACCCGCTGGCGGCCGCCTCGATCGTGGGGGCGCTGGACGCCATGGAGTCAGAGGGCATCGTCGACCACGCCCGACACATCGGCAGCGACGTGCTGGGACCCGGTCTGCGTGACCTGGCCGACCGACACCCGATCGTGGGGGAGGTGCGGGGCCTCGGGGTGTTCTGGGCCATCGAACTGGTCCGCGACCCCGAAACCCGCGAACCCGTCGGCCCGGCGGTCATCGGACGGGCCAAGAAGGAGATGTTGGCTCGGGGTCTGCTGCCCTTCGCCGCCGACAACCGCATCCACGCGGTGCCCCCATGCGTGGTCACCGACGAGGAGGTCGCCGAGGCGCTGGCGATCTACGACGACGTACTCACCCTGCTGGACGAGGAGCTGTGACATGACTGATCTCTCCACTGATCTGCCCACGTTGGACCACTGGATCGGTGGCCGCACCCAGCCCGGGAGCTCCACCCGCACCGGACCGGTCTACGACCCCGCTCTGGGTGAGGTCACCAAGCAGGTGCGGTACGCCTCGGTCGAGGACGTCGACCTGGCCGTAGCCACCGCGCGCGCGGCGTTCGAGGGCCCCACCGGGTGGGGCAGTTCCTCGATCACCAAACGCCAACAGGTGATGTTCGGCTTCCGAGAACGCCTCAACGCCCGCAAGGACGAACTCGCCGCGATCCTGACCTCCGAGCACGGCAAGGTCCTCTCCGACGCCGCCGGTGAGGTGGCCCGCGGCCTGGAGGTCGTGGAGTTCGCCTGCGGGATGCCGCAGTTGACCAAGGGGTCCTACTCGGAGAACGTCTCCACCGACGTCGACGTCTACTCCCTGAAACAACCGATGGGTGTCGTGGGCATCATCAGCCCCTTCAACTTCCCGGCCATGGTCCCGCTCTGGTTCTTCCCGATCGCCATCGCGACGGGCAACGCGGTGGTCCTCAAGCCCAGCGAGAAGGACCCGAGCGTCGCCAACTGGATGGCCGAGGTCCTCGCCGAGTCCGGTCTGCCGGAGGGCGTGTTCAACGTCGTCCACGGCGACAAGGAGGCGGTCGACGCCCTGTTGGTCCACCCGGACGTCGCCTCGATCTCGTTCGTCGGATCGACACCGATCGCCCGCCACGTCTATGAGACCGCCACCAAGCACGGCAAACGGGTCCAGGCCCTGGGTGGGGCGAAGAACCACATGCTGGTGCTGCCCGATGCGGACCTCGACCTGGTCGCCGACGCCGCGGTCAACGCGGGCTTCGGTTCGGCCGGCGAGCGGTGCATGGCCGTCTCGGTGGTGCTGGCGATCGACTCGATCGCCGACGAGGTGGTCTCCCGGGTCCGCGACCGGATGGGCAAACTCGTCACCGGCGACGGCCGTGGCGGGGCGGACATGGGCCCGCTGATCACCCGGGAGCACCGCGACAAGGTGGCCGGCTATCTCGATGTTGCGGTGACCGACGGCGCGGACCTCGTGGTGGACGGGCGCGATGTCACTCCCGACGGGGCGGCCGACGGTTTTTGGCTCGGTCCGACCCTGGTGGACCGGGTGCCGACCGACTCGACGGTCTACACCGACGAGATCTTCGGTCCGGTGCTCTCGGTGGTGCGCGTCTCGACGTACGACGAGGGGATGGCCCTGATCAATGCCAGCCCCTACGGCAACGGGGTCGCCATCTTCACCAACGACGGTGGGGCGGCCCGACGCTTCCAGCGGGAGGTCCAGGTCGGCATGGTCGGCATCAATGTCCCGATCCCGGTCCCGGTGGCCTACCACTCCTTCGGAGGCTGGAAGGCGTCGTTGTTCGGTGACGCCAAGGCCTACGGCCCCCAGGGGGTCGACTTCTTCACCCGGGAGAAGGCCATCACCAGCCGTTGGCCGGACCCCAGCCATGGCGGGATCAACCTGGGGTTCCCCCAGAACGTCTGACCCGGGCCGCTCTGCCGCCTGCATAATGTCGGGGTGATGAGAGTGGTGTCGAGACCGGGAACGGGTCTGGTGGCGATGGTGGCCTGCTCCATCGTCCTGCTCCTGCTGATCGCTTCGGTGACCTCACCCGTGACCCGACACCCCGTGACCCGACACGTCGCCTCACCCACCGATCTGACGCCCGCCCAGGCTGCGGCCCGACCCGCAACCCGGGTCCCGGACCTGGGGGTCCAGTTCCACGGCCTGTGGTCGCACTACGACAGGGCCAAGCGTGCTGCGGTCCTGGACCGGATCTCCCAGTCCGGGGCACGGTGGGTGCGGTTGGACGTGAGTTGGGCGATGATCCAGCCGCGACGTGGCTCCTACGACCACCGGTGGGGAGTCCCCCTTGTCGACGAGGTCCTCGCGCAAGCGAAACAGCGTGGACTCCGGGTGCTCGTGACGTTCTGGCTGACCCCCTCCTGGGCGAACAAGGGCAAGGGGGAGCGCGTCGCGCCCGACCGCGCCTCCGATTACGCCAAGGCCATTGCGTGGGCGGCCCGGCGTTGGGATGACCGGGTTGGGGCCTGGGAGATCTGGAACGAGCCGAACTCCACTGACTTCCTGAGAGGGGCCGACCCGCGCGTCTACACACGCTTGCTGTGCGCGGCCTCCTCGAAGCTCCATCGCCAGGACCGCAAGGCGAAGGTCGTCTTCGGCGGTCTGATGTACAACGACGACGCGTGGTTGCGGCGCGCCTACGCCGTAGGGGCACGAGGATGCTTCGACATCTTGGGCGTGCACCCCTACATGGCTCCCGCCGATGCTGCTCCGGGCCTACCCGACAACGGGAAGGACTGGCGGATGCGCCACCTCGGTGCGGTTCGCCGGGTGATGGTGCAGCACCGCGACAAGCGACCCGTGTGGGTGACGGAGTTCGGGTGGAGCTCACACCGCAACAGCTTGGGCGACGCAGCCTGGGAACGAGGCGTGAGCCAGCGGCAACAGGCCAGGTACGCGGTCCGGGCGTTGAAGGTGCTCGGGCGCGACTACCCGTACGTCAAGAAGGCCTTCTGGTACAAGGACCTGGCCGAAAAGGGATCGGATCGACATCAGAACGGCTACGCGATGCTTCGGGGCAACCTATCTCCGAAACCTGTGTTCTGGGCGCTTCGTCGTCTGGTAAAATAAATGCCAATTTTCGCTTGATAGCATCGCGACGATGGGCACACGGGAGCCATCTGGATCGCCAATACTGCACGTCTCGCAAGCAGTGGAGGCAGGGGTTGCCCATGTGATCGCGGACCTCGTGAGGGCGCAGACCCAGGCCGGTCTCGACGTGGTGGTGACCTGTCCCCCAGGGGAACTGCAGGAGCTGTCCCGATGCGCCGGGGCCGAGGTCTTGGACTGGCCGGCGGCCAGGGGCCCGGGGCCCGGAACGCTCGGTGAACTACGTGTGCTGGCCACTCTGATCCAACGCGAGCACCCCGCCGTGGTGCACCTACACAGCTCGCAGGCCGGGATGGTCGGCCGGTTGGTGATCCGCGGCCGGGTGCCCACCGTGTTCAGCCCGCACGCCTGGTCCTGGCAGCCGGTGGTCGGGCCTGCCCGGACGGCGGCCGTCGCCTGGGAACGACTGGCGGCCCGCTGGTCACACGCAACGGTCTGCGTGAGCGAAGGCGAACGCAGGGGCGGCCTGCAGCACCACATCCCAGGACCCCTGCTGGTGATCCAGAACGGCGTCGAGCCCGACCTCGCTGCCCAGATCGACCACGCCACCCAGACGGCGACCAGGCGTGCACTGGGCTTACGTCCGACCGCAGAGATCGTGGTCTGCTGTGCGCGGTTGGCCCAACAGAAGGGACAGGACTTCCTCCTCAAGGCGTGGCCGCGCGTGCGCGACGAGCGTCCCGATTGCGAGTTGGTGTTCATCGGAGACGGCCCGCTCCGCGAAGAACTCGAACTGGCTGCGGAAGGCCTGTCCGGTGTGACATTCATGGGATGGCAATCGCGAGTGGAGTGCTTCCGGTGGATGCGAGCCGCCACGGTCGTGGTGTGCCCCTCACGCTACGAGGCGATGTCATTGGTGCCGCTCGAGGCGGCCGCGCTCGGGACGCCGGTGATCGCGACCCGGGTGGAGGGGATGACGGCGGGCTTGTCGCCGGCCGCCCGTCGCATCGTCGAACCCGGTGTTCCGGACGCGCTGGCGGACGCGTTGCTCGAAATCGTGGGGGACCGCGATGCCCTGGCTCGGGGGAGCCGTCAGGCTCTGGCGTGGGCCCGGACCCAGGCCGCACAGAACAGTCCCGGCCAGGCGTACCTCGACCTGTATCGCGAACTCCTGTCCGCCCACTCTGGATGAATCTCGTGCTCGATGGCCGCGACAGACGACTCCGGGCATGCCACGATGATTGCTCTTGTCGCGCGGGGAAAGGGAGCTGAGGGGTGACCGAAACTCTTCGACGGACGTTGCGATGGCGCTGGGCGCTGATCGTGGCCCTGTTCCTGCCCAGCGCCCTGCTAGCGGTGACGATGGTGGAGCGGCAACCGGAACGGCACCAGGCCGCCAGCGTGATCGCCGTGGTTCCGGAGAGCAGACAGATCGCCGACAACGACCTGATCCAGCTTGCCGTCGATCGCTACGTGGTGTCGCTGCAGTCGGACGACATGCTGTTGCGAGTAGCCGACCAGACGGGGACGGACTTCGACACCGTGCGCTCCGGAGTCAGCGTGATTGCAGCCCCGCCTTCGGCGAACCTGCGGATCGTCGCTGCGGCCCCGACGGCGCTCCAGGCTCGGGCCATCGTCGACGCCGTGGCACAGGAGGGAGTACTGCTGGCGCAGCGTGACCCAACGGTGGACGGCGAGGTCCTCGCCGAAGGTTCCGACCAGTCGATCGCTCTGGCCGCCTCGCCCCGGGTCCTGCAGGGGGTTCTCGTCCTGACCGCGTTGGCTGTGGCGCTGGGGTTGGCCTGCGCCCTCGAACTTGCTCGGCCCAGGATCCGTTCCAGCGAGGATGTCGAAGCCGTCGCTGGAGTGGCGCTCCTGGGCGTCGTACCCGACTTCGGGAAGCATGCCCCGCTCTCCGGAGGACACGACGGCGACGCCGTGGTGGCTGCAGAACGGGAGCTCAGGCAGGGGTTCCGGGCAGCTGAGCGGGACGGGCGCCGGGGGACGACGTACGTCCTGGGTCTCGGTCGGGGAGCGGGAGCCTCCTCGGTCGCCTGGATGCTGGCTCGGTCGGCGACCAGCCAGGGTGAGTCGGTGGTGCTGGTGGACGCCGAAGCAGAACGAGCCGGGTTGAGCACCCACCTCGGCCTCCCGGGTGATGTGGGGTTGCACGACGTCCTGGCTCGGCCGGAGTTGCTGGTCGACGCCGTCGATGAGGTCTACGGCGTCGAAGTGGTCGGGACACGGCCCTTCCCCGGAAACGGAAAGAGCCTTCGCGGCGACCAACTAGGAGAGGTGCTGAAGGCGGCGGTGAGCCGGTGGGATCGCGTGCTGGTCGATGTCTCGGCCACGCAGGTGTCGCTGGTGGCCGAGGCAGCCACAACCCAGGCAGCCGATGTGGTTCTCGTCGTGGGTCTGGGCACGCCGGCGACCGACGTTCGCAAGGAGATCGAGCGGTATCGGCGAATGGGCCTAACGATCCGTGGCGTGGTCCTGAACCGTCCGACCCCCGCGACTCCACGCCGCCGTAGTCGCGTGCGGTGGAGCAGGGCCCCGGTCGTGTTGATGTATCACGGTTTCTGCTCCACCCGTCGCGACGATGACCCGGAGAACTTGTTCGTGGAGGTCGCGCAGTTCGAGCAGCAACTGACGTGGTTGAGGGAGCACGATTGGACCCCCCTGGACCTCGATGGATACCTCGACGCTCGGGCGCTGCGGCGTACCCCGCGCAAGAGCTTCCTGGTCACCATCGATGACGGCTTCCCCTCCGTGGCGGAGTTGGCTGCCCCTGTCCTGCGCCGTCTCGGCGTCCCGGCTGTCCTCTTCGTGCCATCGGGACTCCTCGGCGAGTCTGCGCACTGGCTGCCCGAGCCGAGCGCCGAGCCGATCATCACCGCTGAAGAGTTGCGCCACCTGCAGGAGAACTTTGACATCGAGATCGGCGTGCACGGGCGCGATCACCGCGACTTCCGGGGTTTGGAGCGGGCTGAGCTGGACCGTCAGACGGTCGCGGCCACCTCGGAGCTATCCGACGTTGTGGGCCGTGAGGTGCGCTGCCTCGCCTATCCCTACGGCGGACACGACGCCGCCGCGAGAGCCGCTGCCGAAAGCACCGGGGTTCTCGTCGCCTTCTCGGTCTTCGAGGACGATGGACGGTTTGCCGTGTCCCGGGTGGACGTCAACGCCACCGACACCCATCGATCCTTCCGCGTCAAACACCTGCCGCACTATCGTCGGGTCTGGCTCATGCTCCAGCGCGCCCCGTGGGCGCGCCGGCTGGTGCGTCGGTTGACGACCCGCACGCCCCGGCTACGACCATGAGCACGATCCGTACTGAGCGCAGTCGGATGACGCCTGGCACGGCCACTATTCTGCTGGCGCTGGCGGCCTCCGCCGTTCTCGGCGTCGTCCTGGCCGAAATCGGGTTGCGGACCGGTCCCTGGTTGCTGGCAGGTTTGATGGTGCTCCCTGTCCTGGGGTGGGTCGCGATCTTCAAGCCCCACGCACTGGTAGGCGGGTTTGCGCTCGTGTTGCCCGTCGGGTTGCTCTCTCTGGGCCCGCTCGAAGTGGTCCAGCTCGCCATGGTGCTGGTGGTGATGTTCGCGCTCACCCAGGCGACGCTGCGTCGGACCGTCGTCCTTCCTCCCTGGCAGGTTGGTGTGCCGTTGCTCGCCATGTTGCTCGCTGCAGCCCTGGCCACCACCGGGGCGCGGGATCCTGACGCGGCGTTCCGGCTGGACATCCGCTTGCTCCTAGGGGTCCTGCTGGTGGTCACGATGACCACGGTGCTGCTCACCACCCGCCACGTGCACCAGGTCGTCGGGGCGCTGTCGATCGCCGGTGGTGTGATCTCTGCGTGGGCCCTGCTGACCTTGGGAGACGTGACGCCCTATCTCGACGGTGCGGTGGTGTCGAACCGAGCGCTGGGTCCCTTCGGCCAACCCAACGAGCTGGGGCTGGTGGCGGCGGCCCTGCTGGTCCTGACCGCCGGACTCGGTCTCGCCACCTCGAGCCTCGCCACTCGACTGCTGTGCGCCGTGTCGGCGGCCCTTCTCCTCGGTGCCCTCCTGCTCTCGTTCTCACGCGGAGGTTGGATCGGTGCGAGTGTCGGGCTGGTCTCGCTCGCCGTGCTCGATCCCTCCTCGCGCCGTACTCTCGCGCGCCTCGTCGGCTTCGGGGCCGGATCTCTAGTCCTGCTGACGGTGCTGGGGTCCTCGCTGTCGATGTCGCTGGCGGCCCGGTTGTCCAGCATCCGGGAGCCCTCGAGCAACCCCTACGACGATCGGCCGCTGATCTGGACCGAGGCCCTACGCCAGATCCAGGACCGTCCCCTGACCGGACAGGGGCCCGGTGCCTTCCCGACTGCGGCACAGTCGGCACCAGACAGCGTCGGGCTGCCGCCCGAGCACGCCCACCAGCTCCTGCTCACCGTGACTGCGGAGTACGGGCTGTTCGGTCTCGCCGCCCTGCTCGCCCTGGTCGGCGGTCTGGTCTTCCTGGGGACGGGCGTGCGGGTTGCTCGCGCGAGCGAGGGGAACGGCCGATTCGTCACCCTGCAGCCGGCCCTGGTTGCCTCCCTCGTGGCGATCGCAACGCACGGGGTGCTCGACTACCCGCTGCGTAACGCCGCGGGCAATGCCATGGTGTGGCTGCTCGTCGGCCTCCTCGTCGCGCAGCTTCGCATCGTCCGCCAGGGGTCTCGCCCTGAGTCCGCCGCCGATCTGACGCTGGCGAAGGATCTGCGAACGTGACCGGAGCGCTGCGAGCGTTGCGGTGCACCGTGGTCACTCCCTACGGATCGCTCGGGGGGTCCGAGCGCTGGTTGTTGGGTCTGCTCGACAACGGTCTCGCCCGCCTGAACGTGGACGTATGGCTTCTCCAGGACGGTCCGTTGCGGGGCGAACTGACCGCCCGCGGAATCGCGGTGGAGCTGCTGCCCACAGGGACCAGCCCATTGGCCCTGGGTAGGCGGACGCGTGACCTGGCCAAGCGGCTGCGCAACAGCGAGACGGAGGTGGTGCTCGCCAACGGAGTCAAGGCTGCCGCAGCCGTGGTGCCCGCCGCCCGGCTCAGCGGGGTTCCGGTCGCCTGGATGAAGCACGACTTCTCCTGGGACCGCGAATTGGCCCGCACCCTGGGCGGGCTCAGCGACCTCGTCATCGCCACGTCGGCCGCTGTCGGGGCAGCCGCCGGCCGCCGCGACTGCGTGCTGGTGCCTCCGCCGCGACCGACAACCCCCGCGGCGTCGTACGCCGACGCGCGGACGTTCTGGGCCGCGCGCGATGTGGCGCTCGATGAGGCACCCACTCTCGCGATGGTTGCTCGGCTGGTCCCCTACAAGGGCATCGACACCGCGATCCGTGCTCTGGCGGAGGATCCTGCCTCCGCCTGGCGGCTGGTGGTGATCGGACCGGAGGACTCTTCCGCGACCGCAGAGAAGTCACGGCTGCGGGAACTGGCTCGGACCCTGGACGTGGCGCACCGGGTGTCCCTGGTCGGCGAGGTGGCTGAGGTCGGGCGATGGTTGGCGGGGTTCGATGCCGTGGCCGTGCTCACGCGCGGCGAGGGCACCAGGTTCGGTCGTGAGGGGTATTCGATCGTCGCCCTCGAGGCACTCGAGGCGGGTGTCCCCCTGGTAGGGGCGCGCGGAAATCCCGAGGTGGAGCGGATGGCGTCCGTGGCGGGTCGGGTGGTGGACGGGTATGACCCAGCGTCGGTGGCCCAGGCCCTGCGGGAGCTGGGAACGCCCCAGGCACGCCCGACGTATCGCGCCGCGGCGCGGATGCTGATCGAGGACCACCCCGACGCTGCGGCGTGCACGGAGCAGCTCGTCGGGACGTTGGCCACGCTGGCCAGTCGTCCCGGGGCGGGTCTGACCGGCCCACCGGTCACCGTGCTCACCTGCTTCCGGAACGAGGCCGGGCACATCGACGACGTCGTCTCGGAGGTCCTCGGCCAGCTCGGACCGCAGGACGAATATCTCTTGCTCGACGACCGGTCCTCGGACGACACCGCCACCGAGCTGGCCCGTTGGGCGGCAGTCGACGCTCGGGTGCGTCTGCTCACGGGTCCCGGTGTGAACCTCTCCGCCGCCCGCAATCTCGGCTTCGCCGAGGCCTCCCGTGCGGTCGTGGCGTGCACCGACGCCGGGTGCGTGCCCGGGCCGGACTGGTTGTCGGCCCTGCGAGCCCCCTTCGCCGAGGCGGTGCCGGCCGACCTGGTCGTGGGGGTGTACGACGTCGACGACGGCGACCGCGTGCGCGAGGCCTGCAGACTGGCGCTGTTCCCCTCGATCGAGGAGTCCCGACGACGTACCCCCGCGGTGCGGGTCTCGGGCCTGCTGACCGGACGACGCTTCGACGCCCGTCGTCTTGACGGACGTTCGATGGCCTGCACGGTGGAAGCCTGGGAGCGGGCTGGTGGATTCGACACCGGGCTGGACAGTTCCGAGGACGCGGTGTTCGGTGCGGCTGTTCGGGCGAGCGGCGGAACCAGCGTGCTGGCTCTGGACGCGCAGGTCACCTGGGCCCAGGCCGACCGGATCCGCGACACCGCGCGGATGTACGCCAAGTACGGCGAATGGGGTGCCCGCGCCGGATCGTCGCCACTGGTCAGCCGCGACCTGGCCCGCGCCGGTGGCTACCTCTTCGCCACGACCGTGCTCGCCCGCGGCGGCCCCCGGTCCCGGGCCGCCATGATGGCGGCAGCGGGCGGCTACCTCGCCGTACCCCTCTCCCGGGCGCGCCGGGAGCGAAGTCGGCCCGCCACCATCGCGCTCATCCCCGTCGTGTTGGCGATGAAGGACTTCGCCAAGGCGGCCGGCTGCCTCAAGGGAGGCGTCGCCCGCTACACACGGTCCGATGATCGGGTCCGACATGACCGCTGAGAAGACGGCCGGCATCGGGGCGGTCACCTATCGAGCGGCGCGCAACGCATCGGTCCGCGGCATCGCCGAGATCCTCGGGAAGTTCGCCACCCTGGCGTGGACCGTCGTCGCGGCGCGGATGTTGTCCCAGGAGGACTTCGGCGCCGTCTCCTACGCCATGGCGTTGATGTATCTGCTCAGTTCGTTCGCGGCCTGGGGTTTCGACTCCGGGGTGGTCCGGCGGGGGAGCGCCGAGGTCGCATCCCTTCCGCGGGTCTATCTGGGTTCGCAGGTGTGGAAGACCGGGCTGGCGGCGCTGGTCTTCGTGGCGGCCGCACTGCTGGCCCTGGGCAGCAGACCGACGCTGGCCTCCTGGTTGGTGTTGGTGCTCATGTTGCTGGCCGGATTCCCCGAGCTCTGGAGCCACACCGCCCGAGCGGTGGCCTCGGTCCGCCAGTCACCAACGGGGGTCTCGACGGCGCTGGTCGTGCAGCGGTTGGTGACCGCAGTGATGATCGTGGCCGCGCTCGCGGCGGGGCTGGGGCCGCTCGGGCTGGCAGCGGGATTCCTCGCCGGCACCCTCGTCGGCTGGGCCGTGCACCACGTTGCGGTCCGACGACTCGACGTTCGTCCCGGTCTGCGCGGGCTCACTCGCGCCGACCTCAGGGCGGCGGCTTCCGGCACGTTCCTCATCGGGATCAGCGGACTCGTGCTGATGCTGCTCTTCCGGGTGGACATGGTGTTGCTGGCCCGGTTGCGTGGCGACGCGGAGGTGGCGGTCTACTCGGTGGCCTACCGGTTGCTGGAGACCGTGCTGTTCGTGTCCTACGCCGTGCACCAGGCGATCTTCCCGGTGGTGAGCGCAACTTCCTCGGGTCCGCGTCAGCGCTCGGCCTATGAGCGTGCCCTGGCCGTCGTGGGATTCATCTATCTGCCCTTCGCCGTGGTCAGTGTGCTGGAGGGCGGCGCGGTGATCGGTCTGTTGTTCGGCAGCGATTACGCCACGGATTCGGGACGGGCGTTGGCGTGGCTGGCACCCGCGCCGCTGCTGTTCGCCGCGGCGCTGTTCGGGACCGCGCTGATGATGGCCCGGCTTCGTACCCGGGCGATGTTGTTGGCCTCCTGCGTGGCGCTGCTGACCAACCTGGCGTTGAACCTGGTGCTCATTCCGCCGTACGGAAGCGCCGGAGCAGCGGCGGCCACGAGCGTGGCCTACGCGGTGCAGACGGTGGTCGTGCTCGTCGTCCTGCGCAGCCCGACGCCACGGCCCCGACTCCTGCCGCCCCTCCTGCCGGCCGCCGGTGCGTCGCTCGTGCTCGCTGCCGCTCTGTTGGCGATGCGGGCACCTGTCCTGATCGAGTTGCTGGTGGGAATGACCGCCTACTTCCTCGCGTGGGCGTTGGTGGTGCGTCGGTTCGCCCCCGAACAGCTCGCGGTCGTGCGGCACCTGCTCTCTCGCAAGGCGCGGCGATGAGTCGTCGTTTTGCGTTCGTACGCCGCCCTCGCCCGGCGTGGGTGGACGTCGGATCGCCCTATCCCGCACGGTTGTTGCTCGAACTCCACTCCCATGCGCTGAACCACGGCATGCCCGCCACGCGCAGCGGGGGAGCCGCGTTGGCGTGGGTGGGGCGGCGGGGACTCCCGGTGCGTCCTGCGGCCGCGGTCGCGCGTCGGCTACCGGCGCGACCGATCCCCGAGGTGGACCTTCTTCTCGAGGAGGTGACGCAGTCGTGGGGTGAGCTCGCCGCGAGTTCGGACCGTCTCCCGACTCACGCCCCGTCGCTGTCGGCGCTGGTCATCCAACGAGCATCCGGCCGGTACTTCTTCGTGTTCGGCGATTCCCGTCATCCGATGCTGCTGCTGAAGCCGGGGCCGTCGGACGGGGTACAGGATCCGGAGGAGGAGGCCCTCCGTGCGGCCGCCGACGCCGGCATCGCCCCACGACAGCTGCCTCCCGTGGCCACGATGAGCGTGCAGGAGGGTCTGCCGGGTCGTCCCCTGTGGGTGCTGGCGCCACGAGGTTCCGGTTGGTCGAGGGACTACGTCGCGGCGTACGACGCGCTCGGTGCCGGGCTCGTCCGCCTGACGGAGAGCACCGCCCACCGTGGACCGAATGACCTGGACCACTACCTCGCCCTGGCCGCGTCCCACGTCAGGTCGACCGCGACCGCCACGCTGGTGGACGCCGCGCGGCGGGACCTGCGGTCAATGCATGCGGTGAGCCTCCAGCATCGCGACCTCTCCGCGCAGAACTGGCTGGTGGACGGACCGTCGTTCGTCGGGTTGGTGGACTGGGAGACCGCCCACCCCGGGGGTGTTCCCGGCCATGACGCACTGCAGGCCGCGGTGGCGCTGCTCGAACACGGTGTCGCCCTGAACAGGTGGTCTCAGACCGAGGTGGTGCGATCCTTCCATCTGGCCTGGATCGACGAGCCGCTCTTCTCCGCGGCCCGTTCCTGGCACCGAGAGTGTGTGCTCGCCGCGACCGGTTCGGACCGGCTCGCCGAACCCCTGATGGTCGCGTTCTTCGCCCGCCGGCTGGGTCGACGGATCAGCGGCGGCGGACCCGAGACCCTCTCCGTGTCGACCCTCGCAGCGATGCTCGAGGTCGTCACCGGCTCAGCAGTATTCTGAGCCGGCCCAGGCGACCAGGTCGGCTCAGGGCTCGCCAGGTCTGCTCAGCCAACGCGGCCGCCAGCTCGGACTCGGGGCGCTCCCCGTCGACGACCGTGACGGCCTGCCGGGAGCTCTCCTCGAGGTAGAGACCGCGAAGCCGCGCGAGATCGCGGGTGGTGTACTGCTCGGGTTTCCTCGCCCGCGCTGCCGAGGGAGAGACATCGAGGAAGAACGCGGCACGTGGGGCGGGCGACAGCCGAACGATCAGCCGGCGCTGGAGGGCGAAGGTTCCAGCAGCGGGGTAGCGATAACGCAGGTGTGCAGCCGAGTCCAGGGCGTAGCGGTCGCAGATCAGCACGGTGCCGCGACGCACGCGCGCGTAGCGGCGGTGGGTGCGTGCGTTGGCCACCGCGACCACGCAGCTCCAACCCCAACTGAGAAGGGGGCTACGGGCCCGGGCCCGTGAGCCGCTGTCCGGTGCGGGGCGGGGTCCGCCGGGGTGGTTCCTGACCTCTCCCGACTCATCGGGCGGTTCGGGTTGCGGCTGGTCGGCTCCAGCATCGGGTCGTCCGCGCAGGCGAGCCAAAACGGTGAGCGTCGACTTGACGGGGGCGGAGACCCGGTCGAGGACCGGGTCACGACCGAGCTTGGTCCACGCCACCTCCGCGTCGTAGCCGAGAGCCATCAGGGCCCGGCAGAGGTGCTCGGCCTGCGTCGACTTGCCTGCACCGTCGAGGCCGGAGAGCGAGATCACCCGTGCCGGGCGTCGGGCCCTCCCGCGGGCTGACAGCCGCGACGGGACGTGGATGGGTTCACCGGCGGCCCGGTGTAGTCGTTCGAGCGATCCGGTCAGGCCCCACTGCGTCGCCTGGTCCCGCGCACGATTCCAATCGTCCGCGTCGTACGCCGCCAGTCGGGTGGCGCGCCGCTCGTCCACGATCATGCCCAGGTCGAAGCGGTGGGCGAGCAACAGCAGCCGGTGGGCGGGAGAGGGCGCCAACAGGTGGTGGTACCCCGGGAGGGTGGTGGCGTCGCGCAGCAGTTGTTGGCGTGCGGCGTCGCTGGGCAGCCATCGCTCGAGAGGGAACAGGTCCACGGCGTACGCCGTGTTGTCGGCGAACCGGACGAAAGCATCGCCGTTCGCGGACCATCCGTGCTCGCGCAGCGTCGCGCCGACCTGGGTCATCAGCGACACCGGGACCAAGAGATCCAGGTCGCGACCTTCGGGCGGCAGACTGCCGAGCACCACGACGGGTGCCGACAGCAGGGCGTCGACGTCGGTGGCGCTCATCGCAGCATGGTGGCGCGTTTGAGCCGCCGCCAGGCGGCATCCAGTCGTGGGTTGTCGTCCCGGTGTTGCTTCGCCCACTCCAACGACGCCCGCGCCGCCAACGTCGTCCGGGCCGTCCCTGCGGAGCTCCAGGCCTCGAGCACCGAGACCGGGCGCACGTCGCTGGCCAGCTGCATCTTGGCCACGGTGATCCCGCGCTGGTGATCGAGTTCGAGACATCCCAACTCCAGCGCCCGCTCGAGGTTCGCGTCGCGCAACACCCGGCCCGGTGACAGCTTCTCCGAGCCGGGCGCGAACCGCCCGTCCCAGATGCGATAGGCGTCCCCGTCGAGTAGTCCGACGTCGTACGCGAGCAGTTCGCCGTTCACCTCGGCCAGTGCCACCTCGAGCTCCGCGGACGACGCGAGGGCGACCACCAGGGACGACCAGAACCGGTGGTAGCGAGGGTCGTCGAGGTCGCTGCGCCGGTCCTGGGCATGGTCGCGAGCCCGCCGGAGCGCAGCCATGGTCGGCAGCAGGCGCACGATCTCGTCTGGGTCCTGCACCCGTCGCACGCTGCCGCCCTCCCGTTCGAAGGTGCGCCGGGCTCGTCGCATCTTGCTACGGCCCGACTTGGAGTAGTACTCCTCCGGCCCGCTGTTGGGCTCCAGTCGCAGGTACGGCGAAGCACGGTCCCAGGGGAGGGTCCACCGGCACCCCGGTAGCAGCCGGGCGAGGTGGAAGGCCGTCGGATCACCAGGTGGCAGGTGCTCGAGCCTCAGGTGCCAGGCTCCGCCGAGTTCGTCGAGTTCGGCCACGATCCGTTCGGCCAGCGCTTGCGAGGCGGCGCCGCCGCGGGCCGGCAGCCGGGCGAAGTCCGAGGTGCCGTGACCCAGGACGACCACCTCGGTGCGGTCGCGACGTCGGCGCCGCCGCACGAGCGGAGCCGCGGCGCTCAGGCCTGCGTCGGGACCCGGTTCGGTGAGGATCCAGGCCTCTTCGTCGAAGGCGGTGGTCCACGCCTCCCACCAGATCCGCCGAGCGCTGATCGGGGCCGCGGTGCGCAGCAACAGATCGTCTAACGCGCCCGGATCGGCGCCGTCGAGCGCGGTGGTCGGCACGGTGGCAGCCTAACGAGCGCGAGGCTTCGTGAGAAGGGCGATCGCGGCCCGCAGTCTGGCGGGGAGTGTCCGACCCAGAAGAGAGCGGATCTGATCGGCGGCGAGCAAAGGCAGGCGACGTCCCGGCCCGCGATCTGTCGGATCGGACACGGGGTGGGCGGCACCGGGCCAGGCGCGCACCGTATCGGCAAGGTCCCGGATCAGCCCACCGCGACGCTCGACCAGGGCTCGTCGTAGGTCGCCACCCAACCAGGAGTAACGCACCCCCGATGACCCGAAGCGGACCTCACCAGGTGAGTCCTCGGCGTCGGAGGCGTCCAGCCACAGAGCGGGCAACGGCAGCCCCGCAGCGAGCGCGAGCGACAGCGATCCGTAGGGGCGCCCGTTGAGATCGATCAGGTACGGCGGACCGTCGGGTGGGGCGAGGAACTGCAACTGCACCATCCCTACCCACCCCAGGCGATGTAGCAGCCGGCGTACAGCGTCGACCAACTCGGGATCGGGCTGCACCGTGTGTGCTCTCGTGCTGATCCCCACGCCGGGAGGCCAGGTGCGGGTCGCACGCTGTTGTTGCAGGGCGATCAGGTGGCCGGAGGCGTCGCAGACTGCCGCGACGGCGATGAGGTCCCCCTCGACCGGGCGTTGGAGGACTGGGGATCGTCCGGCGTCGAGGACCACCCGTACAGCGGCAGCGAGGTCGGCACCTTCGGGCACCTTCTGGACCGACGCCCAACCACCGGTGTCGCCCTGTTGTCCCGGCTCCCAGTGCAACCGGGCCTTGACCACGGCCGGTCCGCGCCACGCGGCGATCGCTCGGTCATCCGCGACCACGGTCTCCGGGACAGCGATGTCCACGGCTGCGGCCTCGGTGACCAGACTCAGCTTGTCGACGGCGCGGACGACGCGTTCGTGGGCCGCCAGCGGCACCCGGGCGGGGATCCGGTCGCGGTGCCGGGAGAGCGCCAGCAACTCGGGATCGCCGCAGCCCATCACCACCTCGGCCCGGCTCGTGTCGGCCGCGGCGGTCACGGCCTCGATGAACCGGTCGACATCGATGTCCGGAGCCGGAACCTGATACTCACCCCGCACGTGACGCGAGGCGCCGGCGAGACTGCGCCGTTCGTTGGTGGCGACGTAGACCTCGCGCCCGGCGTGCCCGAGGCAGCGAGCGGCAGCGAGCATCTCGCGGCTGGTGGCGTGACCGACGAGCAGGACCCGCATCGTCGTCAGCTCCCGCCGTCGGTGGATGGTTGGTCGTCGGTTCGCCGTACGCGGGTGCGCAACCAGTGAGCCGATCCGGCGACCTGATGAGAGCCCGCTCCCCGGGTCCAGGCGCGCGAGGTCACGACCCGTCGCCCCGGGAACAACGGATCGAGCACCGCGTGTCCTTCCACCGTGCAGCCGTCCAGCCGCTCCAGAGTCGACGCGGCGAAGCGCTCCAGCACGTGGGTCAACAGCAGGCGGCCCGGTGACATCCGTTGCCAGCGTTCGTCGTAGGCGGTCTTCCAATGGAAGTGGGTGTCCCCGCAGACTAGGTCGATCTGCGCGGCCAGCGGTCCATCTCGTCCGGTGAGCATCAGCAGGCGCAACGAGCCGGCATTCGCCGCGAGACGTACGACGTCACGCAGCATGTCGGCCTCGCCGGGGCGTCGCAGCATCGAGGTGCCCGCTCGTCCCTTCCAGCCGGCGTCCTCGAGCCGCAGGAATGTCTCTCCGGCGTCCGGGGCGTCGTTCGCAGCCGAGGCATCGATCACCCGCAACGGACCTGCCTCCCGCTCCAGGCGCCGTCGCTTGGAGCGCAGCCGGGAGGGCTCCGCCACCAGGTCCTGGAGACTCAGCGCGCTTCCCTCGAGGTGGTCGCCGGCGCGGACGAGCAGGGCGCGCTGGTAGGAGCCCCAGAGGGTGGGTGTCCACCCGGCTTTCTCGAGTGCACCCTCCAACGCAAGGTCGCCCGGCAGGCCGGCGGTCTGCTCGTCCAGTCCCAGCAGGCGCGCCCGTGGCGCGACGCGGGAGACCGCGGCGACCAGGCCGGACGCAGCGGCAGGCAAGTCGTCGCCGTCCGCGAGGAGAGGCGTTGCCAGACCCTGTTGGTCGTGCACCCAGGCCCCCACGGCGGGAAGCGGGACATGACGCCAGCGATTGCGTACCCACGGGAGAACGGCGAGTAACTCCTCACCGCGGGTGACGGTCAGAAGCCGGACCTCACCGTTCGTGGATTCGGTCGGCAGGTGTCGGGCGGCAGGCACCACGAATTCGGGGCGGAGGAAGGCGTTGGGGCTGGCCGACCGGTCGGCCAAGCGTCTCCAGGTGTCCACCTGGGCCTGCGTGAGTGAAGCAAGGCTCCACTCGGCCACGTCGCTCATACGGGTGACCGTACCAACGTTCAGGAGTGTTGTTCCTGCTTGATTTCTCCTGCTCGTCCGGCCCGGCCTCGTGCCTCAGCCCAGAAGCAGGACGACGGTCTCCGCGACGCAGGCCGGCTTCGACTCGCCCTCGATCTCGACGGTGTAGCCCAGCGTCAGTTGCTTGCCGGCGGGGACGTCGGTGATGCCGGCGATCTTCACGTGGGCCCGGACCCGCTTGCCGACCAGCAGGGGGTTGGGGAAGCGGACCTTGTTGACGCCGTAGTTCAGCTTCGCGCCGGGGGTGTTGAGTCCGAACACGCTCGTCCCGAGCCACGGGATGAGGGAGAGCGTGAGGTAGCCGTGGGCGATGGTGCCGCCGAACGGGCCCTCGGCCGACTTCTCGACGTCGACGTGGATCCACTGGTGGTCACCGGTGGCGTCCGCGAACTGGTTGACCCGCTCCTGGTCGATCTCGACCCAGTCACTGGCACCGAGGTCCTCTCCGACAGCGGACTCGATCTCCTCGACCGTGGTGAACTCGCGCATGGGGCACTCCAATCCTTGGGGGTGTTGTCCTGGTTCGCGGAAGACTTTGATTGGATGACGCATGGTCTCTCAATCAGCTTCTCCCAACGCCTCGGAACCTACCGTGCCCACGATGGATCAGATCCGACAGGCACCGAAGGTTCTCCTCCACGATCACCTCGACGGAGGGCTGCGTCCCTCGACGATCGTCGAGCTCGCCGCCGAGGTCGGACACGACCTGCCGGTGGAGGGTGCCGAGGCTCTCGGACAGTGGTTCGCCGACTCCGCGAACTCCGGGTCCCTGGTTCGTTACCTGGAGACCTTCGAGCACACCGTCGCGGTCATGCAGACCACGGCCGCACTGACCCGCGTTGCTCGTGAGGCCGTCGAGGACCTGGTCGCCGACGGCGTCGTGTACGCCGAGATTCGTTACGCCCCTGAGCAGCACGTCTCGAACGGGCTGAGCCTCGACGACGTCGTGGGTGCGGTCCAGCAGGGCTTCGACGAGGGGGTCGCCAACAGCGACGACGCGATCGTCGTACGCCAGTTGCTGACCGCGATGCGCCATCAGGCCCGTTCGAGAGAGATCGCCGAGCTGTCCATCGCCTGGCGTGACCGGGGCGTGGCCGGGTTCGACATCGCGGGGGCCGAGGCCGGCTACCCTCCGACCCGCCACCTGGACGCCTTCGAGTACCTCCAGCGCGAGAACTCGCACTTCACCATCCACGCCGGCGAAGCGTTCGGGCTGCCCTCCATCTGGGAGGCGCTGCAGTGGTGTGGCGCGGACCGGTTGGGTCACGGGGTCCGGATCATCGACGACGTCACCGTGGCCGACGACGGCACGGTCACCCTGGGCCGGTTGGCGGCCTACGTGCGCGATCAGCGCATCCCGCTGGAGTTGTGCCCGGCGTCCAACGTGCAGACCGGTGCGGCCGACTCGATAGCCGAGCACCCCATCGGACTGCTGACCCGCCTGCGTTTCCGGGTCACGGTCAACACCGACAACCGGTTGATGAGCCAGACCTCGATGACCGCCGAGATGTCGTCGCTGGTCGAGGCCTTCGGCTACGACCTCGACGACCTACGCTGGTTCACGGTGAACGCCATGAAGTCGGCGTTCCTGCCCTTCGACGAGCGTCTGCAGATCATCGACGAGGTCATCAAGCCCGGGTACGCCGCGCTGTCAGCCTGAGGCCAAGAGAAGAGGAGAGAGCTGTGATCCGCATGATCCGGACATGGCGGGTCTCATCGATCGCGATGGCGGTCCTGGTGATGATGATCGGATGCACGCCCGCGGACGAGGCGGTCGACGTGGAGCCCTCAGAACCGCCGATGAACGTGTGCGAATCCGTCCCGACCTCGGTGATCGAAGGATGGAGGTTGCGGGAGTCCGACCACGCAGCCACCCTGTTGAGGGCCGAGAATCGGGCCTCGTGTGCGATGACGGGGAGCTCCGCAGGTAGCCCGGTGGACCTCGACATCGATCTGGTGTTCTTCGGCGGAACCGACCGGGACAGCGCACGCGCCGCCGCGCAGGCGGAGTTGTCCCGCGAGTGTGACTCGGTCGCGTCGCAGGGGGGCGCGCCCGCACGCGATTCGGGATGCCGGTTGCGGCGCGAAGGAGAGGCCCTTGCGGTGGCGGCCGTGCCGCTCGCCGATGCGGTGCTCACCGTGCGGATGTCCTCCGCGAGCGAGCGCGGTGAGACCGCATTGGCGGCCGACGTCGAGGCGGTCATCGGCGCGCTGATCACGCTCGAACGGTGCAATGTGGGGTGCGTGCCGTGAACCACGGGTAGGACCACCCGGCGAGTTCCCAGTCGGGGCGGCCCAAGCCGGTGCTTGGCATCCGGACGATGTTGCCAATGCTCGGCTCGAAGATCGACAACGTCCCCTCGTCACTACCCACGATCAGTACCACGTGACGGGGTAGCCACCGGCTCCCTACGTAGAGCGCTGCTGGGGCGCGACCCACCGTGAGATCGAGTTGAATGAGGTGTCGCACCGCACGCACGGCGTACGGCGTGTCGAAGCGCGAACTGAGGTGACGGGCGACCGCCCACGGTGGCGTACCGAGGGCGGGGGGCCAGGGGACCTGCAGCCGCCCCGCCCCGTCGGCAGGTCCCGTGACCCGGGCGTGCATCGCAAGGGTCTCCTCGGCGAAGGACCCGCCCCGGATCCGTGCGGCGTACTCGGGGTTGCGGAGCATCTCGGCGAACACCAGGGTCGCCGCCCCACAGGAGCGGCGATCCGGTTGGCGCAGCGGCCCGCCTGCCAGAAGCGCGCGGGCCTGCTGCTCGAGCGTCATCCGTGTCGGGTCAGTGACCCAGGGGGTGCCACACGGTCTTGAGCTCCAAGAACGCCGTCATCGTGTCCAGGTCGGGCGTCTGGGTCCAGTCGGGCTCGGCGGCCGGGGCCCGGCGGACCCGCTTGAGG
Organism: Nocardioides salsibiostraticola; assembly: GCF_054783655.1. Taxonomy (NCBI): domain Bacteria; kingdom Bacillati; phylum Actinomycetota; class Actinomycetes; order Propionibacteriales; family Nocardioidaceae; genus Nocardioides; species Nocardioides salsibiostraticola. Next base: position 399,936 of record NZ_BAAGQD010000001.1, on the reverse strand, counting down.
TTGTCGGCCGCGGCGACCTCGAGTGCGGTGGCGTGGTCGCGGTCGCCCGCGGCACCGGTGAGGTCGATGGCGTTGACGTCCATGTGCGAGGCCAGGGTCGGGGCCGTGTTGGCCAGCGAACCGGTCAGCAGGTTCACCACTCCTCCGGGCACGTCGGAGGTGGCCAACGCCTCGGCGAGGGTCACGGCCGGCAGGGGACGGTCGGCCGAGGAGGCGACGACCACCGTATTGCCGGTGACGATGACCGGGGCAATGACGCTGATCAGGCCGAGGAAGGACGACTCCTGGGGGGCCAGGACGGCGACCACGCCGGTCGGCTCCGGGGTGGAGATGTTGAAGTAGGGGCCCGCGACGGGGTTGGCGTTGCCGACGACCTGGGTGATCTTGTCGGCCCACCCGGCGTACCAGACCAAGCGGTCGACGGCGGCGTCGACGACGGACTCGGCCTTCGCTGCGGTGAGTCCCTCGGACTGGCGGACGGCCTGGACGAACTGAGGCCGACGGTCCTCGACGATCTCGGCGACGCGGTAGAGGATCTGCGCCCGGTTGTAGGCCGTCTTGCCCGACCAGCCGGGGAAGGCCTTGCGGGCGGCGACGACGGCGTCGCGGGCGTCCTTGCGGGAGGCGAGGGCGGCGTTGGCCACGAAGTTCCCTTTCGCGTCGTTCACGACGTAGGAGTAGCCCGACTCCGAGCGTGGGAACGCTCCGCCGATGAAGAGTTTGTAGGTCTTGCGCACATCGATGCGAGTGGCCATGTCAGTTGCCGCCCTTCAGGTAGGCCGCGAGTCCGTGGCGTCCGCCTTCGCGGCCGTAGCCGGATTCCTGGTACCCACCGAACGGGCTGGTCGGGTCGAACTTGTTGAACGTGTTGGCCCACACGACACCGGCGCGCAGGTCGTTGGCCATCTGCAGGATGCGGGACCCCTTGTCGGTCCAGACCCCTGCGGAGAGGCCGTACGGCGTGTTGTTGGCCTTGGCGACCGCTTCCGCGGGGGTGCGGAAGGTCAGGACCGACAGCACGGGCCCGAAAATCTCCTCGCGGGCGATGCGGTGGGCCTGGGTGACGCCGGTGAAGACGGTCGGCGGGAACCAGAAGCCGCGGTCGGGCAACGCGCAGTCCGGGGACCAGCGACCGGCACCCTCGCTCTCCCCGATGTCGGAGAGTTCGCGGATGCGGGTCAGTTGGGCGGAGGAGTTGATGGCCCCGATGTCGGTGTTCTTGTCGAGGGGGTCGCCCAGGCGCAGGGTGCTCATCCGACGCTTGAGGCGGTCCATGACCTCGTCGTTGACCGACTCCTGGACCAGCAGACGCGAGCCGGCGCAGCAGACGTGGCCCTGGTTGAAGAAGATGCCGTTGACGATGCCTTCGACGGCCTGGTCGAGAGGGGCGTCCTCGAAGACGATGTTCGCGGCCTTGCCGCCGAGTTCGAGCGTGGCTCGCTTCTCGGTGCCGGCGATGGCGCGGGCGATGCCCTTGCCGACGCCGGTGGAGCCGGTGAAGGCGACCTTGTTGATGTCGGGGTGCTCGACGAGGGCCTGTCCGGTCTCGCCGGCGCCGGTGATGATGTTGACGACCCCGGGCGGGAGGTCGGCCTGCTGGCAGATCTCGGCGAACAGCAGGGCCGTCAGGGGAGTGGTCTCGGCGGGCTTGAGGACCACGGTGTTGCCGGCCGCCAGGGCGGGCGCGATCTTCCACGACAGCATGAGAAGCGGGAAGTTCCACGGGATGATCTGACCGGCGACGCCGAGTGAGGTGCTGCCGTAGCCGCTGTGCTCGAGCTTGTCGGCCCAGCCGGCGTAGTAGAAGAAGTACGCCGCTGCGGTGGGCACGTCGACGTCGCGGGACTCGCGGATCGGCTTGCCGTTGTCGATCGACTCCAGGACGGCGATCTCGCGGCCGCGCTCCTGGATGATGCGAGCGATGCGGTAGAGGTACTTCGCGCGCTCCTGGCCCGACATCTTCGACCACACGCGGGTGTGGGCGCGACGGGCGGCCTTGACCGCGGTGTCGACGTCGGCGGCGTTGGCCTCCGCGACCTCCGCGAGGGTCTCCTCGGTGGCCGGGTTGATCGTCTTGAACGCGGCTCCGTGGCCGTCGACGAACTCGCCGTCGATGAACAGGCCGTAGGAGGAGCGGATGTCGACGATGCCGGTCGATTCGGGCGCCGGGGCGTATTCGAAGGGGTTGGTCGTGCTTGTCGTCACCATGTGTCAGTCCACCGTGAAGTAGTCGGGACCGGAGTAGCGTCCGGAGGCCATCTTGGTGCGCTGCATCAACAACTCGTTGAGCAGTGTGGAGGCTCCGAAGCGGAACCAGTGCGGGTCGAGCCAGTCGGGTCCGGCGACCTCGTTGACCATCACGAGGTACTTGATCGCGTCCTTGGCGGTGCGGATGCCGCCGGCAGGCTTGACCCCGACCTGCTGGCCGGTGGTCGCGCGGAAGTCGCGAACCGCCTCGAGCATCACCAGGGTCACCGGGAGGGTCGCGGCCGGCTGGATCTTGCCGGTGGAGGTCTTGATGAAGTGGGCGCCGGCCAGCATCGCCAACCAGCTGGCACGGCGTACGTTGTCGAGGGTCTGCAGTTCACCGGTCTCGAGGATCACCTTGAGGTGGGCCTCGGTGCCGTCGGGGCGGCGGCAGGCCTCCCGCACGGCGACGATCTCCTCGAAGACGTGCAGGAGGTTGCCGGAGAGGAAGGCGCCACGGTCGATGACCATGTCGATCTCGTCCGCGCCGGCTTCCACGGCGTCGCGGGTGTCGGCGAGCTTGATGTCACGCGCGGCGCGACCACTGGGGAACGCGGTGGCCACGGCGGCGATCTGGACGCCGGAGTCGCCCAGGGTCTCGCGGGCGGTCGCGACCAGGTCGGGGTAGACGCAGACGGCGGCGGCGGCCGGGCAGGTCGGGTCCGCCGGGTCGGGGCGCATCGCTTTGGCGGACAGAGCGCGCACCTTGCCCTGAGTGTCCTGGCCCTCCAGGGTGGTCAGGTCCACCATGCTGATGGCCAGATCGAGGGCGTAGGCCTTGGCGGTGGTCTTGATCGAGCGAGTGGCCAGGGTCGCGGCGCGTGCCTCCGCGCCCACCTGATCCACCGCGGGAAGACCGTGGAGGAAGCCGCGGAGCGACGCGTCATTGCGTGCGATCTCGGCGGCGTCGAGGGTTGCCGTCATAGGCCTCAGCATAGGGTCGTCGGGCGCCGCGAGGACAACCCACGTCGGCGTCCAACCGATCACTGGCCGATCACCGGGGCAGGACAGGAGCAACGATGGCCGAATCAGCCGAGGAACGCTTCCCACCGAGCGGCTCGAGTCGCCTCCTGGGCGTCCTCAGCCTGGTGGTTCTTGCGGCCTTTCTGGGCTGGTCGGTGGCGACGTCGGTGTCGCTGGTGGTGATCCTCGGGACAGTCGTCGTCGCGGCTCTCGTGTGGGCCTACAACGTGCGCCCGAGCCTGCGCATCACGGGGGAGAACCTGGTGCTGCGCAACCCGCTTCAGACGATCACCATCCCGGTGATCGCCATCGAGTACGTCCGGGTCACCTTCTACGTCGTCGTACGCATCGGGGATCAGCGCTTCACCTGCCCCGCCATCAGCCGCTCCCGGAGGAAGATGACGACCCCGACCGCCGGGATGATCTCCGGCGCCGAGGCCGGCCCGCTGGGTGGCGAGGTCTATCCCGACCTCGTGGAAGCCAAGATCACCCAACGCGCTCGCGAACTCCGCACCAGCCGGGGCGTGGAGCTCTTCACCCCCGAACACGAGACGTACGCCGCCCAGGTGGTCCGCACCTGGGCGTGGCCCGAGATCGCGGTGCTGGTGATCTCCGTCGTCGCCCTGGCCGTGGTCGTTCTCGCACGCTGAGGAGAACCGCGATGCGGGTTGAGGGGGACGCGGCGACGCTGGTTGAGGTGCGACGAGCCCCTGGGCGAGGAGCCTCGAAACCACCGTCGCAACAATCCGAAGCAGCCCCACACCGCAGCGACGTTCGTGATCCCAGCGGTCGCGGTGGGCATGCTCTTGCACGTCGTCCGCGGGAAGCCGATCGTGGCTGGACGGCGCGTGCCGCTTGTTCCGGGCCGATACTCGATCAGCGCAGGGCGTAGGTCGCTAAGGAAACACCCACGTAGTGCGCGATGAAGGCCAGAATCGTGAAGGAGTGAAACACCTCATGGAAGCCGAACCACTCGGGATTCGGATTCGGCTTCTTGAGGCCGTACACCACACCACCGAGGGTGTACAGCAACCCGCCTGTCACGACGAGGCTCAAGGTCGCGATCGCCATAGGAGTGCTCAATCGATGGGCGCCATCGATGAAGTCGGGGATGAAGAACACAGCAAACCATCCGAGCCCGATGTAGATCGGCGTATAGAACCATCGCGGGGCGCTGGTCCAGAAGACTCGGAAGAGCACTCCAAGAAGGGCGCCGCCCCAGATGCCCGCGAGCAGCCAGGCGCGCGCGTTGCCGTCCAGCAGCAACATCGCGAAAGCCGTGTACGTGCCTGCAATCAAGATGAAGATGTTCGAGTGATCGAGTCGGCGCAGCAGCGCCCAGACGGCTGGCTGCCACGTGCCGAGATGGTAGAGCGCCGAGATGCCGAACAGCAGCAGAGCGGCCGAGATGAAGACCCCCGATCCGACCTTTGTGCCGACCGACGGGGACAGCCAGACCAAGACGATTCCAGCAGCCGCCACGAGCGGTATAGACCCGGCGTGGAGCCATCCCCGAAGCCGTGGCTTGACCTCAGCCATCTTGTCGGCCATCACCAGCACGGCCGCATCATGGTCCAGAAACTTGGTCACCACGCCATCATGAGCCCCGAAAGAGCAGCAGGCGAACCGGCGGTCGCTTTGGCGTGCCTGCCGACTAATTCCAGGAGTGGGTGGACTCAACTGGTTGTTGCAGGGGTTTCGAGTCGACACGTGAGGTGCAGGTGCCACCTCGCCCACATCCAGGCTCTACGGCAACGCAGTCGGGTGTGGCCCAGCGCGCCGCGTGGAGCTCCGCCACTGCCGTTGGCATGATCGCGGCCGCCCTCCGAGGGCGTAAAGGCCGTATTGGAGGTCTCCCCCTGAGAGGACGTTAGACCGCGCCGACACGCGCCGGAATGACATACCCCTATAGCGCGGGGCGCGGCAATAGCGGATGGCGCAGCCAACAACTGCTCCAGCCTGGCACGATGCGGGCCATGGTTCAGTTTCCTGCGGCGCTCAAGCGTGGCGATCGCATCGGAGTGACGTCACCCTCGGCGGGAGTTGAGGGTCCGGCAGCCGACCGGATCGACTTCTGCGTCCAATGGCTGCGCGAGGCGGGCTTCGACGTTGTCGTCGGCGATTTGATGGGCGGATCAGGCATCACCTCGGGTCGCGCCGTCGACCGTGCGGCCGAGCTCACCGCCATGCTGTGTGACCCGGAGATCAAGTGCGTGATCCCACCCTGGGGCGGAGAGACCGCCATCGATCTGGTGGATCTGCTCGACTGGGACTCACTCGCTGACGCTGAGCCGACGTGGCTGGTGGGCTATTCCGACATCTCCACGATCCTGCTCCCCATCACCACCCGCCTGGGCTGGGCCACCCTGCACGGCGACAACCTGGCCGATACGCCCTACCGCGCACCGGATGGGCTGTTGAGCTGGCTGGACATCGCTTCCGGACCAGGCCCGCATCGCCAGCACGATTCCGGCCTAGTGGCCAACTGGTCGCGGTTCGAGGAGGACGCCCAGGCCACGGAGTGGAAGACATCCGGCGCAGGCCGATGGAATCTCTACGGCACCGACTCCCTCCACGTGAGCGGCCGGCTCATCGGGGGCTGCATCGAGACGATGTGCAACCTCGCCGGCACTCCCTACGGCGACGTCGCCATGTTTGGGCGCCAGTACGCCGACGAGGGGCTGATCATCTATCTCGAGGCATCCGAGGACGAGGCGGCCACGATCTGCCGCAACATGCACGGCCTGCGGATCGCTGGGTGGTTCGAGCACGCTCGAGCGATCTTGATCGGCCGGACCAAGGCGCCGGACAACCCTAAGATGTCCCAACGCGATGCGGTCCTCGACGCTCTCGGTCGGCTCGACCTGCCGATCGTTTTCGATCTCGAGATCGGTCACGTCCCGCCCCACCTACCCCTAGTCAATGGGGCACACACGACGCTCACTTTCAACGGAGAAACCCGCGAGATCGTCCAGCAACTCTGCTGACGCCAGCCCGTAACCGGATTTTCCGGATGTCATCAGGAATGGGCCTAGAGTCCCCGATCCAACGGCAACCGCCAACCAGCGCAGAGCGGGGTCGAGCGCGCTGTGCGTCAACAGTTGAGTGCGTCCGACTCGCGGCAGAATGACCCGCATCCCGGGGAGGGTTGGAGCGGCGACCTCGTCCCGATATCGACAAGAGCAATCGAGTCCTAGACTCGGTCGGCGAGGACTGTCGGTGGGTTGCTATTCAATGAATTCATGACTGATCAGCCGCTCGATTCGAGCCCCTCGGGGGCCGAGTCACCCGACGCCTCTGAGGAGGCACTCGCGGCGCTGCTCGGGACCAATCGGTCGATCGCGGACCTGGAGGTCATCAAGCTCCGGCAGATCGTGGAGTGGATCGTGATCAACGAGGTCGACCCCGTAACGCATGAGAAAGGGATCTTGTGTAACCGGGCGGTGCGGACCTCCGGTGAGGGTTCCCCGTTCGTCACGGAGTTCGACTTGATGGAGTTCTCAGCTGTTTTGGGGTTGACGACCGAGAGTGGTGAGTTCTACGTCGCCAAGGTCGCTGAGCTGCGCTACCGGTTGCCGCTGTTGTGGAACGCGGTGGAGGCCGGGAAGATCCCGGCCTGGAAGGCGATACGGGTAGCGGAGTGCACCTACTCCCTGCCCGAGGCCGGTGCCCATCACGTTGACCGGCACCTGGTCCTGACGGCTGGGTCGTGTTCGTGGGCACAGGTTGACCGACTCGTGGAGGAAGCGACCGCTCGGTTCGACCCCGAGAAGGCTGAGGAGCAACGCAAGCGGCGTGCGGACCGTCGTCGGTTCGACATCGGGTTGGGTCATGTCGGGATCGACGGGGTCGTCCAGGTCGACGCGTCGCTGGATCTGGCGGACGCGTTGGATCTCGAGGCCGCTATTGGGTCGGTCGCCCACCAGTTGCTGGGGTTGGGGTGTGAGGAGTCGTTGGACGTACGGCGTTCGATCGCGGCCGGCGAGATCGCCCGTGCTCAGGGGGCGCTCGACTTGGACCCAGGGGCCGGTGGTTTCGAGGCTCGTCGCCCAGGGGCTCCTCACACCTCAACCAACGGCGATGGTGACCAGCGGACCTCGAAACCAGCGCCCCGCACCGTCGTGCTGCACGTGCACCTGACCGACGCCGCGATCCGTGGGGAGGACAACGTCGCACGCTGTGCCAACACCCGCACCCCGATCACCGTGGAGCAGGTCAGGTCCTGGTGCGGGCAACCCGACACGCGGGTCATCGTGCGACCGATCCTCGATGTCGACCAGCACCACTTCGTCGAGGCCTACGAGATCCCGAGGCGGCTCGAGGAACAGGCCGAGATCACCGCCGGGACGTGTGTGTTTCCCTACTGCACCCGTGATGCGGTCAAGTGCGACAAGGACCACGTGATCGCCCACGCCGACGGCGGGCTCACTTGTTCGTGCAATCTGGCGCCTTTGTGCCGGAAGCATCATCGAGCCAAAACCCACTCCCGATGGTCCTACGTGGTGCTTGATCCTGGGGTCTACCTCTGGACGACCCCGACCGGGTTCGACCTCATCCGTGACCAACGCGGAACCCGGCGAGTGCTGACACCTGACCCGGGCGATCCAGCCGAACCCTGACCACCAAGCCCCGACAGCCCGGCCACCCACGTGGGGTCGGGCTACAGGCGCGTCACGACCAGGCGCTACAGACCTGCTGCGGCCCTGATCGAAGACCGTAGTGCGTCCAGGCGACCGGCCGCGGAGATCCGTGCGGCCTCGACGCCGTCCTCGGGGTTCACCGGGACGACGACCTCGAGGTAGCACTTGATCTTGGGCTCGGTGCCGCTCGGACGGACGATGACCCGTCCACCCTCGGCCAGCCGGTAGCGCAGACCGTCGGTCGGCGGGAGGCCGCCGACGCCGTCGGCCAAGTCCTCCGCGGCCTCGACGGCCAGACCACCCAACTCCACCGGCGGGTGCGCCCGCAGGCGCTCCATCGCCGAGGAGATGATCGTCAGGTCATCGACCCGCACCGACAACTGGTCAGTCGCGTGCACCCCGTGCCGGCTCGCAATGTCGTCGAGTACGTCGGAGAGGGTCCGGCCCTCCGCCTTGGCGTTCGCCGCCATCTCACACACCATCAGCAGGGCCGAGATGCCGTCCTTGTCGCGCACGTGCTCCGGGTCCACGCAGTACCCCAGCGCCTCCTCGTAGCCGAACGCCAGACCCTCCACGCGGGCAATCCACTTGAAGCCCGTCAGCGTCTCGGTGTAGTCCTGTCCGGCCGCGGCAGCCTGTTTGCCCAACAGGGAGGACGACACGATCGACGCTGCGTAGGTCCCCGTCTTGCCCTGGTCGAGAAGATGTTGCGCGAGAAGTGCGCCGACCTCGTCGCCCCGCAGCATCTGCCACCCGCCCGGCCCAGGAACCCCCACCGCACACCGGTCGGCGTCCGGGTCGTTGGCGATGACGATGTCGGCGTCGTGGGTCCGCGCCAGCGCCATCGCCAGATCCATCGCGCCCGGCTCCTCCGGATTCGGGAACGCGACGGTGGTGAAGTCGGGGTCCGGCTGCTCCTGCTCGGGTACGACGATGGGGGAGGTGAACCCCGCCGTCTCCAGCACGGCCATCGCCGAGATCGCACCCACCCCGTGCAGCGGGGTGTAGACGATCCGCAGGTCGCGCGGACCGTCCTGCGCCAACTCGGCCACGGTGTCGAGGTAGCGGTCGACGATCGCCTCGTCGAGCACTTTGCCGGCCTTCCCCCGGGGCACATCCGCGGCCCCAGGCGCCGCGTCGATGTGCGCCGAGATCTGTGCGTCGACCGGCGACACGATCTGGCTCCCGTCCCCGAGGTAGACCTTGTAGCCGTTGTCCTCCGGCGGGTTGTGACTCGCGGTCACCATCACCCCGGCCGAGCAGCCCAGCTCACGGATCGCGTAGGCCAGCACCGGCGTCGGCAGCGCCCGCGGAAGGATGTGGGCCCCCAGTCCTGCGCCGGTCATCACCTCGGCGGTGTCGCGCGCGAAGACCTCGGAGTTGTGGCGGGCGTCGTAGCCGATGACGACCGGGCCGGTGGTGCCCTGTTCGCGGAGGTACGCCGCCAAACCGGCGGCCGCCCGGGTCACCACGATGCGGTTCATCCGGTTGCTGCCGGGTCCGAGGGCGCCACGCAGCCCTGCGGTGCCGAAGGCCAGCGTGCCGTCGAAGCGGTCCGCCAGGTCGGCCTGTGCCGCGGCGTCACCGGACTGGGCGGTCGCGATCAACTCCCCGAGGACCGCGCGGGTCGCGGGGTCGGGGTCATCGGCGACCCAGGCGTGGGCGCGGGCGAGCAGGTCGGGGTCGACGTTGTCCATCAGAGAACCGTAGCCCCGAACACCGGCGGTCCGGAACGAGCCGGGTCGGTCAGTCGTCGGTTACGCGTCGGAGGAGTCGGAGGGGGAGGCAGGGGAGTCCCCGACGGTGTTGTCGATCACGGCACCCTCAGGCCGGTTCTCATCGGCCAGGCGCCGGGCCCGTTCCTCCTCGATCTCCTTGATCTCCTCCTCGGAGGGCGGGTTCTCGCGGAAGCTCTCCGCGGGATCTGACGTACCGGCGGCGGTGTCCCCCTGCTCGGCGTTGAACGCCTCGACGGTCGGCAGGGTGACGCCACTGTTGTCGATCTCGGCACCCTCGGGGCGGTTGGCCGGGTCCAGCCGACGCTCGCGCTCCTTCTCGATCTCCTCGATCACGTCCTCGGGAGGAGGCTCGGTGAGCCGCGCGTTCGCCGCGCCCTGCTTGACGGGCTCGTCGGTCGCCTCCGCGGTCTCGCCGTCGTGGAGGTCGCTGGTGTCGGTGTCATCAGCCATGAGATCGACTGTGCCACGCCTCACAGGTGAAGCAAGGGCCGTGAACCTGTTTCACCCGTCGGGGTGAGGGTTGCTCAGGTCAGGCGATCCATGGCGGGACGGTAGAACGACTCGCCCGCGAACGGACCACCGACGTACGCCGCCTCGGCCCCGTCCTCGGGGCGCTCGACCAACCGATCGGCGAACTCCTCGGCGTCGTCCAGCGGCTCGTACCCCAGCGCACGGCCGGGCTCGAGATCCCACCAGGCGCGGGTGTTCGCCGAGATTCCGTAGAACACTGCGTACCCCGGGGCGGGGGTGGTCAGAGCGGCGTCGACCATCCGGACCGCGTCGTCGTGGGAGAGCCAGGTCGACAGGTTGCGCTGGGTCTCCGGGGCCTCGAGGAACGACCCGATCCGACACGCGACAGCGTCGAGGTCGTACCGGTCGGCGTAGAGGGAAAGCACCGCTTCCGCGGCGACCTTCCCCACGCCGTAGAAGGTGTCCGGCCGGGGCCGGGTCTCGACGCCGACGGACTCGCCGTCCGTCGGGCGCGGCGTACGGCCGACGGCGTGGTTCGAGGAGGCGTAGACGAAGCGTGAGACCTCGTGCTCCACACAGGCGTCGAGCAGGGTGCCGGTGGTGACCACGTGGGAGGACAGGGACGCTTCCAGGCCAGCCTCTCCCGGATGGCCGGCGAGGTGGAGTACGGCGTCGAAGTGGGTGTGGGCGAACACGTCCGAGATGGCGTCCGGGTCGGCACAGTCGGCGACGTGCCACGCGATGGTCGACCCCTCGGGACGGGTCACCCGGTCCAGGCCGACGATGTCGTGGCCACGGTCAGCCAACCCGACACACAGGACGGCGCCCATGCTGCCCGCTGCGCCGGTGACGAGAACTCTCATGGGTGCCTCTCAGAGCTGTGGGATGGGAGCGGTGGCCATGCCGACCGCCATGGCGATGACGTTGTTGATGAACGGCTCTGTCGCCAACTGCACCCGCATGTGGCTGCCCTCGACCAACTCGGGCTCGAGGTTCATCGTGCGTGCCCGGTCGGCCACGGTCTTGAGGAGGAAGCCCATGATCAGCGCGGCGCGCTCGGTGCTGAGGATCTCCGGCATCTCCGGCATCCGGTCGACGATCAACTCGAAGACCTCGAATCCGCCGATGCGGGTGAGGATCTCCACGACCTCGGGGGGATGGGCGTCCGGGCCCTGATCGGCGAGGTCGGCCAGCACCGCGAGGTAGGCGCACCCGAGGCTCCCGGTGGCGCTCAACTCGATCGCGGGTCGCACGATCGTCTCGAAGCACGACGCGAGGTCGTCCGAGGGCTGGGCCAACGCGCGGGCGAACAACTCGGCCTCACGGGACGCGATGAAGTCCAGGTGCTCCTCGAGGACGGCCACGAGCATCCCGGTGCGGGAACCGAAGTGGTAGTGCACCGCGCCCCGGTTGCGTTGACCGGCCTGACGGGTGATCGCCAACAGCGACGCCCCGTGGACCCCCGCGGCCGCGAACTCCTGCGTGGCGGCCGCGATGAGCAGTTTGCGGGTCTCCTCGGAGGAGCCCGGGAGGGGGCCGGTGGTGCCGTCGAGGACAGTCATGTCAGATGGAGGGTACGACGCGGCTCAGGAGCGACCCCATGCGAGAGGCTGCTGCTCGGCCCGCTTCCAGAACCTCGTTGTGGTTGAGGGGTTCGCCGCTGATCCCGGCGGCAAGGTTGGTGACCAGGCTCAGTCCCAGCACCTCCATGCCTGCCTCGCGAGCGGCGATGGCCTCCAGGGTGGTGCTCATGCCGACCAGGTGACCGCCCATCGCGCGGACCATCCCGATCTCGGCCGGGGTCTCGTAGTGAGGTCCGGGGAACTGGACGTAGACGCCCTCGTCGAGCGTCGGGTCGACCTCGCGGCAGGCCTGACGCAGACGTGGGGAGTAGAGATCGGTCAGATCGACGAAGTTCGCCCCCACGATGGGCGAGGTCCCGGTGAGGTTGATGTGGTCACTGATCAGGACCGGGGTGCCGGGGGACCAGGTCTCCTTCAGGCCACCGCAGCCGTTGGTCAGGACGATCGCGCGGGCGCCCGCGGCCGCTGCGGTGCGCACACCGTGCACCACCGCGGCGACACCCTTGCCCTCGTAGAAGTGGGTACGGCTCAGGAACACCAGCAGTTGGCGATCGCCCGCCTTGATCGAGCGGATCTTGCCGGAGTGGCCGGCCACGGCGGCCGCGGAGAAACCCGGCAGGTCGGTGACGTCGATCTCGGCGGTGGCCTCGCCCAATCCGTCTACGGCGGGCAACCACCCACTACCGAGGACGAGGGCGACATCGTGTCTCTCGACGCCGGTCAACTCGGCTAGTCGTTCGGCCGCCTGTGCTGCCAGGTCATGGGGGCTGGTGTCACTCACCGACGCACTCTAACCGTCCCGGTGCCGGAATCCCCGGCCCACCGGGGATTCCGGACGTTGTAGAGCTACAGGCCGGTGGAACGGCAGTCACGTCGACGCAGGGCGTGGACGTAGTCGGCGGGGGCTCCGGCGGCATCGGCGGCCTCGGAGAGGACGCCGAGATAGGACGCGGAAGGCAGTCCGCCCTCGAAGGCGTCCAGCACGTAGGTCCACGCCACCACCTCACCGTTCATGGTGGACACCCGGACCTTGGTCTTGCGGTAGAGCCCCCGGTCGGCGCTCTCCCAGCCGTCGAGTTGGGCCATGTCCTCGGCGGTGATGTCGTAGACCGCCACGAAGACGTGCTCGAAGGAGTCCTGCACGATCGTCGCCAGCGAGCCGTCCCACCCGTGTTCCTCACCGCCGAAGGTGAGTCGCCAACCCTCCAACCACCCGGTCGTCTGCAGCGGGGAATAGGGGCAGCGGTCGCTCATCCGGGCCGGGTCGAGGTTGGTCCCGTAGGCGGCGTACAAGGTCACGGCCACAGGGTAGCGAGACCTTCAGCATCATTGGGCATAGGCTGAGGGGGTGACTGACTTCGATGTCCTTGTTCTCGGTGCCGGCCCCGGTGGGTACGTCGCCGCCATCCGTCTAGCCCAACTCGGCAAGTCCGTGGCCGTGGTGGAAGAGAAGTACTGGGGAGGTGTCTGCCTCAACGTCGGTTGTATCCCCTCGAAAGCGCTCCTGCGCAACGCTGAACTCGCCCACGTGCTCACGCACGAGAAGGAGAAGTTCGGCATCGAGGGCGATGCGACCATGAAGTTCGGGCCCACTCACGCCCGCTCCCGCAAGGTGAGCGACGGCATCGTGAAGGGTGTCCACTTCTTGATGAAGAAGAACAAGATCAAGGAGATCGACGGGTGGGGGACGCTGACCGGCGCCAACTCCATCGATGTCGCCAAGGACGGAGAAACGTCCTCCTACACCTTCGACAACCTCATCATCGCCACCGGCGCCACGACCCGACTGATCCCGGGCACCGAGCTGAGCGAACGCGTGGTGACCTACGAGGAGCAGATCCTCGACGAGAACCTCCCCGGCTCCATCGTCATCGCCGGATCCGGCGCCATCGGCGTCGAGTTCGCCTACGTGATGAAGAATTTCGGGGTCGACGTGACTATCGTGGAGTTCCTCGACCGGATGGTCCCCACCGAGGACGCCGATGTCTCCAAGGAACTGGCCAAGCACTACAAGAAGCTCGGCGTGAAGGTCATGCTCTCGACCAAGGTCGAGAAGATCGACGATTCCGGCGACAAGGTGAAGGTCACCGTCTCCAAGGACGGCAAGGAAGAGGTCCTGGAGACCGACAAGGTCATGCAGGCCATCGGCTTCGCCCCCCGCGTGGAGGGCTTCGGCCTCGACGCCCTCGGCGTGACCGTGTCCGACCGTGGCGCCATCGAGGTCGACGGACGCGGACGCACCAACATCGACAACGTCTACGCCATCGGTGATGTGACCGGGAAACTGATGCTGGCCCACACCGCCGAGATGATGGGGATCGTGGCCGCGGAGACCATCGCGGACGCGGAGACCATGGAGATCAACTTCGACATGATTCCGCGGGCGACGTACTGCCAGCCCCAGATCGCCTCCTTCGGCTACACCGAGGCTCAGGCCGAGGAGAAGGGGTACGACGTCAAGACGTCCTCCTTCCCGTTCTCCGCCAACGGCAAGGCCCAAGGCCTCGGCGAGGCGGTGGGCTTCGTGAAGATCGTGGCCGACGCCGAGCACAACGAGATCATCGGCGCCCACCTGATCGGTCCCGACGTGACCGAGCAGTTGCCGATGTTGACGCTGGCCCAGCAGTGGGACCTGACCGCGGACGAGATCGCCCGCAACGTCTTCGCCCACCCGACGCTCTCGGAAGCGGTCATGGAGGCGATCCACGGGATCGTCGGTCACCAGATCCACATGTGATCGCCGCTGGTGCAGTAGCCCTACCGACCAGCGAAGGAGAGCCATGAGCGAGAAGGTCGTCATCCTCGGTGGCGGACCCGGCGGATACGAATCCGCCCTGGTCGCCGCCCAACTGGGCGCCGAGGTCACCGTCGTCGACTCCGACGGCATCGGAGGGTCGGCCGTGATCACCGACTGTGTACCCAGCAAGACCCTGATCGCCACTGCCGAGTTGATGACCGACATGGCCGACGCCGCCGAACTCGGGGTCCGCTTCCGCGGTGCCGACGGTGACGACGCCACGAGCATCACCGTCGACCTGGCGCGCGTCAACGCACGGGTGAAGCGCCTGGCGCTGAGCCAGTCCGAGGACATCGTTCGGCGTCTCGAGAAGGAGAACGTCACCGTCGTCACCGGGCGCGGTCGCCTCGACGGGCCCGGGCGGGTCGTGGTGGGGGACCAGACCCTCGAGGCGGACGCCATCCTGATCGCCACCGGTGCGGCCCCCCGCACCCTGCCGACCGCTCAACCCGACGGCGAACGCATCCTGACCTGGGAGCAGGTCTACGACCTCACAGAGGTCCCCACCTCGGTCGTCGTGGTGGGTTCCGGCGTCACCGGGGCGGAGTTCGCCAGCGCCTACCTCGCCCTGGGCATCCCGGTCACCCTGATCTCTTCACGGGACCGGGTCCTGCCGGGCGAGGACGCCGACGCCTCCCTGGTCCTGGAGGAGGTCTCCAAGCGACGTGGGATGAATGTGCTGAGTCGGTCCCGGATGGAGTCGGTGGTCCGCAACGGCGACGTCGTGACCGTCACCCTGACCGACGGTCGGACCGTCGAGGCCTCGCACTGCGTGCTGGCTCTCGGATCGATCCCCAAGACCACCGACCTCGGCCTCGAGGAGGCCGGTGTGGAGGTCGACGATGGTGGGTTCGTCAAGGTCGACCGGGTCTCGCGGACCACCGCCCGTGGCGTGTACGCCGCCGGTGACTGCACCGGGGTGCTGATGCTGGCTTCGGTGGCCGCCATGCAGGGCCGGATCGCGATGTGGCACTTCCTGGGCGACAACGTGCGCGCGCTGGACCTGAAGAAGGTCTCCTCGAACGTGTTCACCGCCCCGGAGATCGCCACCGTCGGGTGGTCCCAACAGGCCGTCGACGCCGGCGAGATCCAGGCCGAGTCGGTCATCCTCCCGCTCTCGGGCAACCCCCGCGCCAAGATGCAGGGCGTCCGCGACGGCTTCGTCAAACTCTTCTGCCGCCCCGGAACGGGCATCGTGGTCGGGGGAGTGGTGGTCGGCCCGCGGGCCAGTGAACTCATCCACCCGGTCGCCATCGCGGTGGCCGAGTCGCTGACCGCTGATCAGTTGGCCCAGACCTTCACCGTCTACCCGTCGCTGACCGGTTCCATCGCCGAGGCGGCCCGGCGGTTGCACCGGGTCTGAACTTTCAGCGACCGACCTCTCAGGAAACTTTCAGGATGTGCGTAACGTCACGTTTTCCTGAGCGTTGAGCAGGTGATCGCGCCCGTACGGCGGGCGCCCCTCGCGAGAGGCACCCCTGTGCGCCGAATCCTCACCGCCACCCTGTCCGCTGCGGCCGTGCTCCTGGCTCTGCTGGTGCTACCGGCGCCCGGTGCCTCGGCTCACGTCGAGCGGCCGTCGTACTGGCCCGACCCGAAAGCCGACTGTCAGGTTTCGCCGTGCGCCGGGGGGAAGATCCCCAAGACGCGCTCCCTGGCCTCCGCGCTGGTGAACAAGAAGCCGGGCGAAACGCGGGTCGTGTGTCGGAAGGACTCGATGCGGCGCGTGAAGCGCGCGGTCCGGGTGGCCCGCGTCAAGGGGTACGACATCCGCCCCACGGTTCACAAGAAGTTCGGGCCGGCTCAGGCGAAGCGCCTGCTCCAGGTGAACCGGAAGCTGTTCAAGCGCTGCGACTACCGGCAGATCCAGCCCGCGGTCACCGACTCGAGCAACAACGACCGCGTCGTGGTCATGCCTGGGCTCTACCGCGAGACCCGTTCGCGGCGCCAACCCACGGGGGACAAGTCGTGTGCGAAGTACCGCACCGAGTCCGACAGCGGTGACCCCGGCGCGCTGTCTCACGACTTCCAACTGAACTGCCCCAACGACGCCAACCTGATCGCCGTCATCGGCCGGGGCCCGGACAACGGCACCGCACCGAGCCCGCCGCGGGAGGAACGCCACGGCATTCCCGCGCTGGGGAAGTGCATCCGGTGCAACTTCCAGCTCGAGGGCTCCGGGGTGAGCGCCGACGACGTGATCATCGAGGCCGGCAACGCCAAGGCCGGCAACGGCGGCCCCTCAGCCGTGGGACACAAGAAGGACGTCGGGGTCTTCGTCGATCGGGCCGACGGCTTCGTCCTGCGCAACGTCACCGTCCGGCACGCCCGCGAGCACGACATCTACGTCCTGGAGACCGACGGCTACCGCCTCGAACGCTTCAAGGTCTACTACGCCGGCGGCTACGGCGTCCTCACCTTCACCGGCGACCACGGTCTGATCCAGGACTGCGACGCCGCCGGGCACGGGGATTCGGGCCTCTACCCGGGCTCCGGCGCGGACTCGACCGACAACCGGTACAAGAAGTTCTACCCGAAGTTCCGCTACAGCCAGACGGTGCGTCGCTGCGACAGCCACCACAACGCCAGCGGCTTCTCCGGGACCAACAGCCACGGCACTCTCGTGACCCGCAACAACTTCTACGACAACGCCCTCGGCTTCACCACCGACGTGTTCACCGCCCCCGGACACCCGGGTTTCCCCCAGCACGGCAACACGGTCTCGCGCAACAACTTCTACTCGAACAACTTCAACCCGTTCGCGAAGAGTTCGGATGTGAAGCCCTTCATCGCCGCGCCCGTGGGAACCGGTCTGTGGCTGGCCGGTGGCAACAACAACCTGGTGCGCAACAACCGGTTCTACGACAACTGGCGGCGCGGCACGATGCTGTTCGCGGTGCCCGACGCCACGGTCTGTGGACCCCCACCGGTCGGTAGTGAGACTCCGGTGCCCGGGTGCGAACCGGCCGGTGTCTCGACCTCGTTCGGGAACCGCTTCTACGGCAACACGATGGGGGTCAGCCCCGCTGGCAAGAAGCTGCCCAACGGGACCGACTTCTGGTGGGACAGTTTCCCGGGCAACACCGGCAACTGCTGGTGGGGCAACAAGGCGGCCTCCGGCGCCCGCATCACCAGTGCCCCGCCGCGGCTTCCTGACTGTGCAGGAGGGACCCGGCCGGCAATGAGCGTCGGCACCGGCGATCTGATCAACGAGGGCGAGTTGGTCGCTTGCCTGGCGGGGTTCGAGGTCTCCGGCTACCCGGCCGGCAACCCCTACTCGTGCACCTGGTCCAAGACCCCCGCCAAGCCGAGCGGGAGCTCGACACCCCTGTTGCGTGCGAAGGCCGACCCCGAGCAGGGCGCACAGCTCGCCTCGGTCTGTGCGGCAGGGTTGTCGCCGAGACTGTGCGAGGCCGTGACGACCCTGCGGCCACCGATGGCGCTGCGCGACCTGTTCCGTCCCTCGCTGGTGGACAAGAACCTCCCAGCGGCCACGCTGCCGGCTCGGGTGAGCACCCAGCCCCTTGGCACGATCACCTGCAGCTGGTGGAGGCGAGCCGATCGCAGTGACCGCCTCGCGATGGTGCAGCGGATCCGCGACTACGCCACCGCGCCGATCAACGGCCGCGGCGGCGACGACGCCTACGGATACGGGGCCGGTCTCTCCGACACCCGTGCCATGCGGCTCCTGCAGGGCCGATGCAGCACCTTCGAGGCAGGTCCCTTCGCGTTGTACAAGATCTACGGCGCGGCGGCTCCATTCTCGGGCTACGTGGGCTGATCACCCCGGGTCCCCGGGGTGGCGGGCCGGAACTACAGGGGAGTAGTTCAGCCGAAGTCGTTGCGGCGCTCCGGGGAGCGTGATGACATCAGACGTCCCACTGGTGCACCCCAGTCACAACGCGCCGCCTTCTCACCCCCGGAGATTCCCCTCATGCGCCCGCTCGGAACCCCTCGGTCAGCACTGCGCCACCTGCCCATCGCCATTCTCACTACCGTTCTCGGAGCGACACTGATGGCGGTGTCTCCCGCGCCCTCCCAGGCGGCCGGCGACACCTGGTCGGTGCCGCGCTCGGCCACGGTGACCCTCACCGGACACGGCTACGGTCACGGACACGGTATGTCGCAGTACGGCGCCTACGGGGCGGCCAAACAGGGCCTCACCGCCCAGCAGATCACCGACTTCTACTACCCGGGGACCTCGCGGGGGACCAGTGGCGGCAAGGTCAGCGTGCTGATCAGCGCCGATCAGGGCAACAACGTGATCGTGCTGCCCCGCAAGCGGCTGATGGTCAAGGACAGCGCGGGCGGGGGCAAGGTCGTGCTGCCCACCCGCAAGAGGATCTCGAAGTGGCGGATCGCGGTCGCGGGCAACGGCAAGGACCGCGTGTCGTTCCGGGTGAACCGCAAGTGGCGCAAGTGGCGTGACCTGCGCGGCACCGGCGAGTTCGTCGCGGCCGGGCGCCCCATCACGCTGGTGACCCCGGCGGGGAAACGGGCCTACCGGGGCCGACTGCGCGCCGTACCCGCCCCGGGCGGAGCCCGCCAGCGGGACACCGTCAACGTCTTGTCGCTGGAGAACTACCTGCGAGGCGTCGTACCCCTCGAGATGCCGGCCAGTTGGCACCCCGAGGCCGTCGGGGCGCAGGCGATCGCCGCGCGCACCTACGCCTCCTTCGAACGGAACCACCCGCGCAGCAGCGGCTACCAGATCTGTGACACCACCTCCTGCCAGGTGTACGGCGGCGCGTGGGCCGAGCACCCGGCCTCCGACGCGGCGATCCGGGCCACAAGCAAGCAGATCCTCACCGCGGACGGGGAGCCGGCCTTCACCCAGTTCTCCTCATCCAGCGGCGGGTGGACCTCCGCGGGCTCCCGGCCCTACCTCGCGGCCCAGGAGGATCCCTACGACGGCTTCTCCGGCAACTCCGTGCACGACTGGACCGTCACCGTCTCCGACTCGACCATCGAGCGGGCCTTCCCGGGGATCGGCGACCTCACGAACATCGCGGTCGATCGTCGGGACGGCAACGGCCAGTGGGGTGGACGGATCCTGGCCATGACCCTGACCGGATCGAAGGGATCGCAGTCGCTCTCCGGTGACACCTGGCGCAGCGCGCTGGGCCTGCGGTCGACCTGGGTGAACTTCTCCGTTCGTTCCCGGTAGTTCTAGCCGACGACCAGCACCAGGTCGCCGCCGTCGACGGTCTGGGTGCCCGTGAGCGCCAGGCGCTGCACGGTGCCGGCCACCGCTGCGGTGATCGAGGCCTCCATCTTCATCGCCTCGATGGTGGCCACGGTGTCCCCGACCTCGACGGTGTCGCCCTCGGCGACGGTGATGGTGACGGCCCCCTGGAAGGGGGCGGCGACCTGTCCGGGCTTGCCGGGGTCGGCCTTCTCGGCGGCCGCGACCGCGGAGGCGACCGAGGTGTCGCGCACCGAGATCGGGCGCAACTGGCCGTTGATCAGCGCCATCACGGTCCGGTAGCCGCGCTCGTCGGGTTCGCTGATGGCCTGGACGCCCAGGATGAGCTTGACGCCCTCACCGAGGGAGACCTCATGCTCCTCGCCCTGCTGCAGTCCGTAGAGGTAGTCGAGGGTCGGCAGCACCGAGATGTCGCCGTAGCGTTGCCGGGCTTCGTTGAAGTCGCTGGTCGGTCCGGGGAAGAGCAACTCGTTCAAGGTCTGTCGCGGGGCCACGCGCAGGCCCTCGGACTGCTCCTCGGTGAGTTCGGGGGTGGCGGGTTTGAAGGTGCGTCCGGCCAGGGCCTTGGTGCGGAACGGCTCGGGCCACCCTCCCGGTGGGTCACCGAGCTCACCGTGGAGGAAGCCGATGACCGAGTCCGGGATGTCGAAGGAACCGGGGTCGTCGGCGAACTCGGCGGGGTCCGCGCCCGTCGCGACCAGGGCGAGGGCGAGGTCGCCGACCACCTTGGACGACGGGGTCACCTTCACGACGTTGCCGAGGATGTCGTTGGCGGCGGCGTACATGTCCTCGACCTGCTCGAACTTCTCACCGAGGCCCAGGGCGATCGCCTGCTGGCGCAGGTTGGACAGCTGCCCGCCGGGGATCTCGTGCCGGTAGACGCGACCGGTGGGGGCCGGCAACCCGGACTCGAAGGGGGCGTAGACCCGTCGGGTCGCCTCCCAGTAGGGCTCCAGCGCGTTCACCGCGGCCAGTGACAGTCCCGTCTCGCGATCGGAGTGGTCGGTCGCCGAGACCAGGGCGGAGAGCGGCGGTTGAGAGGTGGTTCCCGCCATCGCGGCGCAGGCGGCGTCGACAGCGTCGACCCCGGAGTCGATGGCCGCCAGGAGCGTCCCTAGTTGGCCACCCGGCGTGTCGTGGGTGTGCAGGTGGACGGGCAGATCGAAGTTCTCCCGCAATGCGGTGACCAGGCGGCGGGCGGCCGGGGCCCGCAGCAGACCGGCCATGTCCTTGATGGCCAGGACGTGGGCGCCGGCCTCCACGATCCGTTCGGCCAGTCGCAGGTAGTAGTCCAACGTGTAGAGCTTCTCGCCCGGATCCGACAGGTCGCCGGTGTAGCACAGCGCGACCTCGGCGACGGTGGTGTTGGTTTCGCGCACCGCCTCGATGGCCGGTCGCATCTGCTCCACGTCGTTGAGGGCGTCGAAGATGCGGAAGACGTCCATCCCGGTCCTGGCGGCCTCCTGGACGAAGGCGTTGGTCACCGCCGTGGGGTACGGCGTGTAGCCCACCGTATTGCGCCCGCGCAGCAGCATCTGCAGGCACACGTTGGGGACCGAGCGGCGCAGCGCGTCCAGGCGCTCCCAGGGGTCCTCGGTCAGGAACCGCAGCGCCACGTCGTACGTCGCCCCGCCCCAGGCCTCCAGGGACCACAGTTCCGGGGTGGTGCGGGCGACGTGACCGGCGACCGCGACGAGGTCGCGGGTCCGGACGCGGGTGGCCAACAGGGACTGGTGGGCGTCGCGGAAGGTCGTGTCGGTGACGGCGACCTGGTTCTGGGCACGCAACCGGCGGGCGAACTCCTCCGGACCGACCGAGAGGAGGAGTTGGCGGGTGCCGTCGGGGGCCGGGACGTCGAGGTCCACCGCGGGCAGTTTCGTCGCCGGGTCCAGGGTGACCGGGGCGGGACCGTGCGGCTGGTTGACCGTCACCTCGGCCAGGTAGCTCAAGAGTTTGGTGCCTCGGTCGCCCTGCCCGCGGGCCTGGATCAGCTCCGGGTGGGTCTCGATGAAGGAGGTCGTGATGTTGCCGGCCATGAAGTCTTCGTCGCGTAGCACCGCCTGGAGGAACGCGATGTTGGTGGAGACCCCACGGATCCGGAACTCGGCGATGGCCCGTTGCGCCTTCTGCACCGCGAGGTCGAAGGTGCGGCCCCGACAGGTCAGCTTCGCGAGCATCGAGTCGAAGTGGGCCGAGACCTCGGCGCCGGTGTAGGTCGTGCCGCCATCCAGCCGCACCCCCGCGCCCCCGGGGGAGCGGTAGGTGGTGATCATCCCGGTGTCGGGACGGAAGTTGTTGGCCGGGTCCTCGGTGGTGATCCGACATTGCAGGGCGGCCCCGCGGACCGTGATCGACTCCTGGGTGAGCCCGAGATCGTCCAGTGTCTCGCCGGCGGCGATGCGCATCTGTGACTGGACGAGGTCGACGTCGGTGATCTCCTCGGTGACCGTGTGCTCGACCTGGATCCGAGGGTTCATCTCGATGAAGACGTAGTTGCCGGCAGGGTCGAGGAGGAACTCCACGGTGCCGGCGTTGCGGTAGCCGATCTCCTTGGCGAAGCGGACGGCGTCGGCGCACATCGCGTCCCGGATCGCCGGATCGAGGTTCGGGGCGGGGGCGATCTCGACGACCTTCTGGTGGCGCCGCTGCACCGAGCAGTCCCGCTCGAAGAGGTGGATCACGTTGCCGACGCCGTCGGCCAGGATCTGGACCTCGATGTGCCGGGGTTCGGTGACCGCTTGTTCGATGAAGACCGTGGGGTCTCCGAAGGCTCCCTCGCCCTCCCGCATGCAGGTCTCGACGGCGTCGCGTAGGTCGGCCGGATCGTCCACCCGCCGCATGCCTCGCCCGCCGCCACCGGCCACGGCCTTGACGAAGAGGGGGAAGGTCAGGGCGGACGCCGCCTCGACCAGGGCGTCGACGTCGGTGGACGGCTCGACCGAGGCGAGGGTCGGCACCCCCGCAGCCTTCGCCGCGGCGATCGCGCGGGCCTTGTTGCCGGTCAGTGTCAACACCTCGGCCGTGGGGCCGATGAAGGTCAGACCGGCGTTGGCGCAGGCCTCGGCGAGGTCGGGGTTCTCGGACAGGAAACCGTAGCCGGGATAGACCGCATCCGCCCCGGACCGCAGCGCGGCCGCCACGATCGCCTCCGGGTCGAGGTAGGCCCGGACCGGGTGGCCACGTTCACCAATCTCGTAGGCCTCATCGGCACTCAGCCGGTGCTCGGACCACCGATCCTCATAGGGGAAGACCGCGACCGTGCGAGCCCCCACCTCGTAGGCCGCGCGAAAGGCACGGATAGCGATCTCGCCGCGGTTGGCCACCAACACCTTGGAGAACATGACCGCAGATTAACGTTCTTGTGGCGTAGTGTCGCCGTCGATCACACGCATATGGACAGATTTCGAGGCGAGGTCGGGCATGGGGACGTGGTGGCGTGGGGCTGTCGTGGTGATGGTGGCACTCGGTCTAGCGGTGCTGGTGCTTCCGCGCGCAGCCGTCCCGACGGCACCTCACTCGCCGGTAGTCTCGCCGCCGACGGAACAGATAGAGGCGGAACGGATCGAGTACGTCGCTCTCGGTGATTCCTACACCGCCGGACCAGGGCTGCCCGCACAGCACGGTCACCCGTCCGCCTGCCGCCGGTCTTCGCGCAACTATCCGGCGCGGGTCGCGGCCGCGCTGGATGCTCGCCTGATCGACGTCAGCTGTGGCGGGGCGCGCACCCGTGATCTGGTCCGGTCGCAGCGCCTCAACGACGGCTCCCGGGCCCGTCCCCAGCTCGAGGTGGTCGACCGGCGTACCGACCTGGTCACGCTCGGCGTAGGCGCGAACGAGTTCGGGATCTTCGCCCGCATCTTCGGGCGTTGCGCACGGCAGCCGACGCGTGACCGCGCGTGCGGTGACCTGGCCGACCTGCGGCGAGATGCGCGCAGGGTGGAGCGCACGACGCGCCGCGCGGTGCGTCAGATCCGGGACCGGGCGCCGGCGGCCAGGATCGTCGTGGTCGGGTACCCCCGGATGTTGCCCTCGGGTGCGGTCTGCGGCCAGGTGCCCTTCACCGTCGCCGAGACCCGTCGTCTACGCACGGTGTGGGCGCGGGTGAGCACCTCGCTGCGCCGTGCTGCGCGGAAGGCCGACGCGGAGTATGTCGACCCCTACCCGGCCAGCAACACCCACCACGCCTGCTCCCGACGCCCCTGGGTCAACGGCACCCGACCCGCGGCGAAAGCGGGGCACGGCCTTCCACCCGACCCCCAGGGGGATGGCCGGCATGTCACGCCTGGTGGTGCGGACGATCAGCGCGGGAGACTGACCAAAAACTGGGAGACGACCTCGGGCAACGTCTCCACCGCCAGGTCGATCGCCGGCCCGTCGGGTACGTCGAGCACGGTCACCGACTGGGGCCCACCGGCCATGGTGGCCACGGCGGTCGTCAGACCGACGCGACGTTGGAACCAGGTCGCCCGGAAGTTCCAGCCGATCACGTGGTCGGAGCCGAGCACGGTGCGGTGCCGGGCCAGGCTTCCTGAGCGCGAGACGACTCGCCCCAGCACGAACGCATGCCCCAGGGAGCGGACCCGATCGAAGGCCAGACCCAGGCCGACCGCGATCGGAACCAGGGCGAGGGGCAACAGGATGAGCCTGTCGTCGAGAACCATCCAGACCACGAGACCCGCGGTGATCAGCACCGCCGGGACCAACGCCCGCACGTAGCGTCGCGTCGCGGCGGCGGGCCCGTGGGGAATCAGGTCGGCCGTCAGGGGATCGGAGGTGCCCAGGATGGCTTCGGCAGCCGTGCAGGAGACCTGCAGGGGAGCGGGGGGCACCAGGGCTGATGCGGTGGCCTCGCTGCGATCCAGACCGGTGGCGATCGCATTGAGTCGGGCTCCGTGCAGGGGCCGCAGACCCAGGCCCTCGATCAACGTCACTCCGGCGATCCGATCCTGGTCCAGGCTGGTCTCCCGGGTGGTGAACAGTCCGCGGGACACCCGCCAGGACCCGCCGCTGCGACCGAGCGAGAAGTTCCAGTTGGCAACCAGGTAGCCCAGGACGGCCAGGGCGGCCACGGTCGCGACGAACCCCAGCACTCCCACGGTCAACAGCAGACCGAACGGGACCCCGATGGACCACGCATCGGACTCTAGGGTCAACGGGACGTCGAACATGGCGAGCAGTTGCGCCCCGCCACCGATCCCGGCGACGGCAATGACCACGCCGCTGCTGGTCAGGGGAGCGAAGCGGAGCCACGCGGGTTCGAAGCTGACCACGGGCGCCGGATCGGTCTCCATATCCACGGCCTGCGGCTCGAAGGAGGCGTCTGGTCCATCGGGGGTCGTAACGGTCGGTCGGGCCCGCTGCAACAGGTCCCGCCGCATCGCCTGGGCCCGCTCGCTGGGCAGGCCGTCGAGATCGAGGCGGTCGGCCTCGCCGCCGGTGCCGGTGCCGATCCGCACCGTGGTGAGGCCGAGACCCCGTTGGATCAAGGATGAGGTGAGATCGATGGTGCGCACCCGGTCCAGGGGGGTCGAGGTGATCCGACGACTCAGTAGCCCGGTGCGTAACTCCACCCGCGCCTGCGTGATGCGGTAGGTCGTGGTGAGGTACCGGGCCAGACCGAGCGCGACCGGGATGGTGAGCGCGAGCAGTTGCCAACCGGCTCCTCCGGAGGAGGAGCCCACGAACACGATCGCGATCAGCGCGGGCAGGAACCGGATGACCTCGCGCACGGGGAGGACCAACAGCATCCGGGGGTCCAACCGCTGCCACTCGACAGCCGGATCAGCAGTCGGGTCGGGCTGTGGAGGTCCGAACTCAGGGGGAGGCCCGTCGTACCGATGAGGGTCGTACTCGCTCACGTGGCGTCGCCCTCGACGGCGTCGGCCTTCAACGTCAGTTCGTCCACCAGGGCCCTCGCTCGGGTGGCGTCCAACCCCTCGATGCGCAGGGCGCCCGCGGCCGACGCGGTGGTCACGGTCACCGTGGCGAGGCCGAACAGACGGGCCACCGCCCCCTCGACGTAGTCGACCGTCTGGATCCGGGACATCGGAGCGATCCGGCGCTCGCGGGCCCACCACCCGGTCTGGGTGTAGACCGCGGTCTCGGTGACCTCCCAGCGGTGGACGAGATAGCGCCACTGGGGCACGGTCGCCGCATAGCCCGCGACAGCGAGTACGCCGAGGAGCACCATCCACCACGACAGGTCGATGCGATCCCACACCGCAGCCACGACGCTCAGGACCAGCACGCTGACGAGACCCTCGACGACGCTCCCGATCTGCCACATCAACCGGGCACGCGGGCTCACCCGCTGCTGGGGTTCCCGCAGGACGCGAGACGTCGGGAGCGCCGGCTGCGCAGGGGGCGGGTTGATCGGGTAGTCGGCCACAGTCCGAGGTTACGGCGCGGGGAGATGTGACCCACGTCTGGTCGCAAGTTAGCGTGGTGAGTTGTCCGAGGAACCGCGAACTCAGGAGCCCCGAACCATGACCAAGAAGCTATCCGCGAGTTGTGCTCTGCTCAGTGCGGCGGTGGTTCTGGCGGCGATGGCCGCAACGCCCCCCTCCACCGCGGCAACCGCCTCCCTGTCATCCGCTGCCCCGTCGGCAGCCAACGGTCCGAGGTGCGACGGGCTGAGGGCCACGATCGTGGGAACCTCCGGACGCGACACCCTGGTGGGAACCGCGCAACGCGACGTGATCGTGGGCCTCGGTGGGGACGACACCATCGACGGACTGGGCGGCAACGACGTCATCTGTGGCAACGCCGGGAGCGACACGCTGTACGGCGGCCGGGGAGCCGACCGTCTGTTCGGTCAACTGAACGGCGAACTCGAGACCGGGGGCCTGCGCGGTGACACCCTGAGCGGCGGCCCCGGCAACGACGTGCTGCACCCCGGCGGGGACCCTCGCGTCTTCACCGACCGCATCGTCCGTCGCGACACCATCACCTACCGCTCCTCGCCGCGGTGGGTGAACGCCAACCTGGCCCGACGCGTCGTCGTCGGCGAGGGCCGCGACCGCCTCGTCTTCGTTCCCCAGATGCGGTTCATCGGCAGCAACCATGCCGACAAGATCAAGGGCTCCCTGAAGGACGACCGGATCGTCGGATTGCGCGGCAACGACACCCTGATCACCTTCTCGGGGGACGACCGGGTGGTCGACTCCCTGCGACCGAACAGCGGCAACGACTCGATCCGCACCGGACCGGGCAACGACACCGTGACGATCACCAGCGGCCGGGACCGGGTCCGACTCGGTGCTGGTGACGACACCGCCAGCACGACCGGAGCGGACCCGGTCGTTCTCTCCGGTGGGGGAGGCGACGACGTCCTGCGCGGGTCACCGGCCAACGACTCTCTCAACGGTGGGTCCGGGGTCGATTTCGGGGACGGCCGAGGCGGTCGCGACAGCTGCTTGCGCATCGAGCGGGGACCCTGCGCGAACTGACCGCTAGGGTTTCGCCTCATGCGCGATCAACCAGCGACCAGGACGGCCGGCCTCTGGTCGGGACTCGATGTCAGGCGCGGTTTCTTCACCGCCACGGCTGGCCTCGCCATCGCGAATGTGATCGCGCTGGCCCTGGGTTTCCTGGCCAAGAGTCTTCAGAACTCCGTGGACACCCCGCTCTTCGAGCGCATCGACCGGGCCGGCACGAACGGACTCACCGACGTACTCGCCACGGTCACCAAGATGGGCAACGTGCCGCAGACCCAGGCGCTGACAGCGATCGCCGCCGTCGGGTTGGCGGTGTGGTTCGCTCAGCGGGGGACCCGGTGGTGGATGCCGCTGGTCGTTCTCCCGACGGCCTGGATCGGTGCGCGAGGTTTCCAGATGATCCAGGCGAAGGTCGTCGGCCGGGACCGTGAGGTGCTCGCTCTGATCGGCACCGAGATCGGCAGTTACCCCTCCGGCGGTGTCATGCGGATCATCCTGGTGACCGGGGTGGCGGCCTACCTGGTCGTCCACTACATCCGGACCTCGCGGCGTACGACGCAACTGATGTTCGCTGGGGTCGCGTTGGTCGGGCTCGTCGAAGCATTCGCCCGCACCCGACTCAACCAACACTGGTTCACCGATGTGGTGGGCGGGGTGATCTTCGGGGTGCTGTTCCTGCTGGTGGCGATCACGACGATCCGCGCCTTCGACCCCGACCCCCACCACACCTACACCGGTGGCGAGCGACCCTAGCTGCCTAGGACTTTTCCCAATGCCTCTTGAGGCAGGGGACGGCGAAGAGATGCGCCGTGTGGAGGGCGACCCGGAACCGGCCGAACTGATCCTTCATCTTGACGTAGTCCGGTTCCTTCGGGGTCGGGTCCACCAGGTAGAAGGTCAGGTGGGCCTCGGCGTTCATGATCGGAAAGTCGCGACCCTCGTGTGACTTGGCGGCGGGTGCCGCGAAGTAACGCTGGGCACGCACTGTCGTGTTCAGGTTCTGGAACTCACCCTTGACCTCGATCGGCTGATCCTGCGGAGCTTCCGGGTTGATGACCTCGAAGACCTTGTAGTGGTCCAGCTCTTTGGGTGCTTTGCGTCCCTGACACTTGGTGGGCACCAGCAGGGCGACGAGACGGCCGATCTGGATCTTGTGTTCCTTGCCGAACTGGTCGTCGTAGATCACCGTGCGATCGGGATCGGGAACTGGATCGAACAGGTCGTACCACGTCAATGCATGGGTGTCGTTGAAGATCGACTCGCCGTTCTTCTTGACCCGGTCACCGAACCGCCGACGACTCATGACCCCGGTCGGCTCGGGTTCATCGTCGAACTGGCACTGCAGTTCGACCTTGACTTCGATGCGCTCACGATCCACTTCGTAGAACACAAAATGATCGAGACTCAGTGATTGCGCGTCCATCAGCGCATCCTTTCCGCAATGGACGGCTCCGCCTCGGATCCGTCCCGAGGTAAGCCCGGACGGCTTCGTCCCTCGGACATTACGCTCGGGGGTGGGGTGCGTAAAGGTTCGCGAACCGCCTGGACTAGTCCTTCAACTCGCAGACCACGGCGCCGTTGTTGACCGTGACGCCGACCTCGGCGTCCAGGCCCGTCACGGTGCCGGACTTGTGCGCCTTGAGGGGCTGCTCCATCTTCATCGCCTCGAGAACCACGATGGTGTCGCCCTCGGCGACCTCCTGGCCCTCTTCGACCACGACCTTGACGATGGTGCCCTGCATCGGGCTGGTGACCGAGTCGCCGCTCGCCGCAGCGCCGGCCTTCTTCCCGCCGGCCCGCTTGGGCTTCTTGGCTCCACCACCCGCTGGGCCAGCGACCGCACCGAGACCACCGGGCAGCACGACCTCGAGTCGCTTGCCGCCGACCTCGACGACCACGCTGTGGCGTTCCTCGGGCTCGTCGGCCTCACCTGCGGCGCCGGAGTACGGCGTGATCTGGTTGTCGAAGTCGGTCTCGATCCAGGTGGTGTAGACGGTGAACTCGCCCTCGCCGGAGGGAGTGGAAGCACCGACGTACGCCGGGTCGTCGACGACCGTGCGGTGGAACGGGATGACCGTGGGCATGCCGTCGACCACGAACTCGTCCAGGGCGCGGCGCGAGCGTTCGAGCGCCTGGGTCCGGTCCCGGCCGGAGACGATGAGCTTCGCGATCAGCGAGTCGAATGCGCCCGGGATGGTCTCCCCGGACTCGTAGCCTCCGTCGACGCGGATCCCGGGGCCCTGCGGCGGGGCCCAGGCGGTCAGGGTGCCGGGGGCGGGCATGAAGTTCGCCCCGCCGTCCTCGGCGTTGATCCGGAACTCGATGGAGTGGCCGCGGACCTCGGGGTCGTCGTACCCCAGCTCCTCGCCGGCGGCGATGCGGAACATCTCGCGGACCAGGTCGATCCCGGTGACCTCCTCGGAGACACAGTGCTCGACCTGCAGGCGGGTGTTGACCTCCAGGAAGGAGATCGTCCCGTCCTGGCCGATGAGGAACTCACACGTGCCGGCACCGACGTAGTCCGCCTCGCGCAGGATCGCCTTGGAGCTCTCGTACAGGCGGGTGATCTGGTCCTCGGTCAGGAACGGCGCGGGCGCCTCCTCGACCAGCTTCTGGTGTCGACGCTGCAGCGAGCAGTCGCGGGTCGAGATGACGACCACGTTGCCGTGCTGGTCGGCCAGGCACTGGGTCTCCACGTGACGCGGTCGGTCCAGGAACTTCTCGACCAGGCACTCGCCCCGACCGAAGGCCGACACCGCTTCGCGGACGGCGGATTCGAAGGCGTCCGGGATCTCCTCCATGGTGCGGGCGACCTTCAGGCCACGACCGCCACCACCGAAGACCGCCTTGATCGCGACCGGCAGACCGTTGTCCTTCGCGAACGCGACGACCTCGTCGGCGTCCTTGACCGCTTCTTTGGTGCCCGGCGCAAGGGGAGCCTGCGCCTTCTGGGCGATCTGCTTGGCCTTGGCCTTGTCGCCCAGGGCCGTGATGGCCGCCGGGGGAGGCCCGATCCAGATCAGCCCGGCGTCGAGGACGGCCTGGGCGAAGTCGGCGTTCTCGGCGAGGAAGCCGTAGCCGGGGTGGATCGAGTCGGCGCCGGACTCCTGCGCGACGGTGATGATCTTCGCGATGTCGAGGTAGGAGTCGGCCGGAGTCGCTCCGCCCAGGGAGTGGGCCTCGTCGGCCAGACGCACGAAGAGCGCGTCACGGTCCGGTTCGGCGTACACCGCCACACTGGGGATTCCCGCGTCCTTGCATGCCCGGATGACCCGGACAGCGATCTCGCCTCGGTTGGCGATGAGGACCTTCTGCAGCGGCTTGACTTCGGGCACGTGGTGGCTCCTGATCGGCGTTGGTGGACTCCGCGGCAGGGTATCGCCCGCCGCGTGTGCGTCGTCGACAGCCTCGCCCCCGTGGACGTTGTGATGGCAGGTCCTATGCTCGGGGGGTGGGCGAGTACGACATGGAGCGCAAGGGGTTCTGGCGCGAACCCGACGGGCAACCGACGACGCGGGCGCTGGCCTTCGAGGCCTGGGTGATCGAGGCCCACGGGATCCTGCGGGACGCCGCCCACGAATATCACGGGGTCGTCCGCGACGATCACCTCGCCGAATGGGTGCAGGAGCGCAGCGGTATTCGCACCAGCCGTCCCCAACGACAGTGGATGCCCCAACTGCTGAACCCGGTCATCCAACTGTGCGAACACCACGACGAGCCCCCTCTGGTCGCCCTGGTGGTGACGGAGAAGGACGGCCGCGTGGGTGAGTGGTTCGACGAGGTCCGCCGGACCCGCGGCTTCGGGCCGATCGATGCTCCGCTGGAGCGGGAGCGGTACGCCGCCCGGGCGCGGTTGGAGTGTCACCAGTGGGCCGGCGTCGCCCCGGAGGGCGGGGGAGAGCCTGCGCCGGTCGGCCCCGTGCGGCGTACCCGTGCCCCACGCGCGGCCACCAGTCCTGCGACCGGTTCTGGGACCGGTTCTGGGACCGGTTCGGCCAAGAAGCGCACTCCGGCACCCAAGGCGGAGCCGAAACCCGGTCGCGTCGCCGCGAGCGATCGTCCGATCAACGTGTGTCCGCGCTGCTTCATGGCCATCCCGGCCACCGGACTCTGCGACAACTGCGACTGATGGGAACGACTGTGGACTTCTGGACGTGGTGGGCTGCGTCCGCCGAGCAGATCGACGCATCGATCGGCAACGGCACCGTTGAGGGATGGTCGGACCGCCTCACCGAGCACGTACGCGCCGTCGACGAGGCGCTGGTCTGGGAGTTGGCCCCAGGACTCGGGGCGCGGCACCAACTGGTGGTGACCGCCGAGGGCAATCCCGAGAAGCGCGCGATCGCCCGGCGCTGGCTCCTGGGCGCGCCGCCCACCACCGACACCTGGGAGTACGCCGATGCCCGGCAACGGGTGGGAAGTCTCGATGACCTCGCTCTGAGCATGAACGGTGAGGAGTTGTCGCTCGGCGACGTGGTCGTCGGTGCCACCCGCGTGGGCAACCACTACAACGTGACGGTGCATCACCGGTTGTTCTCCGATCCTGCGGCCGATTCCGACAAATCGGTGGCGTTCATCGCGTTGGACGCCGCGCTGGGGGAGCTCGAGGTCGAGACCTGGCTGTGGAGTGTCGAGGTCGCGCCCGACCGGCCCGAGGGCGGCGTGTCGCTGGAGGAGTTGCGCAGGTTGATCGATGAGTTGGCGCAGGAGAACCTGACCGACGGTCGCGCCTCGTGGGTGCTCCTGCGCCCGGAGACCGGGCCGGGCCCGGTGATGGCGGCGGCCAGCGTGCCGTTGGCCTCGGCCGTGGCACCGCACCTGGACCAGCACGTGTCGGTGCGGATCCCCTTTGCCGACCGCACGGACGCGGGTCTACCCGCCCCCGAGACGTTGGAGGCGTTGCGCGACCTGGAGGACCACCTCACCGAGCGGCTGGCCGCCTCCGGTCGACTCGTGGCCCACGAGACCACCGACGGGGTACGGGAGCTGCACTTCTACGTCGACGCTCAGACTCCGGCCACTCCGATGCTGGAGACCGCAGTCGCCGGGTGGTCGGGCGGCGACGGAGTGGGGGGCGGGGTCGAGGTGACAGCCCAGGCCGACCCGGCCTGGGCGGCCGTGCAACACCTGCGGACCTGACCCTGCGAATGACCCGCGATTTGGTGGTTAACAAACGCTAACCAACCGGCTATGGTGACTCCATGACCTATGAGCTGTCCCGAGAGCACGAAGAGTTCCGTCGCAGCGTCCGCGAGTTCGCGGAGGCAGAGATCGCGCCGCACGCCGCGCAGTGGGACCGGGACCATCACTTCCCGGTCGACGTCGTGCACAAGATGGGCCAGCTCGGGCTCTTCGGACTGACCTCGCCCGAGGAGTTCGGCGGCGCAGGAGAGGACGGCGACTTCACCAGCCTCTGCGTGGCCATCGAGGAGCTGGGCCGGGTCGACCAGTCCATGGGGATCACCCTGCAGGCCGGCGTCGGACTCGGGATCAACCCGATCCTGGCCTACGGCACCGAGGAGCAGAAGCAGACCTGGTTGCCTGACCTGGTGGCCGGCAAGAAGCTATCCGGTTTCGGTCTGACCGAGCCCGGCGCCGGCTCCGACGCGGGCGCCACCGCCACCAAGGCCGAACTCGTCAACGGCGAATGGGTCATCAACGGGGCCAAGCAGTTCATCACGAACTCCGGCTCAGACATCACCTCGTGCGTGTCGGTGACGGCCAAGACCGGCCAGCGCGACAACGGCAAGCCCGAGATCTCGGCCATCATCGTGCCGAGTGGGACGCCTGGCTTCACCGCCGAGAAGCCCTACGACAAGCTCGGCTGGCACGCCTCGGACACCCACGCCCTGACCTTCGAGGACTGTCACGTCCCCGCCGACCACCTACTCGGCGGCCAGGGTCGCGGCTACGCCCAGTTCTTGGCCACCCTCGACGACGGTCGGGTCGCCATCTCGGCACTCAGCACCGGCTGCATCCAGGCCTGCCTCGACCTCTCGGTGGCCTACGCCGGGGAGCGGCAGACCTTCGGCGGTCCCATCGGCCGCAAGCAGGGCGTGGCCTTCCAGATCGCCGACCTCGAGGTCATGCTGCACGCCTCGCGCCTGCTGACCTACCGGGCGGCGGCGATGAAGGACGCGGGAGCGCCCATGAAGGACTTCAAGCAGGCCGCCGCGGTGGCGAAGGTCTATACCACCGAGTCGGCGGTCACCGCGACCCGGATCGCCACCCAGGTCTTCGGCGGCTACGGCTTCATGGAGGAGTACCCCGTCACCCGGTTCTACCGCGACGCCAAGGTTCTCGAGATCGGCGAGGGCACCAGCGAGGTGCAGCGGATGCTCATCGCGCGTGGTCTCGGTCTCCCGGTCGAATAGCACCGATCGGGTGCGTCCCCACGCTGTCGCCGAGGGCCGGGTAGCCTCATAGGGTGGGTAGTAGATGGCGGCGGGTCCTCAGCGAGGCCGGCCGGTTCACCGCAGTCGGCGGTCTGGCGACCCTGATTGCGTTGATTCTCTTCAACCTGTTGGTCCATGGTTTCGCCGGGATGTACGACCCGTGGCTCTCGGATCACGTCATCACCGCCTACGTCCTGGCCAACACGGTGGGCATGGCGGTGAGCTATCGCGGCAGCCGGAGTTGGGCCTTTCGCGACCGGATCGCGGTGCACGCCGACGGTGGGCGCACGGCGTACCTGATCATCAACATCGCCACCATGTCCCTACCGGTGGCGTGTTTGATGTTCACCCGCGACGTCCTCATGCTCGAGGGTCCGGTGGCCGACAACATCGCCGCCAACGTCGTGGGTCTCTCGCTGGGCTTCGGGGCCCGGTTCTACCTGTTCCGCCGGTTCGTGTTCCGGTCGCCCCGCAGCGTGCTCGTGCTGGACGAGATGCTCAAGGCGCCTCGGCCCACTCACGTGGAATGAGGCTCTGCCACCACCAGGGTCTCCTCGGCCACCAGCCAGGGCAGTAGGGCCAACAGGCTCACCAGGGCCGTGGCGGCGAAGGCCCACCCGAATCCGACCTGGTCGGCGATCACCCCGATCAGGATCGGTCCGACGATCGCACCGGAGTCCTGAGCCATCTGGAAGGTCGCCAGGACGTGGCCACCGCTGCGTTCGGAGCCGATGACGTCGGCGACCGTCGCCTGCTGGGCGGGGTTGAGCAATCCCGCTCCCAACCCGGAGACCGCTGACAGCACCAGCAGCAGGACCAGGTTGCTGCTGAACCCCAGCAGGCCCAAACCGACGGCGGTCACGACCAGCCCGGCCAGGACCAGGGGTTTGCGCCCCACGGTGTCGGCCAGACGACCGGCGACCTGAAGTGAGAGGGCGGTGCCGACCGCGGCGACCGCGAGCGCCAGGCCGGCGACCCAGGTGCGGTCGTAGACGGTGATGGCGAACTGCGGGATGACCGCCACTCGCACCCCGAAGTTGCACCAGCCGTTGGCGAAGGCCGAAGCCAGGGCCGCCCGGTAGGCGGAGTGGTCCAGTGCCTCGCGCAGACGCATCGGCGTGGGGGGCTCGCGGTCCGTGGGCGGCCGCAGAGAGGCGCCGCTGAGCCTCATCGCCACACTGGCGGCAGCGATGACCAGGGCGACGGCGTACACGATGAACGGGACGCGCAGGCCCAGCGAGCCCAGGAGGCCACCCAGCACCGGGCCGATCATGCCGCCGATCAGAAAGGAACTGGCGTAGGCCGACGAGACGCGGCCGCGGATGGTGGGCGGAGCCAGCCGGACCAGTAGGGCCATCGCCGAGACGGTGAACATCGTCGATCCGATGCCGCCGAGTCCGCGAAAGATCAACAACTGCACGTAGGAGTCGGCGAACGCGGTGGCCAGCGAGGAGGCGGCCACGATCAGCAGCCCACCGAGGTAGACCGGGCGTTCACCGAGCCGGGAGACCAGCGCGCCCCCGGCGGGGGCGAAGACCAGCCGGAAGAAGGCGAAGGCGGACACGATGACCGAGGCTGCGGCGACGCCGACGTCGAAGCTGCGGGCGTAGGCCGGCAGTACGGGGGAGACCAGGCCGAATCCGATGGCGATGACGAAGGCGGCGGCGACCAACACCTTGATCTCCCCGGGGATGGGGATGGTGGCCGCCTGCGCGGTGCGGTTCCTCAACGAGGTGCCCAGAGGTCGGTCCAAGCGTGACCGAGGTCGGTGACCAAGCGCCGCAGGAGAGGGAGGCTGACCCCGACCACATTGTGGAAGTCACCCTCGATGCCGGTGATGAAGGCTCCGCCGAGACCGTCGACGGTGAAGGCCCCCGCTACGTGGAGGGGTTCCCCGGTGGCGACGTACGCCTCGATCTCGGCGTCGGTGACGTCGGCGAAGTGGACGGTGGTCGAGGCGGTTGCCGCCGCCTCGCGACCGCTGACCGCGTCGCGCAGAGAGTGTCCTGAGTGCAGGACCCCACTGCGCCCGCGCATCGACCGCCAGCGGCGGACGGCGTCCTGGCCGTCCTCGGGCTTGCCCAGGGCCTGGCCGTCCAACTCGAGAACGGAGTCGCAGCCGAGGACCAACCCGGTCCTCGGCGCGTCGTCCCTTGCGGCGACCGCAGCGCACTTCATCTGGGCCAGACGCAGGGCGAGGTCGGCGGGCGGCAGGTCCTCGACCTGGGACTCATCGACCCCCGACACGATCACGGTGGGCTCGATGCCCGCCGAGCGCAACGTCGCCAGGCGGGCGGGGGAGGCCGAGGCCAGAACGAGGGAGAGTGTGGATGGACCGGGCGCTGTGGACACCCGCCTATCCTCTCGTGCGGCCTGAAACGCTCACCGCAGGGTCAGGCCAGGGCCAGGAACAGCTTCTCCATCTTCTTGCGACGCTCGGAGTCGATCCCATCGCCCTCGGCGATGCAGTTCTCCATGCCCGTGGCCACGATCGCGTAGCCGGCCCGGGAGAGCGCCTTGTTGACGGCGGCCAGTTGGGTGAGCACGGCCTCGCAGTCCGAACCCTCCTCCATCATGCGGATGACGCTGGCGAGATGTCCGTTGGCGCGCTTCATGCGCGTGATGATCGCCTTCATCTCGGCGGGTTCCAGAGGCATCATGAGGATGCTCCTTCCGGTGCGGTGAGGGCGGCCAGGGCCGCGGTGAGTCGCTCGCGGGCGTCGTCGGCCACCGCTTGCACGGCATCGTTGGCTCCGCCCCCGAAGCTGACCAGCGCGGCGGGGTCGAAGGCCTCCACCATGGTGGTCGACTCGTCCAGGGAGCGTACGACGACGTTGCACGGCAGCAGGGCCGCGACCGACGGGTCGGCCAGCATGGCCTGGTGGGCAAGCTGCGGTCGGCAGGCGCCCAGGATGATCTGCGGGGCGATGTCCTCGTCGAGCTTCTCCTTCAGCGTGGCCTTCAGGTCGATCTCGGTCAGGACGCCGAAGCCGACTTCGCTGAGCTGGTTGCGCACGGCCTCGACCGTTTCCGCGTAGGGGAGTTGGACGGTGGTCTGGAGGGTGAAGTCGCTCATGGTCCCGCCTTCCGTTGGGTGCGCCGTCGCTTGCTGAGGGCGCTGTGCCGCGAACTATACAACCCCCCTGGGGGATGTGCTACGTTTCCGTCATATCCCCTAGGGGGGTTACGACATGCTCCGGAACGACGAAAGGATCTAGGAATGCCAGAGATCAGTATTGACCAATTGGCCACCAAGCTCCAGCAGGAAGAGACCTTTCTGGTCGACGTGCGTGAACCCAGCGAGTTCGCCGAGGCCCACGTGCCCGGCGCTCGCAGCGTCCCGATGGGTCGACTCCCCGACGCCCTGTCCGACGCCGACCGCGATGTCCCCGTCTACGTCATCTGCGCCTCGGGCAACCGCTCGTCCGCGATGACCGATGTCCTCATCGGCGCCGGCTTCGACGCCACCAACGTCGCTGGCGGCACCAAGGCCTGGATCAACGCCGGTCACCCGACCGAGAGCGGAGCCACGGCATGACGCACACCACCGACCTCACGATTCGCGTGATCGAGACCCCGAGCCTGGGCGACCGCACCTACCTCGTCCACGACGGAAGCGTCGCGTTCGTGATCGACCCCCAGCGCGACATCGATCGCATCCTGGAGGTGCTCGAAGCCGACGGGGTGAAGCTCACCCACGTGCTGGAGACCCACATCCACAACGACTACCTGACCGGGGGTCTGGCCTTGGCCGAGGCCACCGGCGCGGCGTACCTGGTCAACGGCGAGGACGAGGTTTCCTTCGAACGCACCCCGATCTCCGACGGTGAGACCCTCGAGATCGGTGAGCGGATGCGCCTGCGCGCGCTGCTGACCCCGGGTCACACCTTCACCCACCTCTCCTACGCCCTCAGCGACGGCGAGGAGTCCGTCGCGGTCTTCACCGGCGGCTCCCTGCTGTACGGCGCGACCGGTCGTCCCGACCTGCTCGGGGAGGAGAACACCGAGACCCTGGCCCGCAAGCAGCACGCGTCGGCCCACCGGTTGGCCGAGGAACTGCCCGACGCGACCGAGGTCTACCCCACCCACGGGTTCGGTTCCTTCTGTGCGGCGACCCAGTCCGATGCCACCGACTCCTCCATCGGTCAGGAGCGCAAGAACAACGCGGCACTGACCGACGACGAGGAGACCTACGTCCGCGACCTCCTCGAGGGTCTCGGCCCCTGGCCGACGTACTACGTGCACATGGGTGTCGGCAACGCTGCCGGCCCCACCGAGCCCGATCTGTCCCTTCCCCAGGAGGCGGACGCTGCGGAGCTTCGTCGCCGTATCGAGGCCGGGGAATGGGTCGTCGACCTGCGCAACCGGACCGCATTCGCAGCCGGCCACGCCCCGGGCAGCCTGAACTTCGGACTCGAGGGGCCCTTCGCGACCTACCTCGGTTGGTTGATCGAGTGGGGCACCCCGGTGACCCTGTTGGGCGAAACCGCCGACGAGGTGTCCACGGCTCAACGCGAACTGGTCCGGATCGGAATCGACCGTCCCGCGGCGCACGCCACGGGTGGTCCCGAGCAGTGGGCCGACGAGCAGTCCTCCTTCCCCGTCGCCACCTTCGCGGAACTGGCTCAGGTGCGTCACCACCGTGAGGTGGTGGTCCTCGACGTACGACGTGCCGACGAGCACGACTCGGCGCGGATCGACGGCGCGGTCAACGTGCCGTTGCACGAGTTGCCCCAACGGGTCTCCGAGGTTCCGGCCGGCGAGGTCTGGGTCCACTGCGCCAGCGGCTACCGCGCCTCGGTCGCCGCCTCGGTCCTCGACGCGGCCGGACGCAAACTCGTCGCGATCGACGACTCCTTCGAGAACGCCGAAAAGGTCGGCCTCAACCTCGTCGGACCCGACGCCTGAGACTCGCCCGACCTGACCGGTCCCACCCCTTAGCCAACCCCCAGACCGACGCTGCCCCCCGTCGTACTCGAGCGCGCTCGAGCGGCCTGAACCACGTCACAGGAGCTCCCACATGACCACGACCACCTCTCGTCCCGATCGGTTGCAGCCAGCCGACGAGACCCCTGATGAGACCCCCGAAGGACCGAAGGCCGGCCCATTGGGCCGGCTCGGCATGGCGGTGATCGATCACCGCAAACTGACCGCGATCTTCTGGGTCGTCCTGGTCGTCGGACTCGGCATCTTCGCCCCCCGGGTGGAGTCCGAGCTCTCCGGCGCCGGATGGCAGGCCGACGGGTCCGAGTCCGTCGCGGTGCGCGAGGCGGCCGAGAGCCGCTTCGGGGGCAACGCCTCTTCCGCGATCCAGGTCGTCGTGCGCAGCACCGACGGGTCGTTGGCCG
This sequence comes from Nocardioides salsibiostraticola, assembly GCF_054783655.1. Taxonomy (NCBI): domain Bacteria; kingdom Bacillati; phylum Actinomycetota; class Actinomycetes; order Propionibacteriales; family Nocardioidaceae; genus Nocardioides; species Nocardioides salsibiostraticola. The sequence goes on along the minus strand of NZ_BAAGQD010000001.1, from coordinate 361,111 downwards.
AGGGTGAGGGCGCGCAGGTCCTGGCGAAGGCCACGGCGCTGCTCGAAGAGGACTCCCGCATCTCGCAGGTGATGCAACCTCAGCCCGGGATCACGCTGAGTGAGGACGGCACCACCGCGGTGCTGCTCGCGGGAGCAGGCGAGGACACCAACGAGATGGTGCGTGCTGCGGACGACCTCAAGGGTCCCTTGCAGGATCTGGCGACCGACGGGGTGGAGGTCAACCCCACCGGTGCCTCGCTGCTGTGGTCCGACTTCAACGAAGCCAACCTCGACGCCATGCTGAAGTCGGAGATGTTGTCCTGGCCGGTGACCATGCTGATCCTGGTGTTGGCCTTCGGTGCCCTGGTCGCCGCTGGTCTGCCCCTCTTGCTCACCCTGGCCGGGCTGGTTGCCTCCGCCGGTTCGCTGGTGCTGATCAACAGCCTGGTGCCGGTCTCGATCTGGGCGATGAACTTCGCCATGATGTTCGCCCTCGCGCTCGGGATCGACTACGCGCTCTTCTTGGTGGTGCGCTACCGGGCATCACGGATGGGACAGAAAGCCTCCGCTCGGGAGGCGATCGCCGAGACGATGGACACCGCGGGCAAGGCGGTGCTCCTGTCCGGAGTCACCGTGCTGATCTCGCTGTCCGCGGTGATGCTCGTCCCCTCGCCCTCCTTCCGGTCGATGGCCGGCGGCATCATGCTCGCGGTCGTGTTCATCCTGGCGGCGACACTGACGCTCCTGCCGCTCGTGTTGTTCAAACTCGACCACAAGATCAACAAGTTCGCGCTCCCGTGGGTCTCGACCTCCGACCACCGATCCGCCCGGTTCGCGGCCTGGGGTGAGCGGTTGTGGAAGCACCCGATCATCTTCGGTACCGCCTCCACGGTCGTGCTCGTGGTCCTGGCCATCCCCGTTCTGGGACTGAGCACCGCGATGCCCTCGATCAAGGTCCTCCCCGAGGACGCCAGCGCCCGGGTCGGCTACAACCAGGTCCAGGACGCCTTCGGTGAGGGCGCCCCGGGCACACTCCAGATCGTGGTCTCCGAGCAGGACGCGCCCATGACCGCCGTACTACTGGGAGCCGACTCCGGGATCGCCGGTTCCACGCCGCCCCAGCCGGCCTCCGACGGTTCCGGTGATGTCCTGATCCAGGCCACACCGACCGTCGACCCCTCGGATCCCGAGTTGTCGGCCACCGTCGATCGCCTGCGCGATGACCTACCCACCTCCGCGCTCGTCGGTGGTGCCGCGGTGGAGAACCTCGACCTCAAGACCCAGCTGGACGACTCGACCCCACTGGTCATCGGCGTGATCCTGATCCTCGGGTTCGTGTTGCTGTTGGTCGCCCTGCAGGCCCCGCTCATCTCGCTGCTGGGGACGCTGGCCAGCCTGCTGTCCACCGCCGCGGCGTTCGGTGTAGCGCGTCTGGTCTTCCAGGAGGGTTACGGCTCCGGGTTCTTCCGTTTCGAGTCCCAGGGCTTCCTCGACGCGTGGGCCCCGGTGTTCTTCTTCGCGATGATCTTCGCCATCGCGATGGACTACACGGTGTTCCTGTTGGCCTCGGCCAAGGAGCACTACGAGCGCACCGGTGACGCCCACGAGGCGATGGTCGGCGCCCTGGCTCACTCCGGTCGGGTGATCTTCGCCGCCGGCGCGGTGATGGTGGCGGTGTTCTTCACCTTCGCCCTCTCCGGCCCGCTGCCGCCCAAGGAGATGGGCATCATCCTCGGGATCGCGGTCCTGCTGGACGCCTTCCTGGTCCGCCTGATCCTGCTGCCGGTCATCTTGCGATTGACTGGCGACGCAGCCTGGTGGAGCCCTGCCTGGCTCAAGCGGGTGCTTCCCAACATCACCTTCGCTCACGGGTAGGTGACGAGCAGGACCGGTTAGACCTCGGCCAGCGCCACGCGCAACGGGTCGAGACCCAGTGAACCGAGATCGAGCGCGGCACGGTGGAACGCCTTGAGGTCGAAGGCCGAACCGTGTCGCGCTCGAGCTGCGTCCCGGGCCTCCAGCCAGATCCGCTCGCCCACCTTGTAGGAGGGAGCCTGGCCCGGCCAGCCGAGGTAGCGCTTGACCTCGAAGTCGATGAACGAGTCGTCCATCTGGCAGTGCTGGCCCATGAACTCGCGTCCCAGCGCCGGTGTCCACCTCTGACCGGGGGCGAAACCGAACGGGTTGTCGGTGGGGATCTCCAGCTCGAGGTGCATGCCGATGTCGACGATGACCCGGGCGGCGCGGAACGACTGGGCGTCCAGCATGCCGAGCCGGTCCGCGGGGTCCTCGAGGTAGCCCAGATCGTCCATCAGGCGCTCGGCGTACAACGCCCACCCCTCACCGTGACCACTGACCCAGCACGCCAGCCGCTGCCACCGGTTCAGGCTCTCCGAGCGCACCGCGGTCTGACCGACCTGCAGGTGATGGCCGGGGACTCCCTCGTGGAAGACCGTGGTGACCTCGCGCCAAGGGCTGAACGTGGTGACGTCGTCGGGCACCGACCACCACATCCGGCCCGGCCGGGTGAAGTCCTCCGAGGGGCCGGTGTAGTAGATGCCTCCGTCGTTGGTGGGCGCCAGACAGCACTCGATGCGCCGGATCTCCTCGGGAATGTCGAAGTGGACGTCGGCGAGTTCGGCCAGCGTGCGGTCGGCGAGTTCCTGCATCCAGTCGCGGAACGATTCCTTGTCGGGCAGGCTCCGCGCGGGGTCGGCGTCGAGATGAGCGACCGCCTCGGACACCGTGGACAGCGGCAGGATCCGGTGGGCGGTGAGCTTCATGTCCGCCGCTATCCGGTGCAACTCCTCCCACCCCCAGGCGTAGGTCTCCTCCAGGTCGATGGTCGCGCCGAGGAACTGGCGTGAGGCCAGGACATAGTGCTCGCGGCCGACCGCCTCCACCTCCCGGCCACGAGGCGCGAGATCGGTGGCCAGGAAGGTGCCGAACTCGGCGTACGCCGCGCTCGCGGCCTCGGCATGCTGCGCCAGGCTGGTGCGCAGGGACGCCGGTAACCCACCGGGCCCCCCGGCGGCGAGTCGGGTGAAGAAGTTGCCGCCCCGGCCGACCTGCCCGGTCCAGTTCCGAACCTGCTCGGCGACCTCGGCGTACTGCCGGCGGGCCACGACCCGTCCGGCCGTGGCTTCCTCGTCCAGGGTGATGCGGTAGCCGGCCAGTCCACGCGGGATGGCTGCGAGTCGGGCGTCGATCGCGGCCCAGTCCTCCTCGGTGTCGGTCGCCATCAGGTCGAACACCTCGCGGTACTCGTGCAGCCCGCTCCCGATGACGCTCAGCTGGCTGCGACCCAGACCGGCCTGGGTGGTCTCCAGGTCGAGGCCGATGCGTTCGAGGAAGGCGTCCTGGGCGACCCGCTCGCGGTCGTCGACGGGCGTGGCCGCCCTGACCGCGTCGTACGCCGAGCGCGCGAGTTCCTCCCGGGCCGCGAAACCGTCGGGGGAGTAGTCGGTGATCTCGTTCTCGTGGCCCGCGATGCCGTAGTACGTCGCGGCGATCGGGTCCAGTGCGCACGAGCGGACGAGGTAGTCCTCGCTGGCGGCGTCGACGGGCCGCGGGGCGCCCGCGGGGAGGGGATTGGTGGTCACGCCACCAGCCTAGATGTTTCCTGGCGCCCTCCCGGTGCCCGCCAGACCTCCTTCCTGTTGATCCGCTCGATACGGGGATACCGTCGAGGGATGCCTGACGAGACGACCATGCGAGACAAGATGTTGGCGGGGGAGCTCTACCTGGCGGACGATCCCGAGATCGCTGAGGACTCCGACCGGGCGCAGCAGCTCACGCACCGGCTGAACTCCCTGGATCCGACTCACCACGACGCCCGTCGCCTGCTCCTGCTGGAGCTCCTGGGCGCCTTCGGGGAGGGCAGCGAGATCCGTCCCCCGCTGAGGTGTGACTACGGGTACCAGACGACCGTCGGGGCCCGGTGCTTCGTGAACTGGGGGCTGATCCTCGTCGACGTCGCACGGGTGCGGATCGGGGACGACGTGCAGATCGGTCCCGGGGTGCAACTGCTCACCGCGACCCACCCGCTGGAGCCCGAGCCGCGCCGGGCCAAGTGGGAGGCGGCGGAGCCGATCACCATCGGCGACAACGTCTGGCTGGGCGGCGGTGTGATCGTGTGTCCGGGGGTCAGCATCGGTTCCGACACGGTGGTGGGCGCCGGCGCGGTGGTGACTCGTGATCTGCCCGCCGGGGTCCTGGCGGTCGGTTCTCCGGCTCGGGTGATCCGCCAGCTCTGATCCCGACTACCCTCGGCCCGTGTCCCGAGCCAACCCGCTGCGTCGCTGGGCCCTCGCCGTGCTGTTCCTCGGCCTCGTCGCCGCCCTGGTCGCGGTGAGCACGCAGACCGGGCGCGCCGTCCCCGTCGGGTCCTATCGGCCGGTGATTCCCTCGGCCGCGCTCGCCGGAGCCTGCAATCCGCTGCCCCCTGAGGTCGAGTTGATCTTCGACCACCAACTGCGGGCGGATCGGATGATCACCGACCCGGGCGGACGAGAGATCCGTCGCCTCGACCTGCACTTCGACCTCACCGACGCCGCGAACGTGCTGCGGGCCCTGGAGTTGACCCTCTTCGAGGCAGGCTTCGTCGACGTACCGCCTCCGTCGGGTGCGGACCAGGCGGTGACCCAGTGGTTCGAACGCGACGACTACGGCCTCCTCGGTGTGGCGGCGACGGACTTCGAGGGTTCCGAGGGCCAGGTGGTTCGTGGGTCTTGGCTGGTGGATCTCCCTGCGGACACCTTGACCCCCGAGATGCGCACCGCCTGTGACAACCCCGTGCAGACCAAACGATGGTGAGGGCGATGGTGAGGTCGGCGATGCGATGGGTGCGTCACCACCCGTTCGCAGCCCTCTTCGCCGGGCACATCCTGATGACGCTCGCCCTCCTGCCCCGGATCGTCGGGGTGGGACCGATCGGGGACGAGGCGCAGTACGTCGACGGGGCCCGGGCCCTGTCGAACCTCGTGCGCGATCTCGCGACGCTGCAGACCCCTGACGCCGTTGAGCTCCAACGCAACGTGGTCGCCAGCGGTTGGTTCATGCCCGGGACCTCGCTCCTGCTCACCCCCCTGTTCCTGGTCGTTCCCGACGCGGGAGACACCCTGGTCCGGGTCTATCTGTCGGTCCTCTCCTCGCTGCTCCTGCTCTGGGCGGCCCGATCGGTGGGTCGGCTGCTGGGGGAGCGGTACGCCCTCGCGTTGCTCGTCTTCCCCGGTCTGGTGCCCATGTGGGTGCTCTTCTCGTTCGGCTCCTGGGGCGACCTCCCGGCCGGCCTCTTGGCGGCAGTGCTCATCGCTCACGTGGTCGTGCACGGTCGGGCCTTCCTGGATGGTCGGGCCCTGACCATCCGGGACGGCGTGGTCGTCGGGCTGCTTTTGATCGGGACCCTGTACTTCCGCTCCAGCGCCAAGCCGTTGGTCGCCGGACTGTTCGTCCTGTTGATCCTCGGGGCCGTGATCCTGCTGTCCGGTCGGGCCAGGAAGCGATCCCTGGTGTCCCTGGCTGTGGCCGCAGCCGTGGTGGTCGGCGTCCTCGCGCCCTGGTCGATCGCGGCCTCACGGACCCTGGAGACGCGGGTGCTGACGACCACGACACTGCCGGTGTCGTTGGCCAACACCTTCGGTGACCGGGAGCGGCTCTGCTACGGCCCCTGCGACCGGGGCTCGTCGATCTGGTTCGCGCCCCTCCGTTACTCCCGTGAGGTCGCTCGAGCGACCGGGCGCAGCGAGGTCGAGATCCAGGCCGAGATGGCTGACTACGCCCTGGCCGGCCCCGTCACCCCGCGCAGCTACGCTGACGACGTATCGATGAATCTCAACCGCTACCTGCTGCGGGCTCCGGGGTACGAACAACAGTTCCGCGGGGTCGACTCCGACCTGGACGCCGGTGCACTGGCCATCGATGCGGGTACGGCGGCGCTGTACTACCCGTTGCTGATGCTGACGCTGGTCTTCATGCTCACGGTCAGCCGCCGCGACGCCGGACTGGACCGCCGACTGCGGTCGGTGTTGTTCAAACTGGCCGCCCTGGCGTTCCTCGTCCAGCCGTTCGTGCACGTCGGATCATCGCGCTACTGGCCGATCTTCGCCCCGGTGATGGCCTTCGCCGCCGTGTGGTGGTGGGAGGGTCGCCAAGATCCGGATCCCGCGCCCTCGTGGGACGGGAGGTCCACCGCGTTCCGAGGCATCGAGATCGCCCTCGCCGTCGGTTTCGGCGTGGTGCTCGTGAGCGTCCTGGGCCTCGGGCTGGCGCCCTAGCGGGGTAGGCCGCTACCGCGCCAGCCGCCGGGGCCCTGGGCATGCGTTGCCCGCATCCGGCGCTCGGGCCGCGACCATTCGGGAGTACGCCGCGGGGTGGTGTCCTCGCCGCCACCCAACGAGGCGACTACGGCCACCAGGGCCGCGATCTCCTCGGGGGTGGCGTCGCCCTTGACGACCCGCAGTAGCGGCGCGGACGGCTCCGTGCTCGCTTCGCTCGCGCTGTTATTCGTTCCGACCATCGAGGTCTCCTTCGTCGACCGATGGTCGGTTAGAGAGGAATGTTTCCATGCTTCTTGGCCGGCAGGGTCTCCCGCTTGGAGCGGAGCAGGCGCAAGGAGCGAACAATCTCGGCGCGGGTCTCGTGCGGCGGGATCACCGCGTCGAGGTAGCCGCGCTCGGCTGCGAGGTAGGGGTTGGCGAGGTGGTCGTCGTACTCGGTGATGAGTTCGGCGCGCTTCTCCTCGAGGTTCCCGGCCTCCTCGGCCTCGGCGATCTCCTTGCGGTAGAGGATGTTCACCGCACCCTGGGCACCCATGACGGCGACCGAGGCGGTGGGCCAGGCGACGTTGATGTCCGCGCCGAGGTGCTTGGACCCCATCACGACGTAGGCGCCGCCGTAGCCCTTGCGGGTGATGCAGGTGATCAGCGGGACGGTGGCCTCGGCGTAGGCATAGATGAGCTTTGCACCGCGACGGATGATGCCGTTCCACTCCTGGTCGGTGCCGGGCAGGAAGCCGGGCACGTCGACGAAGGTGATGACCGGGATGTTGAAGGCGTCGCAGGTCCGCACGAAGCGGGCGGCCTTCTCCGAGGCGTCGATGTCCAACGTGCCGGCGAACTGCATCGGCTGGTTGGCCACGATGCCGACCGAGCGACCCTCGACCCGGCCGTAGCCGATGATGATGTTCGGCGCGAACATCTCCATGACCTCGAGGAACTCCTCGTCGTCGAGGACCGCGGTGATCACGTCGTGCATGTCGTAGGGCTGGTTCGGCGAGTCCGGGATGATGGTGTCCAGCGCCCGGTCGAGGTCGGTGACGTCCAGGTCGGCCACCTCGTCGTAGGAGGGGACCTCGTCGAGGTTGTTCTGCGGCAGGTAGGACAGCAGCGCCTTGACGTACTCGATCGCGTCGTCCTCGTCGGTGCCCATGTAGTGGGCGTTACCGGACTTGGTGTTGTGGGTGCGCGCGCCACCCAACTCCTCCATCGAGACGTCCTCGCCGGTGACCGTCTTGATGACGTCGGGTCCGGTGATGAACATGTGGGAGGTCTGGTCGACCATGATCGTGAAGTCGGTGACCGCGGGGGAGTAGACGTGCCCGCCGGCGCAGGAGCCCATGATCATGGAGATCTGCGGGATGACCCCGGAGGCGTGCACGTTGCGCTTGAAGATCTCACCGTAGAGACCCAGCGACACCACACCCTCTTGGATCCGGGCGCCGGCGCCCTCGTTGATCCCGATGATGGGACAACCGGTCTTGATCGCGAGGTCCATCACCTTGGTGATCTTCTCGCCGTAGACCTCGCCGAGCGATCCACCGAAGACGGTGAAGTCCTGGCTGAACACGCAGGTCATCCGGCCGTCGATCTCGCCGTAACCGGTGATCACGCCGTCGCCGTAGGGGCGCTTGTCCGCTAATCCGAAGGAGGTGGACCGGTGGCGGGCCAACTCGTCGAGTTCCACGAACGTGCCGTCGTCGAAGAGCTGCTCGATCCGCTCCCGCGCGGTCTGGCGACCCTTCGCGTGCTGCTTCTCGATCGCCTTCTCCGAGCCCGCATGCACGGCCTCGTCGATGCGTCGGTCGAGGTCGGCGAGCTTGCCGGCGGTCGTGTGGATGTCGATGTCCGAAGGGACTTCGGTGCCCTCGGGGATACTCGCTGCCGTCACTGGTGGTGGCCTCCTAAGCGTTCGTAGGACAATCTAGTGCCCGTGAACTCGGACCCGACCCTGCGCCCACCCCTCGACAACGACCGACTGCTGACACTGCTGACCGGAACGCCCGACCTCGCGGTGGAGATCGTGGCCGAAGCGGCCTCCACGAACGCCCTACTCGCCCAGCGTGCGCGCGACGGTGTGGCCGAGGGTTCGGTCGTCGTGGCCGAGCACCAGACCGCGGGACGCGGCCGGTTGGACCGACGCTGGGAGACCCCGGCGGCCAGCGGCCTGACCTTCTCCCTGCTGCTCCGGCCGTCCGTGTCCGCGTCGGCCTGGCCCTGGCTGCCCCTTCTCGCCGGGTACGCCGTGGACCGGGCCCTGCAGGCCGCGGGCTACGCCTCCGGCGTGAAGTGGCCCAACGACGTCCTGATCGAGGGTCGCAAGGTCGCCGGCATCCTGGTGGAACGGATCGACACCCCTCAGGGTCCGGCCGCGGTCGTCGGGGTCGGACTGAATGTCCACCTGACCCCCGAGGAACTGCCGGTCGAGACCGCGACGGCGCTGTCCTTGGAGTCTTGTTCGCGGGGTGGTGCACCGGACCGTACCGACGTTCTGGCCGCGCTCCTGACCCAGATCCTGCGGACGTACGCCGACTGGCAGGCCGGCGGGGAGACCGGGGCCGCGGGCTTCGCGTCGACCTACGCGCAGGCCTGCGTCACCGTCGGTCAGGACGTCCGGGTCGACCTACCCGACGGATCGGTGCTGACGGGTCGGGCCACCGCCGTGGATCCCACCGGGGCCCTGGTGGTCCGCAGCCCGGGGCCGGGGGCAGGGCCGAGTGGCGAGACCGAACACCGGGTCGGCGCCGGCGACGTGGTCCACGTCCGCCCGCGTCGTACCGATCAGTGACATGATTGATTCGTGGCGATCTCACCGAAGGTGCTGAACGAGGGCGAACACCTCGTGGTCAACACCCGCACCCACCCCAAGGCCCTGATCGGGCCGTTCCTGGTCCTGCTGTTGCTACTGGCGATCGGGGTGTTCCTCCAGACCCGCATCGACAACGGGACCGCGGTCCTGGTGATCTGGGGCGTCCTGGCGGTCGGCGTCCTGTGGTTCTCCCTCTGGCCGTTCCTGGAGTGGCTGACCTCGAGTTACGCCTTCACCAACCGACGGTTGATCACGCGCAACGGCATCATCACCCGCCGCGGGCACGACATCCCGTTGAGCCGGATCAGCGATGTGGCCTACGAACTGGGGCTGATCGACCGGATGCTCGGGTGCGGAACCCTGGTCATCAGTGACGCCAGCACCCACGGGCAGGTGTTCCTCCACGACATTCCCCGGGTCGAGGAGACCCAGCGGAAGCTGAACGTCCTGCTTCACGAACTCCACGGTGGGGCGTCCAACCTCGATGAAGGACACTGACCCGCCCAGCGAATCGCTCTCCCAAGCCATCTTGGGGGAGTCGATGGCGCATACCGCCGCAGAGGTGGCTGCCGAGGCCGGGGTGACTCTCGCGGAGACCCGCCGTCTCTGGCGAGCCCTCGGATTCCCCGAGCACGACACCGAGAGGGCCTTCACCGACGGTGACCTGCAGGCGCTCTCGACGCTCGTGCAATCCGTCGACGGGGGTCTGCTCGACTTCGACACGGCGGTCAACGTGACCCGGGCGATGGGCCAGACGATGGCGCGGCTCGCCGACTGGGAGGTCGGCGAACTGGTTCACCGGGTGGAGCGGGTGGCGGCGGAGGACCCCGACGGTCCCGGGCGGGTCGAGCTCGGTCGGCAGCTCATCCGGGAGCTCGAGACGCCGTTCCAGGAGTTGCTCCTGTACGTCTGGCGGCGCCACCTGGCGGCTGCGGTGGCCCGCATCGAGGTGCTGGGAGACACCGAGGAGGGTCTGCTGACCAGCCAGGTCAGCATCGGCTTCGCCGACATCGTCGGTTTCACCGCGTTGTCCAACGAGATGACCCGCGACCGGATCGGGGACATGGTCGAGATCTTCGAGTCCCGGTGTGCCGATGTGGTCGCCGCGCACCGCGGCCGGGTGATCAAGAGCATCGGGGATTCGGTGCTCTTCGTGAACGAGGACGCGGTGGCGGCCTACGACACCGCCGAGGGCATCATCAAGGTCATCGGTCGCGACCAGCGGATGCCGGACGTACGCCTGGGACTGGCGACCGGATCGGTGGCGACGCGTCTGGGTGACGTCTTCGGCCCTCCGGTGAACATGGCGGCCAGACTCACCGCGGTGGCCCGACGCAACCGGATCATCATCGACCAGACGACCGCGGATCTGCTGCCCGCCGACCAGTTCGAGACCAGGCGGCTCCCCGCGCGTCCCGTGCGCGGGTTCGGGCTCGTCGAGCCGGTCGCCGTACGCCGGCACTGACCCCTTACCGGCGTCCTTCCGGTCTAGCCCGATCGGGCCAGTTCGAGGGTTGCGGAAGAAATCTGACTGTGACCCCGGGTTCGTTGCCTACGGTGAGACGGTGCTGCAGGCCCAAGACGTGTTCCTTGACCCAAAAATTCGTCGCGTATGGCGAGCCGACAAGGAGGTCGTCCTGTCCCGCAAGGAGTTCGACCTGCTCCACGTGTTGGTGGCCAACGCGGGAGAGGTCGTGACCCGGGACCGGTTGATGGCGGAGGTGTGGAAGACCACCTTCTTCACCTCGTCGAAGACCATCGACGTGCACCTGGGATGGGTACGCCGCAAGTTGGGTGACGACCCACGCCACCCTGCGCTGATCACCACGATCCGTGGTCAGGGCCTCCGGTTCGAGCGGAGTACCGCCGGAGCCCGCATCGAGCGGGCCATCTCGGAGTAGCCGCCGACGCCCGACCGCGCCCGAGGAGTCACTACTCTTCGCGTGTGTCGTCTACGCCGCCGTCGCCCCATCCCACGCATCCGCATGCCCCTGCCCTCGCCGTCATCGGTGGGGGCCAACTGGCCCGGATGATGGCGCAACCCGCCATCGCCCTGGGAGTGCCGCTGCGCCTGCTGGCCGAGGGCCCCGGGGTCAGTGCGGCCCAGGTGATCGTGGATCAGATCGTCGGGGACCACACCCGGTTGGAGGATCTGCGCTCGATCACGGCCGGGTGCGTGGCGGTCACCTTCGATCACGAGCACGTGCCGACCGAGCACCTGCACGCCCTGGCCGGTGATGGGGTGGCCGTGCGGCCGGGACCCGAGGCGCTGATCTTCGCCCAGGACAAGGGGCGGATGCGTCAACGGCTCACCGAGCTCGGGCTGCCCTGCCCCCGTCACGCCCTGGTGGAGTCGGTGGAAGAGGTAGAGCAGTTCGGACTGCCGTGCGTGCTGAAGACCACCCGTGGTGGCTACGACGGCAAGGGGGTGTGGTTCGTTGCGACCGCGGCCGAGGCCGCCGACGCGCTGGCAGCGGCACGCGAGACCGGGGTGGCGCTGCTGGCCGAGGAACGTGTCGCCTTCACCCGTGAGCTGTCGGCGTTGGTGGCGCGCTCGCCCAGCGGCCAGGCCGCGGCGTACCCCGTGGTGGCCTCGACCCAGCTGGACGGGATCTGTCACGAGGTCGTGGCCCCCGCGCCCGACCTGGATCCCGAACTGGCCAACCGGGCCCAGGAGATCGCGCTGCGGATCGCGGGAGAGCTCGACGTTGTCGGGATCCTGGCGGTGGAGCTGTTCGAGACCACAGGGCCGCACGGCAGCGACATCCTGATCAACGAGTTGGCCATGCGCCCGCACAACACCGGCCACTGGACCCAGGACGGGGCGGTGACCTCGCAGTTCGAGAACCACCTGCGGGCCGTCCTCGACCTGCCCCTGGGCGACCCGACCGCGCGAGCGCCGTGGACGGTGATGGTCAATATTCTCGGCGGCCCCGACGGGTCGGGCGGGCCGGACGGGCCGGACGGGCCGGACGGGGAGGTCGGACGGTTGTACGACGGCTACCCTCATGCCCTGGCCCGCGACCCCCGATTGCGGGTGCACCTCTACGGCAAGGAACCGCGTCCGGGTCGCAAGGTCGGACACGTCAACACCTACGGGGACGACCTCGAGGACTGCCTCGAACGAGCCCGCCACGCCGCTGCCTGGTTCCGCGGCGACCTAGGAAACGAGAGCGAATGAGCAACCCAGCCACCAGTTCAGCCACGGCTCAGCCCCGCGTAGGCATCGTCATGGGGTCGGACTCGGACTGGCCGGTCATGAAGGATGCTGCGACCGCGCTGGAGGAGTTCGACATCGCCTACGAGGCCGACGTGGTATCCGCCCACCGGATGCCCCACGAGATGCTGGCCTACGGCGAGGAGGCTGCGGGCCGGGGGTTGTCGGTGATCATCGCCGGTGCCGGTGGCGCCGCTCATCTTCCCGGGATGCTGGCCGCGGTCACCCCGTTGCCCGTGATCGGCGTACCGGTGCCGTTGAAGTACCTCGACGGAATGGACTCCTTGCTGTCCATCGTGCAGATGCCGGCCGGAGTGCCGGTCGCGACGGTCTCGATCGGCAACGCCCGCAACGCGGGCCTGCTGGCCGTGCGGATCCTCGCCGCGACCGACCCCGACCTGCAGCGCAGGATCGTGGACTTCCAGACCGAGCTCAAGCGCACCGCCCACGCCAAGGGAGCGGCAGTCCGCAGCGATGCCGGAACGCAGCGCCTCGGCTTCTGAGCCGACCACAGGTCGGGCCCCTGGCCGCCTGGTCGGGATCGACGTCGCCCGGGCCATCGCCCTGCTCGGGATGGTGGCCACCCACACCTTGGCCGAACGCACCAGCGACGGTTCGCTGAGCCTGTCGCACATGATTGCCAGTGGACGGGCCTCGGCCCTGTTCGCCGTGCTCGCGGGGGTGAGTCTGGCCCTGCTGACCGGGCGTCGACACCCGTTCCACGGCAGCGAACGAGTGGCACGGAGCGTGGGGTTGGCCACCCGGGCGTTGTTCATCGCCGCGATCGGTCTGACTCTGGGACTGCTGGACTCGGGGCTGGCGGTGATCCTGACGTACTACGGGTTGTTGTTCCTGCTGGCCCTGCCTTTCGTGGGGCTCGGCTCCCGAGGGTTGTTCATCGCCGCGGGGGTGTGGGCGCTGGCCGCGCCCGTGCTCTCCCAGGTGGTCCGGCCCGGGCTGCCCGAACGCGGCTTCGACAGTCCGGCCTGGACCCAGCTCGTCGATCCCGCGCGGCTGCTCAGCGAGCTCGCGTTCACCGGCTACTACCCGGTCGTGCCGTGGCTGACCTACGTGCTCGTGGGGATGGGCATCGGACGGCTGCCCCTGCACCGACGGTCGACGCAGGGGGCGCTGATCCTGATCGGGACGGGTCTCGCCGTCGTCGCCACGGCCGCCTCACGTCTGCTCACCGCACCGGACGACGTACGCCGCGCCCTCGGGCTGGAGCTGGGGATCCCGCCGGGAGACGTCCTGGACGAGATCTCCGGTGGACTCTTCGGGGTCACCCCTGAGGGGTCGTGGTCCTGGCTGCTGGTGGTAGCGCCGCACAGCGCCACGCCGTTCGACCTCGTGCAGACCGGTGGCTGCGCCTTGGCCGTGATCGGCGCGTGTCTGCTGGTGGTCGGAGCACTGCGCGGTTTCGGGGAACGGTTCGTCGCGGTGGTGTTCGGTGCCGGGACCATGACGTTGACGCTCTACTCACTGCACGTGGTGATGCGCACGGAGGAGGTGTGGCCCTCGGACAACGGTCCGGCGGCGTTCCGCTCCCACGTGCTGGTCGTCTTCGCCCTCGGAGCGCTGTTCGTCGCGGCGCGGCTGAGGGGCCCGATGGAGGTGGCCGCCGGCTGGTTCGCCGACCGGGTTCGGGGATGGGTTCAGCTCGAGGCGTCGGGCCGGGACCGCAACGACTTGGTCTGACCCCGTTCCTTCTTCGCCTTCAGCCGCCGTTCCTTGGCCCCGCGGCTGGGCCTTGTTGCGCGACGGGTCGGCGGGGGAGGCGCCAGTCCCTCGCGGATGCGAGCGGCCAGGCGTTCGCGGGCCGCGACGCGGTTGCGGTGCTGGGAGCGGTGCTCGGAGGCGACCATCACGATGGGGGAACCGGCGGCCCCGGTGAGCCTGGCCCGTTGGGTGTCGGTCAGGGCGGTGCTGGTGGACACGTCGTACTCGAGTTCGACCCGACTGTCGGTGGTGTTGACCGACTGCCCGCCTGGGCCGGAGGAGCGGGAGAAGCGTTCGGTGAGCTCGCCCGCGGGGATCGTGAGACCTCCGGGGAGTCCCGGTCCGGAGTTGACGCTGAGGTCTGTCCCTGGTCCGCCCACCTCAGGTCACGATCGCTTGCGCCATTCGATCGCGGGACACGTGTCCATCACCATCGGCAGGCCGGTGGACGTGACGCGTTCGAAGGCGGCCTCATCGATGACACCGAGCTGGAGCCAGACCCCCCGCGCGCCGATGGACACCGCCTGATCGGCGAACTCCCCGGCGGCATCGGAGCGGCGGAACACGTCGACCACGTCGACAGGGAAGGGGACCTCGGCCAACGTGGCGTATCCCTGCTCGCCCAGCACCACGGGCGCCGAGGGGTGGATGGGCACGATGCGCTTGCCGCGGGACTGCAGCAGCGAGGCGATGGAGTACGCCGTCTTGGACGGATCCCCGGAGAGACCGACCACCGCCCAGGTCTCGCAGTCGTCGAGCATGAGGCGCACGGCCTCGGGGTCCTGCCAGGAAGTCATGGTCGCATCCTAGAACGGGGTCGGCGGAAAACTTTCGGGGAGACCGGCGCATACCTGCCTCTGCTCGCGGGTACGGCCTCTACGTCGTGACCGCCGAATACCCCCCACTTCGGCGGTCACGACCTCGTCTGAGGCCCTGACGCCCCGGGATCGGTTGCCAAGGGCACCCTCTTCTTGTCGACAGAGAATCTCCGATTCTGTTGTCGCGCGTGATAAAGGTCTGCAATTATCGCGGTGCAGACCGGTCTCGGTCTCCAGATGATTGGTTTCCCAGGGGGGAGAGTGCGAGCGATGTCCATTTCGCTATCGCCCGACGCGCGCTTCCCCACGGCCGAGGAGAAATCGTCCACTCGGCCCCTCAGTGATTCGCGGCGTAGGACCGAGACCGCGCGACTTCTTTCCCGCGCCCGAGCCAGTCGTGGTGCGTCCCGGACCAAGTACGAGGACGAGGTCATCCGGATCAACATGACGGTCGCCTCCGACGTGGCGCGTCGCTACCACGGCCGTGGCATCGCGGCTGACGACCTCGATCAGGTGGCCTACCTCGGTCTGGTCAAGGCCGTGCGCGGCTTCGACCCCACCCTGGGCGACGACTTCCTCAGCTACGCCGTACCCACCCTGCGCGGGGAGATCCGCCGCTACTTCCGCGACGCCGGTTGGACGGTGCGCCCGCCTCGCTCGGTGCAGGAGGTGCAGTCGAAGGTGTCCGCTGCCGAGGCCGAACTCGTGCAGCGCCTCGGACGCACCCCGCGTCCCTCGGAGATCGCGGTCCATCTCGACGTACCGTTGACCCTGGTCATCGATGCCCTCAGTGCCGGAGGCTGCTTCTCGCCGATGTCACTCGACGTACCCGCTGTGGCCGGCGAACAGGCGCCGGCCGAACAACTCGGTGGGTGGGATCCCGCTTTCGACAGTTCCGAGGCGCGGCTGGCTCTGCAGCCGCTGATGAGTTCGCTGAGTGAGCGCGATCGGATGATCATCCACCTGCGTTTCTTCGAGAACCGCACCCAGGCGCAGATCGGCGCCGAGGTGGGGGTCACCCAGGAGCAGGTGTCGCGCTTGCTGTCGGGGATCCTGATCAAGATGCGACGCACCCTCGCCGCCTGACCCCGTCAGGACCAGCCCGCGGTCACTCGAAGATCGTCGGGAGGTCGCCGGTGTCGCTGGTGAAGTGAGCGTCTCGCTTCTCGAGGAAGGCGGCGACGCCCTCCTTGCCGTCTCCGATGGAGGTGTAGAACATGGCCAGCGAGTCCGACAGGTGCGCCTCGAGCGGGTCGGCGGCTGCTCCGTTGCGGTAGAGCATCTGCTTGGCCAGACCCAGCGCCACCGGTGAGCGGTTGACGACGAAGGAGCGGGCCAGGGCGACGGCCGCGGGCAGCAGGTCGTCGGGCTCGTGGACGCTGCGCAGCAGTCGGCCGTCAAGGGCCTGTTCGGCGGTGAGGATGTCGGCGCTGTAGACCCATTCGAGGGCCTGCTGAATGCCGACGATGCGCGGCAGGAACCAGGAGGAGCAGGCTTCGGGGACGATCCCGAGCCGGCCGAAGACGAAGCCGATGCGCGCCTTGGTCGAGGCCAACCGCAGGTCCATGGCCAGGGTCATCGTGGCGCCGATGCCCACCGCGGGGCCGTTGATGGCGGCGATGACCGGCTTGGGCAGGGCGTGGATGGCCAGGGTCACGCGGCCACCGGTGTCCCGGATCCCGTCGTGATACGGCGCCTCGGTCAGGTGCTCGCGCAGTTCGGCCGGGGTCGGACGCAGGGTCTCGTCGAGGCCGAACACGTTGCCGGAGGCGGACAGATCCATGCCCGCACAGAACGCGCGTCCGCTGCCCGTGACGACCACCGCGCGGACCTCGGGCGCGTGTGCCTCGTGGAGGAACACCTGCTCGAGCTCACGGGCCATGGTGAGGTTGAAGGCGTTCATCGCGTCCGGCCGGTTCAGGCTGAGGATCGCCACCCCGTCCTCGTCGACGGTCCAGGTGAGGGTTTCGAACGCGGCGGTGCTCATCAGGGGGTCACTTCTCCATTCCGGTGGCGGTGCAGAGTTTTTTGGGCAGGTTCTCGGTGTCGTCCTTGATGATCGCCTGGAACATCTGCTCGGAGCGCTCGGGATCCCAGTTGACGGCCAGGTCGGCAATCGGGACTCCGCAGGTCAGGCCGCTCTCACCGTCGACGTTCGTCATCGCCGAGGCCCAGGCCAGGGCGGTGATCGGGCTGCTGCCCTCGCCGAAACCCACGGCTTGGGTGGCGGCCATGTTGAGGTTCCAGTAGCGGAACGGGTTGATCACCGAAACGGGGCTGGCCACCTTGCTGCCGATGGCGGAGATGACTTCGCGTTGACGCCGGGCGCGGTCGATGTCGCCGAGCTTGGCCAGCTTGCGCGAACGGGCGTAGCCCAGGGCGACACTGCCCTCGGCCTCCTGGCAGCCCTTCTTGATGTCGAGTTTGGCCAGGGGGTCCTTCATCCGGACCCGGGGACAGATGGTGATCCCGTTCACCGCGTCGACGATGTCGACGAAACCGCCGAAGCCGATCTCGATGTACTGGTCGACCCGGATACCGGTCTCGCTCTCGATGGTCTGGGTCAGGAGTTCCGGACCACCGGCGGAGAAGGCAGCGTTGATCTTCGAGGTGCCCCGCCCGGGGATGTCGACGATGGAGTCCCGGGGGATCGACATCAACAGGTTCGGTCCGGAGCCGGTGTGCAGCAGCAGGATGGTGTCGGTGCGCTGTCCCTCGGCGTTGCCGGTGCCCAGTTGGCGGCGCTGCTTCTCGGTCAGATCCGCGCGGGAGTCGCTGCCGACCAAGAGGTACGTCGTGCCCGGCTGGTCGCCGGGGCGGTCACCGGTAGGGGCGAACTCGATCTTCTCGACCTTGTTCCACGCGACGAAGGGGGTGACGGCGAGGAAGATCACCCAGACCAGCAACAGGACCAGGACGGTGCGGATCCAGAACCGCGGGCGGCGCAGTCGACTCGAGCGGCCGCCGTACGACGTGCCGCGCCCGGGTGTCGGGGCCGGCGCCGGAGTCGGGGCCAGCGGTCCGACCGGCTCAGCCGGAACCGCGCGGCGCTGGGCGGTCGGCGGTGGTTGCTGACGGATCGGACGCGTCGCATCCGGGGGTGGCTCCTGGCCCTTGTTCTTCCCGTACAGCCAGGTGAAGTCCCGGCCGCCACCTGTCTCGGAGCCCGATTCGTCGCGCGGGCCATCTCCGGGGGGTTTCGCCATGCCGCTGACGCTACCGTGCCGTCATGAATGATCTCTCCGGCCACGCCCCCTCCTATGCCCGCGTGTCGCTGGCGGTGATGATGTCGAGCAGGGAGGCGAACCTGCTGGGCAACATCCACGGTGGAGAGATCGTGAAGCTGGCCGACTCGACAGCCGGTGCGGTCGCGCAGCGGCACACCGCCGGACCGGCGGTCACCGCAGCCCTCGACGAGATGGCGTTCCTGGAACCGGTCCACGTGGGCGACATCGTGCGCACCTTCGGCCAGGTCAACTGGGCGGGCAAGTCGTCGATGGAGATCGGCGTACGGGTCGAGGCGCAACCGTGGAACGACCCGTCGGCCGATGGGTTGCATGTGGCCTCGGCGTACTTCGTGTTCGTGGCGGTGGACTCCGACGGGAGGTCCAGG
The DNA here is from genome assembly GCF_054783655.1 of Nocardioides salsibiostraticola. Taxonomy (NCBI): domain Bacteria; kingdom Bacillati; phylum Actinomycetota; class Actinomycetes; order Propionibacteriales; family Nocardioidaceae; genus Nocardioides; species Nocardioides salsibiostraticola. The sequence continues at coordinate 342,679 of NZ_BAAGQD010000001.1, read as the reverse complement.
CAGGTGCCGGAGTTGATTCCGGAGACGGCGCTGGAGAAGCGCCGGATGAGAGAGGCGCAGATCCGTCGGGCGCACCGTCTCGCGCGCCGCGAGGACATCGAGCAGAGTCGCAACTCCTGATCTGCCCCCCTCCGTTCGGCGCGTCGCGACCCGGTGTGACGGGTGGGACTGGTGATACTGGTGAGTCCTCAACTGCTTCCTTCCCCTAGCAGGAGATCCCCATATGTCCCCGACTTCGGAGCGCGCTGCTCGAGTCCGTTTCCGGCGTGCCATCGCCCTGATGGTGATGACCTTGGTGATCCCCGGGTCGGCACAGTTGATGGCCGGCAACCGCCGCGTCGGCCAAGCCGCGGTGCGGGTCTGGCTGGGGTTCCTCACGCTGGGTGCGGTCACGCTGCTGGCGCTGGTGATCCACCGCGAACTCGCGTTCTGGATGGTGGCCAACACCAGCCTGTTGCTCGTGCTGCGACTGGCGCTGATCGCCGGTGCGATCGGATGGGGCTACCTGCTGGTCGATGCCTGGCGGATCGGGCAGCCGCTGTCGTTGAGCATGTCGCACCGTCGTGCGGTGGTCGGCGTGAACGGCGTGATGTGCTTCGCCGTCGCGGGCACCCTCCTTTTCGGCGCCCACATCGTGGGGGTCCAGCGAGACTTCATCATCGCCACGTTCGGGAACGGCGCCGCCACCGACGCGAGCGCAGGGCGGTACAACGTGCTGCTCATGGGCGGTGACTCCGGCGCAGGCAGGTGGGGGCTGCGCCCCGACTCGATGACGGTCGCCTCCATCGACGCCGAGACCGGCAAGACGGTGCTGATCGGCCTGCCGCGGAACATGGCCAACTTCCCCTTCAAGAAGGGGTCGGTGATGGCGCGCGAGTTCCCGCAGGGTTTCGACTGCGACGGCTGCTACCTCAACGGGGTCAGCACCTGGGCGGGCGACAACACCGAGCTGTTTCCGAAGTCGAAGAGCCCCGGCGTGGACGCCACCATCATGGCCATCGAGGGCATCACCGGCCTGGACGTGAACTACTGGGCGATGGTGAACCTCGAGGGCTTCAAGGAACTCGTGGACGCGGTCGGTGGCGTCAAGCTCAACGTGCGCGACCGGATCCCGGTCGGCGGCCTCGGTTCGGACGTCACGGGCTACATCGAGCCCGGCAACAAGGTGCTCAACGGTCACGACACGCTGTGGTACGCCCGAGCCCGTGAGGGTTCGGACGACTACTCACGGATGGCGCGGCAGAAGTGCGTGATGAACGCGATGGTCTCCCAGATCAGTCCCCAGAAGGCCGTCGTGAACTTCCAGGACATCGCCAAGGCATCCAGCGAGATGATCCAAACCGACCTGCCCGCCTCGGAGCTCGACCGCTTCATGGCCCTGGGGCTGAAGGCCAAGGGCGAGAAGATCGCCTCGGTTTCGCTGGTGCCGCCGATGATCAACACAGCGGATCCCGACATCGATCTGGTCCAGGGCAAGATCCAGGACACCATCGACCAGTCCGAGGGCGCCGCCAAGCCGGCCCCGGGGGCCACGGGTCAGGGCAAGAAGAAGACACAGGCCCCGCAGTCAGTCATCGGAGGGTCGCTCGGTTCGCTCAAGGACGGATACGCCGCCAACGAGTCCCAGGACCTCGGAGCGGCCTGCTGACCGTCTCGCGTCACTCGCGTGAGAAGGCCGACGCCCGCTGGATCTGATCCTCAGTCGGGGTCACCCCGGTGTAGCGCTCGAACTGACGAGCCGCTTGGAGTGCAATGACCTCGGCGCCCGTGATGATCGGGGTGCCCGCCTCCCTGGCTGCCTGGATGAGGGGGGTCTCCGCAGGAAAGGCGACGACGTCGAAGACGACGTGGGCGGCCTCCACATGGGCCGACGAGAAGGCGAGGTCGTCCGCGTACGGTCCGTCCATGCCCAGTGGGGTGGCGTTGACGATCACCGCGTGACCAGGGGCGGGAGCCTCGGTCACGGCCCGGTAGCCGTTCGCATCGGCTATGGCACGACCCGCCTCGGCGTTGCGGGCGAGGACGGTCAGATCGTGGAAGCCGGCCCCCCGGAAAGCGGCCACCACGGCCTTGGCCATCCCACCGGACCCGTGAACCAAGACCGGCAGCGAGCGGTCGACGGCATGCTGATCGAGCAGGGTCTCCACCGCTTCGTAGTCGGTGTTCGACGCCGTCAGGACGCCGCCATCGTTCACGATCGTGTTCACCGATTCGATCGCCGCCGCCGAGGGTTCCAGGACGTCCACGAGCGGGATGATCGCCTCTTTGAACGGCATCGAAACCGAGCAACCCCGGATGCCCAGAGCTCGCACCCCTGCAACCGCGCCGACGAGATCTTCGGTGGAGTAGGCCTTGTAGATGAAGTTCAGACCGAGCTCGTCGTAGAGATAGTTGTGGAAGCGGGTGCCGATGTTGGACGGGCGCCCCGACAGCGAGATGCACGTGACCATGTCCTTGTTCAAGATGGGCATGGACCGATTCTGACGCACGACGCGCCGTCCCGGCTCTCGAGCGGCGGTTGAGAAAGCGACGGTGTCCCGACGTCAGCTGACCTGAATTCCCACAGAAGCTTTGTCGATACCGGTGACCGCCCAGTTGAAGCCTGTGCCGATTCCGCCGGGATTGAGAAAGTTCCACTCGATCTTGCTCGGATGGCTGAGCGAGGGCCAGGAGGACATGAACTTGGCGTCGGTCGGGGGGTCGATGGTGGAGAACGCGCCGTTGTCGAGCCACAACCGCAGGCTGAAATTCCCGATGTCGCCGAACGGAAGGCCCGGCAGGGCCCGGGGCTCGATGTTCAAGAAAAGGCCATCACCCTGCCAGAAGCCGGTCGGGTGGTTCAGCACGGTGACACTCGCGAAGTTTCCGCCGTTGGCGAACTGGGAGCCCGGTGCCGATTCTTGAGTACCTTCGATTTCGAGGAGAACCTCGTCCGGGATGTACACGCCACCGTAGTTGAACGTCCCGACATTGACCGGATTACGCATCCTCAGTTTCACGTAGATCGTGGTTTGCTGCTGGAGCGGCGTATTGGCCCACGTGCTCTGCGTAATACCGCTCATATCGGTTGCGGCTTTGACTTCGTATTCGAATCTCATGATTCCCCCCGTCCGATCGAATCACCCGTGCGGCGAGTCGATATTCGAACGTACACCTTTTTTGGGTCGCGGTGCTTTGACTGATTGGAGGAAGCAATTGGGTGCGGGAAGTGCGACGAGGCGGGCATAGTGCCATGGGCTAGACCCTCCGGTGGAAGGTGATGGTGCTGTCGGGTCTGATTTCGTGGGCGTAGTCGTGGTGGTGGATCAGGGTGTGATGACGCGGGCACAACACGGCTGTCCGACTCAGGTCTGTGGACCCGCCTTGGTGCCAGGGATCGAGGTGATGCATGTGTGACATCCCTGCGGGCCAGTCGCAGTTCGCTGCTTGGCAGGTGGGGTGCTCGAGGCTGGCCGCGATCCGCTGACTCTTCGAGTGGTAGCGACGGGTGCGGCCCAGGTCGAGGACCTGGGAGGTGCCGTTGAGAACGACGGGGATGATCCCGGCCTCACACGCGATGCGTCGGGCAAGCCCTGGGCTGATGGGTTCTCCGGTGTCGAGGTGTGCGGGCTTGATCCCGCCCATCAAGGTGTCGTAGTCGAGGTGGATGACCGCGGTCGCGGAGACGCCGCCGGAGCGGGGTGCGTCTTCGGCTTTGAAGGATTCGATGAGCTCGCAGAACGCTTCACCCATCCGCTTCGGGGTCGCGGCACGCTCGGCCCGCAACTGAGCCTTCTCTGACTCCCCGGGGTCCTCGGTCTGGTTCTTGGCGGCTTGGTGTTTGGGCGCGGAGAAGGCGAGGAGGAGTTTCCGGAAGATCGCGCCTTGCGCGGAGGGAATGACGAACTTCCCACGCACCGCACCGGTCCCGTCGTCATGCATCGTCAGCCTCGTCTGATTGCGCGCTGAGTCTTCTTCCTTCGCCAACTGTTCTGCTTCGTAGGCTTCGGCTCCTTCGGGGTCGAGGATCTCCCAGACCCGCCACCCCAGGACCTTCAGCGTTCGGGCGTCGAACTCGGTCGCGTTCTCGATCAACGTCTTCTCGACCTGCGCGACCGTTTCGGGTGGGCACTTGTCCTTCGGGAGTGCTCCGGCGGCGCGGGTGATGACGTCGGCTTGTTCGGCGTGGAGGTCCCCGGCCGCGAGCGCGGTGCGGGTCTGTTCGTGGGTGTCGAGGGCTTTGGCCTGCTTGACCCGGCGGTTGGCTTCGGTGCGGGTGAGTTTGGTGGTGTGGGCCAACCAGTTCGCCGTGCTGGTTCCGCCGGTTTCCGCGGCTACGTCACGGCGGTCGGCCTCAGCCAGGACGCGGCGTCCGAGTTCAACGACCTGGGCTTCGAGCTCGGTCAACAGCAAAGTTGCTTCGCGGGCGTCTTCGTCGCGCATCGACCAGGTCGTGTGGTCGGCGACGGCCGTCAACTTGGCCTGGATATCGCACGCAGCATCCACGATCGGGTGATCCCGATTGAGGGTGCTGGTGTCCTTGGACATGTGCCTATTCCAGCACCGGGCACCGACATTCCTGCCCCGAAATGGGGGTTATCCACACACAGCCAATCAACAGAGTGGTAACAGTTTTAGAACACATTATCTAGATCTCTGGCGATGTCTGTGGCAGCCTCAAGGCGACTCAGGGCAGTTGGACGGGCACGACCTCCGCGGGGCAATCGGCGCGCCACGGCTTCCCGATCACCCCGTAGTGGTTGAACATCACTCGGTAGCAGGCGGTGTCGGGTTCGGTGTTGGAAAATCCACCCGATGAGCTCGAATGCCGGACCAGGAAGACCAGTTCGCTCGTTGGGTCGATAGCGTCCTCAGCGTCGAACTCGTTCATCTCGATCACCATCAGCCGGCCGTCCTCACCCGCGTCGCTCTCCGCGGCGGCGCGGGCGTAGTCGACGGAGGACTCCTGCGGGGGATAGCTGATCGCCTCTGCGACCACCCGGGCCACCCGGTCGGTCTCGTGGCTCCCCGGCGCGGGCCACAGGGCGAAGACTCCACCAGCCAGAAGGACGGCGATGGCGAACGGAAGGGCGAGTCGCTGGATCACCTGATCGACGCTAGGTGCGCGGGGGACTCGAGCGCCTGAGTACGTGTACTCGATTGAGCGGGCTCGATGGCGAACTCCCCTTCAAGGAGGGGTCGGTTACTGCGCGGAGGCCTCTCGGAGCACCATTCGCGGTGTTCCGCATCTCGTGATGTCGTGCACGGGTTGCGCGTCTATGTCTCTCATCGAGGATCCCCCTGTTTCCAGCGTGCCTCGCGGGGTGCGAACGGTCACGGATTTGTCGGGAAAACCTCGGAGGCAGCGGGGTGTCTGGACCACCTCCGAGGATGAGGGGAACTAGACCGGAGCCCAGGGGGTCTCCCCAGAACCCAGGTTTATGGCTACCTTGGAATTACCGTTCCGTAATCGAGGCTACTAGGCCGATCGGATGCTGAGGGAGTGTTTTGGGAAGGCCGGGGCCTAACTCCTCTGTCGCGAAGCGACACCGGTTATCCCTGCCCTGAGGAGTCGACATGACTAATCGAATAACGGAAGCAACCAAGCGAATCCCGATCAAAGATCTTGATGGGCTGCGCCAAACGCTCAAGACCATGGAGTTCCACGCCGTTGAAGCGGCCCCGGCGTTCGACGCAGCATTCGCGGAAAGCCCGAACCGGGCGATGGCCCTGGCCCGCGGCTTCGCTGGGGCATTGGCCACGACCGAGGAGCATCGACAGCTCTTCCAGAGCGTCGCCTCCATGGACGAGGACCGACGCCGGACGCTGATCAAGGGATATCGCCAGGAGGGCCAGGGCCGCGGCGTCGTGCAAGCGATCGGCCGCTTGCCGAGAGCCCAGGGCCAATCGCTGATGCGGGCAATGGTCGAGCGGCCCGACGGCGCGATCGACAGGGCGGCGGCCAAGGAGGTCGGGGAGTGGCTTCGTGACGCTGGAGCGGTGATGCGAGCCCACGCCGCTGGGCTACCGAGTCCCGACTTCGACGACGCAGTCGTCGAGTTCTTCGAAGACGTGGTGGATGAGATCTCGGACGCGGTGAACGCGGTGATCGATGCTCTCGAAGCAATCGGGGAAGCCTTCGTCGATGCCATCAAGGACGTCGTCAACTGGACTATCGAGGCGGTCAAGGACTTGGCTCACGCGCTTTACTCCGCGGCGGCCACGCTGGGCGAACTCGTCGGGAAGTTGTTCGAAGCTGGGTACGCCGTGCTCAAGACGATGCTGGAGGGCCTCGAGGCGATAGGCATCGCGATGAAAAATATCGTGATCGCTGCGCTCGACCTGGCCAAAGAGGTGGTCATGGAGGTCTTTCGCGCCATCGACGCACTCGGACGCACCCTGGGGCAACTGTTGTCGACTATCGCGAATGTCGCGGTCGGCTTGGTGAAGAAGGCGGTTGATGCTCTGCTCGCCATCGGCAAGACCATCGGCAACCTACTTGCCCAGGCCGTTGAGTTCGGGTTCACCTTGGTGAAAAATATGGTGATCGCACTCGTCGAACTCGGCAAGGCCATGGGCGAAATCCTGGTGACGCTCGTGACGCGTCCCCAGGACCTCTTGGGCCAGGTGGTGCGCTCGTTCCGTGAACTGGGTCGGAGCCTGGCTGAGATCGTCGATGCGACGCTCGCTGCCGGAGCAGAGTTCGTCCGGCGCATCGCCCGGGCCGCAGCAGAGATCGGCGAGGCGCTGGTGGACCTTGCGGCCTACGCCGTCGGAGCCACGATCGACATCGCGAAGGCGGTCGTCCAGGGCATCCTCGATGCCGGCAAGACGGTCGTGAACTTGTTCGTCAGCATCGCCTCGGCTGGCTTCGAAACGATCAAGAGGATCACCGAAGCGCTCTTCGAGTTGGGGCGGTCGTTGGTGAGCGTGCTGGGGGACCTCGTCCAGATCGGCCTTGGTGTTCTCAAGGATGTGCTCAAGGCCGCCTTCGAACTGGGTAAGACCATCGTGGAGTTCACCCAAGCGATGGTGTCCTTCACCTACCGGGTTGCGGCCCGCTTCATCGAAGCCGCTCTAGCGGCCGGTGCGGCGGTAGCCGAGATGCTCGAGTCGGTGGTGGCGGCGGGCTACTTCGTGATGCGCAAGATCGTCAGCGGCGTCCTCCAGGCGCTCGGACCGGTAGGAGACATCTTCGAATGGTTACTTGATCGGGGTGAAGCGCTGGCCAGCGAACTATGGCGTCAGGCCGTCCTCGCGATTCGCTACGTGAAGAACAGTGTCACCGACATTCTGGACTGGGCGTTGGCCCAAACCACAGCGATCTTCGACGGCATCTTGCAGTCGATCGAGGCGGCGGGTGAGGCGCTCTATAACGTCATCGAGTGGGCCGAAGCCGTCGGCGCCGCTGCGCTGGAACTGCTGGCTGAGGCAACGATCCGGGTCGGCAACAGCATCGAGTACGTCCTGAGCTACGTCGCCAACGACCTCCTGCCGGCGATCGGCTCGATCCTCAAGGGGGCCCTCAACGCAGGGATGACCCTGGTCGACGTGATGGCCTGGGCGCTGGATCGTTCACTGCAGGTCATCACTCAATCGGTGAAGTCGTTGCTGGAACTGGGCACCACCATCGCCGGACTAGTAGCGGCCACGCTCGCCAATCCGGGCGACGCTTTGGACAACCTGCTCCTGGCTCTGGACGCCCTCGGTGAAACCCTCGGCGACATCACCTCCCAGGTGTGGACACTGGGTGAGATCGCCTTCGAGGCCTTTGTGAGGTCCGCGAGGGCGGTGGGCCAGGCGGTGGGCGACATCCTCAGCGCAGCCCTGGCAGCGGCAGGTGCGGCGGTGGGCGCAGCAATCAGCATCTTGTTGAGCATGCTTGCTGGGTACCGCCGAATGACCGCGCAGGAGATCGCGGAGGCCCGTCTGGTGTTCGAGGATTCCTTGGACTACGAGCACATCTTCTTCAGCACCGACGACATCCTGAACGACATCATCTTCGGTGTTCAGGACTTCATCACCGGGAACGACAACTCGAGGGCGTTCGTGACCAACTCGTTGGTGAACTTCGATGTCGATGACGGTCCGATGCGTCGCAGCACGATGATCCACGAGCTCACCCACGTGTGGCAGTACCAGACAAGCGGCAGCGAGTACTTGGCCGACGCTGTGTTCGCTCAAGCCACGGGCGACGGTGTGGGGGATTCGGGGTACAACTACGGATACGAAGAACCGTCGGCCGACGTCACGATCCCCTCGGACTGGTCCGGTGGCACCTTCACCGATGAGCGGGGCAAACTCACCGGTGAGGGAGGCGCGGACGACTTGAACGCGGCCAACGGAAACTTCGGCTCCTTCAACCCGGAGATGCAGGCGCAGATCGTCATGCATTGGTATGTCCGCAAGATCTTGCAGGGCCGCCCCGAGACCGAGTACGCGGCGTGGCAACCGTACGTCGAGCTCGTTCGGGCTGCGTGATGGACCGATGACGCTGCTCGGTGGCGTCACGGTGGTGGCCGATGCGGCTGCCACCGTGGCGCTCGCACCCCTCCTGGAGGTATGGGAGGGGTGCGGCCGGTTGCGCGTGGAGCGCTCAGGGCTGCCGGAGGCGGACGTGCTCCGATCGCTCGCGGACGCCTCGGACGCCATCCTCTTGGTCGGACCTCGCAATCGATCGCCGCGGACGGTTCTGGAGGGGCCCGTCGTGGAGGCGTCGGACGGGCGCATCGTCCCGGTCGGATGGCTGCCGAACACTGGACCAGAGGATCTTGCGACCTTCGCTCGAGCCGCCGTTCGAGTGCACGCTCGTGCGGCCGCGCCACCGGCGCAGGCGCGTCGTACCTTCGCGGTGCTGGCCGAGCGCCATCCACGATTCGACCGCCTCGCCGACCGCGTCGCGCGGTTGGCCCGGGAGGATCCCCTGCTCCACGCTCCTCGGTGGACCGCCTACGAGGTGGATCGCGAGGAGCTCTCGAGACGTATCGCTTCCGGTCCCGCACTCGCTGTGTATGTCGGACACGGCCGCCCGATCGGGTGGGTCGGTTATGCCGGCCTGCGAATCCATCACTTCCAGCAGGCCGAGCCGGCAGCCGCCGTGGTGTCGCTGACCTGCAAGACGGCGAGTCGGCGACGCACGGGGTTGTCGTTCGCCGAAGGGCTGGCGTTGCGGGGGATCGCCGCCGCTGCGCTCGGCGCGGTGGGCCCGACCCTGCATTCGGCCAACGCTCGATGGGCGGTGCGGCTTGCTCGCCTGACCGCCACGGCCGCCACCATCGGTGACCTGGTGGTCGCTATTGCTCCCCACGATCCCGGCGCGTCGGCGTACCGACTCATCGGGGACCCCACCGCACCATTGCTGGACTCACCGGCGATGTCGGCGTTCGGGGCTCACGAATCGGAGGCATCATGAACCGCACCGAGATGGTCGCGATCGTTCGCGAAGAACTCGCCGTCGTAGCCCCGGATCACCGAGAGGAGGTGAGCGAGACCGCGAACTTCCGCGAAGACCTGGGAATCGATTCCTTGGCCATCTTGGAGTTCGTGGCCCGTCTGGAGTACCGCTTCAACGTGGCGGTGCCTGATGACGCGTGGCCGCAACTGGTCTCCATCGCCACCACCACCGACTACTTCAGCGACTCGCTCGCGGCCCCATGACGCCGTGGACAGACGGCTCCGTGGTCGTGACCGGAACCGGCGTGCTCAGCGCACTGGGTGGGAGCACGATCACCACGTGGCAGGCCTTGCTCGCGGGTCGGTCGGCGGTGCACGAGTGGGAGGACCTGGCCGGTGAGGGCTTCCCGGTGTCAGCAGCGTGTCGTCTCCAGGACCCGATGTGGGGTCCTGGTGGCGCTCCAGACCCAGCACGACGTGGTCGGGAGTTGGGACTTCGTGCGGCGAGCGAGGCGTTGGGGCACTCCGGGTTGCTCGCCCCCTCCGGGGAACTCGTCGCTGGTCTCGACCCCACCCGGGTGGCCTGCTTCATCGGCACCACCATGGGGGAATCAGCGGTCTTCGAGACGGCCCGTGACCACGGATCCTTCGACCTGGGGGAAGGCGGAGGACAGGTGTTCGCGGAGACGATCGGCGCTGTGCTCGGTTTGCTCGGGCCTCGTCGCAGTTTCGGTACAGCGTGCGCGGCGGGGAACTACGCCATTGCCCGCGCTGCTCGCGCAGTCGCGACGGGCCGAGTCGATGTCGCGTTGGCTGGCGGGGTGGAGCCCTTCTCCCGGATCGCGATGCTCGGCTTCGCTCGGATGCGCGCCATGGCCCGCACGGGTTGTGCGCCGTTCGGATTGAATCGCACCGGCATGACCTTGGGGGAGGGGGCGGGGTTCCTGGTGATCCAGCGCCGAGCGGATGCAGTTGCCTCGCGAACGCCGCTCTTGGCCACGATCGGTTCGATCGGTCTCGCCTCTGACGCCCATCACCCGACGGCCCCGCGGGAGGACGGCCTGCAGATGATGGCCTCGATGCGCCAAGCCCTGGAGCGCACCGAAATCACGTCCGAAGACGTGGGATGGGTGTGCGCGCATGGCACCGGCACTCCCCGGTCCGATGCGGTAGAGGCGATGTCGCTGGGGTCGGTGTTCCGCAACCCGCCGGCAGTGTCGAGCCTCAAGGGCGCGCTGGGGCACAGCCTCGGTGCCGCCACTGCGATCGAGGCGGCAATGGCGGTGTGTGCTCTTCAGGACAAAGTGATTCCACCCAACACCGGGTCGCTGGAGTTGGACGAGGCGCTGGGAATGGACATCGTTCAACAGCCTCGCGAAGTTCCGCACCTGAACTGGGTGATGAACAACGGGTTCGCCTTTGGTGGCCTCAACTCTGTTCTGCTGTTGGGGGCGGCGTGAAGGCCCCGAGCGATCAGTGCACGTTCACCAGCCCCGAGCTGCCCGGGACCGGGGACTCGATCTGTGGGTGGGTTGCCACCACACTTCTCGAGGCAGGGCTCACCGCTGAAGCGTTGTACGTCGCGACCCAAGACGGTGGTGCCCGCGAGGCCCTCGCTTTTTGGCAGGCGGCACACGAAACAGGCTTTGCCTTCGCCAGCCCGGCCGCTTTTCCCTGGACATTGGCCAACAGCACAACCGGTCGCATCTCTCAGGTGCTGGGAATTCACGGCCCGTGTACGACGTACATCGGTGGTGAGGAGGCCATTGCTGAAGCGGAGTGGGATGCAGCGGACGATCTCGCTGAGGGTCTGGTTGCTAGCGCCCTGGTGGTCTCGGTGCGCGGGGAACTGCCGATAGCCCCCGGCGGGGGTCCCGTGAGGATCCAGCTCACGGCGCGGCTGCTGAGCAGCCCGAATCACACAGCGTGAGGACGAACCCGCTGGAGTACGGCGTCATACGTCGTTCGGTCGGCTGCGGCGATGAGGCTGCCGTCGCGCAGGGGGCCGAGGAAACCGCCTGCTTCGCGCAGGATCAGGCCCCCGGGTTCGTGGTCCCACGGCCAGGCGCGGGCGTAGAGAACGAAGTCGGCGTCGCCCGCGATGAGATGCGGGTAGTCCACGCCGCAGCACACCCAGGTGAGCTCCAGAGGAGCCAGGTCGTCGAACTCTCGCTGTAGCCAGGAACGACGTGAGGTGACCCCTCGCCACGTGGGCGGGGCGCCGGCGGGACGGTGCGTCGTCAGCGGCTCACCGTTCCGGGTCGCCCCGGCACCGGCCTCGGCGACGTACGCCACCTCGTGTTGGGGCTGCCAGATCCAACCGCGCACCGCCACACCGTCACGGATTTCGGCCACCATCACCGCATGATCGGGGGAACCGTTGACGAAGTTCTTGGTGCCGTCCACCGGGTCGACGGTGAAGGCGTGGGTGGCTGCGCGGTAGCGATCCATCAGGCTCTCGTCCTGGGCGAAGGCCTCCTCGCCGAGCACCACCGCGTTCGGGTACGCCGCGTTGAGGGCTTCGGTGATGAGCACCTCGGCCTCGTGGTCGGCGTCGGTCACCAGATCGCCGGGGGCCTTCTCATGCACCTCTCCGTGCGACAGGGATCGGAAGCGTGGGTTGATCACCTCGGCAGCAACGTCCTGCATCAGCCGCAGGATCGAGTCGGTGTCCATGACTGACAACCCTACCCACGCCAGTAGGGTGTCGCGGGTGCGAGTCGTGGCGGTGGTGGTGACGTTCAACCGCTTGGAGCTTCTGCAGACCCTGGTGGCGCGGCTTCGAGAGGTGCCCGAGGTCGACGAGATCCTCGTCATCGACAACGCATCGTCCGATGGCACGGGGGAGTGGCTTGGTTTCGAGGCTCCTCGCTGCGCTCGTCGCACCTCGACCAGCGCCGACGACTCGATCAGCGCCGACGCCTCGACCAGCGCCGACGACTCGACCGACGCGGCGCTGCTCTACCGCACGCTGGCTGAGAACGGCGGCGGAGCGGGCGGTTTCCACGACGGGCTCGAGTGGGCCGTCGAACGCGGCGCCGACCTCGTCTGGCTGATGGACGACGACGGTCTGCCCGATCAGACCTGCCTGGCCACCCTCCTGGAGCGCGCTGCGGACTTCGACTTCTGGGGGCCGGTGGTCGTGGACGAGGCCCAGCCCGAACGGTTGGTCTTCCCCATCCGGCTACCCGGCGGCACCCGCGTGGTGCACCGGATGGTCGACGTGGAGGCCGCCGCCATCGACGGAGTCATCAAGGACGTGGTCATCCCGTTCAACGGCGTGCTGGTCACCCGGGAACTCGTCGAGCAGATCGGGCTGCCACGGGCGGAGTTCTTCATCTGGGGAGACGACCACGAGTACCGCCTCCGGGCCGAGAAGTCCGGCGGCCGCGTCGGCACCGTGGTCGGGGCGCGGGTCCTCCACCCCAGTGTGGGCGAACTCGGGACCCCGATGATGTTCGGCCGAACGACGTACAACTACAGCCCCAGCGACCTCAAGCACTACTGCATGGCGCGGAACAACCTGGTGAACCTGCGGGACTACCGCGGCTGGCTCCACGCCCTCGCCTTCGTGGTCAAGACCCTCTGGTTCTACCTCTTCACCCGCCCGAACCCCCAGCGGATCGGGTTGAGCGCCCGCGCGATGGTCGCCGGGGTACGGGGCGACTTCACGGGCCATCGGAGGTTCCTGCGATGACCCAGCCCGTGACCGAGTCCGTGGCCGTGGTGGTCGTCACGTTCAACCGCGCTGACCTCCTCGTGGGGATGTTGGAGGCCTTGGGCGCCATGCATCGGCAGCCCGAGGCGATCATCGTCATCGACAACGCCAGCACCGATCACACCAGAACCGTCCTCGGGGACGCCGCGAACGTCGGGCTCGAAGCGGTCCACCTCGACGACAACATCGGCGGGGCCGGCGGGTTCCACCTCGGGGTCAAGATGGCTTACGAGCAGGGCTTCGACCGGATCTGGCTCATGGACGACGACGTGATGCCGGCCCCGGAGTGCCTCGACGTGCTGCTGGCCCAGGACGAGGCCTGCCTGATGTCGGTCCGCGAGGACACGACCGGCGCGCTGGTCGAGAAGGCCGCCATGACCTTCGATCTGGCCAACCCGCTGGCCATCAAGCCCAAGACGGCCATGGTGGAGACGACGTACGGCACGCGTGCGGCGATGCCTGAACGCGTGGAACTGGAGAATGTCGCCTTCGAGGGCTTCATGATCCGCCGCGAGGTCGTCACCCGGATCGGGCTACCCGACCCGACGTACTTCATCTTCTACGACGACTGTGACTACGCCATCCGCGCCCGCCGAGCCGGCTTCCGCATCTGGGCCATTCGCGATGCGGTCCTGGTCCGACAGCTCTCCTTCGACCAGCAGCACGATCTGGCCGGGTGGAAGGGCTACTACATGTACCGCAACCTCTTCGTCGTGCACTTCCGGTACGGCGAGAACGCGCTCGTACGGCTCAAACCGTGGGTGATCGTCCTCATGGTGGTGCTGCTCAGCCCGCTGCGCGGTGGCCGCGCCGAGGCCGCCAACGCAATGAGAGCCATCCGTCACGCGAGTGGGATGCGATCCGAGCCCCCATCATCCGTAGACTGACCGATTGTGTCTGCCTCCACTTCGCCCGTCGTCCCTGCCGTTGAGCCCGATCTCCCTGATCTTGTGGTTGTCGGTTCTGGCTTCTTCGGCCTCACCGTCGCCGAACGCTGCGCCGAGGAGTTGGGCCTGAAGGTCCTCATCGTCGAGCGCCGCTACCACCTCGGGGGCAACGCCTACTCCGAGAAGGACCCGGAGACCGGGATCGAGGTGCACAAGTACGGCACCCACCTGTTCCACACCTCGAACAAGAAGGTCTGGGACTACGTCAACCGGTTCACCGACTTCACCGGATATCAGCACCGGGTGTTCGGCAAGTTCCAGGGGCAGGTCTACTCCCTGCCGATGAACCTGGGTCTGATCAACCAGTTCTTCGGCAAGTCCCACACCCCTGACGAGGCGCGGGCGTTGATCGCGGAGCAGTCCAGCGAGATCGCCACGGCCGACGCCTCCAACCTCGAGGAGAAGGGGATCAGCCTGATCGGGCGCCCCCTCTACGAGGCCTTCATCAAGGGTTACACCGCCAAGCAGTGGCAGACCGACCCCACCGAGTTGAGCGCCGACATCATCACCCGACTCCCGGTGCGCTACACCTTCGACAACCGCTACTTCAACGACACCTACGAGGGCCTGCCGGTCGACGGCTACACCGCTTGGCTCGAGCGGATGGCCGATCATCCCAACATCGAGGTCATCCTCGACACCGACTTCCTCGACCCCGCCGCGGGCCTGGTGGAGAAGTACAAGGGCAAGGTGCCGATCGTCTACACCGGCCCGGTCGACGAGTACTTCGACCACAGCGAGGGGCACCTGTCGTGGCGCACCGTCGATCTGGAGGCTGAGACCCTCGACATCGACGACTTCCAGGGCACCGGGGTGGTCAACTACAACGACGGCGACGTCCCCTACACGCGGATCCTGGAGTTCAAGCACCTCCACCCCGAGCGCACCTACCCCCCGGGGAAGACGATCGTGGTCCATGAGTACAGCCGGTTCGCCGAGGACGACGACGAGCCGTACTACCCGGTCAACACCGCCGAGGACCGGGAAAAGTTGAAGAAGTACCGCGAACTGGCCAAGGAAGAACCTCTCGTCCTGTTCGGCGGACGACTGGGCACCTACCAGTACCTCGACATGCACATGGCGATCGGCTCGGCCTTGTCGATGTTCGAGAACAAGTTGCGACCGCACTTCGCTGACGGAGTGGCCCTGACCAGCGGAGGAGTCGAAGGATGACCAAGCGCGTTCTACAACGGCAGATCATGCCCCTGGACCGAGACTTCTCGGTGATGGCGCTGTATGTCGATCCCGAGGAAGCGCGGCTGGACGCCAGCCGGCACGAGGTCGGTGGCAACCGCGCGGCCAAGGACCTCAACAACGCCGCCATCCGTCAGTCCACCTCGACCGGGGCGAACATCCACCCCGACCAGATCGAGTCCCGGACCGCGCTGCGTATCGAGTCCGGCGGCAAGCTCTCCTTCGGTACCTACTTCAACGCTTTCCCCGCCAGCTACTGGCGGCGTTGGACGATCGTCACCGACATCACCCTGCGCCTGGAGGTCACCGGCTCCGGTGCCACGGTGATCGTCTACAAGTCCACGGCCGACGGACGCTCCCAGCGCGTCGAGACCGCCAGCACCGAGGGTGCCGCCGGGGAGACCTTCGCCTTCGAACTCTCGTTGAAGCCCTTCGTCGACGGTGGCTGGTACTGGTACGACGTGATCGCCGGCGACGACGACGCAGTGGTCCAGTGGGCCGAGTGGTCGACCGACGTGCCCGCCGAGCGGGCCCAGCACGGCACCGTCGACATCGCCATCACCACGATGAACCGCCCCGACTTCTGCGCCAAGCTCCTCGAGCAGGTGGCCAACGACGAGGCGCTGCGGCCCTACCTCGACACGGTCTTCGTGATGGAGCAGGGGACCGACAAGGTCACCGACTCCGACCTCTTCCCGGCCGTGGTCGATTCGCTGGGCGACCAGCTACGCGTCATCGAGCAGGGCAACCTCGGCGGCTCGGGTGGCTACGCCCGCGGCCAGCTGGAGTCGGTACGCAAGGGCACCGCGACGTACGCCCTTATGATGGACGACGACGTCGTGTGCGAGCCCGAGGGCATCGTCCGCGCCGTCACCTTCGGGGACCTGTCGCGCCGACCGACCATCGTCGGCGGACACATGTTCAGCCTCTACTCCCGCTCCCGGTTGCACAGCTTCGGTGAGATCATCCAGCCCTGGCGCTTCTGGTGGCAGACGCCGCTGGACGGCTACAGCGACTGGGACCTCGCGGCGCGCAACCTGCGGTCGAGCCGTTGGCTGCACAAACGCGTCGACGTGGACTTCAACGGATGGTTCTCCTGCCTGATCCCTCGGGTGGTGATGGAAGACATCGGTCTCTCGTTGCCTCTCTTCATCAAGTGGGACGACTCGGAGTACGGCCTGCGCGCCAAGGCGGCCGGCTACCCGACCGTGACGTTCCCCGGTTCGGCCGTCTGGCACGTGCCGTGGGGCGACAAGAACGACGCCCTGGACTGGCAGGCCTACTTCCACGTCCGGAACCGGTTCATCGCGGCGCTGCTGCACTCGACCTACCCCAAGGGTGGGCGCCTGATCTTCGAGAACCGCAACCACCAGATCGCCCACCTGGTCTCGATGCAGTACTCCACCGCCGAGATCCGTCACCAGGCGATGCTCGATGTCCTGGCCGGGCCCGACGCCCTGCACGGGATGCTTCCGACCAAGCTGGGCGAGGTCAACGCCCACCGCAAGCAGTTCACCGACGCTCAACTGGAGCCCGATCGGGACGCCTTCCCCTCGGTGTGGCGCAGGAAGCCCCCTCGCAAGGGTCGCGACATCGTCGAGATCCCCAGTCGATTGTCGCTTCTGGTCACCGCGGGGCTCGCTCCCATCCGACACCTCAAGCCGGTTCGGGAATCCGCTCAGGAGCGCCCCGAGGCGGAGATCCGCGCGATGGACTCCCAGTGGTACCGGTTGGCGTCCTACGACTCCGCCGTCGTCTCGATGCCCGACGGGAGCTCGGCCGCGTTCTATCAGCGGGACGCGGAGAAGTTCCGCGAGCTGATGAGCAAGACCTTCGCGATCCACGCCCGGTTCAAGCGGGAATGGCCCAGACTGGCCGAGGAGTACCGCGCCAAGCTCGGCGAGATCACCTCTCCCGAGGCCTGGGACGAGACCTTCCGACCGTGGACGAGCAGTGGGACCGACGAGGGGAACGATGAGTAGCGCGACCACCACCCCGAGCGACGCCGAGCCGGTGGAGCCGCCGCGCCAGGTCCGGATCGTCGATGCCCCGTTGGTCGAGCCGTCGGCCTACGGGCTGAAGGCGGTCTTCCAGAAGCGCTACCTGCTGCGCCTGCTGGTACGCCGCGAGGTCAACGCCCGCTACTCGGGGTCGTTCCTCGGCCTGCTGTGGTCCTACCTCAACCCCTTGTCCCAGCTGTTCATCTTCTGGTTCGTGATGGGGGTGGTCATCGGCCGCGGCACGGTGCCCAACTTCGCCCTGCACGTCTTCTCCGGGCTGGTGGTCGTCTACTTCTTCACCGAGACCTTCAACGCCGGCACCCGCTCGATCGTGTCCAACAAGGGCCTGGTCAAGAAGATGGCGGTGCCCCGGGAGATGTTCCCGGTCGCGTCCATGCTCGTCTCGCTTTACCACGTGGGCCCGCAGATGATCATCCTCGTGATCAGTTGCGTTATCGCCGGATGGTCCCCGGACCTGATGGGGATGGTGGCGGTCGTGCTCGCCCTGTCGATCTCGATGACCCTGGGGTTGGCCCTGGCCCTGATGTTCAGTGTGGCCAACGTCTTCTTCCGCGACTTCGGCAGCACGGTGTCGATCATGACGAACTTCGTCCGCTTCAGCGTCCCGATGATCTACCCCTACACCCTGGTGGCCGAGCGTTTCCGCGGCCACGTCGACCTCTTCCTGGCCAACCCCATCGCCAATGCGGTCCTCCTGATGCAGCGGGCGTTCTGGCAGCGCACCACCGTGGACGGTCAGGGCAACCCGGCCTACCGGGTGGCCGACCAGGAACCCGACTTCCTGTTCATCCGGGGCCTGATCGTGCTCGGGGTCTGCATCCTCCTGCTGGGCTTCGCCCAGTGGGTCTTCTCCCGCTTTGAGAACAAGATCCCGGAGCGCCTGTGACCAGCTCGAGAGATTCCATCGTCGTGGAGAACGTCACCAAGAACTTCACCCTGCGACACCAACGCACCTTCAAGCAGGTGACCGTCGCGATGGCCAAGGGTCGCGATATCAGCACCGAGTTCAAGGCCCTCGACGACATCTCGTTCACCGTCGAGCAGGGCGAGTCGATCGGGCTGATGGGGCTCAACGGCTCCGGCAAGAGCACCCTGCTGAAGGTGATCAACGGCGTCATGCGCCCCGATGAGGGCAAGGTCCTGACGCGGGGGAGTGTGGCCGGGCTGATCGCCACCGGAGCGGGGTTCCACCCACAACTCAACGGTCGCGACAACATCTACCTCAACGCCGCCATCCTGGGGATGAGCGAGAAGGAGACGAAGGCCAAGTTCGACTCGATCGTCGACTTCTCCGAGTTGAAGCCCAAGTTCCTCGACTCGCCCGTCGGCAACTACTCCAGCGGCATGTTCGCCCGGCTCGGGTTCGCGGTGGCCATCCACGTCGACTCCGACATCTTCCTGGCCGATGAGGTCCTCGCCGTGGGCGACCGGCCGTTCAAGGAGAAGTGCCTGGCTCGCATGCAGGAGGTCCGCAACAGCGGACGCACCCTGTTCTACGTCAGCCACTCCGCCGGGTCGGTGCGCAAGATGTGCGACCGGGTCCTGGTGCTCGAGGAGGGCAAACTCGTGTACGACGGAAAGGTCGGTCCGGGCATCCGCTACCTCAAGTACGACGACGCCAAGACCCAGAGCGAAGAAGACACTCTCGACGACGAACTCGGCGCGGATATCTAGAAGTTTCTCGGTCCGCTCGGCGTGTCGAGTGGAAATTACACGTTTGTAGTTACTCAGAAGCCCTTCCCAGGGTCTGTGACGCATGTGAAAGTTGGCACCTCGTGTGACCTTCCCCGCGCACTGGAGTAGCCAAATATGCCTTCGAGAACCCCCCTTCCCCCCCGCCCGATCCGACCCCACCGTCTCCGTTTCGTCACCGCCTGCTCGCAGCTGTTGACCCTCGGTGTCGTCGTGGCTGTCCTAACCCCGGCCGCCAGCGTCGTCACCCTCGACGTGGTCAGCCCCCAGGACGAGTCCTCGACGCTGGCTCTCGCCGCTCCCGCCCCGAACGGTGGCTTCGCGGAGTACGACGCCTTGGCAGATAAGACCTCACTGGTCTCCGCCGAGCCGGCCGACGCCGAGGTGACCGAGGTCCAGCTGACCGCGCCCCGCAACGCGCGGATCGCCCCGTCGGCACTGAAGGCCACGGCGGAGACCGAGTCCGACACCGGACTCAGCCGAGTCACCAGCACCCCCCAGCCCATCACCGGGTACGGCACGGTCGGCGTGACCTGGGAGTCCGGGGCCAACCTGGCCGAGGACGCCATCAACGTGGAGGCACGCACTCTGCAGGACGGCGAGTGGTCGGACTGGATGGCGATCGAGTACGAGGCCGAACACGGCCCGGATCTCGGCAGCAGTGAGGACCTCGCGTCCCGGCCTGGGACCGATCCCCTTCTGATCGGCGACGTCGATGAGGTGCAGGTCCAGATCGTCAGCACGGACGCCGCTCCCGCCGACCTGAAGCTCGCGGTGATCGAGCCCGGCGACGAGCCGGTCGCAGAGCTGGAACAGCCAGCCATCGACACCGCCGAACTGGACGCGCAGCCTGCCGCCAACGAGACCGACGCGGCCGACGCAGCCGACGAGGGCGACGAGGGCGAGATCGTCCTCCAGTCCGCCTCGGCGGCACCGGCCAAGCCCAAGATCTACTCGCGTGCCCAGTGGGGTGCCAACGAGTCCTGGCGGGACAAGGGATCGTTGCGGTACGGCTCGATCAACGCTGGCTTCGTGCACCACACCGTCAACGCCAACGACTACTCCGCCGACCAGGTTCCAGCGCTCCTGCGGTCCATCTACGCCTATCACACCAAGTCGTTGGGCTGGAGCGACATCGGCTACAACTTCCTGGTCGACCGGTTCGGGCGGATCTGGGAGGGACGCGCCGGTGGGGTCTGGAAGGCCGTCGTCGGGGCCCACACCCTGGGTTACAACGAGTACTCCTTCGCGATGTCGGCGATCGGCAACTTCGAGACCACTCAGCCGTCCAACGTGATGCTCGAGGCCTACGGGTCCCTGTTCGCCTGGAAGCTGGGTAGGGCAGGTGTCGACCCCAGTTCGACCCGCCAGAAGGTGGGACGTTCCTACTTCCAAGCCATCAACGGTCACCGTGACGCCGGGTCGACGGCGTGCCCCGGCAAGTACCTCTACGCCAAGCTGGGCAAGATCCGGGACCTGGCCGCGGCCGGCGGCAGCAGCACACCGCCCCCCGCCCCCGAGCCCACCCCCGAGCCCACCCCGGAGCCGCCCTCGGCCACGACCTTCGCGGGTCGCATCCTGAGCTCGAACCTCGCGTCCAGCACGAACCCCGACCTCGTCGTACGCCGGGCCAGCGACGGCCAGGGCGTCATCATCCCCACCGGCGGTCTGACCGACCTCGGGGCGTCGAAGCAGGACCCCACCAGGTGGGGCAACGCCGAGCAGGTCATCGCCACCCCCGACGTCACCGCGGACGGGCGCAGCGACGTCCTGGTGATCCGGAAGAACGGCAAGTCGATGATCCGGCCGGGCAACGGGCGACGGTTCGTCAAGGCTCGCAAGACCATGGGGGTGTTTCGTGGACACGAACTCATCACCGCAGTGGGCGACCTGAACACCGACGGGGTCAACGACTTCGTGGGTCGTAACGCCAAGAGCGGGCGCCTCAATCTCTTCATGGGCGGCGGCAAGGGCGGATTCGCTCGACGTCCCCTGATGGACGGCTGGCAGGCCTACGACAAGATCGTGGCCACCGGTGACGTCAACGGCGACAACCTCCCTGACGTGATGGGCCGCGACGCCGAGGGTCGCCTCTGGCTGCACCCCGGAACGGGCCGACGCACGTTGGCCGACCGGGTGCTCATCCCGGGCTCCTACGGCGCCTTCGACACCATCATCGGTTTCGGTGACTACACCCGCAACGGACAGGCAGACCTGTTCCTCCGGCGAGCGGACACCAAGGCGGCCTACCTGATCGCGGGTCGGGGAGACGGTACCTTCACTGCCGCGATGGGCCCCTACCTGCAGTTCGCCGAGGTTCGCTCCATCACCGCCGGCGGTTCGGTTGCCGGCAACTGGCTGCCCGATCTGATCGGTCGTTCGGGGGATCGCCTGCAGATCTTCCCCTCCACCGGGACCTACAACCTGGGCGGTCCCGTGGAGACCAACCTGAACCTCAAGAACGCCGACGCGGTGCTCAACGCCGGTGACTTCGACAAGGACGGCTACGGCGACGTGATCACCCGCAACGCCTCGAACGGAAGACTCTTCCTTCGGCGCGGAGACGGGCGGGGCTCCTTCAGCTCAGTGCACTCCCTGGGCAGTGGGTTCGCCAGCGCCACCGAACTCTCGGTCATCGGCGACCTGACCCGCGACGGCAAGCCCGACCTCGTGATCGAGCGCGGTGGCAAGGTCTACGTCTACCCAGGCAACGGCACCGGCGACCTGGGCCCCCCGATCGCCTCGTCGATGAGGGGTACCGTCTCCACCGCCTGGTCCAAGGGGCTGGATCTGCGGCCCTACGACTGGATCGTCGAGACCAGCGACCTGGACGGCGACAAGGTGCCGGACCTGTTGGTCCGCGAACGCAGCACGAAGGTCCTGTACGCCATCCGCCGGAACGGTTCGGGGTACTACCCCCGGTCCTTCATCGGCGAGACCATGGCGGACTACGACTTGGCCGGCTGAAACCAAGACGTCCCGGGGAACTCAGGCAGGGAAGCGAGCGGTGGCCCGCTCGGCGACGTACGTCGCCTCGAGGTGCTGCTGATCGGCATGAGCAACCAGGATGACCGAGCCATGGGAGACCAGAGGCTCGGTGAAGGTGGCGATATCCGGTGGGGAAGCCGGGTTCGCCACCGACAGGAGGCGGCCGCCGGCGGTGAGGAGACTCCCGCTGGCGGCCGCCGACCACAGTTCCTGCTGGGTGACCAGTTGGCCGTCGTACTCCAGGGCGTCGCTGTCGTCGGTCGGCGGGTCGTAGGAGATGAAGGCATCAGGTTGGGACCAGATGTCGATGCCGACGTCATGAACACCGTCCGGAACCGGATCCGCGAACCGCACGCCCATCGGACGCAGGGCGCACGCCAGGATCGGGCGGTCGGCCGCCTGCGCGGCCCAGGTCGCCAGGGTGTCGGGGCCGCACACCACCGCATCGGCATCGTCTGCGTCGGTCACGATCAGTCCCGCAGCCCAGGCGGCCCCGAGGAAGACCGGTCCCAACCAGTGGGTGGGCAGGTCGATCCGCAACCGGTCGCCGCGCTCGAGATCGTGCTCCTCGACGAGCAACGAGGCGGCTTTGGCCACCCAGTTCGCGTACGTCGTCACGGACAACTCGATCCGTTCACCGGAAGCCTGGTCGTAGAACGTGATCAGCGGCCGGCCGGGCTCATGGCGCAACTGTTGGTCCAGGACGGTCGAGAAGGTGGTCATCTCGCCAGTCTCGCAACAGAGGACGAGAGGTAGTCACTAGGGTCGCGCCATGACGTCTCCTGCAACCCGCATCGACAACTTCTGGGCCGTCGTGCCCGCCGGTGGTGCCGGAACCCGCCTGTGGCCGTTGTCGCGGCAGACCGCACCGAAGTTCCTGCGCGACCTCACCGGGGGAGGACGTTCCCTGATCCAGGACACCTACGACCGGCTGGTCCCGCTGGTCGACGACCGCTTCCTGGTCGTCACCGGCGGCGCGCACCGGGCGGCGGTGTGTGAACAACTGCCCGAACTCGACGGTGAAACGGTGCTCGCCGAGCCCTCCGCACGTGACTCCATGGCCGCGATCGGCCTGGCTGCCGCGCTGCTGGAACGCCGTGACCCCGACGCGGTGATGGGGTCGTTCGCGGCCGATCACGTGATCCCCGACAGTGCAGCCTTCGCCGACTGTGTGGCCACGGCTGCCGTCGTGGCCCGCGACGGCTGGTTGGTCACTATCGGCATCGAACCGAGCTTCCCCTCGGCAGCCTTCGGGTACATCCACCTCGGGGAGGAGTTGGCGACCCACCCCGGCGTCTTCGCCGTGCAGGAGTTCGTCGAGAAACCCTCCGTCCAGGTCGCTACGGAGTACGTGGCCACCGGACAGTTCCGCTGGAACGCCGGCATGTTCGTCGTCCGACCCACGGTGCTGCTGGACCTGCTCGCAGAGAGCGACCCCAGCTTTGCTGCCTCCCTGCGGGCGATCGCGGCCGACCCCTCGACCCTGGAGACGGCCTGGGAGGACCTGCCGAAGATCGCCCTGGATCACGCGGTCGCCGAGCCCGCGGCCGCTGCCGGAAGGGTTGTCACGGTGCCGTCCACGTTCGCCTGGGACGACATCGGCGACTTCGACTCGTTGGCCGCTCTGCTGGAGCAGGAGGGAACCCCGATGACTGTGCTGGGAGACGACACTCTGGTCCGGGCCACCGACTCCTCCGGTCTGGTGATCCCGGCCGCAGGCAAGGTCGTCGCCGTCGTCGGCCTCGAGGACATCGTCGTCATCGACACCCCGGACGCGCTCCTGGTCACCACCCGTGCCCGGGCGCAGGACGTGAAGGGCGTCGTCAACGAATTGAAGGAGAACGGCCGCGCCGACCTCACCTGAGGCTGGGGATCGGGGATCGGGGGCGGCTACTCGCGCCCCACGAGGTAGGCCAGCACGCCCACCGCGATCAGGATCGAGAACGCCGATCCGCCGCCGGTGGGGGAGATCAGGATCGGTGCCGAGGCGAGCACGGCCACGTCGAACCCGCGGACGACGCTGCCGTAGAGGTTCGCTGGCACGGCTCCCGAGGGGGTCGATACGAGCGGGCGACCGTAGTCGGGTGGGCGTCCGGTCACCCACCGGGTGGAGGCGGCCAGAGCGCAGGCTCCGACCGCCACCGCGGTCAGGGCCGCGGTGCTCCAGGTCTGCTCGGTCGCGCCCCGGACCGCGCCGATGGTGGCCAGGCCGTAGAGGCCGAACAGGGCGGCGGGCACGGCCAGGCTGGCCGTGCGGGTCTCCCGCTCGGGGAAGGGCAGGGCCCGCGCGATGGCGGCCGTGCGGGTGATGGTCCGCAGACCTGCGAGCAGAGGCAGACCCGCCGCGAAGCCGACGAGGACCGCGATGAGCACCACGATCCGGCCGCCGCCGGCCTGCGTGGCGGCGTACGGCACGACCGCCGCTGCGGCGAGCCACACCACGTTCTGCGGGCTACGTCGCAGGCGCACCCCGTCGAGCCACACCAGCGACCACAGGCCGGAGGGCCCACCACGCCGTGCGGCGACGGCATCGTGACGGTGCCAGTGGTGGGCCAGGACCACGTCGTAGGCGAGCGCCAGATCCAGGTTGGCCAGGGCGCCGGACATCCCGGGGGCCAGGGAACCGCCGGGCGCGACATCGCGGGTCCGCAGGCGGCCGAGTCGGCGCAGCGTGAAGACGAAGAGCGCGAGCACTACCAGACCCAGGGCGATCAGGGCGGTTGTCCAGCCGGTCCGGAGAACGGGTGGGCTGGCGATCGGGGCCAGACCGAGAGCGAGCAGCAACAGACCCGACCAGGCGGCCAGGGCGGTGAGGACCAGGAGGGCCCGTGCCGTCGTACCCCCGGAGGCCTGAGTGAGTGCGGAGGCGCAGACGGCCCCGACGCCGAGCAGTGCAGCGGACCCGGCGAAGGCGAGGAGTGAGGGCACCGTGAATCCGCCCAGGGCCGCTGCGCCGGCCGCGACGGCACCGGTTCCGACCAGGGCAAGCACAGTGGTGCCGATCAGACGGGGCCTCAACACCGCGGGTCTATCGACCGGCGCGGTGAGCAGCCAGGATGCGACAGCGGGGGTGACGAACACCGGTCCGAACATGCGGGCCAACCCCAGGGTCACCACGACGCCCCCCACGGCGAAGACCCAGGGAAGGATGGTGCGGGCCTCGAGGCAACCTGCGGCCACGCATCCCTCGTTGCCGGCGCGCCGCACCCCGAGGACCACGTTGACCAGTGCCGAGCCGAACATCAAGGTGGCGAACAGGGCGACGTAGGCGTCCTCGAGGACCTCGATCAGGGTGGTGTCGGCTCGGCCACGACGCCAGTGTCGGATGTCTCCGCGCAGGTCGCGCAGATCAGTCACGCGGGGCTCGCGGCGCTCGGGTGCCGATGTCGATGACCACATCGGCCACGGCCTCGACCAGCCCGGCGGCGTGGCTGGCGACCAGCACGGCCAGGCCGTCGGCCTTCTCCCGCAGGAGGCGCTCGGCCAGCCAGTCGAGACCGGCGGCGTCGAGCCTGGCCTCGGGTTCGTCGAGGATCAGGAGCCGCCGGGGTCGTACGAAGGCCCCCGCGAGGGCCAGACGGCGGCGTTGGCCCGATGACAGGGTGCCTGGGAGTTGTCCGGACTGGTTGATCAGCCCGACCTCGCGCAGCACCTCGTCCACAGCGGCGTCAGCCTCGCGGACCCCGTGGGCCTTGGCGAACAGATCGAGGTGCTCGACCACCGAGAGATCGGGGAAGAAATCGATGTCGTCGAGCACGACCGCGAGATCACGACGGATGGCCGGGGAGCGCTCGTCCAGGGGCGAACCGTCGAGTTCGATCACCCCCTCGGTGGGCTGATCGGCGCCGGTGACACACCGCAGCACGGTCGACTTGCCGGCCCCGTTGGGCCCCACGAGCGCGACGACCTGCCCCGCCCGGACGTCGAAGGAGACCCCGGAGAGGGCGTCGTACTCGCCGTAGGTGCGTCGAAGTCCACGGACCCGCAACACCGGAGGAGGCTCAGGCGCCGCGGCTGCGGGCCTGGCCTTCTTCTTGCGTTGTTGCGGGCGACTCATGGGGCCGGCACTTCCCTCAGGTCCGCATGATCAGCCTGCGGCCGGCTCCGGGCTGTCGAGGTAGGGGTAGTCGAGCATGAAGTCCTTCAACGCCTCGCCGCTGGGCTCGGCGCAGTACTGAGTGATGCCCTGTTGAGGGGCACCTTCCGCGGCGTCGACGCCGCCGATCGACCAATGGGTGAAGGCGACGTGTTGGCCCTCGGGGAAAGGATCCCCGTCATCGCTGGTCCATGGGACGGCCTTGAACTTGAGCCGGAAGTTGGTGTCGTTGTCGTCGAGCTTGCTCGCGATCGCCTTGACGGAGTTCAACTGGTCGGCGTCGTCCGCCACGGTCTGGTCGTACCAGAGGATCGTGTAGCCGTGCTCGGAGTTGTGCATCAGCGCCTCGAGCTCCGGACGGTCTGCGACGTCGTAGAAGCGGCGGCCGATCGGATCGGGGGCGAGGTTGAACTCGTTCCAGTGCGGGCCAGTGGCCGGCGGCGACTCCTCGTAGGTGAGCTGGGTGCCGGTCGGCTGGTGATCGTTGTTCCCGGTCGCGTCCTGGGTCTCGACCTCACCACACACCGAAGCGGCCGCGCCGATCTCCTGCAACGAGGTGTCGTTGAAGGCGCGGGAGTCGATCTTGTCCTTGATGGGGCGGTACGCCGCCGCTCCGACGATGCTGACGGCCAACACGATGCTGACCCCGACGATCGCGAAACCGCGACGCTTGTCGGCACCCTTCTCCTTCTTACGGATGTCGTCGATCACCTGTTGGCGTTCGGTCTTCTTGGGCTTGGCCACGGCGTGCGGTACCTCGTCAATGTCGAAGAGCAGGAGCGCCCGCAGTCTACGGAGTCCTTGGTCGCAGACGAACTCGGTCCGCCGATGAGGCGGGATCGGGCTCCCAGCCATGGGCGAAAGCGATGGCCGATACGGCACCCGCGGCACCCGCTTCTTGGGGGTCCACCCCGGCCGCGGCGAAGGCCTCGTCGAGTTCGGCCTGCGACACCGCGGCCCCGAAGGCCTGCTGATCCTCCTGCGCTCCCCGAACCGCCCTGATGACCGCCTCGCGACTGCCGTAGCCGAAGAGGTCGCTGCCCTCGGGTCGGACCAGAGCGACTGCTCCGGGACCGTCCTGGTCGGGCGGAAGGACCAGGTCGCGCCGTCCAGTGACCACGGCGAAGGGGCGCGCTGTGAGTTTCCCCTGGGCGAGTTCGGCCATGCCGGCGATCTCGTCGGCGACCGCCGGGGCGGTGACGGCCAGCGGATTGCCGTGGCTATCGACCTCGCCGGCGTGATCGATCAGGACCTTCAACCCGGCGGCCCCGATGGCGATGTCGGTCTGGCCCTCGCGCCAGGCGCGTCCAGCGGTGTCGGTGATGACCACGGCGACATTGACCCCGGTGAGGTCGGCGATGCGCCGACGCAGGTGCCGTGCCGAGGCGTCCGGGTCCTCCGGCAGGAGCACCACCCGACCGGGCTCGACGTTGGAGGCGTCGATGCCCGCAGCGGCCATTGTCAGGCCGTGGGCGGTGCGGACGATGGTCGTGGGACCGCGTCGGGCCACGACTCGCTGGGTCTCGCCCTCGAGCATCTCCTCGCGGGTGCCTTCGAGCACCCGGCCCTCGGCCTTGCTGACGATCTTGCTGGTCACCACGAGGATCAGGCCGTCGGTCAGTTCCACCTGCGGCAGGATGAGCGCCGCCAGATCGTCACCCGATCGCACTTCGGGGAGTCCGTCTGGGGCGTAGACGGAAACCCTGCTCACGCCCGCGATCCCGCAGCCAGGTCGACGGCGGCGGCCACCATGGCCGCTGTCGCGTCGTGGTCGGTCATCATCAGGGGCACCGCGCGGGCGGTGAGCCCGACCGCCGCCAGGTCTTCGACCGCACCGGCGTCGCGTTCGTCGACGAGCCAGCCGTCCAGGATCCCGCCTCGGTGGCGGGCGCCGTAGTGCAGACCCACTCCGGCTGCGGAGACCTCGACGTCGATCGAGGTCAACAACTGCTCGGCCATCCCGCGCACGTGGGCGTCCCCGACGATGGGGGAGACCCCGACGATGGGGGCGGCGGCGTCGATCAGGGCATCCCGGATGCCGGGGACGCCGATGATCGTGCCGAGGGAAACGACCGGGTTCGAGGGCGGAAGCAGGATCAGGTCGGCCTCGGCGATGGCCTCCAGCACCCCGGGCCCCGGGGCGGACTCGGCCAGCCCGACGGGCAGCACCGCCTCGGCGGGCACCTCGGCCCGCATCCGCACCCAGTACTCCTGGAAGTGGATGACCCGCTTGCCGCTGGGGGAGTCGGGGTCCGCGATCGCGATGTGGGTCTCGACCCGGTCGTCGGTCATCGGCAGCAGTTTCACTCCCGGCTTCCAGCGCTGGCACAGCGCCTCGGTGACCTGGGAGAGCGGATAGCCGGCTTCGAGCATCTGGGTTCGCACCAGGTGGGTGGCGACGTCACGGTCGCCCAGCCCGAACCAGGTGGGTTCGACGCCGTACGCCGCCAGCTCGGTCTTGACGCTCCAGGTCTCCTCGCGACGTCCCCAACCCCGCTCGGCGTCGATGCCGTCGCCCAGGGTGTACATCACCGTGTCCAGATCCGGGCAGACCTTGAGCCCGTGTACCCACAGGTCGTCCGCGGTGTTCGCCACCACGGTGATCGTGGTGTCCGGAGTCAGCCCTGGGACCAGGCCTTTGGTGGTTGCGTGCAAGATGCCCTGGAGGAATCGGGCCCCGCCCATCCCGCCGCTGAGGACCGTGAGGTTCTTCATGGGCTTCACTCTGCCGGACGCGGGGGATGGGGTGGGCGGCCGGGCCATCAGTGGGGCCATCGGTGGGGCCATCGACGGGGGTCATCTGCCCGGGTAGGCGCAGAAGAGACCGGATTCGGGCTTTATAGCAGATCGGGGCTTGACTTCCGGGGTACGACAGGCATGTAATTCCCACAGTGTCGTTACACGATCACCCCGGTCGTGAGGTCGAAGCAGGGTCGAAAGGTAGGCGAAAAAGGCGATGAGAGAGCTATTTCTTCTCGAGCCGGACGCTCTGGATACCGGAGAAGCGGGTTGGCAGGATCGGGCGCTGTGCGCACAAACCGATCCCGAGGCCTTCTTTCCGGAGAAGGGTGGATCGACCAGAGAAGCCAAGAAGGTCTGTCTGACGTGCGAGGTTCGCGACGATTGTCTCGAGGCCGCGTTGATGAACGATGAGCGCTTCGGTATCTGGGGCGGTCTGTCCGAGCGCGAGCGTCGCAAGTTGAAGAAGCGCGCCGTCTGAGGGTTGCCCCAGGAGCGTTCGATGCAGGATCACCCCGGCCGATTCGGCCGGGGTTCCTTCATTTCAAGGGCGCTCACTAAGGTTCCTTCGTGCCCTCACCCGATCTCCAGCGCCCCGATTCGGTCGGAGTCATCCTGGTCACCCACCAGGGGGAGCGCTGGATCCCGACCGTGCTGGACGGCCTGGCCGCCCAGACGGCACCGATCGACGAGGTCGTGGTCGTGGACACCGGCAGTCGCGACGAGAGTGTGGCGCTGTGCGAGGCGGCGTACGGCGAGGTCCTGACGCAGTCGCGGTCCACGTCCTATCCGGAGGCGGTCGTCGCCGGTCTGGAGCGGATCCGCGACCGCTTCACCGACGAGCCGCACGGGACCGACGCGACCCACCGGGGGCCGGAGTGGATCTGGCTCCTCCATGACGACTCCACTCCTGATCCCACCGCCCTCGCCGAACTGTTGGCCGAGGCCTCGCGCCGACCCGACGTCGACATCCTCGGACCCAAGCTGCGGGAGTGGCCCTCGCTGCGCCGTCTGCTCGAGGTCGGCGTCACCATCTCGGGCACCGGCCGACGGGAGACCGGACTGGAGCGCGCCGAGTTCGACCAGGGCCAGCACGACGACGTCCACGAGGTTCTCGCGGTCAACACCGCCGGCATGCTCGTGCGGCGTACCGTCCTGGAATCCCTGGGTGGCTTCGACCCGAACCTTCCCGTGTTCGGCAACGACCTGGACTTCGGGTGGCGCGCGGCCAAGGCGGGGCACACGACCCTGGTGGTGCCGGCGGCCGTCGTCTTCCACGCGGAGGCGGCCCACCGGGGGCTGCGGCGCACATCCCTGACCGGCCGGCACACGCACTACCAGGAGCGGAGGGCAGCGCTCTACACCCTGGCGGTCAACGGCCGGGGCAGGTATCTGCCTCTCCTGATGCTGCGACTGGCGGTGGGCACCCTCATCCGGATGGTGGGTTTCCTCGTCGTGCGATCGGTGGGGGAGGCGTTGGACGAGTTGGGGGCCTGGGTGTCTCTGGTCTCCCGGCCCGGGCTGATCGGTCGGGCCCGTCGTCGGCGTGCCGAGCAGTCCGGACAGTCAGGGCAGTCAGGGCCCAGGCGGGATCCGCGTGAGTTGCTGGCCAAGCCCTGGGTGCCCTACCGCCACGGGCTGGACTTCGTGACAGATCTCTACGACGCGGCGAGCAATCAGGCGGCCGACGTCGCGGAACGTCGCCGGATCGCTGCGGCCGAGCTCGATCCGTCCTCCATGGCGGCGGCCAGGATCAACCGGGAGCAGATCGCAGCCCGGCAGTCCGAGGACCCGGACGAAGCTGAGTTGGGTTATGAGGACACCGGTCTCGCGGCCCGGTTCTTCACGAATCCGATCGCGGTCACGATGGCGGTGGTCCTCCTGGTGTGGCTCGTCGCGGCGCGCACCGTCGTGGGCGAGATCTCCGGGGGCGGGCTGTCTCCGGTGCCGGCGGGGGTCGGTGACTGGTGGAGCCTCTACGTCGAGCAGCGCCACGCCGTCGGGCAGGGAGGGCAGGGAAGCATCGTCCCTGCTGCGCCGTACCTGTTGCCGTTGATGGCGTTGGGCTGGCTGTTCGGCACCAGCGGAGCGGTCACCGCGATGTTCCTGCTCGTCGTGCCGATCGGGCTGTGGGGTGCGTGGCGGTTGCTGCGGGTCGCCGGGCGGCTGGTGCGCCCCCAGGGGGCTCCGCGCCCGCTCCTGCTCTGGGGGTCGGTGACCTACGCCGTCGCGCCGGTCGTCTCCGGAGCGTGGAGCCAGGGTCGTCTGGGCCCCGTCGTCGCGGCCGCGCTGTTGCCCTGGCTGGCTCACGCGGCGCTCGGCTTCGCCGACCCGGATGCGGATCGTCGGTGGCGGGCCGCTTGGCGCACCGGACTCCTGCTCGCCCTGATCACCTGCTTCTCACCGATCGCCTGGCTGGTGATGGCGGTCGTCGGGTTGGTCGTCTTGGGCGTCGGCGTCCTTGTCGCCGGTCGCGCCGTGACCGGGCGAAGTGTGTGGGGTCCCCCTGCTGTTTCCCTGGGGGTGGCTCTCGCGCTGTTGGTCCCGTGGTGGGTGCCGGCGCTGACCGCGGGGGGAGCCACCGGACTCGAGGGGTTGCTTCTCGAGATCGGCCGGTCGCCGTCTCCGGCGATGGACGCCTCGGACCTCGTGCTGGGCCGGTGGGCCGGACTGGGTGCCCCGCCTGAGATCGCAGTAATACTGCTGCTCCTGGCCGTGGTGGCGCTGGTGCCACGCGCCACCCGGGTCCCGGTCGTCCTGTGTTGGCTGTTGGCCCTGGCTACGAGTCTCGTCGCCGTCGTGACCAGCCGGATCGAGGTCTCCCTGGCCTTCGGTACGGCGCCGGTCGGGCTGGGCCTGTTGGTGATGATCCTCCCGGCTTGTTGGGTCAGTGCGGTGGTCATCGGTGCGCTGGGGGTGCCCCGTCCTCAGTGGAGCCGGGGTTGGCTGGAACGTCTCCGATCGGGGGCTGTGGTGGGGCTGATCGCGGGAGCGGTCGTCGTACCCCTCGTCGGACTGGGGTGGTTCGCCGTCGCGTCCCCAGACGAGTTGACCGATCAGGACACCTCCGGAATTCCGGCCTACATGGTCCAGCAGGCCGTGACCGCGCCCGAGCGTGGCGTCCTGGTCCTGCGCGGGTCGCTGGCCTCGGGCGTGGACTACTCGGTACGCCGTGGCGACGGGGTCACCTTGGGGGAGGACGAGATCATCGCCCGAACCCCTGAGGACCGCTCGTTCAGCGAGATCGTGTCCGTCCTGACCTCCCAACCGACGCCGGCCGCAGTGCAGGAGCTGGCCAGTCAGGGGGTCGCCTACATCGTGTTGCTGCCCGCGGGCGCTGCGTCTGACGGGGTGACCGACGGCCGGATCTCCTCCGGGCTCGACGCGACCGGAGGCCTGGTGGCGGCCAGTGCCGAGGACCGACGGACCCGGGCCTGGCAGGTGACCCGGTCGATCGAAGGTGCCGAGGTCCAGCCTCGGACGAGCTGGTGGCGCAGCGGATCGATAGGGCTGCAGCTCCTGGGGCTGGTCGTCGTGGCCGTTCTCGCTCTGCCCACCACCGAGCGGAGGACGCGATGAACGAGGGGAGAAGCGGACGTCGGATGACGATGCGTGGGCGCCGCCCTGATGGAGTTGCCGTGGTGGCGACCGTCGTACCGGTGGTCGTGGCCCTGCTCCTCTTGATGGTGGCCGGACGCGACGGGACGGACCGCTTCGGCCTACGAGACGAGTCGACGTCGCCGACGGCGGTCCCGGCGAACAGCGCGACCCTCATCTGCCCAGGTGGGATCGATCGCACCTTCCTGTCCAGCGCCACCGAGGGCGGCGAGGTGTCGGTCCGAGACGTCGGGCGACAAGCCGACCGGGACGCCGACCCCACGACCCGATCCGTCGTGGCCGGTGCGGTGAACCGTCTGCCCAAGGACCGATCCGCGATGGTGATCACCGGTGAAGGCCCGGTGGCATCGGGTGTGGTGGCGTCCCGGTTCACCCTGCCGTTCGCGGCCGCGGAGTGCAGGGACCCGGACCCGGAGTTGTGGTTCACCGGGGTCGGGGCCGGCGCCCGCTACTCGAGCACCTTGGAGTTGGTGAACCCCGACGCGGGACCGGCCGTGGTCAGCATCGCCGTCTACGGGCGGCGGGGCGAGGTCAGCGCGCCGCAACTGCGAGGCGTGGCGGTGCCGGCCCGCGGCACCATCACCTTCGACTTGGCTCGGACGTTGCCGCGACGCGACGAACTGGCGTTGAGGGTGGTGGCCTCCCGAGGCCGGGTACGGGCCAGCGTCAGCGGTCAGCTCGACCGGCTCGATGGCGGCACCCCCAGTGTCGACTGGCTCCCGGGCCAGGTGACCCCCGCGACCACCAACCGACTCCTCGGAGCCGACACGGGGTCCGGGCAGCGCACCCTGGTGCTGGCCAATCCCGGTGACGCGCAGGTTCGAGCCACCATTCGCCTGATCACGACCGACTCGGTGTTCGCTCCCGTGGGCAGCGAACCTGTCGTGGTCGCGCCGGGTAGCACCACGCGGGTCGATGCTGCGCCGTTGCTGCGGGCCGCGAACGCCCAGGGGGTCATCGGGTTCGAGGTGCAATCGTCGCAGCCAATCACCGCAGCATTGCGCTCGTTGGTCTCTGACGACCTGGTCTTCGTCGCCCCCGGCGACCCCGTGACCACGACGACCGCTCTGGTGGTGCCGACCGGCGCCAAGCGCCTGCTCCTCGCCGGGGCAACCGGACCCGGAACAGTGGTGGTCACCAGCACGGACGCCGATGGGAAGAACGAGCGCGAGAAGGAGGTCGAGGTCGTCCGCGGACGCGGCTACTCGGTCTCTCTCCCCGACTCGGCGTCGCTGGTGCGGATCACCCCGCAGGCCACCCTGGTCGAGGCCTCGATCCTGCGCTCCGACGCAGGCCGATCCGCGAGCAGGGGACAGGGGACGGTGGTGTTCCGGATGAGGGACCTGCTGCGACAGAGCCTGGTACCGGGAGTTCGACCCGGCGCCCCGTCCTGACCGAGACGCGTGCACGCTGCCGGTTGCGGTTCGGCCTGCGCAACGCGTCCGCCGACAGCAACGGTGCGCTAGGCGCGGGCAAATACTCGGCAGTCCGGTAAAGTTTCGGAGTGCCCATGCCGACACTCGCCATCCTGTGGCGGAGCGCTCTTGGTGCGACGATCGCGCTGACGGTGGGCCTGGCCTGCACCGTCCTCTGGGCCGCGACGCCAGTCGCCCCCATGGCCGGCATGAGCGAACACGCGGCCCCCATCGCGACCGTTGCTGCGGGGGTGGCTGAGGAGTTCTCCTCGGCGTCGCCCGCAATGGCCCCGATGTGCGGCAACCCCTGTGTGAGTGACACCAGCAGTGTCGCCTGCACGGGCGTTGGGGTGATCTTGACAAGCCTGCTCGTCTTGTTCTTGGCGTTCCGCCGCAACACATTCATGGGGCTCCTCACCCGGGTTCGCAGGCCCGGTCTCACGCGTCGACGGCTACGCGAGCGAACCCCCTGGGTCGTGCTGTCACCGGTCTCCTTGTGCGTGTTCCGGGTCTGACAGGTCGCTCAGGATCCTTCCTCTGAGCCAAGCCTCGCGTGGCGTGCGCTCACTGCACGCCACGAGACCGGTGCACCTCGTGCGCCAGTCACGCCCCTCAACCGGTCACCGGCCCACCCGCAACGCCCGCAGGGCGCATGTGGTCCCTGGGAACCCGATCGGACTCACTCCCATCACAAAGGACTGAACAACTCATGGACATGGCTTCCGCCATCCCCGGCTGGCTCACACCCGTCGCCTGGACCTACATCGCACTCTCCCTGCTCAGCGCCACCTTCATCGCCGCCGACATCTATCTGGCCCGGCGCCGCCATCACAGCGTTGCCCCCGAACTGGTGTGGCTCACCTCAGCGCTCTACCTCGGCCCGTTCGCCATCCCCGTCTACCTGAGCCGAGGACGCACCCGCGCCTCGACATCGGCTGACGACACGAAGACACCGACCGACGCAACAGCGCTCGCGGTGCTGCCCGGCGGCGGGGCATCCGCCGTTGCCCACCTGATCGCGGTCCCCTTGGTCATCGCAATCGGCTGGACCATCGCCGGCGAGGCGATGTGGCCCATGATCCTCGTCATCGCTGTCCTCGTCACCATCATGCTGGCGGTCTACGAACACCTCGCCAGTCGCGGTGTCAGGACCGGAAACGTCCGAGCGCTCTCCATCGGTGGCGCCATCACCGCTGCCATCATCACCGTTGCGGCGTTCGACATCGGCATGGTCGGCTGGATGCTCCTGCTCTACTACAACAGCGCCATGCCGCCAGTCACCGAGGGCACCTTCTGGTTCCTCATGCAGGTAGGCGTCATCGTCGGACTGGCCACCGGATATCCAGCCGTGAAGTGGCTCGTGCGCCGCAACCAGACCGTCATCCCCGCCTGAGCACTGACGGCTGACTGTCCGCGCAACCCACCCCATGTGCTGCCGCTGCAATCGCGTGGCGGCAGCACATCGGGTCCACTGAACGACCGATCAGCCTCGTACTCGACGCGTCAGTCGATCGGGTCGACGTCCTCGGGATCGATGCCCAGCAACTCCGCGACCTGTTCGACGATCAGGGCCCGCACGGTGTACCGCAGGTCCGAACGGGTTTCGCAGCGATGCTCGATCGGTCGGCGGAAGAGCACGAGTCGAGACGGGCGGGAGCCTGAGCCGCGGACCAGGGAGGACAGCGGGACCTGGTCGGCGCTCCAGTCATCGGGGACGACCGGGGTGTCCTCGACGGCGTACTCCACTAGTCCGAGCCGGTCGGCCCATCGGTCGTCGATCTCGCTGACGATCTCGAGGGTCAGGGCGTCGAAGCGTTCCCGATCGGTGCGGCCCGCGGGGGCCCCGGGTCGATGGGGGAGTACGGAGGGACCGCGCATCCCGCGACCGTGTCGATCGCGTCGTCGTCTCCCTGCTCCTGTGCGCTCCATCCCGCGAGCCTAAACGCCCCACCGTGGAAGTCAGGGTAGGTTCCGTCGCGTGAGTCTCGCCCGCCGCTGTTCGCGCAATGCCTGCGGTCGCTCTGCCGTCAAGACCCTGACCTATGTCTATGCCGACCAGACGGCCGTGCTCGGCCCGCTGGCGACGTACGCCGAACCGCACGCCTACGACCTGTGCGAAATCCACAGCGCTCGCCTTTCCGCGCCTCGGGGATGGGAAGTGCTGCGGCTGGCCTCTGACGTCTCCACGCGGGGTCCGAGCACGGATGACCTGCTCGCGCTGGCCGACGCCGTGCGCGAGGCGGCCCGACCGCCGGTCGCAACGGCACCCACCGGCCAGGTCGACCCGGCCGCCGAAACGGGCCGTGAGACCACCCGCCGTGGTCACCTGCGCGTGCTGACCACTGACTGACGGGATCGTCTCGTCCACTAGTCTCGGCGCATGCCCGAGAACCCCCCAGCGTCAACGCTGAGCGCGGAGAACGTCCACGCGATCTTCAAGGCCTACGACGTCCGCGGCCTCGTCCCTGAACAGATCGACGACGAACTCGCCCGCGCGACCGGCCGGGCATACGCAGCGGTGATCGGGGCTCCTGAAGTCGTCGTCGGCTACGACATGCGCCCGAGTTCGCCGAGCATGGCGCGAGCCTTCGCCGAGGGCGTCGCCGAGATGGGACCGAACGTCACGCTCATCGGGCTCGCCTCGACCGACCAGCTCTACTTCGCCTCCGGACACCTCGAGATGGCCGGCGCCATGTTCACCGCTAGCCACAACCCGGCGCAGTACAACGGCATCAAGATGTGCCGCACCAAGGCCACCCCGATCGGGATGGAGACAGGCCTGGCCGAGATCCGCGACCTGGTCGTCTCCGGTGAGGTGGGGGAGCCCGCCGCCACTCCCGGCACGATCAGCGAGACCGACGTCCTGGCGGCCTATGCCGACCATCTCCTGTCCCTGGCGCCGATCACCGGTCGCCCGCTCAGGGTGGTCGTCGACGCCGGCAACGGCATGGCGGGACACACCGCGCCGGCTGTCTTCGAACGGGTCGGGACCGAGCAGATCCAGACCGTCGAGATGTACTACGAACTCGACGGCACCTTCCCGAATCACGAGGCCAACCCCATCGAGGCCGCCAACCTCGTCGACCTCCAGCAGCGGGTGCTCGCCGAGAAGGCCGACATCGGGTTGGCCTTCGACGGCGACGCCGACCGCTGTTTCCTCGTCGACGAACTGGGTCGCGCGGTCTCGCCCTCGACCCTGACGGCACTCATCGCCGAGCGGGAGCTGGTCAAGGAACCCGGATCGACCATCATCTACAACCTGATCACCAGCCGGGCGGTGCCCGAACTGGTCGAGCAGCTCGGCGGACGACCGGTGCGCACCCGCGTGGGTCACTCCTACATCAAGGCCGAGATGGCCCGGACCGAGGCGATCTTCGGCGGCGAGCACAGCGGTCACTTCTACTTCCGCGATTTCTGGCGCGCCGATTCCGGCATGTTGGCCGCCCTGCACGCCCTCGCGGCTCTGGCCGGCACCGATCGGTCACTCTCGGAGCTCCTCGCGCAGTACGAACGCTACCCACTGTCCGGCGAGATCAACTCGACCGTGGTCGACCAAGCGGCTGTCATCGATGCCCTCGAGGCGGAGTACGCCGGCGCTGAAGGTGTGACGACCGACCGGATGGACGGGTTGTCGGTGCACCACGCCGACTGGGCGTTCAACGTGCGCGGCTCCAACACCGAACCCCTGCTCCGCCTCAACGCCGAGGGCAAGGACGAGGCCACCATGGGCCGGATCCGCGACGAGATCCTCGGCAAGATCCGCGGCCCACAGAACGGAGAACCACAGTGATCGACCAACTCCTGCTCGACATCATCGTCTGCCCCGATTGCCACGGAGCCCTCAAGCACGAGGGGGCTGAACTGATCTGTCAGAGCTGTGGGCTGGCCTACCCGATCCGCGACGAGATCCCGGTCCTCCTGGTCGACGAAGCCCGCCGACCCTGATGGGGACGTGGTTCGACGAGTCCCGGCTCGACGACGAGATCGCACTGGGGTCGGCCGACCTGCGCCTGCGCACCCTCGCCGAGTCCGGCGCGCGGGTCCGTCGAGAGGCCGGTGACGCGGCTGAGGCGACCCTGCAAGCGGTCGCGCAGAGTCAGCAGGGTCGTCCCCGTGCCGTGATTGCCGCCGGGCCGGACAGCCGACTGCTGCGAGCCGTTCTCGAACCGTCCTGTCCGGTGCCGTTCGTGGCCTGGCCCGGAAGCGCGCTGCCCGGATGGGCCGGCAGCATGGACCTCGTCGTCGTCCTGGCCCCGGACGGTTCCGACCCCGGCACCGCGTCGGCTGTCGCCGAGGCCGTACGTCGGGGCTGCCAGGTCGTCGTGGCCTGCCCCCCGAACTCCATGGTCGCCGAGCACGCCGCCGGGCGCTACAGCACCATCCTGCCGACCACGACCCGCGACCAACTGGCCACGGCCGTGGTCATGCTCTCGTTCCTGAACCAGATCGCGCTCGGACCGCAGGCCCAACCCGACCAGGTTGCCGAGGCCCTCGACGAGGTGGCGCGAGCCGCCTCACCCCACCGCGACATCGCCGTCAATCCAGCCAAGATGCTGGCCATCGGTCTGGCCGATGCGGTGCCCGTGGTCTGGGGTGGATCGGTCCTGGCCGCGCGTGCTGCCCGACGGATCGCCGAGTCGATCCGTCGCACCAGCGGCCGTTCTGCCATCGCCGGAGACGTCGACCAGTTGCTCCCCGTGATCGAGGCGGCCACCGCCCGCGACGTGTTCGACGACCCCTTCGCGGAAGGTGCGGCCGAGTTGCGCCCGGCGCTGGTGTTGCTCGACGACCACTTCGAGGACCCGGTGCTCGATGAACAGCGCGACCGGCTTCGCAACGCAGCGGACGCCCGCGACGTACGCATCGAGGTCGTGGGCACCGAAGCGACCACGGAGGTCGCGCGCTATGCCTCGCTCCTGCTCAGCGGCACCTACGCAGCGGAGTATCTG
The DNA here is from genome assembly GCF_054783655.1 of Nocardioides salsibiostraticola. NCBI lineage: Bacteria > Bacillati > Actinomycetota > Actinomycetes > Propionibacteriales > Nocardioidaceae > Nocardioides > Nocardioides salsibiostraticola. Next base: position 303,930 of record NZ_BAAGQD010000001.1, on the reverse strand, counting down.
CGCCTGGGTCTGGTCAGCGATTGAGCCGCGCTGAGCGAGGTCGTGGCATCACCCGTTAATCTGCGCGCATGGCAGCAGACGGAGGTACCAAGGCGGTCGTAGCGGCGTTACTCGCGAACTCGGGGATCGCAGTCACGAAGTTCATCGCATTCGCGCTCACCGGCATCAGTTCCATGCTGGCCGAGGCGATCCACTCGGTGGCCGACGCCGGCAACCAGGCTCTGCTCCTGGTCGGGGGAAAGCGCGCCAAGCGCGACGCCAACGAAGAGCATCCCTTCGGCTTCGGCCGCGAGCGCTACATCTACGCCTTCATCGTCGCCATCGTCCTGTTCAGCGTCGGTGGCCTCTTCGCGCTCTACGAGGCCTTCCACAAGTACGAAGAGGTCCACGCCGGAGAGTCAGAACTCGCCGGCGGCTGGGTGCGCTTCGTCCCCCTCGTCGTCCTGGCCATCGCGATCGTTCTCGAGAGCCTGTCCTTCCGGACCGCCATCGTCGAAACCGACAAGGTCAAGGGCAAGGCCTCCTACTGGCAGTTCATCCGTCGGGCCAAGCAACCGGAGCTCCCGGTGATCCTGCTCGAGGACTTCGCCGCTCTGCTAGGTCTGGTGTTCGCCTTCGCGGCCGTGTCACTGACGCTGATCACCGAGAACCAGTACTTCGACGTCGCCGGCACCGCGATGATCGGGGTGCTGCTGGTGGTCGTGGCCATCATGCTCGCCATCGAGACCAAGAGTCTGCTGCTGGGGGAGTCTGCCTCGATCGACGCTCAGAACCGGATCAGCGCGGCGCTCACGGGCACCGACGGGGTGGACAGCGTGATCCACATGAAGACTCTTCACCTGGGCCCCGAGGAACTCCTGGTGGCGGCGAAGATCGCGGTCACCGCCCGCGACTCGGCCGCGGAGGTCTCGGCCGCCATCGATCGGGCCGAGCGCGCCATCCGGGAAGCCGAACCCACCGCGAGCGCTATCTACCTCGAGCCGGATCTCTACCGCGACGACTACGTCCCGGCCGATCGGCCCGAGCCACCGGCACCCGCCGGGCACTGAGCCTGTCTGGAGGCACGCGGCAACACCTCTGAGAGCGACCTTGCAACCTCAACAACACGTCGAGGATTCTCTGTTCGCGGGGTCGGCGTTCTAACGTTTATGGACTAGCCCGATCTACACGTGCCCCACCAACAAGGAGCGATTTTCTCATGGACTTCAAGGTCGCAGACCTCTCCCTGGCCGACTATGGCCGCACCGAGATCGGCCTCGCCGAGCACGAGATGCCCGGACTGATGGAGATGCGCGCTCGCTACGGCGACTCCAAGCCGCTGGCCGGCGCCCGCGTCACCGGTTCGCTACACATGACGATCCAGACGGCCGTGCTCATCGAGACGCTGACCGCGCTCGGTGCCGAGGTCCGTTGGGCCTCGTGCAACATCTTCTCCACCCAGGACCACGCCGCTGCTGCGGTCGTCGTCGGCCCCGAGGGCACCCCGGAGAACCCCTCCGGTGTCCCCGTCTTCGCCTGGAAGGGCGAGACCCTCGAGGAGTACTGGTGGTGCACCCAGCAGATTCTCGACTGGCCCGGCGACGAGGGTGCGAACATGATCCTCGACGACGGCGGCGACGCCACCCTGCTGGTCCACCTCGGTGTCGAGGCAGAGAAGAAGGGCTTCGCCCCTGACCCCGCCACGGCCAAGAGCGTGGAGCAGAAGGTCATCTTCGAGGTGCTCACCGAGTCCCTGAAGAACAGCACCGACCGCTTCTCGAAAATGGGCAACGCCATCAAGGGCGTCACCGAGGAGACCACCACCGGTGTGCTGCGCCTCTACGACATGATGCGCGAGGGCTCGCTGCTCTTCCCCGCGATCAACGTCAACGACTCGGTCACCAAGTCGAAGTTCGACAACAAGTACGGCTGCCGCCACTCCCTCATCGACGGCATCAACCGGGCCACCGACGTCCTGATCGGCGGAAAGGTCGCAGTCGTGTGCGGCTACGGCGACGTGGGCAAGGGTTCGGCCGACTCGCTGCGGGGCCAGGGCGCGCGCGTCATCGTGACCGAGATCGACCCGATCTGCGCGCTGCAGGCGGCCATGGACGGCTACCAGGTCTCGACGCTCGATGACGTGATCGGCACCGCCGACATCATCATCACCGCCACCGGCAACAAGGACGTCGTCTCGGTCGACCAGATGCGCCAGATGAAGCACAACGCGATCCTGGCCAACATCGGTCACTTCGACAACGAGATCGACATGGCCGGCCTCGAGGCCGACGGCGTCGCCTCTCGCAAGAACGTCAAGCCGCAGGTCGACGTGTGGACGTTCCCCGACGAGAAGGCGATCATCGTCCTCTCCGAGGGCCGCCTGATGAACCTCGGCAACGCGACGGGTCACCCCTCGTTCGTCATGTCGAACTCGTTCACCAACCAGGTGCTCGCCCAGATCGAGATCTTCACCAAGCCGCAGGACTACCCGGTCGGCGTGTACGTGTTGCCCAAGCACCTCGACGAAGAGGTCGCTCGTCTGCACCTCGACGCACTCGGTGTTCGGCTGACCCAGCTCAGCGACGACCAGGCCTCCTACCTCGGCGTACCGGTCGAGGGTCCCTACAAGGCCGACGCGTACCGCTACTGAGTGCGGTACCGCACGCCGGTCTGACGCGTTTGCACCATCGCGTCACCGGTGTGGGGCAGAATTGAAGTCATGTCAGCACCAGCATCTCCAGGGAGTCTCACCATGAAGGGTCGCGTTCTCGTCATCGACGACGACGCGGCCCTCGCGGAGATGCTGACCATCGTGTTACGCCAAGAGGGTTTCGACAGTCGCATGTGCACGCGCGGCGACGAAGCCCTCGAGGCGTTCCACGACTACAAACCCGACGTGGTCCTGCTCGACCTGATGCTCCCGGGCAAGGACGGCATCGATGTGTGCAAGGAGATCCGCGCCGAATCGGGGGTCCCCATCGTGATGCTGACAGCGAAGGGCGACACCGTCGATGTCGTCGTCGGCCTCGAGTCAGGGGCGGACGACTACGTCGTCAAACCGTTCAAGCCCAAGGAGCTCGTGGCTCGCATCCGAGCTCGGGTGCGCATCTTCGACTCCTCCAGCCACGAATCGCTCACCGTCGGCGACCTGGCCATCGACGTGGCCGGGCACGAGGTCACTCGCAACGGTCGGGCGATCAGCCTGACCCCGCTCGAGTTCGACCTTCTGCTGTGCCTGGCCCGTAAACCCTGGCAGGTCTTCACCCGCGAGGTGCTCCTCGAACAGGTTTGGGGCTACCGTCACGCGGCCGACACGCGGCTGGTCAACGTGCACGTGCAGCGCCTGCGCAGCAAGGTCGAGCACGACCCAGAACACCCCGAGATCGTGCTCACGGTCCGCGGAGTCGGCTACAAGGCCGGAAATAGTTAACCGGTGAAGAGCCGCGGTGCGGCCCGGGGTGGCCTCCGCAGAGGACTCACGTTCTGGCGGCGGTCCATCCAGGCGCGGGTCGTGGCGAGCACACTGCTGTTGTCGACCCTGGTCGTCGCAGGGGTGGGCGGTCTGCTCCTGAGCCAGACTCGTGAAGGTCTCCTGGACAACCGGGTCCGAGCGGTCGTGGCCGAAGCGAGCAACGAGACCGAGGAGGCCGAGGCCGCCCTCGCCGCGGCCTCGGGAACCGAGATCGCCACCCGACAACAGCGGGAGTTGGCCGAACCGATCATCCAACGGGGGGAGACCCGCGGCTTCAGCGTCGTGCTGGGTGGACCGGTCGGGAGCGGCGACCGGCTCGCCGACGGCGGTGCGGAGTACACCAAGGGCATCGACCTGGGCAGTGTGCCGGTCAAGCTGGAGGATCACTTCGCCCAGATCGCTCCCTCGGCGTGGACCTACACCAGCATCGTGACCCGCGACGCCGCCACTGGTGCCGTACGCCGCGAGCCCGGCGTCGCCGTGGGGTCGCAGGTGAACCTCCCCGCAGACGGGGGCGTCTACACGCTCTACTTCCTCTTCCCCATGGAGCAGGAGGCCGAGACCCTTGCCCTGGTGACCAGGGCCCTGCTGACCGCCGCGGTGCTCCTGGTGTTCCTGGTGGCAGGAGTCGCGTGGTTGGTGACGCGGCAGGTCGTCACACCCATCAGGCTGGCCCGACGCGTCGCCGAGCGACTCGCAGCAGGACAACTCCAAGAACGGCTCCGCGTCTCCGGCGAGGACGACCTGGCTCGGCTTGCGACCTCGTTCAACCAGATGGCGACCAGTCTGCAGCGGCAGATCCGACAGCTCGAGGAACTCAGCCGGGTCCAGCGCCGCTTCGTCTCCGACGTCTCTCACGAACTGCGCACCCCGCTCACGACCGTACGCATGGCCAGCGACGTCCTCCACGACGCTCGCTCCGGTTTCGACCCGACCTCGGCCCGCGCCGCGGAACTGTTGCAGAACGAGTTGGACCGGTTCGAGACGTTGCTGGTGGACCTGTTGGAGATCAGCCGCTTCGACGCCGGTGCCGCCGTCCTGGAGGCCGAGGACGTCAACCTGGTCGATGTGGCCCACCGGGTGGTCGCCGCGACCGAGGCCCTGGCGGCCCAGCGGGGGGTGCGTGTCGTGATCGATTCGCCCAGCGAGCCGTGTATCGCGGAGGCCGACGTACGGCGGGTGGAGCGGATCGTGCGCAATCTCGTCACCAACGCCATCGACCACGCGGCCACCGGCGGGGACGACGTGGTGGTCCTCCTCGCTGCCGAAGCGGACGCAGCCGCGATCGCGGTGCGTGACTACGGAGTCGGTCTGCAACCCGGCGACTCCACCATGGTGTTCAACCGGTTCTGGCGCGCAGACCCGGCCCGAGCCCGCACCAGCGGTGGAACCGGCCTCGGGCTCTCCATCGCTCTGGAGGACACCCATCTGCACGGCGGGTGGCTTCAGGCCTGGGGTCGCCCCGGCGAGGGCGCCCAGTTCCGCCTCACCCTTCCTCGACGGGCAGGCGAGGCGTTGCGGCACAGCCCGTTGCCGCTGGTGCCCTCGGACGCGAGCGAGATCATGGATGCGGGAGCACCCCGATGAAGCGACGTCAGATCGCCGCCTGCCTGCTCGCCGCCGTGACTCTCATCGGCGCCAGCGGTTGTAGCGGTCTGCCGGAAGGCGGGCCGGTGGTGGAGACCCGGGTCGACAGCAGCCCTGATGCCGAGCGGCCTATGTCGATCGACCCGGCGCCACCGCGTCAAGGTGCGTCGGCCCCAGACATCGCTGCAGGTTTCCTGGACGCGATGGAGGCCTCGCCGGTGCGGGTCGATGTGGCTCGTCAGTTCCTGAGCGCGGGTGCGCAGAGCACCTGGGACCCGGAGCGCAGCACGATCGTCCACGACGGGTTGGGCTCTCCGGACGTCATCGGCCGCACGGTGTCGGTGTCCATGACCGATCCCGATCGGTTGGACCGTCGGGGAGCGTGGCAGGGGGTGCTGCCCCCCAGCCAACAGACCCTGCAGTTCGAGATGGTCGAGGAAAGCGGCGAGATCCGCATCGCCGACCCGATCGACGCACTGATCGTGTCCGCCACCTGGTTCGAGTCCCGCTACGAGCAGGTGTCCTTGTACTTCTTCGATCGGAACGCCGAGTTCCTCGTCCCGGAGCCGATTTTCGTCCCCCGTGGGGAACAGATGGCCACCAGCCTCATCGACGGTCTCCTGGCCGGGCCGCCGGCCGATCTGGGGGCCAGCGGTCGCACCTTCGTCCCCTCGCGACTCGGGGTGGGACTGTCGGTTCCGGTCTCGCGTGACGGTGTCGCGGACATCGCGTTGGTGGGCGAATCGGTCCTTCCCGACGCCGAGACGGTGGAGCGCATGGTGGCCCAGTTCGCCTGGACCCTGCGCCAGGAACCCAGCATCACCGCGTTCACCATCACCATCGGTGGCCAGGACGTTCGCCTGCCCGGAGGCATCACCGAGTTTCCCGTGAGCGGGGCGGGCCGATACGACCCCACGGGGTATCAGTCCAGTTCGCTGCTCTTCGGGGTGCAGGACGGCCTGGTGGTCTCGGGGTCTGCGGAGGACCTGTCGGTAGTGAGCGGTCCGTTCGGGCAACAGGTCCTTGGACTCGAGTCGATGGCGGTCAACCCCGATGGGAGCACGATTGCCGGGGTTACCGGCGCAGGGGCCTCGGTCCTGGTGGGCCCGGTGGCTCAAACGGTCGGAACGGGCGCCGAGACGGTCAAGGAGGTACTCAGCGGGGCTGTCGACCTGTTGCCCCCTGCCTACGACCTCACCGATCGCCTATGGCTGGTCGATCAGACCGCCAACGGCGCGGAGATCAGCTACCTGGTCGACGACCGTCCCGTCCCGGTCGAGATCCCCGGGATCACTCACCGACAGGTGCGGCACTTCCTGGTCTCGCGCGATGCGACCAGGTTCGTCGCCGTCGTACGCAGCAAGGGCATCGACGAGGTCCGGGTCAGCCGTCTACGCACCAGCGAGAACGGAAGAATCCTGCGGGCCACGCCCTCCCGTTCGTTGGTGTTCGACGACAGCGAACGACTCCGGGTCGTCGATCTGGGGTGGTCGACTCCGACTTCCATCGCATTGCTGAGCCCGATCACCGGGGATCTGTTCGAGGCCCTCACGGTCGCGGTCGACGGAGCACCCACGGGACTCGAGATGCGCAGTAGTTCGGTCAACGGTCCGGCTCGGGAACTGGTCGGGTCGCCCGCCTCCGACACCGTGGGCTACGTCCGCACCAAGGAGGGGCTGGTCGAGGTCGGGCGTCCCATCCTGGTGACCCTCGACCCCGGCGTCAGCGCCGTTCAGTACGTCGGCTGACCCGGCCAGCCCGACCCGTCGGATCTGCACAACTGACCGGTTGCCCCTGCTGGTCCACAGGTCGATCGTTGGATCGATGGCTGCTCCCCACCGCTGGGGTCTGATGGTCCCATGAGTTCAGCATGGGAGGCACCGGTCGACCTGTTCCTGGGTGGACGGTGTGTGGGATGCGCGGCTGGCGGTGCCGCAATCTGTCAGCCCTGCCTGAGTACGGTCGGTGCCGAGCCCTTCCTGGCCTGGCCGACTCCCATCCCCGAGGGCCTCGTGCCGCCGTACGCCGTGGCGGAGTACGCCTGCGTCGTCCGGGCCATGGTGCTCGGCCACAAGGAACGCGGGCTTCTCGCGCTCGGGCGTCCGCTGGGGCACCTGCTGGCCCTCTCGGTGGCCGCCGCGGTCAAGGAGAGGGCGGCCCAGCAGGGGCCGGCCCGGGAGACACTGCCCGGTCTTCGTGGCGGTGGCCCAGGCATCGACGTGCGGCTGGTGCCGGTGCCCTCGCGGCGCGCCAGTGTGCGGGCCCGGGGCCACGACCCGATGCTGAGCATCGTCCGCCACGCCACCCACGCTCTGGCAGCCTCCGGCTGGACTGCCCGCTGCACCCCGGTGTTGGCGCCCGGGCGCGGCTTGGCCGATCAGTCCGGACTCGACGCCGAGGCCCGGGCACGCAACATGCACGGTTCGATGCAGGTGGGAGAACGCGCTGCCCGGCGCCTCCTCACGTCCACGGCGCGACCCAGCCGAACGATGACCGTGGTGTGCGACGACGTCCTCACGACGGGAGCGACCGCACGCGAGGCACAACGAGCCCTGCTCTGTGCGGGTGTCGAGGTCTGCGCCGTCGCAACCGTCGCCGCCACGCGCCGGCGGTCACGGATGTGAGGACGAAGGTCCCGACTTCTGGCGATTTCCTTTCTTCCGGTGCGACCACGGACTACCTTCGACACAGGGTTAACCAACTCGTTCAACGGGAGGTTCACATGGAAGTAGTTGCCACCGGACGAAACTGCGAGATCACTGATCGATTCAGGGATCACGCGACGGAGAAGCTGAGCAAACTCGAGAAGCACGACCACCGCATCATTCGCGTACATGTGGAGGTGGATTGTGAACCCAACCCCCGCCAGCATGACCGGGCGGTGCACGTCGAGTTGACGGCATTCTCCAAGGGCCCGGTTATCCGGGCTGAAGCATCGGCCGACGACAAGATGGCCGCCCTGGACCTGGCCCTGGACAAGATGGCCACCCAGATGCGTCGAGCGGCCGACCGCCGCCGCGTCCACCGTGGACGACACGCGCCCCAGTCGGTGGGCCAGGCTCTGGCCGACATGCCGATGCTGGACGAACCTGTCACGGTCGAGGGAGTGGCTCAGGCCCACGCCCGAGAAGAGCAGGAGGAGACGCAGGAGCATCGCGTCGGCCCCATCACCGTCATCGGCGACGGTCCTCTGGTGGTGCGCGAGAAGACCCACCCGGCATCCCCGATGACCTTGGATCAGGCGCTCTACGAGATGGAGCTGGTGGGACACGACTTCTACCTCTTCGTCGACAAGGAGAGCGAGCGACCCGCCTGCGTCTACCGACGTCGCGGCTACGACTACGGAGTCATCTCGCTCGACCTCGGATCTGACTGATCACATCTAGCCAGGCGTATGGCCCATGAGGGCCATGCGCCTGGCTAGTTCTTGGGCGACCGATGCTCTCGATGACGCCCGACTCCGGGCTGGACGTGACTACACGCAATGGTCATTTCGTGCCATGATTGGGCCATGTCGGGAGTCCCAGAAGAACCCGTCCGCGTATTGGTCGTGGATGATCAGGAGCTCTTTCGACGCGGCCTGACCATGCTCCTGTCCGTCGAACCCGGCATCGAGGTCGTCGGTGAGGCCAACGACGGGGTCGAGGGAACCAACCTCGCCCAGACCGCCGCGCCCGATGTCGTGCTGCTGGACGTGCGGATGCCGAAGCGATCCGGGATCGAAGCCTGCGTGGCCATCAAAGAGGTCGTCCCGAGCGCCAAGATCATCATGTTGACGGTCTCCGACGAGGAGGCCGACCTCTACGAGGCGGTCAAGAACGGCGCCTCGGGTTACCTCCTGAAGGACTCCTCGATCGACGAGGTGGCCCAGGCGGTGCGGGTCGTGGCCGAAGGTCAGTCACTGATCAGCCCCTCGATGGCGGTCAAGTTGATCGATGAGTTCAAGCAGATGTCCCGCCCGGAGCGGGAACAGGGCCCCAACCTCCGCCTGACGGAGCGGGAACTCGATGTCCTCCGCCTGGTGGCCCACGGCCACAGCAACAAGGAGATTGCGGCCCGGTTGTTCATCAGCGAGAACACCGTGAAGAACCATGTGCGCAACATGCTGGAGAAACTGCAGCTCCACTCGCGGATGGAAGCCGTGATGTTCGCGGTCCGAGAGAAGCTGCTCGAACTTCCGTAGTGCCACCGGTCCGACTCACCCGCCCGCAGGCCCGTCGCATCGCCCTCGCGGCTCAGGGGTTCCTCGACCCGGCGCATCAGACGCCGACGCTGCGCACCCTGCAGCGCACCGTCGACCGCACCGGTGTTCTCCAGGTGGACTCGGTCAACGTGTTGCAGCGGGCGCACTTCATGCCGCTCTACTCACGAATGGGTCCCTACGACGTCGACCTGCTGCGCCGTGCCGCGGAGCAAAGACCCCGGCGGCTGGTGGAGTACTGGGCCCACGTGCAGGCCTTCATGCCGGTCGACCTCTGGCCGGTCATGCGTCACCGGATGGAGTCCTACCGCACCCAGTCCCACAAGTGGTGGGGCACCGAGGTCACTCCTGACCTGGCCGATGGGCTGATGAGTCAGATCGCCGATCGCGGGGCCAGCACGGCGCGCGACCTGGACGAGGGCCTTCCCCGGACCAAGGAGCACTGGGGCTGGAACTGGTCCGCGACGCGTCGAGCGCTCGACTACCTCTACATGGTGGGTGACGTTGCCGTGGCGGGACGGAATCGGCAGTTCGAGGTCCGCTACGACCTTCCCGAGCGGGTCATCCCCGCCGAGTTCCTTCACGCACCGACCCCCTCGGTCGAAGCGGCCGATGACGAACTCATCCGCCGCGCGGCGCGGTCCCACGGGGTGGGGACGGTCCGCTGCCTGGCCGACTACTACCGGATGAGGACCGCCCCGGCGCAGGCGGCGATCGACCGTCTGGTCGCCCGAGCCGAGCTGGTGCCGGTCCAGGTCGAGGGCTGGAACCGGTCGGCGTACCTCTGGCCGCAGGCGCGAATCCCCAGGAAGGTCACGGCGCGAGCCCTGTTGAGTCCGTTCGACCCTGTGGTCTGGGAGCGCGAGCGGGCCGAGCGGCTCTTCGACTTCCGCTACCGGATCGAGATCTACACCCCGGCCGCGAAACGGATCCACGGCTACTACGTGCTGCCTTTCCTGTTGGACGACGAGTTGGTGGCTCGGGTCGACCTCAAGGCCGATCGGGCGAGCGGTCGACTGCGGGTCCTGGGTGCCTACGCCGAGGACGGTGCTCCTCGACGCACCGCCGCGGAGCTGAGCGAGGAGTTGAAGCGCATGGCCGGCTGGTTGGGATCGGACTCGATCGAGGTCCACCCGCGCGGTGACCTGGCCGAGGAACTGGCCCGCCACCTCTAGCCCGAGCTCCCCGTGGACACAGACCGACCCGCCGAGGAACCTCCGGCCGGGGTGGCTCGTTATGCTGGAACGAGGCCCGTCGTGGGCCACCGGCCGATTCCACCGGATCGCCGCGCCCCAACCCAGGAGTCACCACTCGTGCCCGTCATCATCGACCGCCTTCTCCGCATCGGAGAGGGCAAGATCCTCCGCCAGTTGGAGACCATCGCGAAGGCTGTCAACGCCATCGAGGACGACTTCGTCGCGATGAGCGACGAGGAGCTCCAGGGGATGACCGCGGAGTTCAAGCAGCGGCACGCCGATGGCGAGAGTCTCGATGACCTGATGCCGGAAGCGTTCGCCACGGTGCGCGAGGCCTCCAAGCGCGTGACCGGGATGCGCCCCTTCGACGTCCAGATCATGGGTGGCGCGGCGCTGCACCTGGGCAACATCGCCGAGATGAAGACCGGTGAGGGCAAAACCCTGGTCGCGACGCTTCCCTCCTACCTCAACGCCATCTCCGGCAAGGGTGTCCACGTGGTCACCGTCAACGACTACCTCGCGAAGTTCCAGTCCGAGCAGATGGGCCGGATCCACCACTTCCTCGGGATGACCGTCGGTGTGATCATGCCGCACATGCGCCCGGCCGAGCGTCGCGTGGCCTACGCCTGCGACATCACCTACGGCACCAACAACGAGCTCGGCTTCGACTACCTGCGCGACAACATGGCCGGCTCGATCGAGGAGTGCGTACAGCGCGGACACAACTTCTCCGTGGTCGACGAGGTCGACTCGATCCTCATCGACGAGGCGCGGACACCGCTGATCATCTCGGGGCCCACCGAGGACGAGGTCAAGTGGTACGGCGAGTTCGCCAAGATCGTCAGCAAGCTCAATGTGGACGTCGACTACGAGGTCGACGAGAAGAAGCGCACCATCAGCGTGCTGGAGCCCGGCATCACCAAGGTCGAGGACCACCTCGGCATCGAGAACCTCTACGAGTCGGTGAACACACCGCTGATCTCGTTCCTCAACAACTCGATCAAGGCCAAGGAGCTGTTCCGCAACGACAAGGAGTACGTCGTCATGAACGGCGAGGTCCTCATCGTCGATGAGCACACCGGTCGGATGTTGGCCGGACGTCGCTACAACGACGGGCTGCACCAGGCGATCGAGGCCAAGGAGGGCGTGACCGTCCGCGAGGAGTACCAAACCCTGGCCACGGTCACCCTGCAGAACTACTTCCGTCTCTACGGCAAGCTCTCCGGAATGACCGGTACGGCCATGACCGAGGCGTCGGAGTTCGACAAGATCTACAAGCTCGGCGTCGTGCCGATCCCGACGAACCGCGAGATGGTCCGCAAGGATCAGGCCGACCTCGTCTACCGCACCGAAGAAGCGAAGTACGACGCCGTGGCCGAGGACATCGCCGAGCGTCACCGGGCCGGTCAGCCCGTACTGATCGGAACCGTCTCGGTGCAGAAGTCCGAGTACCTCGCCAGCCTGTTGAAGAAGCACCAGATCCCTCACCACGTGTTGAACGCCAAGGTGCACGCCGACGAGGCGAAGATCGTCGCCATGGCCGGCCACAAGGGAGCGGTGACGGTCGCGACCAACATGGCGGGTCGAGGCACCGACATCATGCTCGGTGGGTCGGTGGAGTTCCTCGCCGACGCGGAGTTGCGCAAGATGGGCCTGGAGCCCGCCGGCGAGACCGCCGAGGAGTACGACGACGCCTGGCCCGGCATGATCGAGAAGATCAAGGCCCAGGTCGGCGCCGAACACGATGAGGTCCGCGAGCTCGGTGGCCTCTACGTCGTGGGCACCGAGCGCCACGAGTCCCGCCGGATCGACAACCAACTCCGTGGTCGTTCCGGGCGACAGGGAGACCCGGGGGAGTCGCGCTTCTACCTCTCCCTCGAGGACGAGCTGATGCGCCTGTTCAAGTCCGACTGGGTGGATCGCGTGCTGCAGGTCCTCAAGATCCCCGACGACGTCCCGATCGAGAACAAGCGGGTCACCAGCGCCATCGCCAACGCCCAGGGCCAGGTCGAGTCGCAGAACTTCGAGTCCCGCAAGAACGTCCTGAAGTACGACGACGTGATGGACCGCCAACGGCAGGTGATCTACGGCGAGCGCCGTGAGGTGCTCGAGGGCGCCGACCTCAAGGAGCAGATCAGCACCTTCTTGGACGACGTGGTCACCGGCTACGTCACCGGCTCTCTCCTGGAGTTCTCCGAGGAATGGGATCTCGAGCAGCTCTGGATCGACCTGCGTCTGATCTGGCCGGTCTCGTTGTCCTACGAGGCGTTGGTGGAGGAAGCCGGAGACAAGGCGAACCTCGACAAGTCCGAGCTCATCGAGCTACTGCAGGCCGACGCCCACGCGGCGTACGACGCCCGCGAGGCCGAGATGGGCTCCGAGGTCATGCGTGAGCTCGAGCGCCGGGTGCTGCTGTCCGTGCTCGACCGCAAGTGGCGTGAACACCTCTACGAGATGGACTACCTGCGCGAGGGCATCTACCTGCGTGCCTACTCCCAGCGCGACCCCTTGGTGGAGTACCAGCGCGAGGGCTTCGACATGTTCGCCGCCATGATGGACGGCATCAAGGAAGAGGCCGTCGGGTTCCTGTTCAACCTCGAGGTCAGCGTGGACGAGGACGACGACGTTTCCGGTGGATTCCTTTTCGACGGCGAAGACGAGGAAGACCCTGAGGTTGTCGAGCCGCTGGCTCGGGACATGTCCGAGGTCACCCGTCAGGCGAACACCCCGCACATCCACGCCAAGGGCCTGGAGGTGCCGAAGAAACAGGGCAGCCTGACCTACTCGGCGCCGCGCGAGGGTGTCTCAGCGGTGGGTGCGGAGGACGACGCCGAAGTCCGCACCGAGGGTCCAGCCAAGGGGACCACCGTCACCAACGCCGACGACGAGTTCGCCGACGTGGGCCGCAACGCCCAGTGCCCGTGTGGGTCCGGCAAGAAGTACAAGATGTGTCACGGCCGCCCCGGCGGCCCGACAGGTCTGACGGCACGGTCCAACGGCTGAGGTCTGCTCAGGCAAACTCCAAGGCGGTGCAGACCAGGCCGTGGTTGCGGTGCTCGAAGCGGGCGGCGATGGCCCGTGAGCGTTGCCCGTAGCGGATCCGGATGCAGGTCTCGATGATCTCCTCGGAGATGTGGGTCGAGTGCACACTTTCGACGCGCGGGCAGGGCGACTGGACCCTGGCCGCGGCCGGAGTGTGCGCGCCGGCCCGGGCGACGAGCACCGCCCGTCGGCGCAGATCGAGGTAGACGTCGCGATCGGTCCACCGCAGCAGTTGAGAGGCGGGGCGGTCGCCTCCGACGATCTCGACGACGGCCTGCGCGAACCGGCGGGTCCAGGCGTCGAGGTCGCCGCTTTCGGAGCGCAGATGGACCACCGGGGCCGACGGTGGGTCGAGTCGAGGTTGTAGATCGAGGGCGAGAGTGCCCTGGGTGCTGGCCAGGGGGATCGACATCCGGATCGGGACGACCTCGGGGTGGTGGGTCTGGCTGCTGGGCATGGTCGGTCTCCTGGCTCGCTCGGTCATCGTTGGGTCATTGGTGGGGGAGGTCGAGTCGTTGAGCGATCTCGATGAAGTCGGGGTCGGCACCGATGCGTCCCCTGTTCAGGTCATAGATCTCGGTCCAGCGAGCCGGGTCACCGAGCTCGCCCTCGGCGATGGACCACAGCGATTCGCCCGCGGTCACCCGATGAGTAGTGGTCTCTGTCCCTCCCGCAGCGGGAGGGCGAGCAGCGCGAAGGACAGGGCGCACCGTCTCGGCGAGGAAGCCTCCGCTGGCCCGATCGGGCATCGGGAGCCCGTCGAGATCGATGTCCTCGGCCGCTCCGGCTGGTGAGGCGAGTCCGACTGCGGCGACACCGCAGGTCATCAACACCAGGCCTCGGGCCCAGGTCGGCACTCCCGGGGTGGTGCCCGACGAGCGGCGGACGATCTCGAGGACCACGACACCGACCACCAACCAGGCCCACACGGCGCAGAGTCCGATCGCCACCATGCAGGCGCTCACCAGAGCGGCATCGAAGGACGCCGGGGGCGAGGAGGACACGAGATCACCGACCAGCCATCGCAGAAGGACCGCGAGGCTCGCCGTGCTGAAGGTCCACAGCATCACGGCACGGAGGCGGGAGGTGCGGGAGGTGCAGAAAAGAGAATCCATCTGAGTCAGAACCTTGCGTTTGCGTATGTTTGCGTCATTTAAGAATGTTTGACGCAGTTCGTCAAGGGTTCATCCACAGGCGGCCCGGCCGTCCTCGTTCTGTGGTGACGGCGTCCTAGACTTCGCTCGTGAGCCACGACGACGGCCCCGACCCGCCGACACCACAAGGGGAGGACGCCGCGCTCTTCGCGTTCCTCGACGACCTGGAACAACAGGCAGAGGCCCTCTACGCGACCGAGCGCGTCCCGGAGTTGGCGGATCGCAGCCGCGCCGAATACCAACAGGTCACCCTCGCGGGCCGGCTGATGGCCTCGGTCGGCCACGACGTGACGCTCGGAGTCACCGGGGTGGGGCCGGTCACCGGCAGGTTGGAGAGGGTGTCCGCCTCGTGGTGCCGGGTGAGCGGATCAACGACGGAGTGGATCGTGGCAGTGACCCACATCGACACGGTGGTGGGCGCCTCCGCCCGTGCGATTCCCGAGATCGCCTGGTCGCCGCTGACGAAGTTGGGCCTGGGGTCGGTGCTACGAGGCTTGGCAGAGGCCGGGGAGCGTTGCGTCATCCACGGGGTGGACGGTTCCATCCGCGACGGTGTGGTGCGCCGGGTCGGTCAGGACTTCCTCGAGTTGGAGGAGGTGCCGGGACGGGTGGTGCTGATCGCGTTCAACGGCCTCGCCGCCATCCAGAGTGAGCAGCACTAGGGCTCGCAGGAGAGCCCGCTGATCAGGTCAGGTCAGGTCGCGTCGGTGTCGTACGGCGGGGTCTCGCCCTGACCCAGGACGCGCTGACCGCGCCGCTTCTTGCGGGTCTCCTCCTCGCCGGCGTCCTCCATCGCTTCGATGATGTGCTTGCGCACGATGGTGCGGGGGTCGAGGTCGCGCAACTCCAGGTCGGAGTACTCCGGACCCAACTCGCTGCGCAACTCGTCGCGAGCAGAGTTGGCGAAGTCCCGGGCCTTGCGGACCATGCCGCCGGCCTGCTTGGCGAGCTCGGGAAGACGATCCGGGCCGAAGACGATCACCGCGACGAGGGCGATGACGAGAAGTTCTCCGAACCCGGGCATGCCTAGAACTTACTGGTGGGGGTGAGACCCAGTTGCATGCCGGCCAGTCCGCGACCCCGACCGGACAACTTGTCGGCGATCGACGCGAGCGAGAGCGCTCCGGGAGCGGTCGGGTCGGAGTCGACGATCGGCTTGCCGGAGTCACCGCCCTCACGCAGGGAAAGGTCGAGCGGGATCTCGCCCAGGACCGGGACGTCATACCCGAACCGCGAGGAGAGCGTGGCCGCGACGCGGGCCCCGCCGCCACTGCCGAACACCTCGATGCGGTGGTCCTTGCCCTCCGGCGTGCAGTGGGGGCAGGGCAGGTAGCTCATGTTCTCGATGACGCCGACCACTCGCTGGTGCATCATCGAGGCCATCGTTCCGGCGCGCTCGGCGACCTCCGCTGCTGCTTCCTGCGGAGTGGTGACCACGACGACCTCGGCGCCGGGCAGATGCTGACCCAGCGAGATCGCCACGTCGCCCGTGCCGGGTGGGAGGTCGAGCAGCAGGACGTCGATGTCGCCCCAGTAGACGTCGGCCAGCATCTGGACCAACGCTCGGTCGAGCATCGGTCCACGCCAAGCCACCACCTGATCGCGCCGCGGCTTCAGCATGCCGATCGAGATCACCGAAACCCCCGACGAGGTCGGCACGGGCATGATGAGGTCCTCGACCTGGGTGGGACGCTCATCGGCGATGCCGAGCATCGCGGGGACGGAGTGACCGTAGATGTCGGCATCGACGATGCCCACGGACAGCCCCTGCTTGGCCATGGACAGGGCCAGGTTCACGGTGACCGAGGACTTGCCGACTCCGCCCTTGCCGCTGGCGATGGCGTAGACCTTGGTCAGCGATCCGGGCTGGGCGAACGGGATCTCACGGTCGGCCTTGCCGCCCTTCAACGTCTCCTGCAGTCCCGAGCGCTGGTCGGCGGTCATCACGCCCAGGGTGAGGTCCACGTCGGTGACCCCGGGGACCTTGGAGACCGCGCCGGTGACGTCTCGGGTGATCGTCTCCTTGAGGGGGCACCCCGCCACGGTCAGCAGGACTGTGACCCTCACAAGTCCGTCCGGATCGATCTCCACGGTGTCGACCATGCCCAGGTCGGTGATGGGTCGTTTGATCTCGGGGTCGTTCACGGTCGCCAACGCGGCGTTGACCTGATCGAGGGTCGGGGTAGCCATACGGGGGAGTCTAGGAGGCGGGTGATCGAGGATCGGAGTCGCCGTCCGCGTGAGCATCGCCACTGCGGTTTCGCTCCTCGAGGTCGGAGAGGAGGGAACGCAGTTCCGAGCGCAAGAAGTCGCGGGTCGCCACCTCTCCCACGGCGAGTCGTAGCGAGGCGACCTCGCGAGCGAGGAACTCCATGTCGGCGTGCGCACGGGCGTTGGCCTGGCGATCCTGTTCGGCGATGACCTTGTCGCGAGTCTCCTGACGGTTCTGCGCCAGGAGGATCAACGGCGCCGCGTAGGAGGCCTGGAGGCTGAGGATGAGGGTCAGGAAGATGAAGGGGTAGGCGTCCCACTGGGCCTCGCTGGGGGCCACGGCGTTCCAGATGATCCACAACGTCACCACCAGCGTCATGTAGATCAAGAACGTCGCGGTGCCCATGAACCGGGCGAACTGCTCGGCGAAGATCCCGAAGGAGTCCGGGCGCAGCTCGGGGCGCTTGACCAGGTGTCGCTTGGTGTCGGCCGGGGTGTCCAGGCGGCTACGCGCCGGACGAGACGGTCGGGCCGATCGCGACCCGGAAGGGGTCTCAGTCACGGATATCACCTGGCCTGGTCGCCTTGTCGCGCCAGTTGTCGGGCAGCATGTGGTCCAGCAGGTCGTCGACGGTCACCGCGCCCAGCAGCCGACCGGTCTCGTCGACCACGGGGGCCGCCACGAGGTTGTACGTCGCGAGGTGGGCGGCCACCTCCTCGATGGTGGACTGGGGCCGCAGATTCTCCATCGAGGTGTCCATGGCCCCGGCCACCAGGGTGGAGGGTGGCTCTCGCAGGAGCCGCTGGATGTGCGCCACCCCGAGGAACTTCCCTGTGGGGGTCTCCAGGGGCGGTCGGCAGATGTAGACCAGCGCCGCCAGGGAAGGCGTCAGCTCGGATCGCCGCACCTGGGCCAGGGCCTCGGCGATGGTGGCGTCCGGTCCCAACACCACTGGTTCGGGGGTCATCATGGCCCCGGCGGTGTCCTCGACGTAGGACATCATCCGACGGATGTCCTCGGCCTCGCCCGGCTCCATCAGGTCGAGCAGCAGTTCGGCGGTCTCGGGGGGTAGGTCGGCCACGAGGTCGGCCGCATCGTCGGGAGACATCTCCTCGAGGACGTCGGCGGCGCGTTCGGTGTCGAGGTGGCCCAGGATCTCGACCTGGTCCTCCTCGGTCATCTCCTCGAGCACCGCAGCCAGTCGTTCGTCGTTCAGGGCGGCGGCCACCGCGATCCGACGCCCGATCGGTAGGTCGTGCAGCATGTTGGCGGCGTCGGCGTTGCGCATCTCGTTCAGCGCCCCCACCAGGTGGGTGGCGCCCTGGGTGTCCTCGGGGCGGGTGAGCCCGGTGACGTCACGCCACTCCGCAACGTGGGTCTGGCCCTTACGACGAAAACCGCGGCTCGGTTCCTGGACCGCGACCCGGCTGATCACCCAGTCGCGGTTGCGAGCCTGCTCCATGGCGACGTCGTACACCACGCCGGTCACCCCGGACTGGCGGATGGTGACGCTGCGGTCCAGCATCTGGCCGATCACCAACGTCTCGGTGGAGCGTTGCTCGAAGCGCCGCATATTCAGCAGGCCGGTGGTGTAGACCTGCCCGCTGTCGATGTTCGTGACCCGGGTCATCGGCACGAAGATGCGGCGCCGTCCGAAGACCTCACTGACCAGACCGAGCACCCGCGGCTGGCTGGCCTCGTTGCGCACGGCGACCACGACGTCGCGCACCTTGCCGACCTGATCGCCCTGGGGGTCGAAAATGGGCAGACCCACCAAGCGGGCGGTGAAGACGCGGATCGGGGTGCTGGCCACGCCCCTAAACTAGCCGTCGCGGTTGACGACGTGGGTTCCCTGGCACGATGTCGCCTGTGAGTGTCGTCCTGCACGTGGGTCTCCCCAAGACCGGAACGACGTTTCTGCAGCGAATTCTGGCGGAGAATCGGGGCCTTCTCCGGGCGCGCGGCGTGTCCTACCCGTTCCTGGGACCCGGCTCCCACTTCCACGGAGCAGTCGAGGTGCGGGGGAGCGCGGCCAAGTTCGGACTCGATCCCGCAGAGATCGCAGGCACCTGGCGGGCCCTGTGCGACCACGCACGAGGGTTCGAAGGGACGACGATCCTGAGCCACGAGGTCCTGGCGGGGGCCACCCCGGATCAGATCGGGGCGGCTCTCGAGCCGCTGAGCGGACTCGAGGTCCGAATCGTGGTGACCTCACGCGATCTGGGCCGCCAGGCCACGGCCCATTGGCAGGAAGAGGTCAAGCTCGGACACACCGGCTCGTTCGCCGACTTCGAACGCGACCAGGTGCGCTCCGACAGCGGGCGGGACCTCGGGCCCGACGCCGGCGGGGTCCGGCCGCACTTCTGGCACGCCCAGGACGCCGTGCACGCGTTGGATCGCTGGACCGAGCGGTTGGGACCCGGAGCCGGTCACCTCGTCATCGCCCCCCGGCCCGATGCCGAACCGCTGGAGCTCTGGCGCCGATTTTGTTCCGCAGCGCAGATCGACGACCGGGAGGTCGTCGTACCGGACGGCAGCGCCAACATCTCGCTGGCGGGCCCGGACATCGCCCTGTTGCGGGCGGTGAACCTCGCCATCGGTGACCGTCTGGAGCGGGGAGAGCGCAACCGGATCGTGAAACGCGAGTGGGCGGAGGGTGAGCTGGCCGCACGCTCCGGGTCGTCCCCCCAGGCTCCGCACACCCTGGCTCCGTTGCTCGATGAGGTGACCGCTGCATGGAGCGAGGAGATCCGGGGCAGGGGGTACGTCGTGCACGGGGACCTGAGCGAGTGGGAGCCCCTGACGGGAGCTCCCGGGGACCCGCCCCCGGACGTGGACGTTCGGGAGGGTGAGGTCCCTGCCGATCTGGCTCGCTCCTTCATCGCTCGCGGCCGGTCCACGCCACGCTGGAGAGACCGACTCCAGGGGCGGCGCCGAAGCTGAAATCGGCGTACTGTGAAGGGCATGAACCAGCGCATCGGTGGCCGTCCGTCCCTCCAGGTGCCTCGGGTCCCCGGGCTTCTCGCCGGCGCGGTGGCCCTGGGCCTGCTGCTCAGTGCGTGTGGGTCATCAGAACCGGACACCGCATCCGAGGCGACCCCGACCGCGTCGGTCACGGCGAGCGAGTCGCCCTCCGAACCGACTGAGCCGACTGAGCCGACTGGGGAACCAGTGGTCACCGAGCCCCTGTGCTCAGAGGTCTGGGTGGCCGATGAGCAGATGCCCGACCCCTACAAGGGCTGCTACGACGGCGATGCCTTCGTCAAGGCCGAGTCGGAACGGTGCGCCTTCGGAGCGAAGTTGTTCACCTACGGCGAGCGCTTCTACGCCGCCCAGTTCAACAAGATCAACGAGACCGAGGGCCTCGCCGAGAGCGCGGCCTATCAGAAGGCTGTGACCCAGTGCGGCGGCTAGCCTCGCCCTTCTGGGTGACATCGGTTTCACGAGGCGGCATATGCGGAAGTGACTGTTAGGCTTTTCGGACGCGGAGGACTAGACATCGGACCCCTCCCCGTCAGTCGTCTCCCTCCGGATCAGGTCGGGACGGCTCCCAAGGACATCAACACGGGGAGTGACCCAGGCGTGCGACGTACCACCACGATCACAGCAATCACCGCGACCGCGTTCCTGGTCGTCAGCCTTCTCGGCGCCGGCCCCTCCGTGGCCGCGCCGGTCGCACCACTCTCCGTGGGCACCTCGGTCGGAGCCGTCGGGCAGGTCGTGCCGTTCGCGGCCAAGCCTAAGCCGGCTCCTCAGAACTACACCCCGCCCAAGGGAGTGCGGTTCAACAACCCGCTCGGGCGGTCGAAGGCCTCGATCCGCAATCACCTGATCAACACCATCAACTCGGTGCCGGGTCGTGAGCAGATCCGGATGGCCAGTTGGAACATCAAGAGCCGCGACATCCAGAACGCTCTGGTGCGGGCGCATTATCGCGGGGTCTCCGTCCGCGTACTGATCGACCGCGGCAACGCCAGCAAAGCCAAGCCCAACCCCGGGTTCGAGTGGGTCAAACGGGAACTGCGCAAGGGCCAGAACAACCGCCGCCCGTTCATGAAGAGCTACGCCCGCAAGTGCTCCAGTTCTTGCCGCTACCCCGGTGGGATCATGCACACGAAGTTCTTCCTCTTCAGCAAGGCCGGCCGGGCGAACAAGATCGTGATGTACGGCTCCTACAACGCCACCGACCTGGCCGCTCACTCCCAGTGGAACGACATGTTCACCACCAAGGGCAAGGGCAACATCTACAACGAGTTCAACGGCATCTTCAATCAGATGGTCAAGGACAAGCGCTACAACCGCCCCTACCGGACCTACCAGCACGGCTCCTACACGTCGTACTTCTACCCCTACAAGGGCCAGGGAACCAACGGCGACCCGCTGTTGCGCGAGCTCAACAACATCCGCTGCAAGGGCGCCACGGGCGGCACCGGGACCAACGGGCGGACGAAGATCCGGATCGCTCAGACGTCGATGCACAGCGCGCGCGGACTCTCCATCGCGAAGAAGTTGCGCAGCATGTACCAGAACGGTTGCGACATCAAGATCGTCTACGCCGTGTTCGGCAACAACGTGCTCAAGACCCTGCGTCGCACCTCCCGTGGGCCCGTGCCGATGCGCCACATCACCCAGGACTTCGACTACGACGGCGTCTATGACAAGTACCTCCACATGAAGGCGATGTCGGTCAGCGGGGTCTACAACGGCCGCTCCGACGCCAACGTCGTGTGGAACGGCACTGCGAACTACACCGGCGTCGCGTTGGCCAGCGACGAGGTCGTGATGCGGATCTTCGGAGAGAGCTTCGCGCGGTCCTACGCCGACTGGGTCGACTTCCTCTACAGCAACCCGCCGGGCTACAACCAGCGGTCGCGGATGGCCCTCGCCGCGGCGATCGCCAACGGGGTGGACCCGTACTCCAAGATCGAGGTCGACTGAAGGTCGCCATGTCCGCGGACCGGCGTGGGCTGATCGGCACACTGGGTGCGGTGTTCGTGGTCGTCATGATCGTGATCGCAGCCAACACACTGCGCTCGAGCACGGACGGATCGACCGACGAATCGCCGGACGCGGGCTTCACCCCCGCCACCATTTCGGCGATGCCCGATGGCGCCACGAGCCGGGCCGAGATCGATCGGCTCAGCCCTCGGCAGATCGCGGGGGCAGCGCTGGGCGATCGCGGCAAGGTGGCCGAGGACGTCAAGGACGCCAAGGGCGACAAGACCGAGGGAATTCCGAAGGGCGCGCAGAGTCTGGCTCGGCAGGCTGAGGGCCTCGCCGGGAACCAGCCCTTCAGTTTCGTGCTGACGAGTTTCAACGTGCTCGGAAGTCAGCACACGCGCGCAGGGAAGAACGCGGAGCGCTTCGCCTCCGGTCAGGTCCGGGCTCGGGCAGCGGCGTCGCTGATCGCCTCCTACGGCTCGACGGTGGTCGGACTGCAGGAGCTCCAGCGCGACCAACTGGCGGTGCTGGCCGGCATCGCAGGGGATCGCTGGGCGTTCTACCCCGGTACGACGCTCGGCGGCTCCGGCGTACCCCAGTCGATGATGTGGGACACCGCCGTGTGGGAGCCGACCTTCACAGGCTCCATCACCATTCCCTTCGTCGGGACCACGCGACCCCAACCGATCGTCCGACTGCGCCATCGGGAGACGAACCGCGAGATCTACGTCCTCAACGTGCACAACTCGCCACGTGACCGCCAGGGCCGCGAGAACGAGCGCGACAAGGCCGAGCAGATCGAGATCGCCGCCGTACAGGAACTGCGCAAGGACGAGATCCCGGTCTTCGTGATCGGGGACTTCAACGAGAAGGCCGACGCCTTCTGCGCATTCGCAGGCAAGGCCGGACTCCAAGCCGCCCAGGGCGGCACCGCCGAGGCAGGCAGTTGCCGGCCACCGGCGGCGATGCGGGTCGACTGGTTGTTCGGCACCAGGGACATCACCTTCTCCGACTTCCGGTTCGACACCAGTCCCGCGGTCCGCAGGATCACCGACCACGCGGTTCTCACCGCCACGGTCTCCGTTCCGTAAAGGCGGATTGAGGAAAAACCTGGTCAGACGCGGGTGGTCGGTCGTACCGTCCTGAGGTGCCCCACCTCTCGCGCCCGACCCGGGCCGCCTCGGCCGTTCTGCTCACCCTGGGCCTGGTCTGTAGCGCCGCCCTCCTCGTCACGGTCCCGTCGACCGCAGCCGGACCGGCCAGCCCCTCGGGGCCTGCGAGTGCAGCGAGCGTCGAGAGCCCGCCGGTCTCGGCCCGGCCGAACGCCGACAATCCGCTCGCCGCCCGCCCCTGGGCGGTGTACTCCGGCCCCTACGAACTCTGGTACGAACCCTGGCGCACCTCGACCGGACGCACCCGGGCGCTCCTGGACAAGATCGCCCTCCGACCGAAGTCGGCGTGGTTCGGTTCCTGGATCGCGGACAACAAGATCGCCGAGGTGCTGGATCGCTACATCGTGACGAGTCAGGGCGGGAACCCCGAGGCGCTGGTGCAGTTCGCAGTGTTCCGGATGGACCCGTGGGAGTCGGCGGCCTGCAAACGGACCCCGACCCTCGCCGAGCAGCGCAGCTACAAGACCTGGATCCAGAATGCCGCCGCCGCGGTGGGCGACACCCCGGCAGCGATCGTGATCCAACCCGACTCGCCGTTCGCCGTCTACTGCGCTCCCAACCCGAAGTTGTCGCTGCGGTTGATTCGCTACGCCACCAAGCGGTTCGCGGCCCTGCCGAACACCAGCGTCTACATCGAGGCCGGTTCGGCGGACTGGATGAGGGACAAGGTCCAGACCGCACTTCGGATCCTGAAGCCGGCCGGAGTGAAGTTCGCTCGGGGGTTCGCGTTCAACGGGACCCACTACGACGCCACGGATCACAACATCGTGTTCGGCGCGAAGGTGGCCAAGGCCCTCGCGCGACAGGGAATCCGCAACAAGAAGTTCGTCATCAACACCGCGCAGAACGGGTCCCCGTTCCGGGGATATGAGTACCCCGACCGTAACTATCCCGACAACGCGCCGGTCTGCACCAAGAAGAGGACCCGCCTCTGCGTGACGTTGGGGATCCCGCCGACCACCGACGTGGCCAACAGGTCCTGGCGACTCAGCCGCGTCGAGCGCCGTCTGGCCCGGCGGTACGTCGATGCCTACCTGTGGTTCGGGCGGCCGTGGCTGTACGACCAGAACTCGCCGTTCGTGATGAGCCGAGCCAAGAAACTCGTCTCCTCGAGCCCGTTCAAGTAGCCAGTCCATGACCTGCGGGGGTCGGGTGCCGTAACCTGCCTGCTCGTGAGCGTGAGCGCGGGCGAGGTGCAGGTCGACGACGAGGGACTGCACTTCGCCGACGGATTCCACGGCAACGGGGACGTCTACTTCGACGAGCACCACGCCTGGTCGTTCAGCGCGGAGGACGACGAGGGCGGCCCCGTCTCCCACGTCCGGTGGCCCAAGCGCATGGTGAGGTGGCTCAACGGCACCGCCACGGTTCAAATTCGCCACGAGGACGACGTGATCTTCGAGGGTCAGGTGGTCTTCGGAGACGGGGAGGGCAGGGTCCGATTCGTCGACAAGGCCGGCATCCCGGTGATGATCGACAAGTGGGGCCTGCTGCAGCGGCCCTTCTCGGGTCGGGACTCCAGCGTGGTCGACCAGATGGTCGAGGTCACCACCCGCATCCTCGACGTGATGGAGGCCGAGTGCGGGGTCGAGGGCTGGATCGCGTTCGGCACTCTGCTGGGCGCAGCCCGGGAGGGCGGGGTGATCGGGCACGACTCTGACATCGATCTGGCGTACCTCAGCGAGCAGGCGACGCCGGCCGCCATGGCCAAGGAGCTCTACGACATCTCCCGGGCCCTGCGCCGGCACGGCATGACCGTGCTGAACAAGTCCGGGGCCTTCATCACGGTGGTGTTCAGCTCCCCGGACGGGGCAATGGCCAGCATCGACGTCTACACGTGTTTCTACATCGAGGACCGGCTCCACGAGACGGCGACGGTGCGACAGGTGGTCCCTCGGTCGGCGATCGTGCCGCTGATCGAGATGGAGTTCGAGGGTCAGTCGCTGCCCGCGCCCGCCGATCCCGACGCGATGCTGGCGGTGTCCTACGGGCCCGGCTGGCGGGTTCCGGACCCTTCGTTCCGGCACGAGCCCGGGCCGGAGATCGTCGAGCGGTTCGACGGCTGGTTCTCCTCTCTGATGCGCCAACGCCGCGACTGGGAACGTTTCCTGGCCGATCAGGCGCAGGCGGCCGACCTTGAGCCGTCGGACTTCGCGAGCCTGGCGGCCGAACACCTGCCCACTGAGGCCCGGGTGATCGACGTGGGCGCGGGCACCGGCCAGGATGCGCTGCTCCTGGCTCGGCGCGGTTACAACGTCGTGGGCCTCGACTACGCCCGCCAGAGCCTGCGAGCGCCCAAGCGGACGGCCCGGGCGGAGAGTCTGCCCGCCAAGTTCGACCACATGAACCTCTACGACCTGCGCGACGTGATGACCCGGGCCGCGCTCGTCTCTCGGGGCAGCCGCGAACCGGCGATCTACGCACGCGAGGTGCTCGAGACCCTGGATCCCGACGGGCTGGAGAACTTCTGGCGGTTCGTCACCATCGTGCTGCGAAGCGGCGGGCGGCTGTTGCTCGAGGGTTGGGCCAGGTCGCCCTCCGAGTCGACGGCCCACCGTGCCGAGATCGGGGGCGGACGTCTGCGTCCTCTCGATCCACAGGAGGCGGAGGAGGCCGTCATCCGGGCCGGGGGAGTGATCGACGTTCGCGACGGTTTCCCGGCCGGCTCGGCGGCGGTGACCGGCGGGCCCGCGGCACGGTGGAGAATGATGGCGACGTTTCCCGGGATCGGACTGATGCGCGACCACGAAGGAGATGACGAGGAGTGACCACACGGGTCTATCTACACGTCGGTGCCCCCAAGTCCGGCACGACGTACCTCCAGCGGGTGCTCGAGGCCAACCGTGATCGGTTGGGTCAGGCTGGTGTCCTGGTGGTGGGCGAGACCCACCTCGACCGCATCCACGCCGCGATGGTCGTGCGCGAGGATCCGCGTCTGGAGAAGTTGCCCGAACGTGCCTCGCAGGCCTGGACCCGACTGGTGGACCAGATTCGGCAGTGGTCCGGCGAGGTCGCCATCGTCAGCTATGAGTTGTTCGCCGGAGCCTCCGCCGACCAGGTCAGCACCGCGCTGGCCGACCTCGAGGGGCTCGAGGTCCACGTCGTGATCACCGCCCGCGATCTGGGTCTCGCCGTTCCCTCGGCCTGGCAGGAGCGGTTGAAGTTCGCACTCACCACGCCCCTGGAGAAGTGGCGGCCCCGGCCGGAGTCGGCCGGAGTTCGGGTGGAGTGGGGCTGGCGGACCCTCGATCCCTCCGGGGTGGCCGCGCGTTGGGGTCGCGATCTGCCGGCCGATCGCGTGCACATCGTGACCGTGCCGCGCGAACGGGGCGATCAGGAGGAGTTGTGGCACCGCTTCGCCCGGGCCTGCGGGATCGACGTTCCGGCCCTCCAGTTGGGTCTCGAGCGGGTCAACCAGTCCCTGGGCGTGGTTCCCGCCGAACTGTTGCGCCGCGTCAACGAGGTCGTCCGCGAGCCCATCTCCGGCAACCGGGAGCACGCCCTGTGGCTGCGCGACACCCTGGCGCACGGCGTACTGGTGGATCTGGGGCGTGAACCCATCGGCGTCACTGACGAGCAGTTCGCCGACGCCACCGCCCGCTCCGAGGCGGCCATCGCGGCGCTCGGCAAGGCGGGGTACGACGTACAGGGGGATCTCGCCGACCTGACGGCTTCGCGCCCGGAGGGCCGCACCCCGGGAGAGGCGACCGACGCCGAACTGCTCGAGACGGCCGTGGAGACCATCGTCCGTCTCCTGATGCTCCTGCGCGAGCGCACCCACCAGCGAGACGAGCGCCCCGGGGGCCCCTCCTCGGAGGAGGGCTCGCGAATGGCGGCGCTCGGCAAGGGCGTCGTACGCCGCGTGACCGCTCCCCGCGTGGAAGGTCGCGCCGAGGAGTTGCGGGCTCGCATCGCGGATCTGGAGGCTCAGGTGGCCGCCGATCGTGGGTTGCATCTACGGGTGGCGGAGTTGACCGACGTGGTCACCGAGTTGTTGCTGCCGGTCAAGGCCGCCGACGGGCGGGTCGCAGCCAAGGCCCTGCACCGCTACCGCGACGAGTCGTTGGGATGAGCCCGATCAAGCGGCCGGGCCATCTGTTGGGTCAACGGCTCGACGCAGTCAAGGCCCGTGTGGCCTCCGGCACAGGTCACGAGGAGCTGTTTCGCCTTGGCGAGCGTCTAGAATTGGTCGAGGAAGCGGTCGGCGAGAATGCCCTGCTGGCGCAGAGGCTCACCCACCAGGTCCGTGACCTGGAGCGTCTGTTGATCGGACCGTTGGAGAAGCGCACGCAGATGTGAATTGAGCCATAGGAAACTGAACCTACTCGCGGGTAACCTTGCCCGCAGCATCCGTTGACTTATCGAAGGGGGCAGACCATGGGTCGCCTGTGCGAGACCGAGGGACTTACCGAGGACCAGACCGAGCTTCTGAAGGCGGTCCGGACGTTCGTGGAGGAGCAGATCCTGCCCGTCGCGACGGAGTTGGAACACAAGGACGAGTACCCCACCGACATCGTCGAGGCGATGAAGGAACTCGGCATCTTCGGTCTGATGATCCCTGAGGAGTACGACGGGATCGGCGAGTCGCTGTTGACCTACGCGCTCGCGGTCGAGGAGATCGCGCGCGGATGGATGAGCGTCTCCGGGGTGATCAACACCCACTTCATCGTCGCCTACATGCTGATGCACCACGGCACCGAGGAGCAGAAGAAGAAGTACCTGCCCCGGATGGCCACCGGCGAGGTCCGCGGCGCCTTCTCGATGTCCGAGCCCGGTTGCGGCTCCGACGTCAGCGCCATCAAGACCAAGGCCGTCAAGAACGGTGAGGACTCCTACAAGATCGATGGCCAGAAGATGTGGCTGACCAATGGTGGTTCCTCGACCCTGGTGGCCACCCTGGTGCGCACCGACGAGGGTGTCGACGAGGGCGCCTCGGTCTACAAGAAGATGTCGGTCTTCCTCCTCGAGAAGGAGTCCGGTTTCGGTGAGACTGCTCCCGGTCTGACGATCCCCGGCAAGATCGACAAGATGGGCTACAAGGGCGTCGACACCACCGAGATGATTCTCGAGGGTCACGAGGTCTCCACCGACCAGCTCCTCGGCGGCGAGATCGGCAAGGGCTTCTACCAGATGATGGACGGCGTCGAGGTCGGCCGCGTCAACGTCGCCGCCCGTGGCTGTGGGGTCGCGAACCGCGCCTTCGAGCTCGGTGTCGCCTACGCCCAGCAGCGTGAGACCTTCGGCAAGCCGATCGCCGAGCACCAGGCCGTGCTCTTCCGTCTCGCCGAGATGGCGACCAAGGTCGAGGCCGCCCACGCGATGATGGTCAAGGCCGCACGGGTCAAGGACAAGGGCGAACGCAACGACCTCGAGGCCGGGATGGCGAAGTACCTCGCCTCGGAGTACTGCTCACAGGTCGTCGAGGACTCCTTCCGGATCCACGGTGGCTACGGCTTCTCCAAGGAGTACGAGATCGAGCGTCTCTACCGCGAGGCTCCGATGCTGCTCATCGGTGAGGGCACCGCGGACATCCAGAAGATGATCATCGGTCGTCGCGTGCTCGAGGACTACAAGCTCAAGAGCTGATCGAGCGACCCCGCGTGGATCTAGTCGAGGCCCTGCGCAGGCAGTCCGCTGCCTGTGGAGATCTTGGCTCTCCGATGTACGCCGATCTCCTGGCCCGCGTTGCTGATGACGTGGAGGCCGGGGGATCGGCGTCGGTCGTTCTGGAGGGCTACAACCAGGCTCCAGGTCCCTCGGCGGTGGGACTGCGGCTGATGGGCAGTGTGCACCGATTGGTGGTGGAGCGCCGCGCGGGCCTGTTGGCGGCGTACTACCCGAGCGTGGGCGGGATCTACGAGCCCGACGGTTGTTGGACGGCCTTCCGGGAGTTGCTGTCCGCCCAACCGGACGCGGTGCGTGAGTGGTTGGACCGACCCCCTCAGACGAACGAGGTGGGCCGTGCCGCGGCCCTGATGGGGGGACTGTGCTCCCTCGGGCCCGTGGGATCGTCCCTGCCGGTACGACTCTTCGAGATCGGCTCGTCCGCCGGGCTGAACCTCTTGGTCGACCGGTTCGACTTCGTGGCGGACGCCTGGCAGGGCGTGGTGCCCAGCGGTCCGCCTCCGGTGATCGTCGAACGCCTGGGATGCGATCTGATGCCCATCGACCCCAGAACGACCGATGGTCGGCTGGCGCTCACGGCGTACGTCTGGGCCGACCAGTCCGAGCGCCACGAACGTCTCCGCGCGGCTCTTGCCTGCGCCGCAGAGGTGGACGTGGAGGTGCGGGCTCAGGGGGCCGCTTCCTTCGTCTCCACCCTCTCCGTGGTGACCGGCACCCTCACCGTGCTGTGGCACAGCGTGATGTGGCAGTACCTCGATCGGACCGAGCAGCGCGAGGTCGACGCCCAGATCGACCGGCTGGCAGCCTCGGCAACCGACGAGGCGCCGTTCGCGCATCTGCGAATGGAGCCCACCCGGCGTACCGGCGGTGCCGACCACGAGTTCCTCGTGGTCCTCGACGAGTGGCCCGGCGGCGTACGCCGGATCCTCGGTGTGGCTTCCGCCCACGGGACCCCGATCACCTGGGAGTAGCCCTCGCCGACGGGCGAAAAGCAGGACGTCGTGACTTTGGACGCAACAAGCACGGTCAGACGACTTCTGTCGGTTAATCTCGTCGCTCCGGACCACGTCGAAGGATGCCCATGACCCACCCCCGCCCGAGACGTTGGTCCACGATCCTGTTGCTGCTCGCGCTGGTGTTGTCCACCCCGGTCCTGCCGGGTGCTCAGGCGCGGATCGCCGAGAGCACGACGGAGGCGGTTGACGTCTCCTCGGCACCGGGCGCGACCTCGGGGGGCCAGCGACGTCCGAACCTGGTGTTGATCACCTCCGACGACCAGAGCGACACCGAGCTGCGGTTCATGCCCAGAACCCGTCGGCTCCTCGAACGCCAGGGCATCAACTTCGTCGACGGCATCAACCCTCATCCCCTGTGCTGCCCCGGTCGGGCCGAGATCCTGACCGGCGAGTACGCGCAGAACAACGGTGTGCGCCACAACGACGGTCCGTTCGGCGGCTGGCCGGCGTTCATGCGCGGGAACCGCACCGAGAATCTGGCGGCTTGGCTGCACCGAGCCGGATACCGGACCGGCTTCGTGGGCAAGAACCTGAACGGCTACAACTATCGAGGTGGTCGACCGAACGGGTGGGACTTCTTCTCACCGACCGGGGCCAACACCTACGCCTACTACGGCACCGAGTTCTTCAACAACGGCTCCCCGAAACGCTTCGGGGGAAAGTACGTCGCCGACATCGTGCGGGACGAGTCGCGCCGACTGATCCGGAGTTGGGCTCCCTCGGACAAGCCGTTCTTCCTCTGGGCCTCGCACGTCGGACCGCACGACGCGCTGGTCCGGGGTCGTTGGCGTGGTCCGGTTCCGGCGAAGCGACACGCCGGAATGTTCAGGAAGGCCAAGCTGCCCAGCAGGGGCAAACCCTCCTTCCGAGAGAAGAACCGCCGTGACAAGCCCGGCGCGGTGCGGCGTTCCGAGCCGGTGCCCCTGGACACGATGACCTCGCGATACCGCGATCGGCTGCGCTCCCTGCAGGCGATCGACGAGGCCAACGCCGCGACGATCCGTCAGCTCGCGAAGAGCGGGGAGTTGGCCAATACGGTGATCGTCTACGTCTCCGACAACGGTTTCCAGTTGGGTGAGCACGATCTGTTCTCGAAGAACTACCCCTACGCGGAGAACCTGCAGATCCCGTTCCTGATGCGGGGTCCTGGGATCCCCAAGAAGACGCGCAGTTCGCAGACAGCGAGCATGGTCGACATCGCACCGACGTTCCTGGACTACGCCGGGGTGCTGGACCGGGTGCGCAGGGCGGGCCATACCGACGGAGAGGCCCTCCAGCCCGTCATCGCGGGTCGGGCCACTCTGAACACGACCACCCTCATCCAGGGAGGCACCAAGGAGCCGAAGGCGTTGCGCCGGTTCGGCTGGGAGTGGCGGGGCGTGCGGACCTCGCGCTACACCTACGTCAAGTGGTGGGACGGTTTCCAAGAGCTCTACGACCACCGAACCGATCCGTACGAGGACTCGAATCTGATGCGTCACGGTCGCCGGCTGGCTCCCGCCGATCGCGCCTACAACCCCGTCGTGCGCGACCTTCGCCAGCGCTACCAGCGACTGGCCCGGTGCTCGGGCTTGCAACGCTGCGAGCGCCAGGACTTCGGTCCCGAGCCGGTCCCCACTGACGCTGGATGAGGGCCGCGCCACGGTCGTTGGTTGAGGTGTGACGAGCGCCAGCGAGGAGCCTCGAAACCTGGTTCCGTGGACGGGGACGTTCGTGGGATCGGTTGCTTGGTTTCGAGGCTCGGGCCTTGGCGGCCCTCGCACCTCAACCAGCGCCACCTGAACGCATCGTGGCCGGGCCCCCCGAAACGGGGGACCCGGCCACGTCCTGCGGCTAGCGTCGCGCTGGGCGATTCAGCTGGTGGTGCCGAACGCTGCCGGGGCACTCCGCTGAGCGGTGCGAGCGGACCGGTTGGAGCGGTCGCCGGGTCCCCGAGTCACTGCCTTGGTGGAGATGGCGTAGGTGCCCACGGACCACGCGATCGTGTCGATGTTGCGACCGAACGCTCGGTTGTTGATGTTGCCGAGGTCGTCACACTCGGCGTGGTAGCAGGAGTCGTAGGCGACTCCGGCCTCTCCGCCCCACAGTGCGGCCTCTTCCTCGGTCTTGATGTCCTCGGCGCCGGTGAACAGACCACCGGCCGGGATGCCGACCTCGATGAACGGGCCGTAGTCGGAACGTCCGCTGAAGTCGGTGCCTCGGGTGGGGATGCCGCGCTTCTTCTCGAGGAACCTCGACAGGAGCTTCTCGATCTGGGCCGATCCGTACGGTCCGGGACCGGCGCCCTCGTCGTCGGAGTCGTCACCGTCGTAGACGAAGTACGCCGCGTTGGGCGACCCGATCATGTCGAAGTTGAGGTACAGCGCGATGTTGAGCTGCTGACGCGGCGAGAGCGCGTCGACGTAGGCCTCGGCACCGAGCAGGCCGAGCTCCTCAGCACCCCACCAGGCGAACCGCACGGCGTTCTTGACGTTGGCCCGACCACCGAGCTCGAGGGCGACCTCGAGCTGACCGGCCGAACCACTGCCGTTGTCGTTGATGCCGGGACCGACCGGGACGCTGTCCAGGTGAGCGCCCGACATCACGATGTTGTTGGTGCGTCCCTTGCGGGTCTGTGCGATGACGTTGCGCGTTGTCGTGGTGCGGCTCTCGACGCTGGGCTTGGCCGTGGCGCTCTGGCCGGCCAACGGGGTGAGGGCGTTGCCGTCCTCGAAGTTCACGTATCCGACAGGAACCGGTGCCGGTTCGCCCAGGGTGCTGTTCAGCATGTCCGACCCCGTGGCGCTGTTGGCGATGATGACGGCGGAGGCGCCTGCCTCGGCGGCGTTGGTTGCCTTGATCAGGAAGGTGCAGCTGCCGCGTCGGATCACTGCGATCTTGCCGTCGTAGTCGCCGCCGTCGAAGTCGGTGGCCTCGCACCCGGTGGTGTCGTCCTCCGGCACGATCGCCAGGTCGGCGGTGACGCCCTCGGCAGGAGCAGAGATGCTCTCCTGCAGCAGCCCGAGCGCGAAGGTCAGGTCGCCGACCTCCAGCGTGCCGTCAGGAGCGATGCGCTCGTCGTAGGTGAACTCCGGCGTGCGCACCTTGTAGCCGGCCCGGCGCAGCTTGCGAGCGACGTAGTCGACGCTGGCGTCGTAGCCAGGGGTGCCCGAGGCGCGGTTGCCGTCGTTGCGGTTGGC
The DNA here is from genome assembly GCF_054783655.1 of Nocardioides salsibiostraticola. NCBI lineage: Bacteria > Bacillati > Actinomycetota > Actinomycetes > Propionibacteriales > Nocardioidaceae > Nocardioides > Nocardioides salsibiostraticola. The sequence goes on along the minus strand of NZ_BAAGQD010000001.1, from coordinate 271,154 downwards.
GATGCGCTGAAAGGCCCGCAGGTGCCGGAAGGCGTCGGCGCCGTCGGACTTGCGCACCAACTTCTTGGCCAGCTTCTGGGGCTTGTTCTTCGACTTGTTGGGCTTGGCCGACGTGGCCACGCTCGTCGAGGAGGCGTCGGCCGCGGACGCGGCCTCCGTAGGCGCCATCAGCGCCGTGCTGGTCAGGGCGAGGGCGGCCAGCGTGACGGTGCTGGACCGGACCCAGGGCGAGGTGCTTCTCATGGGCGAACCTTTCGGGGTGACCGACGGTCAGTTTTTGCCGTCGAAAAGAAAGGTCGATCAGCCCAGGGGCCGGGTTTCGACCATCCCGAGTGGTCGACCTGCGGATACTGTGCACTGTGGGGCCCATGTGGTCAAGGTCACAGGGCGAACCAATTTCTGCGCACACCGCAGGGGTGCGCTCAGGGGGCGGCGACCTCGAGAAGTCGTGCACACTGCGCGATGAGGCGGTCCCGAAGTGGCGCACCCCGATCGGCGAATTCGGCCTGCGCCGCGGCGTACTCGCGCTTGCCCTCGGGGGTCTCGATGGGAACGGGGTCGAACCCCAGATCGGCCAGGTCGTACGGCGCCGCACGCATGTCGAGCACGCGGATCTCGCGGGCCAGGTCGAAACAGTCGGCCACCAGGTCGGAGGGGATCATCGGGGTGAGCCGGAAGGCATGCTTGTAGAGGTCCATTCCGGCATGAAGGCAGCCGGGCTGTTCGAACTCGGGGCGGTCGTCGCGACCGGGGGACAGGGTGTTCAGCGGTCGGGCGGGATCGGTGAAGAAACGGAACGCGTCGAAGTGGGAGCACGCGATCCGGTGGGACTCCACGACACGATCGGTTCCGGCTGCCCCCAGGCGCAGCGGCCAGTCGGCGTGCCGGGTCTCGTCCTCATCGAGGCGATAGACCATCGCCCACTCGTGCAGGCCGAAGCAGCCGACGTGGGCTGGCCGCGAGGCCGTGGCGCGCAGTAGTCGATGCAGGGCGGTGAGCAGGGGGATCTGGGAGGCGACGTACTCGACAGTCACGGACGCAGTGGCAGTGGCAGTGGCAGTGTCAGGGGCCACGACGGGTGCCTCTTCGACGGCGTACCCCTTCAACCCGTCGTACGCCGCCACGTCGCCTCGCAGCGTTACCCCGAATCCGGGGTGCCACCGGCGCAACTGCACCGGGCGTTGGGAGTAGTAGGTGAACAGGAAGTCGTGGACCGGATGCTTGGTCGAACTGCCCCGGCGCTCGAGATGAGGGGCGATGAACTCGTCGACGCGAGCCGCGTGGGTGGCGGTGCGGGCCCGCCACTCGGGTTCGTCGAGGTAGGTCATCAGCACCCTCCGAGAGTACGGAACAGGAGGAGATCGGGCCTACAGTGCACTCGTGAATGACCACCAGCCAACGACTCCGCCCCCCTCCGAGCCCCCCGCCGCCGACGATGTGACCTCCCGGTATCCCGCGGGTTCCCCGCCGCCGTCGACCCCGCCGCCCTCGACTCCGCCGCCGTCCGGTCCGCCCGCGGGCCTGTCGGCCGGGCCGCGCGTCCAGCCCGTCCTCGTGGCCCATGTCGTGGCGCTGATGCTGATCGTGATCGGGGTCATCATGCCGTTGGACCAAACCATGGCGTTGCGTACCGTTACCGCCTGGGCGGTCTTCGCGATCCTGGCTGCCCTGGTGCAACTCACACCCCTGCTCGAGGTGGGCGGGGACGATGCCCAGCGCTGGCTGGTCGGTGCCGTCGGCACCGCCGCACTGATCCTGTTCTGGGTGGCCGTCGTCCAGCCGGTGGCGTCGTCCACCACCGGCTTCGTGCTGACCATGGGAGTGGTCGCCGCCGCTGTGGGCACCTTCACCTCGCCCCACCGCCGGTGGCCAGCAGTGCACGGTCGCTGACCGTTCCTCGATAGGGTCGGCCTCGTGCGTATTGCGAGATTCACCCGAGGAGAAGAGCCCGCTTACGGTGTCGTGACGGGGGAGGTGGACCAGTTCGGTCAACCCGACCCGGACAGCGTCATCGTCGAGTTGGCCGGCGACCCCCTGTACGTCGGCATCAAGTTGCTCGAGGTCGAGCACAGGCTCGAGGACGTGCGCCTCCTGGCGCCGGTGCTGCCACGCAGCAAGGTGGTGGGCATCGGCCGCAACTACGCGGCGCACGCCAAGGAGATGGGCACCGAGGTCCCGGCCGAGCCGCTGATGTTCCTCAAGCCCAACACCAGCGTCAGCGGACCGGGTGACCCGATCTTCTACCCCCGCCAGACCGAGGACCTGCAGTACGAGGGCGAGTTGGCGGTGGTCATCGGCCGGATCTGTCGCGACGTGCCCGTCGAGCAGGCCACCGACGTGATCTACGGCTACACGATCGCCAATGACGTCACGGCCCGCGACCTCCAGCGGGGTGACGTGCAGTTCACCCGGGCCAAGGGGTTCGACTCCTTCTGCCCCCTGGGGCCCTGGATCGAGACCGACCTCGACCCGCAGACCTTCATCGACGGGGCCGCCGTACAGACCCATCTCAACGGGGACCTGGTCCAGGACGGCAACACCGCCGACATGATCTTCGACATCCCCGCGCTGGTCGCCCACGTCTCCAGCGTGATGACGTTGCTGCCCGGCGACGTGATCCTCACCGGCACCCCCGAGGGTGTCGGACCCATGCAGGTCGGTGACGAGGTCGAGGTCTCGATCGCCGGTCTGGGAACCCTGACGAACAAGGTGGCTCAGCGCTGATGGCAGACACGACACTCTCGAGTGACAAGCCGGTCCGCGTGCGGATGGCTCCCAGCCCGACCGGGAGCCCGCACGTCGGACTGGTCCGCACCGCCCTCTACAACTGGGCCTTCGCGCGCCACCACGCCCGGCACGGCGCCGGCGGCACGTTGGTGCTTCGCATCGAGGACACCGACGCCGCCCGCAACACCGAGGAGTCGTACGCCGCCCTGCTGGACCTGTTCCGCTGGCTCGGACTCGACTGGGACGAGGGGCCGGAGGTGGGTGGCGACCACGGTCCCTACCTGCAGTCGCAGCGCAGCGACCTGTACGCCGACGCCCTGGCGCGTCTGGCCGAGGCAGGCCACACCTACCGGTGTTTCTGCACCAACGACGAGGTCGAGACCCGTCGCAAGCTCACCGGCAGCAAGCAGATGGGCTACGACCGGTTCTGCCGGGACCTGACATCGGAGCAGATCGCGGCGTACGAAGGCGAGGGCCGCTCGGCGGTCACCCGTTTCCGGATGCCCGACGGCGAGATCGCCTTCGATGACCTCGTCCGCGGTCGGATCAGCTTCCAGGCCGAGCACGTCCCCGACTACGCCCTGGCCCGCGCAGGCGGTGAGCCGCTCTACACGTTGGTCAACCCGGTCGACGACGCGCTGATGGAGATCACTCACGTCCTGCGCGGCGAGGACCTGCTGTCCAGCACGCCGCGCCAGATCCCGCTGTACGCCGCCCTGGCCGGCGTGGGCATCGGCACCGGTGCGCCCGACTTCGGGCACCTGCCTTACGTGATGGGTCAGGGCAACAAGAAGCTCAGCAAGCGCGACCCCGAGGCCAACGCCCTCGGCTACCGCGATTCCGGCTTCCTTCCCGAAGGCCTGCTGAACTACGTCGCCCTCCTCGGCTGGGCGATCGCCGCGGACCGCGACATCTTCTCCCTCGACGAGATGGTGGACGTCTTCGACATCCGCGACGTGAACCCGAACCCCGCGCGGTTCGACCTCAAGAAGGCCGACGCGATCAACGCCTCCCAGATGCGGCTGCTCTCGACCGAAGACGTGACGACTCGCGCCCTGCCGTTCCTGGCTGCTGCGGGGGTGGTCTCCGACCCGGTCACCGACACGGAGTCCGCTCTCCTCGACGAGGCGATGCCGCTGGTCGCCGAGCGCATCAACAAGCTCACCGAAGCCCCCACGATGCTGCACTTCCTCTTCGTCGACGAAGCCGAGTTCACCCTCGACGAGACCGACGCCGAGAAGCTCCTCGACGAGTCCGGCCGTGGCGTCGTACAGGCGGCCCTCGAGGCGGTCGAGGGATTGTCGCAGTGGAACACCGAAGCCATCCAGGCGGCGCTCCAGGCCAAGCTGATCGACGAACTGGGCCTCAAGCCCCGCCACGCCTTCGGTCCCGTTCGCGTCGCGATCACCGGCCGTCGGATCTCCCCGCCTCTCTTCGAGTCCATGGAGATCCTGGGAGCCGACCGTAGCCTGGGGAGACTCCGCTCCGCTCTCAGCGAGCACTGACCCCCCAGGACCTGATCCACGTGACGAACGACGCTGCGCCGCCTCCCGGACCACCGCCGGGCCGACCACTCGACTACGGCACCCCACCGGCGTACGGCGGTCCGACTCCTCCGGTGGCCTATGAGCAGCCGTACGCCTACGACTACGAGCGGGCCTGGTCCGAGCCCCGACAGTTGCCGCCGAGCGGGCCGGTGACCCCTCCCGAGGGCTTGGAGTACCACCGGATCCACCGCGGGGGAGCGCCCGGCTGGTGGCGACCCCTCGTCGGGGTGTTCTCCCTGGCCTCGGGAGCGGTCATCTTCGCCCCGCTCCTGCTGGTCGCGCTGTTCCTCATCGGGTACGCCATCGCCGGAGAACCGTTGCAGGAGAGTCTCACCGCGCTCACGGACACCGACGACGTCACCCCGATGGGGCTGGCCTTCCTGAGCCTGAGCCTGGCCGCCGCCATCCCGATCGTGTGGTTGCTGCAGCGCACCCTGCACCGTCTTCGTCCTGGGTGGGCGTCCTCGGTGTTCCCGCGCATCCGGTGGCGCTGGTTGGCGGTGTGTCTAGGCCTTGCGGTGATCGCGCTGATCGCCACTGTGGCGGTCTCTGCGGTGCTGCCCAGCGGGGGAGGGGCGGAGACCTCCGGTTCGGTCAACGACTTCACCACGATGACCCGGGACTTCCTGATCGTCATCGTGTTGCTCGTGCCGCTCCAGGCCGCCGGCGAGGAGTACGCCTTCCGGGGCTACCTCACCCAAGCGTTGGGGGGTCTGTTTCCCTGGCCGCGGATTTCGCTGGCCGTCGCGGTGACGGTGCCCGCGCTGCTCTTCGCTCTCGCGCACGGTGCGCAGGACGCTCCGATCTTCATCGACCGGCTCGCCTTCGGACTCTCCGCCGGGATCCTCGTCATCCTCACAGGCGGCCTGGAGGCGGGCATCGCCATGCACGTGCTGAACAACTGGCTGGCCTTCGCCTACGCGCTGCTGTTCAGCGACATAGGATCCTCCCTCGCCCCCACCGACGGCACCTGGTGGATGCTGCCCTCGACGTTGACCAAGGCGCTGGTCTTCCTGGGGTTGTGCGTCTGGATGGCTCGTAGAATGGGGATAGACCAGCGCACCAGAGCCCCATCGGGGGAGGGCGTTTTGGCGGCCCCCGGGACCCGCGTGTAAGGTTCCCGACGGCTCGACAGATGGTCTGAAAAGATCTGAAGTCCAGTAAGTCAGTGGGATATGGTGTAATTGGCAGCACGACTGGTTCTGGTCCAGTTAGTCAAGGTTCGAGTCCTTGTATCCCAGCGGGTCCGGTGCGATTTTGTACCGTCGCTCAACCGCGATAATGTTCGCGAGTTGTCTGGAAGTAGACAACAACAGTGAGAAGCACGAAGCAGTACTAGGGCCCCCGTTGTGTAGCGGCCTAGCACACCGCCCTCTCACGGCGGCAGCGCCGGTTCGAATCCGGTCGGGGGTACAGCACAGAAAGAGGCCTCGTCCTTCGGACGGGGCCTCTTCTTCATTTCCGCAAGCCGACCGTCAAACGTGCAATGGAGGCTCGGCTCGCACGCAGAGACGACCCCAGCGCCCCCGGGGGCACCCATTGCACGTTTGACGGATAGCTCACAGCGGACGCCGGGGTCTTCGCTTGAGCCTCGGGTCGAACACCCGGCGGTCAGCGGCGGTGGTGTCGTACTACTACCTTGAGCTTCGCGATGCTGCGGCTTCCGGCCGCGCCGGGCTGCCGCACCACGAATGCGCAGCGACGCTTGGTCGTCGCCGCGCGCTTGGTGGCTCGCACCGAGACCCGTAGGACGTGCCGTTTCCCCGGTGCCAGCGACGGTGAGCGCCATGTGCCGCGGCGTACCTTGCCGGTGACGTTGCGGCGTCCGTCGCGGACGCGGAGGACGACCCGGGGTCCCATCCGGCAGCCCTTGACCCCCAGCACCGCTGGATTGTCGCCGGCGTTGGTCACGACCAAACGGGTCGTGCGCCAAGGGCCACGCCGCATCCGGACCGTGGCCGGGCGAAGCTTGGTGCTGGTCGCCGTGATGACCGGGGTCGCGGGGGGAGCCGGGGGCAACCAGTCCGAGACCAGTTCGGCCACGAAGACATCCAGAAGGTCGTCGGTGTCGAGGCCCACCAACGACCCGTTCGCGACGCCCACGAGTCGGAGCCCGCGGGCCGCGTCGTACACCAGATCCGAGGCGAATTCGCTGCCGTCGGTGTCGATGACGGTGGACCACAGATCGGTGCCCTGCGAGGAGAAACCATCCACTCTGATCAGCTTCGGTCCCCACGGTGATTCACCCATCAACTCAGTGGTGGCGCTCACCAGTCCGGTCGGCGTATCGGTCAACCCATAGGATCCTTCGTGGTAGTACCCCTCACCCGAACTGGTGGCGAACTGACGGAGCCACGCCTGGGTGCCGTCGGCGTTGATCGCGGCCAGGAAGCGGTCTTGGGCGCCCTGTCTGGTCTGGCCGGCGAACTCCCCTCTGATGATGCCGACGACCACGGCCTTCCCCTCCGAGATGGTCAGGTCCTGGCCGTGGGTGTAGTCGTCGCTGTCGAGCGTGGTGGTCCAGGTCGTGCCGAGGTCCGCACGACTCACCTTGCGCACGGCAACCGAATGCACCACTTGCAGCGGGTCGGTCTCCTCGTTGGCGCTGTAGGCGAGGACGGCTAGATCCTCGCCCCAGACCTCGACCCGTGAGAGGCCACTGCGACCGAACGGCCCATCGAATTCGGAGAGCGCTTGCTCTCCCAGGTCCCCGGTGGCCAACGATGCTCGCTGGACCAGGGGTTTCGAGTGGTACGCGCCGTCGTCACCGACGAGGAAGATGTCGTCGCCGACGACAACCAGGTCGTTGATCCGGTCGGTCACCTCGAAGCGGCGGGACCACACCAGGACCCCGTCGGGGTCGTAGCGGCGCAGCCAGAAACCGGCTCCGTATCGCGAGGGGCCGACATAGTTCATCCTGCCCAGCACCACGGCGCCCCACGGGCCCGCCGCGACGGCATTCGCCCCGTCGGCGTGCTCGGTCGAGAAGGTGTCGGTCCAGACGACACGGCCGTCGGCGTCGACCTTGGCGATCTCCACCCCAGGAACCGAGACATTCCACTCAGGGTCGACCTCCCGCGGGTCCGTGGAGGTGGCGGCGACGTACGTCGCGCCGTCGGAGGTGGCCGCGACCGGGAAACGTTCCCCGGTACCCGGCAACGGTACGCCGGTCACCTGGCCCAGGGTGGGGGCTGGGTCGGACGCTGTAGTCGGCCGCGCGCCCGCGGCGGGTTGGCCTGCGAGTAGCCCGGCGACCAGACCGGTGACGAGTCCACTGAGGAGGAACATGCGGACCGGTCCGATGCGTGGGGATCGACTCATGCTCCCGGACCCTAGGCGAGACGACCGTCATTGGCGAGGGTGTTGACGCCGCTCGATCAGGCTCAGACGCACAACCCGGCCGCGCGACGGGCCGCGGCCTGGTCCAGTTCCTTCTGTGAGAGCTCCGGCTCCGCTGAGGGCGAGGCGCTTGGCTCGGCGGACGGCGACGGACTCTCGCTGGCGCCCGTGGTGGCCTCAGGGTCCTGCGAACTGCCGCCGACCGGGTCCTCGGCCGAGATGCTCTGATCGGAGAAGTTCACGCCCAGGGGCAGGTCGTTGCGGATCCGACGCCACAGATCCTTCGCTGCGTCGGTGATCTCGAGTCGACCCGGTTGGGTGGTCGAGTCGACGACCGGGACGGTGACGAACCGGATCTTCGACAGGCCGGTGTTCTGGAACTGCGAGGCCAGATCGGCCAACGCCGGGATCGAGTCGATGTTCTCGTCGACGCTGATCGAGGAGGTCACGGCCTCCAGGAACGAGAAGACCTTGGTGGGCTGCGACAGGGTCTGGGCGGAGAGCACCTTGTTGATCATCGAGGCCATGAAGGCCTGCTGCCGACGCATCCGGCCGATGTCCCCGGTGACCGAGAGTTGGTAGCGCTCGCGGACGTAGTCCAGGGCCTGATCGCCCTGCAGGATCTGGGTGCCGGCATCGAGGAAGATGTCGCGCTCGGGATCGTCGACCTCCTCGGGGATGCAGACCTCGACCCCGTCGACGGCGTCGACCATGTCCTTGAAGCCGTTGAAGTCCAAGGTGATGAAGTGGTCGACGTACACATTGGTGATCGCCTCGACCGTCTGCACGGTGCACAACTGACCACCCACGGAGAAGGCGGTGTTGAACATCGCGTTGTCCTCGCCGGGGATGGTCTCGGCATCCACGATGCAGTCGGGGCGATCGACGAGCGCGTCGCGGGGAATGCTGATGCCGTAGGCCTCGTCCCGGGTGGCGGAGACGTGGACCAGGATGGTGGTGTCGGAGCGTTCGCCGCCACCGGTGAGGCCGTCGATGTCGTTGCCGTCGCCGTCGCGGGAGTCGGAACCCATGATCAGGATGTTCAGCGGCTCCATCGGGCCGGTGGTCTCCGGCTTCGCAGACACCATGTGTTCGATGGAGGCGCCCGCCTCGATATTGCCGTCGAGACGGTTGTAGCCGAGATAGACCGCGACCCCGGTGAGGAGCGCCAACACCAGTTGGGTGCTCACGATGACCCTGAGAACCGTACGACGGTGCCTGGGTTGCAGGGCTTGCTCGCTCGGAGCATGGGGCGCCGTGGGGGGCGCGAGGTCATCGGACACGTTCACATCATCACAAACACCCGGTGAGCATGTGGCAGGACGGAACAGACAGGCGTTCCGGCGGCGCGCGCGGCGGTGTCCGATTCCCGCTGGTCGCATGGGCCGGCGTCGGTCAGAATAGAGCCATGCCCAGCACCGAGAGCCTCGACCAGGAGTCGTGCTACCGCGCCGTGAAGTCGCGCGACCGTCGGTTCGACGGGGTGTTCTACGTCGGGGTGCGCACCACCGGGATCTACTGCCGACCCTCGTGCCCGGCTCGGACGCCCAAGTTCGAGAATGTTGCCTTCCACCTCACCCCCGCCTCAGCCCAGGCTGGAGGCTTCCGGGCCTGCAAGCGGTGCCTGCCCGATGCGACCCCCGGCAGTCCCGATTGGGATGTCGCGGCCACGGCGGCCGGTCGTGCGATGCGACTGATCGCCGATGGTGTGGTGGACCGTGAAGGGGTCGAGGGTCTCGCCTCCCGTGTGGGCTACACCCCTCGACATCTCTCCCGACTACTCACCCACGAGTTGGGTGCCGGGCCGCTGGCCCTGGCACGGGCCCAACGCGCCCAAACCGCCCGGGTGCTGCTGGAGACCTCGGATCTGTCCTGCACCGACGTGGCCTTCGCCGCCGGTTTCTCCAGCGTGCGTCAGTTCAACGCCACGGTGCAGGAGGTGTACGCCGCCAATCCCTCGACCCTTCGGGGACGACGGGCAGGGCAGAGCTCACCGGGAGTCGTGCGGGTTCGACTGGCGGTGCGCAGTCCCTTCGCCGGCGCTGCCCTGCTCGACTTCCTCGCCGCGCACCTGGTTGCCGGGATCGAGGACTGCGGACCGGGGTGGTACTCCCGGACGCTCGCGTTGCCCCACGGAGACGGAGTGATGCGGCTCGAGATCCCCGATGCTCCCCAGAGCGGAGAGACGGTCTTCGTCGGTGCGACCTTCAGCCTGGACGATCTCCGCGACACCACCGCCGCCACCCAGCGCGCCCGTCGAGTCCTGGATGCCGACTGCGACCCGGTCGCCGTGCTCGAGAGCTTCGCCGGCGACCCGGTGCTGGGTGCGCTGGCGCGGCGTACCCCCGGCCTCCGCGTCCCCGGTCACGTCGACGGGGTCGAGTTGGCCGTGCGGGCGGTGGTGGGGCAACAGGTCAGCATGGCCGCTGCCCACACGGTGCTGGGCCGACTCGTCGCCGCCTATGGCCGTCCCCTCTCCGAACCCACCGGGACCTTGACCCACCTGTTCCCGACCGCAGATGTCCTAGCGGCCGTCGATCCGGAAACCCTGCCGATGCCCCGAGCGCGGGGACGGGCCCTGGTGGGTCTGTGCGCGGCTCTGGCCGTCGGCGACGTGGCCTTGGACCGTGGTGCCGACCGGGACGACGTACGGGCCTCCCTGCTGGCGCTGAAGGGCATCGGACCCTGGACCGCCGACTACATCGCGATGCGCGCACTGGCCCACCCCGATGTCTTCCTGCCCACCGACATCGGAGTCCGCGACGCTCTACGCGGATTGGGGATCGATCCCACCGGCGGCCCTCCCGAGCTGCGACCGGCGGTATTGGCCGAACGCTGGAGGCCCTGGCGCTCCTACGCCCTGATGCACCTGTGGCGGACGGTCATCCCGACCTCCCCACGCACCAACCCTGAACCCCACGAACCCGAGGAGACCTGAGATGTGGACCGTCATGGAATCGCCGATCGGCGAGTTACGCATCGTCGAGCAGGCCGGAGCGATCACGGCCATCGAGTTCTCGCCCTTCGTCGACACCGGACGGGTGCGCGGCGAACGAGGAGACACCGCCGCTGTCCTCGTGGAGGCTGCGCGACAGCTGGGGGAGTACTTCGCCGGGGAGCGGCGCGACTTCGATCTCCCGCTTGCTCCCAAGGGCAGTGAGTTCCAGCAGGTGGTGTGGGAGCAGCTGGAGAAGATCGCCTACGGCGAGACCGCGTCGTACGGCGAGATCGCGAAGCGCCTGGGACGCACCAACGCCGCCTCCCGGGCGGTCGGACTGGCCAACGGCTCGAATCCCATCCCGGTCGTGATCCCGTGTCATCGGGTGATCGGGGCCAGCGGCAACCTCACCGGGTACGCCGGAGGTATCGAACGCAAGCAGATCCTGCTCAGCCTCGAACAGGACGCCCTCTTCTAGGTGGTTGAGGTGCGAGGAGCGCCAGCGACGAGCCTCGAAACCTGGTTCCGTGCCTCGAGGACTTGGGTGGGCGGCTTGGGTGGTTTCGAGGCTCAGGCCTTGGCGGCCTTCGCACCTCAACCAGCGTTACTCGGCGGCGGCGCGGCGCAGGGACTCGGAGAGGCGTTCGGCAGCAGCGAGTACGGCGGGGGCGTGCATCCGGCCGGGCTGACGCGACAGGCGTTCGAGTGGCCCGGAGACCGAGACCGCGGCGATGATCTTGCCGCCGGGGGAGCGGACCGGGGCAGAGACAGAGGCGACGCCCTGCTCGCGCTCGCCGACCGACTGGGCCCAGCCGCGACGACGGATCCCCGAAAGTGCGGCCGCCGAGAAGGCGGCGTTCTGGAGACCGCGGTGCATCCGCTCGGGGTCCTCCCAGGCGAGCAGCACCTGGGCGGCGGAGCCGGCGCGCATCGTGAGTTGGTGCCCGACCGGGATGGTGTCGCGCAGTCCGGAGGGACGTTCGGCGGCGGCCACACAGACGCGGTGCTCACCCTGACGGCGCCACAGTTGAGCGGACTCGCCGGTGATGTCGCGCAGTCGGGCCAGGACGGGTCCGGCGGTCGCGAGCAGGCGGTCCTCGCCGGCGGCGGCGGAGAGCTCGGCCAGTCGTGGCCCCAGGACGAAGCGGCCCTGCATGTCCCGAGCCACCAGCCGATGGTGCTCGAGCGCCACCGCGAGTCGGTGAGCTGTCGGACGAGCCAATCCGGTCCCCGCCACGAGGCCCGCCAGGGTCGCCGGTCCGGATTCGAGGGCCGTGAGCACGAGGGCTGCCTTGTCGAGTACGCCGACGCCGCTGGAGTTGTCCATATGGCAATACTGCCGTCTCAAGATCTGGATAGCAAGGCGAGCGACCAACGTCACGTTTCCCGTGATTGCGGCCTTCGTCAACCCCGGTCGTCTCGGATGTCGGGATCCGAGTCTCAGATCATGGGACGGACGGTCTACTCTTGACCCACACCAGAGCAACAGCCTGAACGAGGAGTGAACCCATGGGCAGAACCCTGTCAGAGAAGGTATGGGACGAACACGTGGTGCGATCCGCCACGGGAGAACCCGACCTGCTCTTCATCGACCTTCACCTCATCCACGAGGTGACCAGTCCCCAGGCCTTCGACGGCCTCCGGCTCGCCGGACGTAGCGTCCGCCGCCCCGACCTGACCCTGGCCACCGAGGACCACAACGTCCCGACGGTGGACTGGGACAAGCCCATCGCCGACCCGGTGTCCCGGACCCAGGTCGACACCCTGCGCAAGAACGCCGTCGACTTCGGCGTGCGACTGCACTCCCTTGGTGACGTGGAGCAGGGCATCGTGCACGTCGTCGGCCCGCAGCTCGGGCTGACCCAGCCGGGCATGACGATCGTCTGCGGCGACTCCCACACCAGCACCCACGGCGCCTTCGGCGCGATCGCCTTCGGCATCGGCACCTCCGAGGTCGAGCACGTCCTGGCCACCCAGACCCTGATGCAGGCCAAGCCCAAGACGATGGCCGTCACCATCAACGGCAGCCTGCCGGCCGGCGTCACCGCCAAGGACATGGTGCTCGCGCTGATCACCCACACCGGCACCGGCGGTGGGCAGGGTTACATCGTGGAGTACCGCGGCCAGGCCATCGAGGAGCTCTCGATGGAGGGCCGGATGACGGTCTGCAACATGAGCATCGAGTGGGGCGCCAAGGCTGGCCTGATCGCTCCCGACCAGACCACCTTCGACTACATCGAGGGTCGTCCCGAGGCGCCCAAGGGCGACGACTGGGACACGGCGGTCGCTCACTGGAAGTCCCTGGTCACCGACGATGACGCGGTCTTTGATGAGGAGATCGTCATGGACGCCTCCGAGATGACGCCCTTCGTGACCTGGGGGACCAACCCGGGTCAGGGGGTCCCGCTGGGCGGCAACGTCCCGCACCCCGAGGACTTCGCCGAGGCCTCCGACCGGGTCGCCGCCGAGAAGGCACTGGAGTACATGCAGCTCACCGCCGGCACCCCGATGCGTGAGGTCAAGGTCGACACCGTCTTCGTGGGTTCCTGCACCAACGGCCGGATCGAGGACCTCCGCCTCGCGGCCGAGATCATCGAGGGCCACACCGTCGATCCCGACACCCGCCTGCTCGTCGTACCCGGGTCCTTCCGGGTGCGTCTCCAGGCGCAGGAGGAGGGTCTGGACAAGATCTTCCTCGCAGCCGGAGCCGAATGGCGCGGCGCCGGATGCTCGATGTGTCTGGGCATGAACCCCGACACCCTGGCTCCGGGCGAGCGCAGCGCGTCGACCTCCAACCGCAACTTCGAGGGACGTCAGGGCAAGGGTGGGTTGACCCACCTGGTCTCGATCCCGGTCGCGGCCGCGACCGCCGTGCGCGGCACGCTCTCCTCGCCCTCCGACCTGCCCGCCCTCTCGAACGCCGAGGAGCTCTGACATGGACGCCTTCACCAGCCACACCGGCGTCGGCGTACCGCTGCGCCGCAGCAATGTCGACACCGACCAGATCATCCCCGCGGTCTACCTCAAGCGGGTCACCCGTGACGGGTTCGAGGACGGCCTGTTCTCGGCTTGGCGCAACGACCCCGACTTCGTGCTCAACAACCCGGTGTACGCCGCGGGGTCGGTCCTGATCGCCGGACCCGACTTCGGGACCGGTTCCTCTCGCGAGCATGCGGTCTGGGCGCTGCAGAACTACGGCTTCCGTGCGGTCATCTCTTCCCGCTTCGCCGACATCTTCCGAGGCAACTCCGGGAAGGCCGGACTGCTCGCGGCGCAGGTCGACGAGAAGGTCGTCCAGCGTCTGTGGGACCTCGTGGAGGAGAACCCCGGGGCGGAGATCACCGTCGACCTCGAGTCGCGCACCGTCCGGGCCGGGGAAGGCCCCGATGCGGTCAAAGACTCCTTCGACATCGACGACTACACCCGGTGGCGTCTACTCGAGGGGCTCGACGACATCGGCATCACCTTGGGCAACGAGGCCGACATCACGGCCTACGAAGCCGGGCGCCCTGCCTGGAAGCCCTCTACCTGCTGATGGTCTGACCTGTGCTGGCCGACCAGTTCCGCATCAGTTTCGAGACCGCTGCGACGGTCTTCGTCACCACCGCGTGCATGTATCTCGCACTGGTGGTGCTGCTGCGGATCGTCGGCCCGCGCAGTCTCACCAGCCTGGCCGGGTTCGACTTCCCGGCCGTGGTCGCGCTCGGTGCGGTGATGGGCAGGACGTTGTTGCTCGAAGAGCCGACCTTGATGATCGGTCTGGTGGCCCTGGTCTCGTTGTTCACCGTCCAGGGCGCGTTGGGCTCGCTGCGGCAACACGCGCGATTCGACCGATGGGTGCATCGCCCACCCACGGTGCTGGTGCTCGACGGGGAGTTGTTGCCCGCGAACCTGCGCCTGGTTCACATCGTCGAGGAAGAGATCCGGCAGGCCGTACGCCGTGCGGGCGCGAGCAGTCTTGCGGACATCGCCTGCATCGTTCTGGAGCGAAACGGTGCGCTGAGCGTCGTGCGCGTCGGAAAGCCACTGGATCCTTGGCTTCTGGCTGGAGTGCACGGCGTACCCGTCGACTACCTCCAAGCTCGCTGACCCGTTTGGCCAACCAGGCTTGACGATTCTCGCTTCCCGAGGAGCCCAGGGCTGCACCCTCGATGCCGCCTGAAGCAAGCCGGCGCGCCGTTGAGGGCGACAGGCGTCAAAAGATTTGTGGGGAGCCGCGCCGTCAGGTTGTTGTGACCTAGGGCACGAATCCCTAGCGTGCCTTGAAGAAAGTCGGGCATGTCGTCCGGCGGCAACCGTTCATTGGAAGGGAAACTAGTGAACAAGACAGAGCTCATCGACGCACTGGCGGCGCGCTACCAGGGGAACCGCAAGGCGGCCTCGCACGCGCTCGACTCCGTGCTGGACACGATCACTCGAGAGGTAGCCAAGGGGGAAAAGGTCGCGATCACCGGGTTCGGCTCCTTCGAGAAGAAGGTGCGCGAGGCTCGCTGGGTACGCAACCCGCAGACCGGCGATCGCATCAAGGCCAAGAAGAAGGCGGTCCCCAAGTTCACACCTGGTGCCGACCTGAAGAACGTCATCTCCGGGGCGAAGAAGTTGCCCAAGCTGACCGAGGCGGCCCTCGCTGACGCAGCTGCTGCTGCGGCAGGCCCCGCCAGGAAGGTCGCCGCTGCGGCCGCCAAGGCGACCCCGGGCAAGAAGGCTCCCGCCAAGAAGGCACCGGCCAAGAAGGCACCCGCCAAGCCGGCCGCCAAGAAGGCCCCCGCCAAGAAGGCCCCCGCCAAGAAGGCTCCGGCCAAGGCGGTAGCCAAGAAGGCTCCAGCCAAGAAGGCGCCCGCGAAGAAGGCGCCGGCGAAGAAGGCTCCGGCCAAGTCGACGGCAGCGAAGTCGACCGCCAGCAAGACCACAACAGCGAAGAAGGCTCCAGCCAAGAAGGCGCCCGCGAAGAAGGCGCCCGCGAAGAAGGCTCCGGCCAAGACTGCGGCCAAGAAGGCGCCGGCGAAGAAGGCTCCCGCCAAGAAGGCCGCGTCGAGTTCCTGACCCGCCACAGACCGATCCGGGCCGTCACTCCTGCGGGAGAGGCGGCCCGATCGTTTTGCCCGGAACCTCAACTCAGGTCGAGGCGGGACACCGCGGAACTGGTCTGAGAGCCCAGCCCCAGGCTGATGGCGGCAGTCAGGTCCTGCAGGTCATCGACATCGCGGCGCAGCGTCGCTCCGGCCGCGGCGACCTCGAGGGCTCCAGCGGCCCGGTGGGCTGCGCAGGACCCGACGCCGAACTCAGGTACGAACTCGGCGTACGGCGCCGTGTAGAGCGTCGTGCCAAGCCCCGAGGCATCGGCGACGAACGATGCTCCCCCCGGCACGAGAGAGCGCAGTGCCTGGTCGAGTTCCGCGGGGAGCAGGGCGGGTAGATCTGCGCACAGCGCGACCGGTGTGTGCTCGGGCCATCGGCGGTGTGCCTCCGCCGCGGCCTGCACGAGCGCGGCATTGAGATCCTGGGTCGTTCCGTCAGGGACGGTGTGGCACCCCGCCAGGTTCGGGTCGGAGGCGAAGGTGGCGTCGTCGGTGACGACCAGGACCTGGGCGACCGTCGTTGCCTGCCGACAGGCCGCGACGGTGTCGAGAGCGAAGGCACGTGCCAGATCGGCCCGCTGGGAATCGGTGAGCCCCACGAGTCGCGACTTGCCGCGGGCCGGTGGTTTGACCGGTACGACGACGACGAACTGGGGGGACATGGACCCAGATCATTCCAGTCGGGTCTGTACCCACGCCCGGGGAGCCCCCACAATGAACGCACGGCCTCCACGGCGGGCGAACTGGCGATGCGAGGTCTCGACCGCCACGTTCGAGAGGAACTCCATGAGCCTGACCGTCAACGCCATCACGGTCGACAGCGACGACCCACCCGGGATCGCCGCTTTCTGGGCAGCGGCCCTCGACCGATCCCTGGACGACTCCTATCCGCCGAGCCCCGACTTCGCGCGTCTTCGACCCGGCGCCGGAGGACCGGCCATGATGTTCATCAGGGTTCCCGAGCCTCGGACGAGCAAGAACCGCCTGCACCTCGATCTGGAATCCGATGACCGCGAAGCGGAGGTGGCCCGACTCGTCGGCCTCGGCGCCGAGGTGATCGGACGGTACGACGAGTGGGGAATCTCGTGGACGACCCTGAACGACCCCGAGGGGAACGTCTTCTGCGTAGCCGCCCATCACTGATGACAGACCGTCGCAGGCCACATCCGACACACCGGATCGTCACCGATGTGCGAACTGAGTACTGGGCTCCACGGACTCGAGGCCGACTGCTAGTAGCCTCAGCCGCGTGAGAATTCGCAAAGTCAGGCAGAAGCAGGAGCCACTCGGGCTGGCCTTCGGGGCCGGAGTGGTCGTGATCAAGCCCCTTCTGCTGGCGACCACCAAGCCGACGTGGATCGACACCGACAAGTTCCCCTCGTCCGGTGGCTGCATCGTGGTGATGAACCACGTCTCGCACATCGACCCGATGACCGCCTGCCACTTCTTCTACGACCATGGTCGGGTGCCGCGGTTCCTGGCGAAGTCGGGCCTGTTCAAGACCAAGGCTCTGGGCGCGTTTCTTCGCAACGCCGGCCAGATCCCCGTGGAGCGACAGAGCAGCAACGCGGCCAGTGCGTTCGCCGCCGCCGTCGAGGCGGTGAAGGAGGGCAACTGCCTGGTCATCTACCCCGAGGGCACCTTGAGTCGTGACCCGGACATGTGGCCGATGGTCGGCAAGTCCGGCGCGGCCCGCATCGCGCTTGAGACCGGAGCGCCGGTCGTGCCCATCGGACAGTGGGGCGCACAGGAGTGGCTCGCTCCCTACGCGAAGTACCCCTCCTTGGCCCCGCGCAAGCCGGTGACGATGAAGGTCGGCGATCCGGTCGACCTGGATGACCTGGTGAGCCACGACCCCAGCCCCGAGGTGGTCGCCGACGCGACCGATCGGATCATGGCCGCAATCACGGGCCTGGTGGAGGACATCCGCGGAGAAAAGGCGCCAGCCAAACGCTACGACATGCGCGACCACGGCGTCCGGCGTACGGGGAACCCCCACAAGACGTTCAGCCCCGACACCCCCGAGATCCCCCAGACCACCAAGCACACCACAACCACCAAGGCCACCAGGGCCTCGAAGAACAAGGCGGGCTGAGTATGAGTCACGGAAAGGTCGCCGTCTTCAGTGCCGGCTCCTGGGGGACGGCGTTCGCGCTCGTTCTGGCCGATGCGGGCAACGACGTCACCTTGTGGGCCCGTCGCCCCGAGTTGGCCAAGGCCATCAGGGACACCCACGAGAACCCCGACTACCTGCCGGGGATCGAGTTGCCGGCACGGGTCACCGCCACTGACAGCGCCGAGGAGGCTCTGCGCGGTGCCGACCTGGTCGTCCTGGCCACGCCCTCCCAGTCGTTGCGGGAGAACCTCACCCAGTGGGCGCCGTACGTCGAGGACGGCGCCGTCTTCGTGTCCCTGATGAAGGGAGTCGAACTCGGTTCGCTGAACCGGATGAGTGAGGTCATCCACCAGGTGACCGGAGCCGGCGAGGACCGGATCGCGGTGATCAGCGGACCCAACCTGGCCAAGGAGATCGCGCGCCGGGAGCCGGCCGCCTCGGTGGTGGCCTGTGCCGACGAGAGCGTGGCTCGGGCTCTGCAGGAGCGCTGTCACTCACCGGCCTTCCGTCCCTACACCAGCACCGACGTGCTCGGGTGCGAGCTCGGTGGCGCCTACAAGAACGTCGTCGGACTCGCGGTCGGTATGGCGGTCGGCCTGGGCTTCGGTGACAACACCACGGCCTCCCTGATCACCCGCGGACTGGCGGAGACCGCCCGGCTGGCGATGAAGCTGGGCGCGAACCCGATGACCTTGATGGGGTTGGCCGGGATGGGCGACCTGGTCGCCACCTGCTCCTCGCCCCTCTCCCGCAACCGGACCTTCGGGGAGAAACTGGGTCAGGGGATGACCACTGACGAGATCTACGCCTCGACCAACCAGGTCGCCGAGGGCGCCAAGTCCTGTTCGTCCCTGCGCGCGCTGGCGGCCCAATCAGGTGCGGACGCCCCGATCGTCGAGTACGTCGACGAGGTCGTTGCCGGGCGGATGACCGCCCAGGACATGATGGAAGCGTTCATCGCCCGCGACACGAAGGCCGAGACCGACTGAGTCTCGGCCTACCCACAACGTCTAGGTCACTCCTGCAGGTCGTTCAACGCCTTCGACAGGTCGTCCCAGAGGTCTTCGACGTCCTCGATACCGACCGAGAGACGTACCAGCGCCTCGGGGATGGTCGGGGCCTCGGTCTTCCACCGTCGACGCCGCTCGAAGGTGGATTCGACCCCACCGAGCGAGGTGGCGTGCACCCAGAGCGAGGTCTTGTGGGTGAGGAGGTCGGCGGCCAGTGGGCCGGCGGCGAGCACGATCGACACGATCCCGCCCATGTCCGGGTAGCGGACCTCCGCGATGGCGGGGTGGTCGGCCAGTCGGCGGGCGAGTTCGGCGGCGTTCGACTGGGCGCGCTCGACGCGCACATGCAGGGTGCGCAGACCACGCAGGGCCAGGAACGACTCCATCGCACCGGGGACCGCGCCGGTGACGTCACGGCGACCCTTCAGGACACTCCAGAGTTGATCATCAGCGGTGACCACGGCCCCCATCAGCAGGTCGCTGTGACCCGCGAGGTACTTCGTGACCGAGTGCACCACCACGTCGGCGCCCAGCGAGAGGGGCTGTTGGAGCAGGGGAGTGGCGAAGGTGTTGTCCACGACCACCGAGGCCCCGTTGGCCTGTGCGGCGGGGATGATCGTGGCGAGGTCGGCGACCTCGAGAGCCGGATTGGTCGGCGACTCCAACCAGACCAGGGCGGCGCCTTCGCTGGCCGCGATCACCGCATCGGTGTCGGTGACGTCGACGAGGTTGACCTTGAGCCGGCCGCGGCTCTCCAGCTCGGCCATGGCCATGATCGACCCGTTGTAGGCGTGACGAGGAGCCACGACCACCCCTTCGCTACCGACCAGGTCGAGAACGGCGGCGATGGCGGCCATGCCCGAGGCGTAGGAGAGCGCCCGGCCACCCTCGAGTGCGCCGAGAGCCTCCTCGAACGCCGTCCAGGACGGGTTGCCGTACCGCCCGTAGTCGACCTCGCCGCCGGCGATGTAGGTGGAGGCCATCGTGATCGGGGTGTTGAGGGGAGCATCCAACTCACGGGCCGGCCGGCCGGCGGTCACCGCCACCGTTGCCGGCTTGAGTGCGGGGGACCCCTGCGTCGAGGGGTTGGTGGGCAGGTCTGGCGTGCCATCGGTCATGCGCCGAGCCTAGGCGGATAAGGTCCTCTCGATGAATCAGCCTCCCCGAAAGCCTCGTGTCGCGGTCGTCTTCGGCGGCCGGTCCGGTGAACACGCGATCTCCTGTGTCACCGCCGGCAGCGTGTTGGCCGCGATCGACCGGTCGACCTACGACGTCATCCCGGTCGGTATCACCCCGGAGGGCCGGTGGGTGCTGGAGTCCGGTGACCCCGATCGTCTGCGGCTCGACGGTCCCGACGGGCTGCCCACCGTGGACGCGACCAGGCCCGGCGTCGCGCTGGCCCAGGCCGAGTCCGGCACCGACCTGATCGTCTCCGAGACCGGCGCCCCGCCCAGCGTGCTGGGTGAGGTCGACGTCGTGTTCCCGCTGCTCCACGGGCCCTGGGGCGAGGACGGAACCATCCAGGGCATGCTCGAGATGGCCGGCGTGCGGTACGTCGGGGCCGGCGTACTCTCCTCCGCGGTGTCCATGGACAAGGCCTTCATGAAGGTGGCCCTGATCGCGGCGGGTCTGCCGGTCATGCCCAGCGTCGCGGTGACGGCCAAGCAGTGGGGCGTGGCCCCGGACCGCATCCGGGAGCAGGCCGTGGAGCTCGGCTATCCCTTGTTCGTCAAGCCCGCCCGAGGCGGATCGAGCCTGGGCATCAGCAAGGCCCACGACTCCTCGGAGTTGGACGAGGCTCTGGCCGAAGCCTTCCGGCACGACCCGAAGGTGCTGCTGGAGGTCTCCGCCGAGGGAGCCCGTGAGGTCGAGTGTGGCGTCCTGGAGCGCCTCGACGGCGGCGTCGACACCAGCCTGCCCGCTGAGATCCGGGTGGCCGGCGGACACGAGTTCTACGACTTCGAAGCCAAGTACGCCTCGGGTCAGTCCACCGAGTTGGACGTCCCGGCGATCCTGCCCGATGAGGTGACAGAGCAACTGCGAGCGTTCTCGGCGCGAGCCTTCGAGGCCGTCGACGGCGAGGGCCTGGCCCGGGTCGACTTCTTCGTGTTCCCCGACGGTCGACTGGTGATCAACGAGTTGAACACCATGCCCGGCTTCACGCCTTTGTCGATGTTTCCGCAGATGTGGGCGGCCACCGGGGTCGACTACCCGGCCCTCGTGGACCGGTTGCTGGCCTTGGCGTTGGCCCGGGGGACCGGCCTGCGCTAAGGCCTCTACCGGGGCGTGACGGTGTCACCGACGCGGATGACGCCGCCGGTGGAGACCATGGCTCCGATGGCCAAACAGCGCTCCCGCTCGGTGTTGATCGTGCGCAGGACATCGAGGTCACGCTCCTGCCCGGGCAACGGCCGGGTCACCATCACGCAGCGGTCGATGCGCTTGCGGACGTCGAGCACCACCTCGGAGCCAACGGTCAGAGAGTGTTCGACCCAGTCGTCCTCGGCCCCGGACTCACCGCCCTCGAGAAGCAGGTTGGTGCGGAAACGTCGCTCGTCCCACTCGCGCAGGGTTGCGGCGCCCACCAGGGACACCCGGGATCGGGTGCTGTCGTGCCAGGCGCCGCCCGGACCCTGCCAGGTGGCCCAGTCGGTGTCGTTCTCGGCGTCCTGGGGGGATTCATACGTCCCGCCCTCGCCTCCTGCTCGCTCGAGACGGACCTTCCGACCCAGCCACGTGGAGAGGATCTCGTCGCGGTCGGGTTGGTCGCTGGTCACCACGGTGCCCTCGGGAAGGGTGACGTGTGCACGTCCGCCGTCCTCCTCGGACCATCGAGCGGAGGCGAAGAGCAGCGCGGGGGTCCGCCTGGCCGTCAGCACCTTCCCGGTCCCCAGATCGCGCAGGCCGAAGGCTCGGTCGCCGGTGATGCCGAGGTCGGTGACACGCGCCCCCTCGAGGCGCTCCCCACCCATCGACTTCACCGGGAACCGGGTGATCCGGCGAACCGTGATGTGACTCATCGGCACGGCGTTGTCTCGGTGAGGTTGTCCTGCACCGCCGTGGTCAGATCGGAGAGCACCTCACCGCCGGTGACCTGGCGGTACTGCGCCGGCACCTGCACCGCGACCAGTGGCTCGTAGCCGACCGCGGTGAAGGTGGCGTCGAGGGTGTCGTCGACGATCTGCTCATCGGGGAGGTACCACCCGACCCCGTTGACCTCGACGCAGAACGCGAACTGGTCGAAGCCGGCGGGGATCGTGTCCACGCAGGAGACGACGATGGCGGGGTCGCCGTACGCGCGCGCTGGGGCCTCGGGCGGGTCGACTTCCACCCGTTCGAGGTCGAGCAGCGGATCGGGGACGTCCTCGAGGAAGGCGTCACACGCCGATTGCAGCGCGGGATCCAGATCCGGCACGGGAACCTCGACAGGGCTGCACGCAGCCACCGTCAGGACCGTCAACGCGAGACAGACCCCCCCACGAGCGGGGAGCCGGCGGTTCGAGCTCAGTGTCGGCTCAGATGTGGACGACGGGGCAGGTCAGGGTGCGGGTGATGCCCTCGAGGTTCTGGACCTTGGAGACGACCAACTTGCCGAGTTCGTCGACGTTGCGGGCCTCGGCCCGCACGATCACGTCGTAGGGGCCCGTGACGTCCTCGGCCACGGTGACACCCTTCAGACCGGCAATGGCCTTCGCCACCTCGGCGGCCTTGCCGACGTCGGTCTGGATCAGGATGTAGGCCTGGACGACCATGGTGTTCTCCCTCGCGTACGTGCGAATGTGCCCGCGCTGTTCCGGACTGCAGCGCGCACGACAACCTACCCCGCAATGGGGGCGCGCCGGTAGTCCGCAGTTGGCCGCCACCGCCTCCCGTCTGGTGTGATGGCGCGGTGCCGACAACCGAGGAACCGACCGTCGCCGATCGTGGTGAGTTCGGGTTGATCTCCGACGTCACCGCCCTGTTCACCCAAGGCGAGCACGTCCTGATCGGACCCGGGGACGACGCCGCGGTGCTGCGCATCAAGAACGGTCACGTGGTCGTCTCGACCGACCTGATGGTGGAGGGACGACACTTCCGACGCGACTGGGCCAGCGCCCAGGACGTCGGCCACCGAGCGGCCGCTCAGAACCTCTCCGACATCAACGCGATGGGCGGCCGAGCCACGTCCCTGACGGTGGGGCTCGCCGTACCCGATGACCTGCCGGCGTCCTGGGTCACCGACTTCGCCCGCGGATTCGCGGCCGAGTGCGCCCTGGTGGGCGCCAGCGTCGTCGGGGGAGACTTCACCCGCTCCCGCGAAATCGTGGTCGCCGTGACCGTCCTGGGTGCGTGCACGCAGACCCCCTTGGTGCGCTCGGGTGCCACAGCGGGCGACGTGGTGGCCCTACGCGGTCGCCAGGGCTGGGCGGCAGCCGGTCTGGCGGTGCTCGGGCGGGGATTCCGCTCCCCACGTGTCCTGGTCGAGGCCTACCGACGCCCCGAACCGCCGTACGACGCCGGCCGGGAGGCCGCCGAGGCCGGTGCGTCGTCCCTGATCGACATCTCGGACGGGCTCTTGAGCGAAGCCGCTCACCTGGCAAAGGCCTCGCAGGTCAGCATCGACGTCCGCACCGAGGCCTTCGAGATGCCCGAACCGCTGGTTGCCGTGGGCGCGGCGGTGGGCGCCGACCCGATGTCGTTCATCCTCGGCGGGGGCGACGACCACGCACTGCTGGCGACCTTCCCCGACGCCGCAGCGGTTCCCGAGGGCTGGTTGATCATCGGTGCCGTGGGAGACCGTGAACCCGGCCTGGTCACCGTCGACGGGTCGGCGTACGACGGCCCCACCGGGTGGACCCACTTCTGAGCGACTACCGCCAAGGGTGGGGGTTTTTCGCGCCGGATGGGAACGACAAAAGCCGCCACCCGGCATGGGTGACGGCTTCGATCAGGTACTGGTGTTCCAACCGATCAGCGGCTGACCTTGCCCGCCTTGATGCAACCGGTGCACACGTTCATGCGCTGGGGGGTGCCGTTGACGGTGGCCCGGACCCGCTGGATGTTGGGGTCGAAACGACGCTTGGTGATCTTGCGGGACCACGGGCGGTTGTTGCCGAAAGTCGGCTTCTTCGCGCAGATGTCGCACACGGCAGCCACGGTGACTCCTGAAACTCGATGATATGAACCAAGGACAGATCCGCAGACGCGGACCACAGCCCGGCTAGCGGGCAACTGCCCCAGCGTATCCGAGCCGCCACGCGCAACGAAATCGCGCTGTATCCCGGACCCGGACCCACTAACGTTCGGGACTCGCCCCGGATGGGGCAACGACCGCGACCGGAAGGCAACAGCATGGAGCAGACACCCCAGGGTGGCCCCATCCAGTTGGCGATCGTGTTGCGGTTCGTCGACATCGCAACCGACGCCCTGGCCCTGGCCCGCGAGGAGATCGACGCCCTCAACGTCTACCCCGTTCCGGATGGGGACACCGGCACGAACATGTACCTCACCGTGTCCGCGGCCCGGGACGCCATCCGGGAGGCCGCCGCCGACAAACCCGAGCCCACGGGACGCGAGGACCTGATCGAGGCCCTGGCGGTCTTCCGCCGTGGTGCCCTACTCGGGGCGCGGGGAAACTCCGGGGTGATCCTCAGCGAGATGCTCGGAGCCATCGCCCGACGCATCTCCGAGGCAACGCCCGAGGAACCCAACGTCCGGGTGATGGCCGACGCCCTGCGGATGGCCACCGAGGCGAGCTACGCAGCGGTCGGTGAGCCCGTCGAGGGGACCATCCTGTCGGTGGCACGAGCGGCCTCGGAGGCCGCGCTCCTGCGAGCCGCCGACCCCGCGGGTCGGACCCGCGACGTGTTCACCGATGCGGCGCAAGCCGCCCGAGAAGCCTTGGCACGTACGCCGGAGCAACTGCCGGTCCTGCGCGACGCCGGGGTCGTGGACGCCGGTGGTCGAGGGCTGAGTGTCATCTTCGACGCGGCGGAGACCGCGTTGACCGGTCGCCGTCCGATCCCGGTCACCGTGCCCCTGGGACAGCACACCATCCCCATCCCACGACGCCCCGAGGATCGATCGGGCTCCCCGGACTCCACCTCGCCGGTGGCGGGGGAGGACCGGACAGAGGGCCTCAGTGCCGAAGGTCCGGCCTACGAAGTCATGTATCTCCTCGACACCGAGCGGACCGGCGATGACGTCGTACCCCACCTCCGCACGGTGCTGGGCTCACTGGGGGACTCCCTGGTGGTGGTGGGAGGAGAAGGTCTCTGGAACGTGCATGTGCACGTCGACGACGTCGGAGCCGCCATCGAGGCGGGCATCGAGGCCGGGCGCCCTCACCGCGTCCGGGTGACGCACTTCGCCGAACAGGTCGAGGCCGCGAAGCAGAGCCGGCGGCGTACCGGTCGCGGCATCGTCGTGGTCGCGGCAGGTCCGGGCCTGGAGGCGCTGTTCACCGAGGCCGGCGCGGTGGTGGTGGCAGGGGGTCCTCAGCGCCGACCGTCGACCGGACAGATCCTCGAAGCCATCCTCGGGTGCGGCGCCGAGGAGATCATCGTGCTCCCCAACGACGCCGACTCCGTGCGGGTGGCGCAGATCGCGGCCAGCACCGCAGCCACCGACTACGGCCTGCGCGTCAACGTGATCCCCACCCAGGCCCAGGTGCAGGGTCTGGCCGCGGTCGCCGTTCACGAACCCGGCCGTTCCTTCGACCAGGACATCGTCGAGATGACCGCCACCGCCCGCCACGTCCGCCACGGTGCCGTCACCATCGCCGCACGTCAGGCCATGACCATGGCGGGTCCCTGCGAGATCGGCGACGTGCTCGGCGTGATCTCCGGTGACTTCGCGGTGGTCGGAAAGGACCTCGACGACGTGGCCCAGGAGGTGCTCCGCCGTCTGCTGGCCTCCGGCGGTGAGTTGGTGACCCTCGTGGCCGGCGCCGAGGACCAGGGGCTCACCGAGCGGTTGACCGCCTGGGTCGAGCAGGAGCACCCCACTGTCGACGCCGTGGTGTACGACGGTGGGCAGGAGCGTTACCCGCTCCTGCTGTCGGTCGAGTAGGAGTCGAGCTGATGATCGCGTGGGACAGCCCGGTGACCACCGTGCTGGGCGGCAAGAAGCCCGCGAAACAGAAGAAGTTCACCGAAGGTCTCCGCCTGCGGACGGTCCAGGACCTGATGCGGCACTTCCCCCGCCGCTACCTCAAGACCGGGGAGTTGACCCGTGTCGAGGAACTGCAGGAGGGCGAGTTCCTCATCGTGGTGGGGGAGATCATCAGCAGCCAGGTGAAGACCTACGACGATCGGCGTACCAACAAAACGGCCTACCGCGTCGAGACAATGCTCGCCGCCGACGGCGCCCGGTTGCTGATGACGTTCTTCGCCAAGAATCACAGGACCGCTCAGTGGCAGTCGACCAAACTGCATGTCGGTCGTCAGGGTGTCTTCATGGGACAGGTCAAGCGGTTCCGGGACACCTGGCAGCTGACCCACCCCCAGATGAGTCTCTTCGGCGCGGACACCGAGGAGGAGGGTGTTCCCATCGATGCGCTGGGGGAGCTGTTTCCGATCTATCCCCTCACCAGTGGTCTGGAGAACCTCGAGGTCATCCGGGCTGTCGCCTTCGCCCGCAGCGTTCTGGACGAGCCGATCGATGTGATCCCCGAAAGCATCCGAGCCGACCACGACGTCACCGGCGCCCATCAGGCCTATGAGTGGATCCATGCCCCGGACACCTTCGAGCAGGTGGAGCGGGCCCAACACCACTTCCGTTTCACCGAGGCCCTCATCACGCAGATCGTGATGGCCCGTCGCCGGCGGTTCGTGCGCACCATCGGGACCTTCGCGCGGACCGGGAGGAGCGGCGGTCTGCTCGACGCCTTCGACGCCCGGCTGCCGTTCGAACTGACCGGTGGTCAGCGGTCCACCGGACAGGAGATCGCCCACGAACTCGGCCGATCCCACCCGATGAACCGACTCCTCCAGGGCGAGGTCGGCTCGGGCAAGACGCTCGTCGCGCTGCGGGCGATGCTGCACGTTGTCGACTCGGGCGGCCAGGCCGCACTCCTCGCGCCCACCGAGGTGCTCGCCCAGCAGCACCACCGGTCCATCACCGAACTGCTCGGCGACCTCGCTGCCGGCGGCATGCTCGGCGGAGCCCCGGAAGCAACGCAGGTCGAGTTGCTGACCGGTTCGATGACCAAGACCGAACGCACCGCCCCGATGTCCCGGCTGGCCTCGGGCGAGGCCGGCCTGGTCATCGGCACCCACGCCCTGCTCGAGCAGCACGTCATGTTCGCCGACCTCGGACTGGTGGTCGTCGACGAGCAACACCGGTTCGGCGTCGAGCAACGCGCCGCCCTGACAGACAAGGCGATCTCGCCGCCCCACGTCCTGGTGATGACCGCGACTCCCATCCCGCGGACCGTGGCGATGACCGTGTTCGGGGATCTGGAGGTCTCCACGTTGACCGAGCTGCCGGCGGGTAGGGGGGAGGTCCAGACGACGGTGATCGACCTCAACCGGAATCCGAACTGGCTCGATCGTGCCTGGAAGCGGGTGCGGGAGGAGGTTGCCGACGGGAGGCAGGCCTACGTCGTGTGTCCGCGCATCTCGGGGGACGACTACGAGCAGACCGATGTCGATCTGCTCGTCCTGCCCAACGGCGAGATCGCGGAGCCCGATGTGCCCTTGGCGGCGGTGGAGGAGGTCGTGGTCGAACTCCGTCTGGGTGAACTGAACGGGTTGCGTGTCGAGATGCTGCACGGCCGGATGAGCGCGGACGACAAGGACGCGATGATGCGAGCCTTCTCCGCCGGGAACATCGATGTGTTGGTCGCCACCACGGTCATCGAGGTCGGGGTCGACGTTCCGAACGCGACCACGATGGTCCTGCTGGACGCCGATCGTTTCGGGGTCTCCCAGCTGCACCAACTGCGCGGCCGGATCGGCCGAGGCGGGCACGACGGTCTGTGCCTCCTGGTGACCAGGGCCGACTCGCTCTCGGGCTCCCTGGAACGGCTCGATGCCGTCGCCTCGACCCGCGACGGGTTCGAGTTGAGCCGGATAGACCTGGAGTTGCGCCGTGAGGGGGACGTCCTGGGTCGATCACAGTCGGGTGGTCGCACGACCCTGGACAACCTGCGGGTGCTGCGCGACGAGGACACGATCATCGCCGCCCGAGGTGCGGCTGAGAAACTGCTCGACGAGGATCCCGAACTACTGACCGCGCCGTTGCTGGGGATCGAGGCCGACGCCCTCGAGCACTCCCAGGAGGCCGGCTTCATGGAGAAGTCATGACACGCATCATCGCCGGCTCCGCCGGTGGCCGCAGGCTCAAGACCCCGCCCGGTGACGCGACCCGTCCCACCAGCGACCGGGTCCGCGAGGCGCTGTTCTCCGCCGTCGAATCGTGGTGCGGCTCCTGGGACGGACTGGCCGTGCTCGACCTGTACGCCGGGTCCGGGGCGGTGGGTCTGGAGGCGATCTCCCGAGGGGCGACGCAAGCGACCCTCGTGGAACGCGACAAGCGCACCGCGAGCCTGATCAGGGACAACGCCCGGGTGCTGGCCATGGCCTCGGCGCAGGTCCAGGCGGCCTCGGTGGCGACTTTCCTGGCCGGCGGCGCGGCGGGGGAGCGGACGGCGTACGACCTGGTGTTCCTCGACCCGCCGTACTCCCTGGAGGCCGAGTCGGTCGACGAGGACCTTCGCGCCCTGGCCGATCACGGCTGGCTCGCGGCAGATGCCCTGGTCGTGGTCGAACGCTATCGACGCAGCCCCGAACCGACCTGGCCCCACGGGCTGGAGACCGTCAGGTCGAAGCGGTACGGCGAGACCACGCTTTGGTACGGTCGCGCGGATTCGGGTCCTCCCCCCGAAGACCCAGCCAGCAGCGAGGAAGCCTGATGCGCCGAGCGGTATGCCCCGGATCCTTCGACCCCGTGACCCACGGGCACCTCGACATCATCGGTCGTGCGGCCGGTCTGTTCGACGAGGTCGTGGTGGCGGTGGGGGTGAACGCCTCCAAGAACAAGATGTTCACCCCTCAGGAGCGCATGGAGATGCTCAGTGAGGCCACCGCAGAGTTCGGCAACGTCCGCGTGGACGGGTTCTCCGGTCTGCTGACGACCTACTGCCGGGAGCAGTCGATCCAGGCCATCCTCAAGGGCCTGCGCGGCGGGGGTGACTTCGAGTACGAGGTGCAGATGGCGCAGATGAACTCGCACCTCACGGGGGTGGAGACGGTGTTCCTGCCGACCTCGCCGACCTACGCCTTCGTGTCCTCCAGCCTGGTCAAGGAGGTCGCCACCCTGGGCGGTGACATCGAGGGCCTGTTGCCCGACTTCGTCCGGGAACGACTCCTCGAACGCCTGGCCGAACGCGCCGACAGCGCCTGAGGGCCCTGATCGATCTCGACGCCCGACCACAACGATTGTCCGTCGCACCGGGCGACGACTACGCTCGCCCCTGTTATGGCACGCAGCGGAAAGACCCAGAGTTCCTTGGATCCCCAGGATCCCTTCGTCCTCGACACCCGTGAACTCGGTCGGCGAGCAGGGTCCCAGAAGGAGCTGAGCTGGACCGCTCCGGCGCCTGAGGATCTGGGCATCGAGGTTCTCGCGGTACCCGTCGGCTCGCCGGTCGCCCTCGACGTACGACTCGAGGCCGTGCTGGAGGGCGTCCTGATCACCGGGACGGCCACCGCTGCGTTGTCGGGCGAGTGCGTGCGCTGCCTGATCGAGTTGGACGAGGACCTCGAGGCGCGCTTCCAGGAACTCTTCCTCTACGAGCGTCCGGCCGAGGACGACGACGAGGAGCAGGACCTGCAGGTCCTCGACGACGACCTGCTCGACCTCGAACCCCTGCTGCGCGACGCCGTGGTGCTCGAACTGCCCTTCCAGCCGTTGTGCGAGGAGGACTGCCCCGGTCTGTGCGTCGAATGCGGCGCCCGCCTGGCCGACGACCCGGACCACGATCACGAGGCGCCGATCGACCCACGGTGGGCCGCATTGACCGATCTGACCCCGGATCGGACCGCCGATGCGGACCCCGAGAAGGAAACCCCCTAGAATCGTCCAGTTGATCGACCCGGCAACGGGACGACCCCAGACCAGAACCCGAGGGACCGTACGAATCGCGGTCCCCCCACCTTGAGGAGAACACCGTGGCTGTCCCGAAGCGGAAGATGTCGCGCAGCAACACGCGCCACCGTCGCTCGCAGTGGAAGGCCGTTGCGCCGACCCTGGTGACCTGCGCCAACGCGTCTTGTGGTGCCAAGCACCTGCCCCACCGCGCCTGCAGCACCTGCGGCGAGTACGGCGCCAAGTCTGCCCGTCGTCAGGTTCTCTGAGTCCCTGTCGTCGAACAGGTGGTGAGCAACCGGTGAGCAACCCCGGGAGCAGCGAAGAGGGTGCCCAGGACTACGCCGAACTGAGGCGTGCCCTGGGCAACCCGACGCTGGATCCGCAGTTGCTCGACCAGGCGCTGACCCACCGGTCCTACGCCTATGAGAACGGCGGTCTCCCGACCAACGAGCGCCTGGAGTTCCTCGGGGACTCCGTGCTCGGGGTCGTGGTGACCGAGACCCTCTACACGATGCACCCCGACCTCTCCGAGGGTCGGTTGGCCAAACTCCGTGCCGCGGTGGTCAACGCCCGTGCGTTGGCCGGCGTCGGTCGCGGGATCGGGCTGGGCGACTACGTCAAGCTCGGTCGCGGCGAGGAAACGACCGGCGGCCGGGAGAAGGCCTCGATCGTCTCCGACACCGTCGAGGCCGTGATCGGTGCTGTGCACCTGAGCAGCGAGACGATCGACAACGCCGCCGCGGTGGTGCACCTCCTGTTCGATCCCCTCATCGAGGCTGCCTCGGGGATGGGAGCGGGCCTGGATTGGAAGACCTCGCTCCAGGAACTCACCGCCATCCACAGTTTGGGCGTGCCCGAATACGTCATCACCGACGACGGGCCCGATCACATGAAGACCTTCATCGCCCAGGTGCGCGTCGCCGACCAGCTCTACGGCAACGGCCACGGGCGGTCGAAGAAGGAAGCCGAGCAGGGCGCCGCCGAGACCGCCTACGGCGAACTGATCGCAGTACTGCCGGACCCCGAGCCCTCGTCGGGTGCCTGAACTTCCCGAGGTCGAGGTCGTCCGGGCCGGTCTCGAGAAGCATGTCGTCGGCGCGACGGTGGCCTCGGTCAGCGTTCTGCACCCTCGACCGGTACGCCGCGACCCCGGGGGACCCGAGGGTTTCGCCGGCGCGGTCAACGGTCGGCGGATCGAAGCGGCCCGACGCCGGGGCAAGTACCTCTGGCTACCCCTCGACGACGGCAACGCACTGCTCGCCCACCTCGGGATGAGCGGCCAGATGCTCGTCCAACCGGTGGGCGCGGCCGATGAGCGACACCTACGGGTCCGCTTCGGGCTCAACGGCTCGACCGGTGGCTCGACCGGTGGGGGAGAGAGTTCCCTCGAACTCCGCTTCGTCGACCAACGCATGTTCGGCGGGCTGTCGGTCTCGGTGGGCGGCGCCGACCTCCCCTCCGAGATCGCCCACATCGCGCGGGACCCGCTCGACGAATGCTTCGACGACGACGAGTTCGTGGCGCGCACCCGTCGGCGCACCTCCGGGATCAAGCGGCTCATCCTGGATCAGGGGCTGATCTCCGGGGTCGGGAACATCTACGCCGACGAGTCGCTCTGGCGGGCCGGACTCCACGGGGAGCGGCCCGGCGACCGGCTTCGGGTCGGGCAGGTGCACGACCTGCTGGGCCACATCCGTGCGGTGATGGGGGAGGCCCTGGCCCAGGGAGGCACCTCCTTCGACGCTCTCTACGTCAACGTCAACGGCCAATCCGGCTACTTCGATCGGTCCCTGCACGCCTACGGGCGGGGCGACGAACCGTGTGACCGGTGCAGCACCCCGATCCGGCGGGTCGCGTTCATGAACCGCTCGTCGTACTTCTGCCCCTCCTGCCAGCCCGCGCCGAGGGCACGGCGCTCGCGCTGAACGGGACTTGCCGGGGTCGACGTCAAGTGGGACGCTGGTAGACGGCCCATATCCGTGGGCAGAGTCCTGAACAGAAAGGCCGACTCATGGCTAAGGCCCTGATCGGGTTCGTCAACACCGATCGTCACCATCCCCGCCTGATCGCCGAGAACGCACGTCTGCGCTCGCGCGTCGCCGACCTGGAAGCCGTCGTGCTCCGCCTGGCGGAAGAGAACGATCATCTTCTCGAGGCACGGGCCGCCGAGCTCCTCGACGCACAGATGCAACCCGCCTGACCCGTTATCTGTCTTTCGAGACTCGGCGTGACCCCGGCTCTGGTCGGTCGTTGAACGGGGCATGCGTAGACCTCTCGCCGCTATGGCCTCGGCCGTCCTTCTCGGAAGCTCACTGGCCCTAGGTGTCGTTGCCCCCGCTTCGGCCCACGGTGATCGTGATCGGATCGAGCGGATGTCGCTTCTCGCCGACGGCACGGACACCGCTCTGGAGAGCGACAACATCGCTCAGCTCTCCAGCAACCCCTCTCAGGTGGGCATCTCGGGGTGCTTCATGAAGACCGCTCCGATCTTCGTGACCAGCGGTCTGGACTCCGTGCGGGTCTACGACGTCCGCAACGCCGCCCGGCCCCGACTGGTGGGCACGCTGCCGAACGTGTTGTTCGAGAACGAGGCGATGAACTGTGGGGAGCGCCGAACCTCCAACGGGGTCCGTCGCTTCGTGCTGATCGGGGTCGACCTCGTCAACGCCAACCCGGCCGACATCGCCCACACCAACGTCGGTGGCGGGGAACTGATCGTCGTCGATGTCACCAACCCGGCCCGACCGCGGATCCTGTCCCGTGCCGAGGGATCCACCAGCACCCACACGGTGGCCTGCGTGCAGGAGTCGAACTGCACCTACGCCTACTCCGCCGGCAGCGGCGGTAAGTTCTCCGTCTTCGACCTGCGCAACCTGAGCAAGCCGGTCGAGGTCGACAAACGCCGGAAGAAGCCGGGCCTGCAGGCGTTCCCGTCGCCCACCGCCGGGCACAAGTGGAACTTCGACGCCGCCCGGATCGGCACCCACACCGGCTTCGGCGGGGCCTCCATGTGGAGCACGAAGAACCCCGCCCGACCGAAGCTGATCGTGACCACCGGCAAGGCCGGGGAGGGCACGGACCCGAGGTTCCCCGGCTACAACGACTTCATCCTGCACAACTCCTTCCGCCCGAACGCCAAGAAGTTCAAGCCGAACAAGCGGCCCTCGCTGAGCCGCGGCAACGTCCTGCTCATCACCGAGGAGGACTACGAGCAGACCGACTGCAGCCGCGCCGGCTCGTTCCAGACCTGGTGGGTCAAGCGTCTCGGCACCACCAAGGTCAAGGGCAAGAACGGTCAACGCGTCACCCGCAAACCGGTCATCGTCCCGCTCGACAAGGTCGAACTCTCCGATCTGGGCACCTTCCCGCTGCCGCAGGGGGCCTTCTGCTCCTCCCACTGGTTCGACTACCGCCCCGGTGGGCTGGTCGCGGCCGGCTTCTACGGCGGCGGCACCCAGATCCTCGACGTCCGCAACCCCCGCAACATCAAGACCTACGCCCACTCCGTCCACGGCCTCTCCGAGGTCTGGGACGCCATGTGGGTGCCGGTCTTCAAGCAGAACGGCAAGCAGACCAAGCGGCGTACCAACGTCGTCTACTCGGTCGACCTGGTCCGCGGCCTGGACGTGTACGCCGTCGACGTGCCTGGCGACGGTCGCGGAGCGTTGCCGCCCAACGCTCGCACCGGGGCGTCCTTCGACCGCTCCGGCGCCATCGTGCCGCTCGGCCTGGTCGGCGGAGCCATGGGTCTGGCCCTCGGGTTGCGCCGCCGTCGGCGCACCCCCGCTGTCTGATCGGACCACGATCCGGACCGCCCCCACGGCCCGTCCGGGACGGTAGGGTGAGGCTCGCCAGTCGCCCGTAGAGCCGAGCAGGAGTGCTGTGTACCTGAAGAGCCTGACCCTCAAGGGGTTCAAGTCCTTCGCCTCGGCGACCACTCTCCAACTCGAACCGGGCATCACCTGCATCGTGGGACCCAACGGGTCCGGCAAGTCCAACGTCGTGGACGCCCTGGCGTGGGTGATGGGTGAGCAGGGCGTCAAGAGCCTGCGCGGCGGCAAGATGGAGGACGTCATCTTCGCCGGCACCTCCGGGCGCCCGCCCCTGGGACGCGCCGAGGTCGTGCTGACCATCGACAACTCCGACGGGGCCCTGCCCATCGAGTACGCCGAGGTCACGATCAGCCGCACCATGTTCCGCAGCGGCGGGTCGGAGTACGCCATCAACGGCACCTCCTGCCGTCTCCTGGACGTCCAGGAACTCCTCAGCGACTCCGGCATCGGCCGTGAGATGCACGTGATCGTGGGGCAGGGACAACTCGACACGATCCTGCACGCCACGCCCGAGGACCGCCGCGGCTTCATCGAGGAGGCTGCCGGGGTCCTCAAACACCGCAAGCGCAAAGAGAAGGCGCTGCGCAAGCTCGACTCCACCGACGGCAACCTGACCCGACTCGGCGACCTGCTCAGCGAGATCCGACGCCAACTCAAGCCCCTGGGTCGACAGGCCGAGGTGGCTCGTCGGGCGGCCACGGTCCAGGCCGATGCCCGCGACGCGCGCGCCCGCCTCCTGGCCGACGACCTGGTCACCGCCCGCACGGCTCTCGAGCAGGAGATGGCCGACGAATCGATCCTCCTCGAACGTCGCACCCAGGTCGAGTCGCAGTTGACGCAGGCGCGGGAGGTCGAGGCCGGGCTCGAAGCGGCCCTGCGAGAGGATCTCCCCGCGCTGGCCGCCGCCCAGGACACCCAGTCGTCCCTCAGCAGCCTGCGTGAACGCCTGCGCGGCACCGAGTCGCTGGCCTCCGAGCGGGTGCGTAACGCCGCAGGTGCCTCCGAATCCGACCGGTCCCAGGGACGTGACCCCGACCAGCTCGAGGCGGAGGCGCAACGGATCCGCGAGCAGGAACAGGCCATCGGTGCGGAGGTGGAGGCGAACCGCAGCGCCCTCGAACAGGCCGTGGCCGCCAAGCACCGGGCGGAGGAGGCGGCAGCCGAGGAGGACCGTCGGGTCGCCGGACTGCAACGCGCGGCCGCCGACCGACGTGAGGGTCTGGCCCGGCTCCACGGACAGGTCAACACGGTGCGGTCGCGAGCCGCCGCCGCGGACGACGAGATCGGTCGACTCGAGCTCTCCCGCGAGGAGGCCAAGGCCCGTGCGGACCGCGCCGAGCGCGACTTCACCGCCCTGGAGACAAAGGTGGCCGGACTCGACGCTGGCGAGGAGGGGCTCGACGCCGAGCACGAATCGGCGGTGACCTCCCTGGACGCCGTGGAGGAACTCCTCATCACGGCCCGCGAGGAAGCCCGACAGGCCGAGCAGGACCGGTCCACCCACGCAGCCCGCAAGGAAGCCCTGGAGATGGGGTTGAACCGCAAGGACGGGGCTGGCGCCCTGCTGGCCGCCTCCGACGAGGTCGCGGGTCTGCTCGGTTCGGTCGCGGCCCTTCTGACTGTCCAAGCGGGCTTCGAGCCCGCGATCGCCGCAGCACTCGGCTCCGCGGCGGACGCGATCGCCGTGTCCGATGTCGGCTCGGCCATCACCGCCGTCGATCACCTGCGCGACGCCGACCTCGGTCGGGCCGGACTGCTCCTGGCCGGCGGTGCCGTCGACGCCGAACCCTGGCCCGGTCTCCCGGACGGTGCGTCGTACGCCGTGGATGCGGTCGAGTGCCCCGCCGAACTGACCGCGTCCCTGACGCGGCTCCTCCACAAGACGGCGGTCGTCGACGACCTGGACGCAGGACGGCGCCTGGTCACCGAGTTGCCCGACGTCCTGGCGGTGACCCGCGACGGCGACCTGATCGGGGCGCACTTCGTCAGCGGCGGGTCCTCGGGACAGCAGAGTCTGATCGAGATCCAGGCCGCTGTCGACGACGCCGCCGCCAAACTCATCGCGGCGACCGCCTCCTCGGAGCGGTTGTCCTTCGAGATGTCCCGGCTCGAGCGCGAGCGACTGGAGGCCCAGAAATGGGTCGACGTCTCGCTGGCCAAGTTGCACGAGTCCGACGCAACGCTCGCGGCCGTGGCCGAGGAGTTGGGCCAGTACGGCTCGCAGGCCCGTTCCGCTCGGGCGGAGGCCGACCGGATCGCGGCGGCGATCGAGAAGGCCCACAGCGCACGGGAGCAGGATCTCGCCGGTCTCAGCGATCTGGAAGCCCGGTTGGTCGCAGCCCAGGATTCCCCGGAGGAGGAGCCCGACACCAGCGAACGCGAACGCCTCGCCGAGCAGGCCCGCACGGCTCGTCAGGGGGAGATGGACGGACGCCTGGCCCTACGGACCTCGGAGGAACGCGCCCGCGCCCTGCACGGACGCGTCGACTCGCTGTTGCGCTCGGCCAAGACCGAGCGTGAGGCGCGCGCGAAGGCGGCCGAGCGCCGCGAGCGGTTGCTGCGCGAGGGGGCCGCCGCAGAGGCGGTCGGGATCGCCGTCGGGTTCGTGCTGCGCCGCCTCGAGATCTCGATCTACCTGGCCAACGATCGACGTCGCGCGGTCGAGGAGTCCCGACGGGGCCGCGAACGCGAACTGTTGGAGATCCGGGCCACGCTGCGCGATCTGGCGAAGGAGAACGACGACCTGGTCAACTCCGTGCACCGCGACGAGATGGCCCGCACCCAGCAGCGGATGCGGATCGAGCAGCTGGAGGAACGCGCCATCGATGAGCTCGGTCTCGAGCCAGAAGGTCTGGTCAACGACTACGGCCCCGTGACCCTGATCCCCTTCACCGGTGAGGTCGACGAGGGGGAGGAGACCCCCGAGCCGGTCGCGTTCGTCCGCGACGAGCAGGTCAAGCGTCTGCGTTCCGCGGAGCGGGCCCTGAATCAGTTGGGCCGGATCAACCCCCTGGCGCTGGAGGAGTTCTCCGCCATGGAGGAGCGGCACAAGTTCCTCACCGAACAACTCGAGGACCTCAAGCAGACCCGCAAGGACCTGATGGACATCGTCAAGGAGGTCGACTCGCGCGTCGAGCAGGTCTTCACCCAGGCCTACGCCGACGTCAGCGCCGCCTTCGACTCGACCTTCGCCCGTCTCTTCCCCGGAGGGGAGGGCCGCTTGGTCCTGACCCAGCCGAACGACATGTTGACCACCGGGGTCGAGGTCGAGGCCCGGCCCCCGGGCAAGAAGGTCAAACGGCTCTCGCTGCTCTCCGGTGGTGAACGATCGCTGGTCGCCGTGGCGTTCCTGGTGGCTCTGTTCAAGGCGCGACCTTCGCCGTTCTACATCCTCGACGAGGTGGAGGCCGCCCTGGACGACACGAACCTGGGCCGTCTGCTCGAGATCTACGAGGAGTTGCGGGCGCACTCCCAACTGCTGGTGATCACCCACCAGAAGCGCACCATGGAGGTCGGTGACGCCCTCTACGGCGTGACGATGCGTGGCGACGGGGTCAGCGCCGTGATCAGTCAGCGACTCCGGGAGAATGAGCCGGCATGAGCACTCCTCAGCGGCCCACCCGGGCCGACTACGTCGCCTGGCGCACCGCGACCACGCGGTGGGCCGATGATGACGTCTACGGCCACATGAACAACGCCAAGTACTTCGAACTCATCGACACCGCCGTCAACGTCCACCTCGCCGAGGCCACCGGCCTGAACATCCGGAACCTGCCGGCGGTCGGTGTCGTCGCCGAGGTGTCGTGCCGCTACTTCCGGGAGATCGGCTACCCCCACCCGGTCGAGATGGGGCTGGTCGTGGAGCGTCTGGGGACCTCCTCGGTCATCTACCGGATCGGACTCTTCCAGCAGGGCGACGGCTCCGCGGAGGACCATTCCGCTGATGAGCCTGCCGCCGCCGAGGGACGCTTCGTGCACGTCTACGTCGACAACACCGACACCACCGCTGGGCCTCGCCCCGTCGTACCCGTCCCCGACGAGATCCGAGCCGCGGTCACGCCTCTCGTCCGCTGACTGCCGAGTCGGCGCAACTTGACGCCGAAAACAGGCCCACTCGGCGCTACTTGTTCAAAACGCGCCGACTCGCGGGGTACGGCGGGGTCACCGGTAGGGTCGCGCCGTGCCAACGACTCTTGATTCACCCATGACCCTGCGCAGCGGATTGACTCTGCCGAACCGGATCGCCAAGGCCCCGATGACCGAGAACCTGGCGGATCGGAACAACCAACCCACGATCCGGCACGAGCGGGTCTACCGCCGCTGGGCCCAGGGCGGAGCGGGGCTGCTGATCACGGGCAACCTCATGGTCGACCGCCGCTACCTCGAACGATCGCGCAACATCGTCGCCGACTCCCACCTGGACATCGCGGCCCTGGCGCGGGTGGTCGACGCAACTGGGGACACCCCGGTGATCGCCCAACTCTCCCACCCGGGCAAGCAGTGCGCCCGTTGGATCGCGACCACGCCGGTGGCACCCAGCAAGACCGATGCGGTCAAGGTCCTCGGAGCCTTCGGGACCCCTCGCGAACTGTCATCCCCGGAGATCCGGGCGATCATCACCGGCTTCGCGGACGCGGCGCGACGGTGCCAGGAGGCTGGCATGGACGGGGTCCAGATCCACGCCGCCCACGGCTATCTGCTCGCCCAGTTCCTCTCCCCGCTGACCAACCTGCGGACCGACGAGTACGGCGGAGACCTGGCCGGACGGGCCAAGCCGCTTCTCGACGCCGTCAAGGCCGTGCGCGAGGCCACCTCGAACGAGTTCACCGTCGCGGTGAAGCTCAACTCCTCCGACTTCCGCCATGGCGGGTTCACCACCGCCGAAGCGGTCTCGGTGTTCGCGATGCTGGCGCAGGCAGGGGTCGATCTGGTCGAGGTCTCGGGAGGGACC
Organism: Nocardioides salsibiostraticola; assembly: GCF_054783655.1. Classification (NCBI taxonomy): domain Bacteria; kingdom Bacillati; phylum Actinomycetota; class Actinomycetes; order Propionibacteriales; family Nocardioidaceae; genus Nocardioides; species Nocardioides salsibiostraticola. Next base: position 232,542 of record NZ_BAAGQD010000001.1, on the reverse strand, counting down.
TACGAGTCGCCGGCCCTGCTGGGCCTCGCGGAGGACCAGAGTGCGGGAACCGTCGAGGACTCGCCCTACAAGGAGGCGTACTTCGCCGACTTCGCCGCACAGGCCCGGGCCGCCGCCCCCGACACCCCCATCATGCTCACCGGTGGTCTACGCAGCGCCGCCGCGATGCGAGCGCTGCTGGCCTCCGGATCGGTGGACCTGATCGGGCTGGGGCGTCCCTTGGGTCTCGACCCCGACTTCGCCCGGGCGCTGCTGGAGGGGTCGGACGGGATCGAGTTGCCGGCGTACAAGGTGCCGAAGTTGCTGGCCATGGCCGGCCAGTCGGAGTGGTACGAAACGCAGATCGGTCGCCTCGCCGATGCGCGCGAACCGGATCGTGGCTTGAGTCCCGTACGCGCCGCCCTGGGTTTCACCCTCGGCGAGACCCGCCGCGGCGTCGGCGAGGGACGCGCACGGCGTGCGCTGGCCGCCACGGCCCGCTGACTACCCGATGACCTGTTTCACGACCCTGATTGGATGGGCTCATGATTGAGCTGTTGTTCCTGATCACCGGCATCGCCGTCTTGGCTCTGGTGCTCGTGGTCGGCCTCGTTTCCACGGTACGACGCCGGTCGGTGGGGCGGCCGCCGGAGACCCCGACCGTCGAGGCGCCGACCGAACCAGATCTCCCGGCACCAACCGGACCGGACCTCACGACCCCGCCGGAAGAACCCGTCGAGGAGCCCAGTGGGGAGACCGGCGAGGAGCCCGGCGACACCCTCACCCTTGATCGCCCCGAGGGCACGGCCTCGCGCCTGGTGCGGCTGCGTCAGCGGCTGGCCGGATCCCAGGGTGGACTCGGACGCGGACTGCTCGCGCTGCTGAGCCGGGACCGTCTGGACGAGGACACCTGGGAGTCGATCGAGGACATCCTGATCACCGCCGACGTCGGGGTCGCACCGAGTCAGCAGATCGTGGAGAACCTGCGGACCCGACTCCGGGTCGAGGGCCGTGAGCCCGGTGAGGTGCGGGCCGTGTTGCGCGAAGAGTTGCTGGCGGTCGTCGACCCCGGCATGGACCGCCGGTTGCAGGTCTCCGGAGCCGACGGGCAGCCCGGAGTGGTGCTCGTCGTCGGGGTCAACGGAGCCGGCAAGACCACTTCGGTCGGCAAGATCGCCCGCATCCTGGTCGCGGAGGACCGACGAGTCACCCTTGGGGCGGCCGACACCTTCCGGGCCGCAGCTGTCGAGCAGTTGGCGACGTGGGGGGAACGCGTCGGCGTGGAGGTGATCCGCGGGCCCGAGGGCACCGACCCGGCCAGCGTCGCTTTCGATGCCGTCAAGCAGGGGATGAACGACGGTGTCGACACCGTCATCATCGACACCGCCGGACGGCTCCAGAACAAGCAGGGCCTGATGGACGAGCTCGGCAAGGTCAAGCGGGTGGTCGAGAAGCAGGTGCCCGTCACCGAGGTTCTGTTGGTCCTCGATGCGACGACCGGTCAGAACGGCATGATCCAGGCCAAGGTCTTCTCCGAGGTCGTCGACGTCACCGGCATCGTGCTCACGAAGCTCGACGGCTCGGCCAAGGGCGGCATCGTGGTCGCCGTACAGCGCGAACTCGGTGTCCCGGTGAAGCTGGTCGGGCTCGGCGAGGGCCCCGACGATCTGGCCCCCTTCGACGCCGGTGCGTTCGTGGACGCCCTGTTGGGCTGAGGCGGGTCGATGAGCGAACCCCCTGACAGGACGGACAAGGGCGTCGCGCGCGCCGGCAAGGCCCTGGGCCGCAGGGTCCGAGCGCTGTCCGGTGCCCAGGACGACGAGCCCGGGCCCACGCCGGAGGAACCCACCGAACGGCTCACCGCCGAGGAGAGACTGCTCAACGAGTCACCGCTCTTCGATCACGAGTGGTACGCCGCCCAGTTGCGTCGCAAGCTCGACCGGCTCGAGGCGGTGCGTCACTTCCTACGCGTCAGCGCCACCGAGGGCCTCCGCCCCCACCCCCTGTTCGACCCCGCGTTCTTCGCCGAGGGCTACGACGGCGACATCGGGGATCGCAACCCCCTGGTCGTCTACCTGCGACGCAAGGCCTTCCGGGTTCCCACGCACCCGCTGTTCACCACTGTCGGGTACCTGACGCGCAATCCCGACGCACGAAGCCACCCCGCGGGCCCTCTGGGCCACTATCAGGAGATCGGCGCCGCTCAGCGCGCCTCCGCGACCCGGTGGCTGCCCCTCGACGACGACGGGGGACAGGAGGACCTGTTGGCCTGGGTCCGAGATCGCGCAGCCGAGTGGGAGGCACAACGGCGGAGTGTGCCGAGGGTGTGGAGCGACCGCGCCCCCTCCGCTCAGATCGACCGCTTCACCGAGATGTTCGCTCAAGCCGCTGCACCGCCTGAGGGGCCGGCTGAAGCATCGGTCACGGTGGTCGTGACGGCCGGCTTCAGCTCCGAGCACCTGATCGCCTCCCTGCGGTCCTTGCACGCCCAGACGCTGCCGCAGTGGGAGGCAGTGGTCCTCGACCGCGGAGATATCCCCGGCCTCGAGGAGTTGTGCGCGGCCGAACTGTCCGAAGCCCGACCGATCACCGTCATCCGCCAGGATCCGAGCGACCCCAGCGCAGCCGTGGGACACGCCATCGACTCGGCCACGGGACGCTACGTGACGTTCCTCGATGCGGGCGACGAATGGACTCCGGACCGACTGCGAGCGCTGGTCATCGCAGCCCAACCGGACGACCGGTCCCTCGTGGCCGACATCTTGGAGGGAGTCACCGCCAAGGGGGCCTCGCGCTTCGCCAGCGGCGGCCAACGCAAGGGAGCCGTCACGTCCCGGTCCGCGGTGGAGCTGCCCCGCCTGCTCGTCCGACGAGAACTCCTGCAGAGCGTCATCGAGGACGGCGGTCTGGTCGATGACCGGCCCGGGGCCTGGCGTTTCCGCCTGGTGGTGAATCTTCTGGACCGGCAGGACATCGAGGCCGTGGCCCACATCGGGACCCGTCGTGTCTTCCGCTCACGTTCGCAGGCCCAACTCCCACCGGAGGCCCAGCGACCCCTGCCCGACCACGAAAACATCGACTCGTGGGAGGACGTGGTCCTCAACGACACGTTGATCGACTGGGACGAGTTGTCCCGGCGTACTCCCACCGCTGGCCTGGTCTCCGTCATCATCCCGACTTACCACGACTGGGCGATGACCATGGCGGCCGTGCGCTCGGTGCTCGCTTCGGCGCCCACCCCCGATGACGGATCCGAGACGGAGTCGGACGCGCAGGACCCGCCACCGGAGAGGCCGAGCGTCGAGTGCATCGTCTTCGACAACGGCTCCGATCTGCACACCAGCGTCATGCTCGACGCGTTGGCGGCCCGGTACCCCGACATCTCGCTGATCCACAGCGCGGTGAACCACGGGTTCGCGCTCGGAAACAATCTCGCTCTCGTCGAGGCGCGCGGAGACACGGTGGTGTTCCTCAACAACGACACCGTGGTCCCGGTCGAGTGGCTGAGCCCACTGCAACGGGCCCTGTCGGATCCGCAGGTGCTGGGCGCCCAGCCGTTGCTGTTGTTCCCCAGTGGTGCCGTGCAATCGGCGGGAGTGGCCTTCCCCGCCACGGGCGGTCTGCCGCACAGTTTCCTGGCCAACTTTCCGGTCGAGGACGCCGCTCGGGTCGAGGAGCAAGAGTTCTCCGCGATCACCGGGGCCGCCATGGCCCTGCGCTACGACGATGTGATCGCGCTGCGTGGGTTCGACCCGGTGTTCACCAACGGCATGGAGGACATCGACCTGTGTCATCGGCTCGCGGCGATGCGTGAGGGACATTTCCGGGTGCTTCCGGAGGCTCCGGTGATCCACCACGAATCCCGCACCCAGGGTCGCTTCGCCAAGCACCTGTCGAACCGCGAGCTCTATCTGGGCCGTTGGGCCGGAGTCACCGAACCCCGCGACGACGTGGACCTGTGGGCCAGCGTGGGGATGCGCGTGGTGGACCACCAGTTGCGCGACGCCAAGGACCGGCGCAGCCGACGTCTGATCATCCCCGACCCGGTCCTGGTGCGTGCCGAGCGACTGCAAATCAGTGACCGACTCCGCCCCCTCCGGTGGGCGATCAAGAACCCTGCACCGTGGGGACGGGAGGGAGAGAAGTGGGGGGACACCCACTTCGCCCGAGCGGTAGCCACCGCGCTGCGCGCACGGGGACACGAGGTGGTGATCGATCACCGCCTGGAGTTCGAGCGGACGACCAGCCGGCACGACGATGTCGCGTTGGTGTTGCGCGGACTCTCCTCATTCCGCCCGACCCCCGAACAGATCAGCATCGGCTGGGTGATCTCCCACCCGGACAAACTGGGCCAGCGGGAGGCAGCGGGCTACGACCGGCTCCTTGCCGCCAGTTTCCGCTGGAGTGCCGCGACCTCGAAGCGTTGGGGCATCGACATAGAACCCATGTTGCAGGCCACCGATCCCGGGCTGTTCCACCCCGACAGCGCGCGGCCCGGCACCGGCCATCCGGTGGTGTTCGTGGGCAGTTCCCGCAAGATCTACCGGCCGATCGTCCGCGACGCGGTGGAATCGAATCTACCGCTGTCGATCTACGGCGATCACTGGAGTGAGTTCCTCCCCGAGGGTTTCGTCAAGGGGATCTACCTGCGCAACGACCTGGTCAGTGCGGCGTACCGCAGCGCCGGCGTCGTGCTCAACGATCACTGGGACGACATGCGCGCGCAGGGGTTCATCTCCAACCGACTCTTCGACGCCGTCGCCAGCGGCGCCCGAGTGGTCAGCGACGAGGTCGAGGGTGCCGCTGAGATCTTCGGGCGTTCCGTGCAGATCTGGCGCACACCGGAGGACCTGATCGCGATGACGTCCTCGCTGGACCTCGACGACATCTTCGGCGATGACGAAGAACGCCGGACTCAGGCCGCCTTCATCGCACGCGAGCACTCGTTCGGCGCCAGAGCGGACCGGTTGATCGAGATCGCTCGGGAGCGTCGACACGCCCGCGGGTTCGCGGACTGAGCCCAGACCGGACTGAACTCAGCTGCGGCGTCGCACCGGGCGCGGTCGCTTCATCCCGGGGGTGATCCGGGTGCGGATCACCATCCACATCATCAAGAACCCCAGACGCAGGGTCTTGTCGAGGTCACCGGTGACCGAGGACTGGCCGACCCGGGGCAGGTAGTTCACCGGGATCTGAACCACCTTGATCCGCCGGACCACGGCCAGGAGCAGCATCTCCAGACCGAACGCCGACTCGGTGTTGCGGAAGGAGGGGCTCAGGTCCTCGACACACTCGCGGGAGACGACGCGGAAGGTGCAGCCGACGTCCGACAACGAGGTGGTGTTGAACAGCACCTCGATCATCTTCGCCACGAACCAGTTGCCGACCTGTAGGAACCAGTTCATGTTGGCGCCCTGCCAGATGAACGTCGACACGGTTCGGGAACCGATGACGAAGTCGCACTCGCCGGTGTAGGGAAGCAGTTTGCTCAGATCGGCGGGTTCGAAGGTGCCGTCGGGCTCACAGATCGCGATCAGGTCGCAGTCCGCTTCACGCAGGCCTCGCTGGATGGCGGCGCCGTAGCCCTGCTCGGTCTCGATCACCTCGCGGGCACCGGTGCGGGCGACCTCCTGGGAGGTGCCTTCGGCGGCGTTGTTGTTGACGACGATGATCTCGTCGACCACCCCGAGCGCCTCGAAACCACGGATGCACTCCGCGATGCTGTCCTTCTCGTTGTAGGTCGGCAACACGACCGCTAACGATTTACCGTTCCACATGGTCCACGACCCTCTCATCCTGCACGATGTTGCGGTTCTCCCCAGTCGGTTGGCCAGTCAGTTGGCCAGTCGGTTGGCCAGTCGGGTTGCCGGTCAGCTCGGCCCCGAGATCCCGGGGGCGGAAGCTGAAGACCACGAACGTCAGCAGCACCCCGGCGAACGCAGCCAGGCCCAACCACGGTGGGAAACCCCCCGGTGGGGTCCAGGTCGCTTCGGGCACGAACCAGAACGGGCCGGGTACGCCGACGGCGTACCGACGGGCGTTGAAGTACAGCGAGAGAGCCTGGACGACACCGACCACGAGCGCGACCGCAAGGTAGCTGCGTGTCACCGCGGCCCGACCCAGGGACGGAAGCCGGTCCACCACGACCCCGCCCGCCAGGATGACCAGGAACGCGGTCAGCCCGAGGAACTGGCGCCCCTGGATGTCTGCGGAAATGGTGTAGAAGACGCTGGCGTAGAGGGCGAAGGCCAATGTCCACAGGCCGATCAGCCCCAGGGCGATGATGACGACGTCCCGTCGTCGTCCCATGATCAGCGCGAAGCCGACCACCACCACCCACAGGGTCAACCAGGCTCCGGTGGCCGGTCCCGGGATCCGGGTGTCGAGCCAACCGAACAGGCCGATGCTGGATACCAGGTAGCCGTAGGACCGCTCCACGAACGGGAGGACGGCATCGCTGTTCAGCACCGAACCGGTGTTGGAGGGGTGGTCATAGGTCAACTCCCACGCCGCGACCGTCACGGTCGCCGCGAGGATGCCGACGACGGTGAGCAGGAACGTGGGCGGTCGGGTGCGCAGCAGGGTGGTCAGGTGCTGACGGCCGGCGGCCACCAACAGCACCAGCAGCATCAACCCCAAGGAAAGCGCCCCGAGTTGTCGACCCAGCGCTAGCGCCACACCGGCGGTCAGGAGGGTGAGGTGGGTGCTGACGGCGTGCACGGACTCTGGGCGGCGCAGGGCCACCAGCACCACGGCGGCCACCGCGCAGGAGGCCATGATCTCGATGCCGCTGATCGAAAGGATGCCGGTGGAGTAGACGGCCATCGGGGTCATCGCGACCGCGAAGACCAGCACCACCCGTCGTCCCAGCCAACGCACGGCATGGGTGACCCCCATCCACAACAGGAGGGTGCTCAGGAACGAGGCCACCAACCGGCCGGCCACGAAGGCCTGTTCGGGGGTCTGTGTGGACAGGGTGGCCCACCCGATGGGGGCGTAGAGGAACGGGGGATAGGCACCCATCGGAGTGTCGAACTCGACCTCCCCGTCGCCGCTGCCAGGCGGTTGATCGGGCAGGCAGTCAGCCGTGATGTCGGGCGCGAAGGCGAAGCAGCGGTACCCCTGCCCGGAGACCAGGCGCTCGGGGATGCGGTAGATCCGGGTGATGGAGGCGTTGCGGGTCACCACGTTGGGTGGGGCATCTGACGCGGGCGGGGGCCCGGCGCGACCGAGTTGGAAAGAACCGCTACCGATGGCCTTGACCAGGTGGTGCTGCTCGTCGGGTGCAGCCCCCGGCGGATTGCTGACCGCCCAGCTCAGGCTGAACAGCAGGTAGGGCAGGACGAACAGGGCGGCGAGCAGTGCGGGACGACGCTCGGCGTACGCCGTCGGGGTTCCGGAGGTGGAGCTGCTCATCGACCGGCCACCACCAGCATCTGACCCGCCATCGGCTTGATGGGGGAGCGCAGGTAGTAGGGCACCAGGAAGGTGAGTCGAGAACCTTTGGATTTCATGGTCAGGGGCAGGAAGCGGGCCGCCACGTGCTGGATCGACCAGCCCTCGGAGACGAGGTAGTCGGACAGCGACTGGTCGGTGTAGATCGCCACGTGGGTGAAGTCGTCGAAGTAGCCGCCGGGGTTGAGCCGGAAGTTGGGTTGTAGCAGGAGCAGCCGTCCGCCGGGTCGGAGCACCCGCTTGGCCTCGGCGAGCAGGGCGGTGGCCACCGGACGCTCGAGGTGCTCGAGCAGGTTCGAGGCGAAGACCACGTCGAAGCTGGCGTCCGCGAACTCGCTGAGGTCCGTGCAGTCACCGACCACCGCGCGCACATGCGGTTCCGCGGCGCGCTCGACGACTGCATCGAGATCCATCGCGGTCACCGAACCGGCCTGGATCAGGTTCGCGAAGTCACACCACCCGGCACCGAGCTCCAGCACGTCGGCATCCGGGGCGATCCACCGGGAGAGGTAGTCACAGATGTGACGCCAGACCGCGCGTCGATTCGGATCGTGCGCCAACCGGGTCTCGAAGTACCCGGCCTGGTAGGTCCCGGGGTCGCGTTCTGGGGTCGCGGATGGGTCAGTCACGTGAGGCCTCTCCGGCTGCGGCTTGCTCGGCGGGCAGGAACACCCACCGCTTGTAGGCGTAGAAGCGGAAGACGACTCCCACTCCGATCGAGATGATGTTGGCGATCTGCAGGACCACGATGTCGGTCTGGCCCAACCCGTAGCGGGTGGCCCCGATGATGGCCAGGCCGATGCCGAGGGACACCGCACTGAGCAGGATGAACAGGGTGTACTCGCGGCGTACTCCGGTTTTCGCGCGGTGGGCGAAGGACCAGTGTCGGTGCATGAAGTAGGCCAGGGTCGAGGTGAGCGCGGTCGAGACCACCTTGGAGACCAGGGCGCCCTGGGCGAACACCGAATACATCACCTGGTACGCCGCCAGGTCGACCATGAAGTTGACGCCACCGACGACCCCGAAGGCCGACATCTCCTTGATGAACATCGGCCAGCGTCGTTCGATCCGGGCCTTCAGCGCTGCGAGACCTCGCGGCGTGGCAGAGGGCGGACGCGACACGTACTGCTCCTCTGGACGTCGGGCTGCGGATCGGGCTGGCTGGATGGGGGACTGAGGGGGCTGATCGTGGGGGATGGCGCGTCAGACTACCCACCGACGGGCTGCGGGGCGTCTTCCGGTTCGGCGGCGAGTTGCGCCCTGCCTCGGGCAGCCCCGTCGGCGTGTTCGTCCTCGGGCACCGGATCGTCGGCGGCAGGGTCCACCACCGGACGCAACGCGTCGGGAAGCAACGCCCGCTGGAGCAGGGAGCGAAGGTGCGTGGCCAGCCAGTCATCGCGGACATAGGAACCATCACGTTCCCCCGCCTCGAGTTCGGACCGCTGGGGGGTGCGGGCCAGATAGGCCTCCTGGAGCCGGCCGGCCTGGTAGCGCCGATAGTCCTTCATCCCGTGGTGACGCGGGCTGGGCTGCAGTTCGGGGTTGCTGTCGTAGGCGCGACCGGCGTTGATCACCTTGCGCTCGAGTTGGGCCCACGAGCGCCACGGCAGATGCAGCACCTCCATCGCGACCTCCGGCGGCGGTTGGCCGTTGCTGGCGAGTGAGACGAAGTGGTTTCCCTGGGCGATCCAGACGTCCGACTCCCCGCGATGGACGGCGTTCGCGGTCGGTTGGGCGTGGATGCCGACCGCCTGCAACTGCTCCTCGGAGCGGACATCACGCCAGACCAGGCGGTCCACGCCGCTGCCCGACCACCCTGCGGGTCCGACCAGGTTGGTGACCGGGGTGGTGAAGGCGTTCAGGTGCAGGCTCGTGCCCTCGAGGGCCTGCCGAACCGTCATCGAGAGGTCCAGGGGCACCAGGAACTCGTCCGCGTCCAGGTTCAGCACCCAGTCGGCCTGATGCTCGGTGCGGGCCCGGCGGGCCATCCGGGTGACCACCTTGGCCTGTTGCTTGCGATGCAGAGGGTCGTGGTGGAGCTCGACCTGACCCGTGGCGGCGTACTGCTCGAGGATCTCGGTGGTGCCGTCGACCGACGCGTTGTCGGTGACGATCAGGAGATCCACCCCCTGGTCGAGATGGTGCTCGATCATGGCCGCAACGATGTCGATCTCGTCGCGAACCATCATGGTGGCGATGATGCGGGGGCTGCGTCCGGGCATGAAGGTGACTGTAGTGGCCGCGCGGCCCACCCCCGGCGTGCACACCGCCGGCGGGACCAGGGGTTCACAGGCTGGCGTTACCAGGGCGAAACAAAACCCCCGAACTCGTTGCACGACGGCAACACGGTGGCGAACACCACGAAACCTCGTTGCCCGAAAGTACTCGTGAATGGGGTGGGACCCGCCGTCGACAACGCTGTCGCGACGCTGCTCGCACCCCTCCGTTTCACGTATCTGGAGGTTCCATGGACGGCTACAACGCCTTCATGCTCGTGGCCACGCTGTTGGTGCTGATGATGACCACGCCGGCGCTGGCCCTGTTCTACGGCGGGATGACCCGCTCGAAGTCCGTGCTCAACATGATGATGATGTCCTACATCGCGATGGCCATCGTCGGCATCCTCTGGGTGCTCTACGGCTACTCGATGGTGTTCAGTGGGGACGGGACGTTCTTCGCCTCTCCCGTGACGAACTTCGGTCTTCAGGACGTCGGGTACGACGGCTACACGTTCATGATGTTCCAGCTGACGTTCGCGGTGATCACCACTGCCCTGATCAGCGGGGCCATCGCCGACCGGGTCAAGTTGTCGGCCTGGGTCGTCTTCGTGCCGCTGTGGGTCACGCTGTCCTACTTCCCGCTGGCCCACATGGTCTTCCAGTGCGGCGACGACTCGCTCATCTGCGGCACGATCGGCGCGCAGGACTACGCCGGCGGAACCGCCGTCCACATCAACGCCGGTGTCGCGGGCCTCGTGCTCGCCCTGGTCGTCGGCAAGCGGATCGGCTTCGGCCGCGAGCCCATGCGGCCGCACAACCTGACGCTGACCATGCTCGGCGCGGCCCTGCTGTGGGTCGGCTGGTACGGCTTCAACGTGGGCTCCATCGTCTTCAGCGACGAGCTCGATGCGAGCGAGCAGTTCCTGGCCGAGACCGGTCAGACCTTCGCCAACACCACCCTGGCCACGATGGCCGCGATCATCGCCTGGTTGGTCGTCGAACGCCTGCTGCACGGCAAGGCCACCACGCTGGGTGCCGCCTCCGGCATCGTCGCCGGACTTGTCGCCATCACCCCGGCCGCTGGTGCGGTGGACATCTTCGGTGCTCTCGGCATCGGCGTTGTGTCCGGTGCCCTGTGTGCCTGGGCGGTCGGTTTGAAGTTCAAGCTGGGCTACGACGACTCGCTCGATGTCGTCGGAGTCCACCTCGTGGGTGGCATCGTCGGCACACTGCTGATCGGCTTCTTCTCCACCACCGCGTCAGAGGGTGACAACATCGCCGGCGGCGTGGTCGACGGCCTCTTCTACGGCGGGGGGATCGGCTCCCTGGTCGACCAACTCCTCGGCGTACTGGTCGCGGTCGCCTGGTCTGGTGTCATGACGCTGCTCATCGCCCTGGCCATCAAGTACACCCTGGGTTGGCGTATCGACGAGGAGGCCGAGATCGAGGGCATCGACTTCGACCAGCACGGCGAGTCCGCCTACGACCTCCACACCAGCCTGTCCAGCAGCAACCGCCCCAGCGTCCTGAGCGGTTCCGCCACCAGCCCCTCGACCCGCAAAGAAGGAGCCACCTCATGAAGCTCGTGACCGCGGTGATCAAGCCGCACAAGTGGGAAGACGTTCGTGAAGCCCTCGAGACGTTCGGGGTGACGGGCATGACCGTCAGCGAGGTCAGCGGCTACGGCCGCCAGAAGGGCCACACCGAGGTGTATCGCGGGGCGGAGTACGACATCGCCCTGGTGCCCAAGATCCGCATCGAGATCGTCGTCGACGACCCGGACGCCGAGGACATCATTGGGATCGTGGTCAAGAGCGCCGGCACCGGACGCATCGGCGACGGCAAGGTGTGGCTGAGTCCCATCGAGACGGTCATCCGGGTGCGCACCGGCGACAAGAACGAGGCTGCGGTTTAACCACCTCGGTTTCGTCGGTTTGACGGCCCGGCTGCTCACGCAGTCGGGCCGTTAACACGATGGAAACCTGAACCCTGCTACGACGAAACAATCAGAATGCAGAATCTGCGTCCGTGAAACCTCACCTCGCCGGCTTCCTGTCCACCGTCGCCGACCTGGGCTCCCTGGACTCCGGAGACACCGCCTGGATGCTGGCCGCCACGGCCCTGGTCCTGCTGATGGCTCCCGGACTGGCGCTGTTCTACGGCGGCATGGTCCGCTCCAAGAGCGTGCTGAACATGATGATGATGACCTTCGGGTCCCTGGCGGTGATCCTCGTGCTGTGGACCATGGTGGGCTACTCCCTGGCCTTCGGCGACGACCTCGGTTACGGCCTGATCGGAGACCCACGGCAGTACGCCGGACTGGGACAACTCCTCGAACCCGGCGCCAACGGCGACTCGACGATTCCCCTTCTGCTCTTCGCCGTCTTCCAGGGCCTGTTCTGCGTCATCACCGGCGCCCTGGTCTCCGGTGCGATCGCGGACCGCGCGCGGTTCGGGGCCTGGATGGTGTTCGTGGCCGCCTGGACCCTGTTGGTGTACGCACCGATCGCCCACTGGATCTTCGACTTCTCCGACGGTGACCACGTCGGGGGATGGATGGCCAACAACCTCGGCGTCGTGGACTTCGCCGGGGGAACCGCGGTCGAGATCAACTCGGGTGCCTCGGCACTGGCGTTGGCCCTGGTGCTGGGACGCCGGGTCGGATTCGGGCGCGACCCGATGCGCCCCCACAACCTGACCCTGGTCATGCTCGGCGCCGGTCTGCTCTACTTCGGCTGGTTCGGATTCAACGCCGGATCTGCCCTCGCGGCGAACCAGGACGCCGCCGTCGTCTTCACCACCACCCTGCTGGCCGCCGCGGCAGGGGTGCTCGGGTGGTTGGCCCTCGAACGCATCCGCGACGGGCACGCCACCTCACTGGGTGCTGCCTCCGGCCTGGTCGCGGGCCTGGTCGCCATCACCCCTTCCTGCGGATCGCTGTCCCCGATGGGGTCACTCGTCATGGGCTTCGTCGCCGGTGTGGTGTGTGCGCTCGCGGTGGGACTGAAGTACCGCTGGAAGTACGACGACTCCCTCGACGTCGTCGGGGTCCACATGGTCGGCGGGTTGGTGGGCACCTTCGGGATCGGTCTGATCGCCACGGCCGCCGCCCCCACGGGTGTCGACGGGCTCTTCTACGGCGGGGGAGTCGACCAGTTGGGCCGTCAACTGCTCGGCGGTGGCGCGGTCCTCGTCTACGCCTTCGTGATGTCGGGCATCATCGGACTCGTGGTCGACAAGACGATGGGCTTCCGGATCGACGAAGAACACGAGGTCAACGGCATCGACCTGATCGTCCACGCCGAGACCGCCTACGACCTCCACTCCACCGCCGGATCCCGAACCTCGGGATCGGTTCTCTCACCACCAGCCGACAAGGAGCGCCGATGAAGCTCATCACCGCCGTCATCAAGCCACACAAATGGGAGGACGTCCGCGAAGCGCTGGAGGGCCAGGGTGTCACCGGGATGACCGTCAGCGAGGTCAGCGGCTACGGGCGCCAGAAGGGACACACCGAGGTGTACCGGGGTGCCGAGTACGACATCGCCCTGGTGCCCAAGATCCGGGTGGAGATCGTGGTGGCCGACGACGACGCGGAACGCGTGACGGCTGCGATCACCACCAGCGCGCAGACCGGACGGATCGGCGACGGCAAGATCTGGGTCAGCCCGCTGGAGTCCGTGGTGCGGGTGCGGACCGGCGACCGGGACGACGCGGCGATCTGATCGCTGAATCCAGCGGGGCCAGCCGGTCCCCGGCACCACCACGACCCACCGCCGGGAGCGCAGTCACATGACCGCCGCACAACGAGCACAGCGAACCGAAGCAGCCGACGCGATGTGCGCCTCCGCCTACCAGGCCTCGGGTGGCATCGACGTCGGCGCGGCGCTGGTCGCGGTCGGCGGCTACGGCCGCGGTGAGCTCGCGCCCTTCTCCGACCTGGACGTGGTGCTCGTCTGCGACGACGGCGTGGAGGTTCGAGAGCTCGCCGAGAAGGTCTGGTACCCGCTCTGGGACTCGGGTTCCACGATCGACCACTCGGTCCGGACCTTCTCGCAGATGATCGCGGCGGCCGAGGACGACGTCCGCGTGGCGTCGGGACTGCTGGACATCCGGCACGTCGCCGGCGACCCGAATCTGACGTTGCGACTGCGGGCCACCATGTTGGCGCAGTGGCGACGAGGCGCCAAGAACCGCCTACCCGACCTCCAGACGATGGTTCGCGCCCGACATGCGCGGGCCGGGGAGTTGGCCCATCTCTCGATCCCGGACCTGAAAGAGGCCACCGGGGGTCTGCGGGACGCCACGGTCCTGAACGCGCTCGTGGCGACCTGGCTGATCGACGTACCGCACGCGGATCTGGAGCGCAGCCGTCAGGCGCTGCTCGATGTTCGCGATCTCGTGCACGGCATCGCGGGACGGGCCACCGATCGGATCACGCCGGAGATGTGGAGCGACCTCGCCCCCGGGCTGGGGTTGGAGGACGATCGGGCCGCCCAGGTGTACGTGCGGGGCATCGCGCGCCGCATCACCCACCTCTCCCGCCTGGCCTGGCGACGGGTCGACGACCTCCTACGCCGCCCCACCTCCGCGACCGCCCCCCGTCGTCCGCAGCTCGAACCCCTGGCCGACGGGGTCGCGCTGTCCCAGGGCGAGGTCGTCCTGGACCGCAGGGCACGTCCGGCGAACGATCCGGTGCTGCTGCTCCGCGCCGCCACCGCCGCGGCCGAGAAGGATGCCCTGCTGGCTCCGGCCACCGCAGCCCGGCTGGTCCGGGAGTGCGGGGAACTGCCGAACCCGTGGCCGACCGAGGCCCGACAGCTGCTGGTCCGCCTGCTGGCCTCGGGACGGGGGCTGCTGGGGGTCTGGGAGACGCTCGAGGAGACGGGGGCGCTCAACCTGATCCTGCCCGAGTGGGAACGAATCCACCTCGTGCCGCATGCGTCGGTGATCCACCGGTTCACCGTGGCCCGACACGTGGTCGAGACGTGCATGGAGGCCTCCGGCCTGATCCGCACCGTGGCCCGCCCCGATGTCCTGATGATCTCCGCGCTCCTGCACGACATCGGGAAGGGTGGACTGGTCGAACACAGCATCGCGGGGGAGCCGATCGCGCGCACCATCGCGACGCGGATGGGGTTCGAGCAACCATCGGTCGACCTGATCGCCCTGCTGGTGCGCTGGCACCTGCTCCTGGCGCAAACGGCCACGACCCGGGACCCGGACGATCCGGCGACGGTGGAGACGATCACCTCCCGCCTGGGTACGCCCGAAGCGGTGTCCCTGCTCATCGCCCTGACCGAGGCCGACGCGAAGGCCACCTCCCCGAAGGCCTGGTCGTCGTGGCGGTCGGGTCTCATCCGCGATTTGGGTCGCCGCGCCCACGCCACCCTCGACTCCGGCACCGACTGGCCGGCCATCCGCACCGAGGACCAACCGATCCCGGAGTTGGAACCCGGCGCGGTCTCGATCGAGGTGGAACCGGTGGTGGGCGGAGCCCGGGTGACCACGATCGCGGTGGATCGGGTCGGGCTGTTGGCCAACCTGGCCGCCATGTTCGCCCTCCAACGCACTCCCGTCAGGGCCGCCCGGATCTGGTCCCAGGGCGAGCACGCCGTCGCGGTGTGGGAGATCGCCGAGGAAGTGGTCGATCCGGCCATCCTGCGCACCCGGTACGCCGCGATCGTGGACGGGCGCCTGGACCCCACCGCCCGGTTGCAGCCCGCCGACTCCTCAGCGCTGGCGCCGAGTGTGGTCGTCCAGCCCGAGGCCAGCGAGCAGTCGACCGTGCTGGAGGTCCGAGCCGCCGATCGACCCGGGGTGGTGTACCTGGTCTGCGCGGCTCTCGCGAGCCTCGGGATCGCCGTACGATCGGCGCACCTGGACACGTTGGGTCCGCAGGCGGTCGACGTCTTCTACCTGCAGGAGGACAGCGCCGGTGTCCTGTCCGACGAGCGAGCGGCCGAGGCTGCCCATGCGGTCCGAGAGGCGTTGACCTCCACAGACACGCGGGACGCCTAGCGCGAGGTTTAGCCGGTGGCCTCTTGGTGGGATGAGATAGTACGGCTCGATCCGAACCAGCGATGAAGGTTGCCATGGCACAAACACCGAGCGAGTCCGACAGAGTCGTCGAAGAGTTGAGGATGTGTCGACTCGAGTTGGCTCAGGTACGGGCTGCGCAGGAAGAGATCGCCGAGACCTCGGCGAGCGACAGCCGCAGGCTGAAACGCTTGAGCGCCCAGCTCAACAAGCTGGCCGAGACCATCGACGCACACCTCGACCAGCACGAGAGCGAGGGCAAGCCCACCCGCGCCCTGCGGGTCGGCGCCAAACTGGTGGGCCGCAGAAGCAACGAGGACGACGACGCAGCCCTGCTCCGGGCCTCCGACAGTTTCGCTGGCCCCTGGTACCTCATCCAGCACCCGGAGGTGGTGGCCAGCGGACAGAGTGCCGCCCTCCACTACCTCCGACACGGTGCCGCCGCTGGTTTCGATCCGAGCCCGAGCTTCAGCACGCGCGACTACCTGCGCACCCACCCCGACGTCGCCGAAGCCGGGATCAACCCCCTGGTCGACTTTCTCACCGAGGAACGACGTAGCGCCGGAAAGCACCAGTGACCCAGCGCGCGCACGGGACGCCTCGAGAGCCCGGGGAACCCGGCCACGTCGAACCTGACCCGCCGACGGCCTCAGCCGTGCGCCGGCTCGCTGCGGGTCCGCGGGACCGCGACGATCCGCGGGTGACGCTGGACGCCGAGGTGATTGCCGGATCCGGGCTGTTCGACAACGAGTTCTACGCCGCGCAACGCCCCGCCCTCAGGGAAACCGACGAGGACCTGCTGCGGCACTTCTGTCGGACCGGTTGGCGGGAGCTGCTCCGTCCCAGCGCGGACTTCGACGTGTGGTGGTACTGGTCGAACTATCTGGACCCGAGTCAGGACGAGACCAACCCACTGGCGCACTACATCCTCGAGGGCCGGGCGGCCGGGCACACGGGGATGCCGGCGACCACGCAGGCCGGGCCCGGACACCCGCTGCCGGCCGACCGGCCCGTACGCCGGGTGTGCCTCCTCGCCGGACACGACGTCGACGGCGTCGTGGACGACTACGTCGTGGCCTACGCCCGGGAGCTGAGCCGGCACAGCGACGTCTACTACCTGTGTGACGGTTACCTGGATCCCGATGAGCTGGCCAAACTGGACGAGTGCACGACCGGGGCCTGGGCCATCCGGCACGGCGCCTACGACTTCGGGTCCTACTCACTGTTGGCCCAGGAACTGGTCGGTTGGGACGTCCTCGACGAGTACGACGAGGTCCTGCTGGTCAACGACAGCTGTTACCTCTTGCGTCCCCTCGACGACGTGTTCGAGGACATGAATGCCCGCGCCTGCGACTGGTGGGGGCTCCAGGCGACCAAGGGCCTGGCGCTCACGGCGGCGGAGCCGAGCAACTCGTTCGCCGAGCCGATCGCCCTGACTCGACTACGCGAGGAACTGCTGGAGGAGTTCGAGCGAGATGTGGTCTACGACTTCCACGTCGGCTCCTACTTCCTGGCCTTCCGCCGGCCGGTCGTCCAGGACGACGGCTTCCGTCGACTGCTCAGCAGCGTCCACCGTCAGCGCGGAAAGCTGGCGATCATCCAGAAGTACGAGATCGGACTGACCCGCTACCTGATCGGGAACCGGTTCGCCTTCGACACCTTCTGTTCTGATCTCTATCCGTTCCACCCGTTGTTCACCGAGTGGTACTTCCGCCTGGTCGAAACGGGGTTCCCCCTGCTGAAGCGATACCTGATCTACCAGAACCATTACGACGTCCCCGGGCTGCGGGAGTGGAAGGAACGGATCACGTCGCTGGTGCCCGACGCTCCGGTTGAGATGTTCGAACGCAACCTCCTGCGGGTGGCCCCGCACGACCGGTTGGCCCGCAGCTTTGCCATCGAACGCGACGAGACCGGAGCCGTGACGGTGCCGCGGCTCCTGGCGGGACGAGACTTTCGACGTCGGGACGCCGCGACCCCCACCTTCGAGCACTGGTGGGCCTTCCCGGTCTCCGCGGACCTGCACACCCTGCCGGACAACAGTCGCGCGATCTTCGAGGAGGTACGGGACGACCCGTCGGTCAAGAAGATCGTCCTGACGCGGAGTCGGGACGTGACGCTGACCGGCGAGAACGTGGTGGTGCTGCCGCTGAACAGTCCCGAGGGGCAGGAGCACCTGCTTCGGTCGGGGCAGGTGTTCGTCAAGGACCGCCCCCGGGCCAGCCTCGGGCAGCCGCTCTCGTCGGACCACAACGTGATCGTGGTTCGACCCGGTCTCGCCCTGGAAAGTCCCGCCCAGTCGTCCGCCTCGGCCTCGGTTCGGCCCATCGCCCCGGCCGGGCCGCGGCGTACCCGGGCAGCCCTGGGTTCCTCCCGGGTCGATCAACTCGCGGCCGGCAGCCTCCACTACCCGCTGGCGTACGACGATCTGTGGATGACCGGCCACCCGGCCCTGGACTTCCTTCTCGCGGCGCGCGACCGACTTCCAGATGATCTGGCGGGGGAGGAGGATCGACTACAAGACGAGCTCGACGGCCGACGGCTGCTCCTGTTCGCGCCGAGTCGTCGCGCACCAGATGATCGACCCGCCTACCCCTTCAGCCACAGTGAGACCTCGTGGTTGGCCGAGTGGTGCACACGTCACGACGTCGTGCTCGGCTTGCGTGAACACCCCCACGATCAGACCCGCGACTACTCGCGTTCGTTGCGTGAGGTGAGCCTCGACCTCTCCGCCCGGCGCTATCCCCACGTGCACGTCGTGCTGCGCAGTGTCGACGCGCTGTTGACCGATTACCACAGCCTGGCGCTGGATTTCCTGGCCACGGGCCGGCCCATCGTCAACTTCGCTCCCGACCTCGACGACGTGGCCGGTTCCCTGCTCTACGACCTCGAACACGTCCTGCCCGGACCCGTGGTGCGGTCGTTCGATCAACTCAGCGACGCCCTCGACACCGTCTTCGACGAGCCCGACGACCAGGCGCGACGACGTCGCGACCGATCACGGCAGCTCTTCCACCAGTGGGTCGACGACCAGAGCAGTCATCGTGTGGTGAGGATGGTCAAGAGCCTCTACGTGGAAGGGATCAACGCATGAGCCCCGAGGAGTACGACCTCCGTTGGCGTGCGTTGGTGACCAAGTGGGGTCAGCTCGTCGAACGACGGGACGGCAGCGCCCTGGCCCTGCTGCGGAGGGCCCGCGAGGCGGGGCTGGCCGAGGTGCCGGACCTGGACGAATTCATCGCCCACAACGCAGGGAGAGGACCCGAGGTCCACCAGGGGGAGTCCTTCAAGTGCGAGGTCGCCCTCATCCGGGGCAGCGGCGCGGTGGACGGGCCGGCGTACCTCGAGGCGAATTCCGCAGCGATGCGCGGAGACGACCCGATCAAGCACTTCGCCCACCGTGGATGGCGCACCCTGCGCAACCCGAGTCTGTCCTTCGACGTGTGGTGGTACTGGTCGGAGTATCTCGATCCGGCGGTCGAGGGACCCAACCCGCTCGTCCACTACCTGCTGGAGGGTCAGTACGTCGGCCACGACCCGTTGCCGACCCGACCCGAGCGGCCCGTTCCGAGCGCCCTGGGCGCAGGCCCGGTGCGACGCGCCTGTCTCTTCGCCGGCTACGACCCGGACGGGCTGATCGACGACGTCGTGGTGGCCTACGTCCGCGAGTTGAGTCGGTTCGCCGACGTCTACTACCTCGCGGACTGTGCGCTCCAGAACGGCGAGCTCGAGAAGTTGGGCGGTCTCGCCGCGGGTGCGTGGAGCGAACGGCACGGAACCTACGACTTCGGCTCCTACTCGCGTCTCGCCCGCGACTACGTCGGCTGGGACGTCCTCGAGACGTACGACGAGGTGCTCTTCGTCAACGACAGCTGCTACCTGCTGCGCCCCCTGGACGACGTTTTCGCCGCCATGAACGAACGCAGGTGCGACTGGTGGGGATTGCAGGTCACCGCTAGGTACTTCGACGGGACCGGTGAGCAGCGAGAACCCCTGCCGATCGACCACGTCAAGCGCGAGATGCTGCCGCGGGCGGTGATGGAGGGCAACGGGTTCGTCCACATCGGGTCCTACTTCCTGGCCGTCCGACGCCCGATCATCACCGACGCGGGATTCCGCAAACGGTTGGAGGCGGTGGCCGCACAGCCCTCGAAGATCATGATCATCTACAAGTACGAAACCGGCACGTCCCAGTACCTCATCGGCCAGGGGTACGAGTTCGACACCTACGCCGCCGACCTGCACCCGTACCACCCGATCTACGGCCCGGCGGCCTTCGACCTGATCGCCGATGGCTTCCCGCTGCTCAAGCGCGCCTTCCTGGCCGACAACCCCTACGACACCCCTGATCTGGAGTCGTGGAAGGAGCGGGTCGCGGAGTTGGTGCCGCAGGCGCCCGTGGAGCAGATGGAAGCCAATCTGTGGCGGGTGTCGCCCGACGACCGGATCCGACGCAGCTTCGCGATCCACACCCGAGCCGACGGCGGCGTCGAGGTGCCGACCTTGTTGAACGACGAGGAGTTCGCCGACCAGGACGCCACCACACCGACGTACGACGAGTGGTGGGCCTTCCCGGTGTGCGGCTACGAGCACACCTTGGCCGGTAACGAACGCGCCCTGTTCGAAGAGGTCCGCGATGACCCCGCGATCAAGAAGATCATCCTCACCCGATCCCGGGCCGTCGAGGTGGACGGGGTCAACACGGTCGCGGTCCCGCTTCACAGCCCCGAGGGTCAGTACCACCTCCTGCGCTCGGGTCAGGTCTTCCTCAAGCACGGGGTCCACAAGAACGTGGAGTTCCCGGTCGACCCCGAGCGACACAACCTGATCAACCTCTGGCACGGGATCCCCCTCAAGCGGTTCGGCCCCGCAACCTTCGACGCCTCGCAGAATCCCGAGTTCGTCCGGGCCGAGAATGCGCAGTGTCGCGCCGTCATCACCTCCTCGGCCATCGACACCCTGGCCATGACCGCCGCGTTCCACCCCCTCACGCTGCACGACATGTGGCCCACGGGACTGCCGCGCAACGACTTCATCGTGAGAGAGGACGCGCTCCTCCCTCCCGATCTGAGCCAGCAGGAGGCCGACCTCCGAGCCGAGGTGGGGGACCGCAGGCTCGTGATGTTCCTCCCGACCTTCAAGAGCGGCCAGGCCGAGGCCTACTACGAGTTCTCGTCCACCGAGCTGGACTGGCTCGCCGGCTGGGCCGAGCGGAACAACGCGGTGCTGGGCATCCGCGAACACATGGCCGACAAGGCCCACACGTACTCCCGGATGCTGGCCCCCCTGAAGCCGATCGACCTGTCCGCGCGCAGGTTCCCCACCCTGGAGATCCTGTACCGGGTGGCGGACGCGTTGGTCACCGACTACTCCAGCTGTGTGGTCGACTTCCTACTGACCGGCCGACCGGTCATCAGTTTCGCCTACGACTACGAGCGGTACGTCACCGAGGAGCGCGGGCTCTTCTACGACTTGGAAGAGGTTCTCCCCGGCCCGGTGGCTCGGGACTTCGAGGCGCTGGGCGTTGCGCTGGACGATCTGTTCCGGGAACGGACGACCGAAGAGACCGAGACCTACGCCTGGCGGCGACGGATCTTCTTCGATCACCTCGACGATGGTGCCTCGCGTCGCGTGTCCGAACGAGTCCGGGCTCTCTACGCTCAGCCGTCCGCACCCGACGCTTCGCCCGAGGGCCCCCGATAGGCTGACCCCCTCAGACCCACCGAGATCTACGAAGGATCACCTTGTTCGCCACACTCTCCGACCGGCTCGCCGACACCTTCAAGAACCTGCGCGGCAAGGGCAGGCTCTCCGAGGACGACATCGACGCCACCGCGCGCGAGATCCGGATCGCCCTGCTCGAGGCCGACGTCGCCCTGCCGGTGGTCAAGGAGTTCGTCGCAGCGGTCAAGGAACGAGCACGCGGCGAAGAGGTCAGTGGGGCGCTGAACCCGGCCCAACAGATCATCAAGATCGTCAACGACGAACTGGTCGAGATCCTGGGCGGGGAGACCCGCCGTCTGCGCTACGCCAAGACCGGCCCGACGGTCATCATGCTGGCCGGACTCCAGGGCGCCGGCAAGACCACGCTGGCCGCGAAGCTGGCCCTGTGGCTCAAGGACCAGGGCAAGAGCCCCCTGATGGTGGCCTGCGACCTGCAGCGGCCCAACGCCGTCAAGCAGCTCCAGGTCAACGGTGAGCGGGTCGGCGTACCCGTCTTCGCTCCGGAGGAGGGCAACGGGGTGGGCGACCCCGTCGCCGTGGCCCGGGCCTCGATGGAGGAGGCCAAGCGAGCGCTGTACGACGTGGTCATCGTCGACACCGCCGGCCGGTTGGGTGTCGACACCGAGTTGATGCAGCAGGCCTCCGACATCCGCGACGCGGTCAACCCCGACGAGGTTCTGTTCGTCGTGGACGCGATGATCGGTCAGGACGCAGTCACCACGGCCAAGGCGTTCCTCGACGGTGTCGGGTTCGACGGCGTGGTGCTGACCAAGCTCGACGGTGATGCCCGCGGTGGTGCGGCCCTGTCGATCCGGTCGCTGACCGGACGACCGGTCATGTTCGCCTCATCGGGTGAGAAGCTGACGGACTTCGACGTCTTCTACCCCGACCGGATGGCCTCGCGGATCCTCGACATGGGCGACATGCTCACGTTGATCGAGCAGGCCGAGAAGTCCTTCGACCAGGAAAAGGCCATGAAGGCCGCCGCGAAGTTGAGCGGCCAGGGCGGCGAGTTCACCCTCGACGACTTCCTCGAGCAGATGCAGCAGGTCCGCAAGCTCGGGTCGATGAAGTCGATCCTCGGGATGTTGCCGGGCATGGGCCAGATCCGCGACCAGCTCGAGAACTTCGACGAGCGCGAGATCGACCGCATCCAGGCCATCATCCAGTCGATGACGCCGACGGAGCGGAACAACCCGAAGATGATCGACGGGTCCCGTCGCCTGCGCATCGCCAAGGGTGCCGGGCGTGAGGTCTCCGACGTCAACCAACTGGTTGACCGCTTCTTCGAGGCCCGCAAGATGATGATGCAGATGGCCAGCGGTGGCGGGATCCCCGGGATGCCCGGCATGGGCGGACCCGGCGGCGGCAAGCGGGGCAACATCAAGCAGCAGCCGAAGAAGGGCAAGAGCAAGCGCGGCTCGGGCAACCCGGCCAAGGCGGCCCAAGAAGCCAAGAAGGCCGAGGCCGCGGCCAAGGAGAAGGCCGCCGCGAACCCCTTCGGCACCCCTGGTGGCGAAGAGGTCGACTACGAGAAGGCCGCCGCCGAACTCAACCTGCCCAAGGACTTCTCCAAGTTCCTGAAGTGATCCGCGAGTCGGCGCAACTTGACGCTGAGAACGGCCTGAGTCGGCGCTACTTCAACAACTAGCGCCGACTCGGCGACAGGGGGTGGGTCATGGGGACAACGCTGATCGTCGACGGGGCCAACGTCGTGGGCAGCCGCCCGGACGGATGGTGGAAGGACCGCGCCGGCGCGGCCACCCGACTCCACGAACAACTCCTCGTCGCGGACACGGCGTACGACGTGATCGTGCTGGTGCTCGAGGGGCAGGCCAAGGGCGGCGTACGGGCCGGTCGGGACGCTCACGTCCGCACCGTGCATGCTCCGCGCGACGGCGACGCCGCGATCGTGAAGCAGGCCCGCCTGGCCGTCGAGGCCGGTTCCCGGGTCACCGTGGTGACCGCGGATCGCATGCTGCAGGCCAAGGTCGAGGGGGCCGGCGCCATGGTGATGAGTCCGACCTGGCTGCTCGGAGAGTTGGACTGACCGATCGGCCAACGGGTCGTAGGGTCTGGCGCATGACCAGTCTGCGCTTCCACGGTCCGGTGCTTCCCGATGGGGAGGTGCGCACCTTCTACGTCGTGGACGGCCGCATCTCCACCGAGCCAGAGGCCGGGGCCGACACCGCGGCCGAGGGATGGATCGTCCCGGGTCTCGTCGACGCCCACTGTCACATCGGGATGGATGACCACGGCGGTATCCCCGACGAGGAGTCCGAGGCCCAGGCCATCGAGAACCGTGACGCCGGGGCCCTGCTCATCCGGGACTGCGGGTCGGCCGCGGACACCTCCTGGATACACGACCGTGCGGATCTTCCGCGGCTGATCCGGGCCGGTCGGCACATCGCGCGAACCAAGCGCTACATCCGCAACTACGCCCACGAGGTCGAGCCGGCTGACCTGGTTGCGACCGTGACGCAGGAGGCGCAACGGGGCGACGGGTGGGTGAAGCTGGTCGGCGACTGGATCTCCCGGGACGAGGGAGACCTCGCTCCGTCCTTCCCCGCCGACGCCTTCCGGGACGCCATCGAGGCCGCACACGCCCACGGGGCCCGGGTGACCGCTCACTGCTTCGGCGAGAGCGTGTTGCCCGGCCTCATCGACGCCGGCATCGACTGCATCGAGCACGGGACGGGGCTGTCCGCGGACCTGGTCGACCTGATGGCCGAGCGCAACATCGCCCTGGTCCCGACGGTGATGCAGATCGAGAAGTTTCCCCAGTACGCCGAAGCGGGGGCCGAGCGCTTCCCGACGTACGCCCACCACATGACGGACCTCCACGCGCGACAGCGCGAGACGATCATGAACGCCTACGAGGCCGGGGTCCCGCTGTACGCCGGCTCCGACGGTGGCGGGATGAGCCGCCACGGCAACATCGCGGGCGAGGTCATGGCCATGACCGATCTGGGGATGCCGGTCGACTACGCCCTGGGCGGGGCCAGTTGGCGAGCTCGCGAGTGGTTGGGCCACGAGCCGGCCCTGGAGGCGGGAGCTCCCGCCGACTTCGTCGTGTACGACGCCGACCCGCGCCAGGATCTCGACACGTTGCGTCGTCCCGTGTGCGTGGTTCTGCGGGGTCGCGTCGTCGCCTAGTTGCCCATGTCGGGCAGCGGCGGGCACCACGCGAGCCACATCTGGCACCGATTCGGTTCGGCGCCTCGGGTTCTGGCATGATCAGCCGCTGAGTCCTGTGCGGCCGGACCCCTCTCATTCGACCGCGGCACGGCCCATCGAAGGTCAGCGTTGGGTGTTCCCCACCTTGGCAACGACCCTCAGCCATCACGAAATTCAAGGAGACACACACGTGTCCGTCAAGATCCGTTTGAAGCGCCTGGGCAAGGTCCGGGTTCCCCAATACCGCATCGTCGTCATCGACTCACGCAAGAAGCGTGACGGTCGAGTGATCGAGGAGATCGGCAAGTACCACCCCAAGGAAGACCCGAGCTACATCTCGGTCGTCTCCGACCGGGCCCAGTACTGGCTCGGAGTCGGCGCGCAGCCGACCGAGGCCGTCGCCAAGATCCTCAAGATCACCGGTGACTGGCAGACCTTCAAGGGCACCCCCGGCACCGAGGGCACCCTCAAGGTCAAGGCCCCCAAGGAGAACAAGCAGGACCTCTTCAACGAGGCCCTCAAGGACGTCGCGAACGAGCCCAAGGCCGGCGCGACGACCAAGAAGGCCGCCAAGAAGAAGGCCACCGACGACTCGGACAAGTCTGCCGATGAGTCGAAGCCGGCCATCGAGCCCAAGGCCGACAAGCCTGCCGACGCCGAGAAGCCCGCCGAGGACAAGCCCGCCGAGGACAAGCCCGCCGAGGACAAGGCCGAGAAGCCTGCTGCCGAGGCCGAGGTCACCGCAGGCAAGACCACCGAGGGTGCCGCTGTCGAGGCCGAAGCCGCCGAGACCGACGATGCTCCCGACAAGGCCAGCAACTGATGCTCGCCGACGCTCTGGAACACCTCGTGCGAGGTGTGGTCGACAACCCCGACGACGTCTCCGTGCGTGACAAGGAGCTGCGTCGAGGGTCGATCCTCGAGGTGCGCGTGCACCCCGACGACCTGGGCAAGGTCATCGGCCGTGGTGGACGCACGGCCACGGCGTTCCGCACCGTGATCGGCGCTCTTGCCGGCCGGGCCGGAGCTCGCGTCGACTTCGTCGACGTCGATCGTCGCCGCTGAGTCCTCGCAGAACACAGCATTGAACGGGTGTCACGCCACACTGGCGTGACACCCGTTCGTCATGCTCGACGTCGCGCCTCGATCAGAGGTCGTCCAAGCTAGGAGAAGAGTCATCGTGGAGACACTCGAGGTCGTCGTCGGACGGGTCGGCAAACCGCACGGAGTCCGCGGAGAGGTGACCGTCGAACTACGCACCGACGAACCCGAACGGCGTTTCGTCGACGGGGCCTCGCTGCGGGTCACCGCGGGTCGCGACTCGACCTACGCCAGCAAGGCGTTGACGGTGAGCCGAACCCGCTGGCACCAAGGCACGTTGCTGGTCACCTTCGAGGAACTGGGGGACCGCAACGTCGCCGAGACCGCCCGCGGGGTGCTGCTGCACACCACGATCGATCTGGCCGATGTGCCCGAGGATCCTGATGAGTACTACGACCACCAGCTCATCGGCCTGGCGGCGTACGACGTCACCGGCGCGGCTCTGGGTGAGGTCACGGGCCTGATCCACGGAGGAGCCCAGGACCTGTTGGCGGTGCGCAGCATCGACGGGCGCGACACGCTGGTCCCGTTCGTGAAGGCGCTCGTGCCCGAGGTGGACCTCGAGGCCAGGCGGGTCGTCATCGCCGACCGCCCCGGCCTCGTGACCCCCCTCGAGGACTGAGGGACACCGGCCCCCATGCGTCTGGACTACGTCACGATCTTCCCCGACTACTTCGCCCCTTTGGCCCTCTCGTTGCCGGGCAAGGCCCAGCAGCGTGGCCTGCTGGAGGTGGCGGTGCACGATCTGCGGCAGTGGGCCCACGACCGTCACCACACGGTGGACGACTCACCGGCCGGTGGGGGAGCCGGGATGGTCATGAAGCCGGAGCCCTGGGGTGCGGCGCTGGACGCGTTGCTGGAGGGCGAGGACCCCGCCGGAACCACGCTCGTGGTGCCGACCCCGTCCGGGGCGCCGTTCACGCAGGCACAGGCTCGCACCCTGGCCGGCCGCCAGCGACTGATCTTCGCCTGCGGGCGCTACGAGGGCATCGACCAGCGCGTCCTGGACCACGCGGCCACCCGCGTCGAGGTCCAGGAGATCTCGCTCGGGGACTACGTGCTCAACGGTGGCGAGGTCGCCGCGCTGGCCGTCACCGAGGCGGTCGTGCGGTTGTTGCCCGGGTTCATGGGCAACCCCGAATCCCTCATCGAGGAGTCGCACGAGGACGGCCTGCTCGAGGCGCCGGCGTACACCAAACCAGCGCGCTGGCGGGATCTGGACGTGCCGCCCGTGCTTCTGTCCGGTGACCACGGGCGGATCGCCACGTGGCGCCTCGACCAGGCGGTGCGTCGTACTGCCCAGCGGCGACCCGATCTGGTGGCTCCCGCCTCCGTGCCCGGCGGAGGAGACCTGCGCGTCGCAGCCCCCTCCGATGCCGGCGAGGTCTTCACCCTGCAGCTGGCCTGCTGGGTGGCCGAGGGGCTCGACAACCCGGGAGTGACGATCCCCGCGCAGCACGAGGATCTCGGCGACGTCCAGACCTGGGTGGGCCTCGGAACGGTGTTGGTCCTTCGCCGGGCCGGACGTCTCATCGGAGCGGTGCGGGGACGCTTGGAGGCCGGCCGCGATGGGGGAACGTGGGACATCGGTCGCCTGATGGTGGCCCCAGACCTGCAGGGCCAGGGCTTGGGACGATTCCTGCTGGCCGAGATCGAGTCCCGCGCCCCCGAGGCGGCGACGACCCTGTCCCTGTTCACCGGAGCGGGGAGCGATCGCAACATCCGGATGTACCAGAAGGCCGGCTATCGGCTCCGGCGTACGCCGCCCGATGGCGCAGCCACCGTCCCGCACGGTGCCGTCCTCCTCACCAAACCCATCCGCCGCGGTAGTCCCTGACGTTTGTGTGGTCCCGCCCGGCGTGTCGTCGCATAAACGTCAGGGACTACCGCCGGATTCACGTCCCGTCGGGAGGCTGTGGCAAACTTCGCTCTTGGTCTTCGCTGGCCGAAGGATTGCTCTGCGCACTGGTGTGCAGAGGATCTGCGTTGGACTCCCGCCACAGGGAGAGTCCGCGCGGCGGCCGATACGTGAGAACCGTCGTACTCATCCCATATTCCGCGGCTGACCTGTGGCACTCGCGAGGAGCATCATGACGAACGCCATCACCGAGCTCGGCCGCGCACAGCTGCGCACCGACGTGCCCCACTTCCGTGCGGGTGACACCATCAAGGTCCACGTCAAGGTCGTCGAAGGCAGCCGCAGCCGTGTCCAGATCTTCCAGGGCGTGGTGATCCGCATCCACGGTTCGGGAATCGGCCGCACGTTCACGGTCCGCAAGGTCTCCTTCAGCGTCGGCGTCGAGCGCACCTTCCCGCTGAACTCCCCGATCTTCGAGGAGATCGAGATCGTGACCCGCGGTGACGTGCGTCGCGCCAAGCTCTACTACCTGCGCAACCTGCGCGGCAAGGCTGCGAAGATCAAGGAACGTCGGGACTGAAACGCTTCGGCGAGTCACCTACTTTCCTAAGACTCACAACGTGAGCGAAGAGGTACCCGAGAAGGCTGCGTCTGCAGCGGATCGCGACGGCCACGTCACCCATGGCGGCCGCCGCAAGATGCCGATCTGGCAGGAGTCGATCCTGCTGGTCGGTATCGCCGTCGTGCTGGCGATCGTGATCAAGGCCTTGTTCCTGCAGGCCTTCTACATCCCGTCGATCTCGATGGAGCCCGGCTTCGTCAAGGACGACCGGATCCTGGTGCAGAAGCCGTCCTACTGGTTCGGCGACGGTCCCTCCCGAGGCGACATCGTGGTCTTCGAGGACCCGGGCGGGTGGCTGAGCCCGACCGAGGCGGCCGGGCCCGAGGGCTTCGTGGCGACCACACTGGCCACGTTCGGCCTTTTCCCAGAGGGCGGGCACCTGGTCAAGCGCGTGATCGGCGTCGAGGGTGACGTCATCGAGTGCTGTGACGAGGAGGGCCGGTTGATGGTCAACGGGTTCCCGTTGGACGAGGGTGACTACGTCGTCTCCGACAAGGGCATGACCTGCAACGGTCCGATGCCCAACGGTTGTACGGCGCCCTGGAAGGTCGGTCCGGTCCCTGCCGGCAGCGTGTTCGTGATGGGGGACAACCGCGACGACTCTGCGGACTCCACCGTGCACTTCTGCCAGGACACCGAGACCGACTGCACCCAGAACCCCTTCGTCGACAACGAACTGGTGACCGGGAAGGTCGCGTTGCTCGTGTGGCCGCGCGATCGCTTCGGTCGGATCACTCCTCCGGCCGTCTTCGACGACATCCCTGACCCGTCCTGACCGCGGTCCGATTCCGTGTCGGATCTGCCCCGGGGCCTGACCGTACGCCGCGACGCCGGCCTGTACGGCTACGAGCGTGCGCTTCGGCGCCACGACATCCAGGTGGTCGCCGGGGTCGATGAGGCCGGTCGGGGTGCGTGCGCGGGCCCGCTGGTGGCCGGCGCGGCCATCCTGCCCCCGGGCAAGGCCGGCATCGTGCCGGGTCTCGCGGATTCCAAACTGCTGACCGCGAAGGCGCGGGAGCGCTGCTACGACCAGATCGTTCGCCGGGCGGTGGCCTGGTCGGTGGTCATCATCGATCACGATGAGTGTGACCGGCTCGGGATGCACGTGGCCAACATCGAAGCACTCCGGCGTGCGGTGGCGCTGTTGGACCCGTCTCCTGGCTATGTGCTGACCGACGGGTTCCCGGTCGACGGGCTCGGGGTGCCGGGTCTGGCGGTCTGGAAGGGCGACCGGGTCGCGGCCTGCATCGCGGCCGCCTCGGTGCTGGCCAAGGTGACCCGGGACCGCCTGATGGTCGAGGCCGACCGTGAGTGGCCGGCGTACGACTTCAAGACGCACAAGGGCTACATCACCAGCGTCCACACCCAGGCGTTGGAGGAGCACGGGCCCTGCCCGATCCACCGGATGCGATTCGTCAACGTCCGGCGGGCCGCGGGGCTCGAACCGGCCGAGGCCGTGCACAATGACAGCCAGGCGGCCCCGCTGGTCGAGCCTGTCGAGACCGATGAACCAGGAGATGCCCCGTGAGCGCCGATGAACTCGAGCAGTACGAAGCCGCGCAGGAGCTCACCCTCTACCGCGAGTACCGCGACGTCGTCGGCATCTTCAAGTACGTCGTGGAGACCGATCGACGGTTCTACCTGTGCAATCAGGTCGACGTGAAGGCACGCACCGAGTCCGGGGACGTGTTCTTCGAGGTCTCGATGTCCGATGCCTGGGTGTGGGACATGTACCGACCGGCTCGCTTCGCCAAGACCGTCAAGGTGCTGACCTTCAAGGACGTCAACGTCGAGGAACTGAATCACGCTGACGAAGAGGGCCCGGCCAAGGCCTGAATCGGACGCTTGCCGTCGAGTGTCGCCGTTCGCGCCCGGACGATGTGCACGATCGTGGCCCGGTTACTAGTTCTTTGTGACCAGAGACCTCATCTCATGAACGGGCGTGTAACCGGTCCGTGAGCGCTAGTCTTTGCTCGAGTCTGCGGGTGGGAGCTTGATCGCGGACTCAGTGCTTGTCAGGCGACAGAAAGCGGTCCCATGTGCGGTTCCCAGGCGAAGCGTCGTCGTGACGACGGCGCCGCTGCTGTCGAGTTCGCGCTGATCGTGCCGCTACTGGTGTTCATGCTGTTCGCCATCATCGGTTACGGCTACATGCTGAGTTTCCGTCAGGGGATCAGTCAAGGTGCTGCCGAAGGCGCTCGAGCTATGGCGGTGGCTCCGGCCGGGCTGAGCGACGCGGAGGTTCAGACTCGGGGCCGCAATGCGGTCAATCAGGCCCTGTCCTCGTACGGCGTCACGTGCTCCGGTGCGAATCTGGTCCGGAACGGCACTGCCGGCACCTGCAACGTCGAGATCGCCGCGTGCCCTGAGGACCTCAGCAAGATGTGCGCCATCGTCAAGCTCGATTACAACTACAAGGACAATTCGCTTCTGCCGTCGTTCCCCGGCCTGGGGATCGTGCTGCCCTCGAACCTGGCTTATCAGGCCATCGCCGAAGTGAGTTGAGATGTTCTTCTCTCGCCGCGAAGAAGAGCGCGGCGCCGTCGCCGTCATCGTCGGAGTGAGTTCGATGCTCATCTTCGTCCTGATCGCAGCGTTCGCCGTCGACCTGGGCACCCAACGGGTGGGGCGACGCGACATGCAGTCGCTGGCTGACGTCGTCGCTCTGGACCTCTCCCGCTTGCTGGACGGTCGGACCAAGTCCGCCATCGAGTCGTCTTCTGGTTGGGCGTCGACTCGCACCAACAGCGTCGCTCAGAACGACGACTTCGCAGTGGGCGACAACCTCGACGTTGTCGCGGTACTCGGAGATCTCAACGGTACCGGCGACTTTGTGGCGTTGGGTTCGGGGCAAGGCGCTGCGGTCCCTTCAGCGGTCGAGGTGACTGCGTCCGTGGTGGTCGATCGTTCCTTCCTGCCGGGGTCGGGGGGCGCCGTCCGCTCAGCAGTCGGCGCCAACGAGAAGACCGCGTGCTTCCAGCTGGGCTCGTACGCCGCCGCCATCAAAACCGGCAACTCCGCGCTGTTGGCGCCGCTCAACGGGCTGCTCGGCCTGAACCTCCAGGCCGTCAGCTACCAGGGTCTCGCGACCGGCACGTTGAGCGTGGATGAGCTTGTCGCAACCGGTCAGGTTGGAACAACTGACCAGCTGGTCGGTGGGCAGGTAACGCTGGGGCAGCTGTACAACGCCAGCTTGACCGCCTTGCAGAATCAGGGTCCGACCGCTTCGGTCAGCAACGCGGCGGCGATAGCGGGTGTGCAGGCGCTGATCGCCCAGAACGTCGATCTCAACTCGCAGGTGAGTTTGAGCGATGTGCTCAGCATCGACACCGACGACTCGGCGGCGTTGGCCACCCAGTTCAACGTCCTCGATGTCTTGACCGGGGCGGCGCTGGTTGCGAATGGAACCAACGCGATCGCGCTGACCGGGATAACTGCTGGTCTCGGCGGGGTCGGAGGTATCACGGTGAACAATCTTTCGCTGATCGAGCGCGCTCGACTCGCGTGCGGCATCGTGCCGGGAAACCCTGGGGCAGCGCTGGCGACTTGCGCCACTGCGTCCAGCCCCCTGCCTCGCGGGTGTGCACAAAACTCGCAGGTCCGGGGATCTGCCACCATCCCCCTGACGATTCCCAACCTCGTCCCAGGATTCGCTGTGACAGCCACTAGCCAGCTGACGCTCGACCTGGGCAACGCATCCGGCGTGTTGAACGTCCCGGAACCCACGTGCGTCCAGGGCACCCTTTCCGATCCCGACACCCTCAACGTTCTGGTGAACACCTCCCTCGCCACGGCATCGCTGTCAACGCAGTTGAAGTTGAAGCAGATTCTGGTGGTGCCACTGTTACTCACCAGTGTCCGAGTGGTGATTGAGTTCGATGTTGCTGTCACGAGCGGAATCCCGAACACCACGGGGAACAGCAACGCCGCACTGGCCGTGCCGCCCAACGACGTGACGCCGGTTTCAGGTGGCTCAGACGCCATCCTCTCCGCGCCCGTCGTTGGCTCAGCCAGCAACATCAGCATCAAGATCGACAACAACAACGACGGGATCGGTGACGTCGCCATCAGCACCTTGAACGCCGCTTCGCAGCTTCTGGTCAATGTTGCGATCGGTGGTTTGGTGAACACCGCGTTCAACCAGGTCACCTCCGCGGTCGTACCCAACGTCATCTCACCGTTGATCTCCAGCATCAATACACAGGTGCTGGACCCGATCTCCAAACTCCTGGGCCTCGATATCGCCGGAGCCGATGTCTACGGGGTCGGGCGGCCGACATGCCAGACCCCCAAACTCGTGGGCTGAACCGCTCTCGTTGGGCTGTGCTGGCTGTCGCGCGATCTGGCTGGCCGGTAACGGCTCAGGTGAGGGGGTGGGGGCGTCGAGGCGGACTCAGGGTGCGTCCGTCAGGCGACTCACTGGGCATGTCCGGACTAAGGAATTATGGCCGAAAGGTCAGTTCTCTATCGATTTCTGGACGCACCTGAGTAACGCGTCCTAACGTTGCGGTACCGCAGGGAGTGGGGGCACTGCCACGGCTAATTCGAGGACCCCCCATGTACTCATTTCCCCCCCGTAACCCGGCCGCGCGCCCGCGCCCGGACGACGAACGTGGCGCGGCCGCCGTCGAGTTCGCTCTCGTGCTGTTGCCGCTGCTGACGATCGTCTTCGGTCTGATCCAGTACGGCTGGTACTTCTACGCCATGCAGTCGGGCACCTCCGCCACCAGCGCTGCGGTCCGCGAGCTGTCGGTCGGCGACTGTCAGGACTCCTCGAAGCTCTCCGCGTTCGTCATCAAGCGGCTCGGCGGAGCCTCTCTGTCCGACGACACCGTCCAGATCACCACCGTCTATCGCAACGCCACCCTCGGTGCCCCGCCGATGTCGGCGCCCGGGGTCGTGGGCGGGGAGGTGGAGATCACGCTCCGCTTCCAGACGGCCGATCTGCACTTCCCGTTCATCCCGATTCCCGACGACGGGGTCGTTACCCGTACCGCGGTTGCTCGGGTCGAAGACACCCAGCCGTCCACGAACAGCTGCCAATGAACGAGTGCGGGGGGCAGGGCCGACACCAGGACGAGACAGGGGCCATCGCCATCATCGTGGGACTGCTCTGCGTGGTCCTGCTGAGCTTCGCGGCGTTGACGGTGGACCTGGGCATGATGCTCGTGCAGAAGAGTGAGGTCCAGCAGGACACCGACCAGGCGGTGCTGGCAGGGGCAGGCGGAAACAACCTTCCGGGGACCCCTATCGGGACGTGTGGGTACGGCGTACGCGCTGCCTCCAGCGACCAGGCAGTGGCCGATGTCGCGCGTCACTTCGTGGCGGAGTCCTGGTCACCAGCACCGTCCGCGGCCGAGCTCGCCGACTGTGACCTGACCAACGGTGAGGCGCTCTACGGGACCCTCGAGAAGACCCTTGCCGGTCCGGTGTTGCAGTACGACCCCAACCAGCTCACGGTGCTCAGTCCAGAACGCACCGTCGACTTCGGATTCGCCAAGATCATGGGTTTCGACAGCGCGGCGGTCACAGGTTCAGCCACCGCCGCTGTCAGCTCGCCATCGGTCCGGTCGGTTCCCTTCTACGCCTTCACGGGGTGTGACTACGGGCGGCAGACCATCGCACAGCCGAACAACGGTCACGCCAACGGTGGCCCGCTCCTTTCCCACGCGGGGGAGGTCAACTTCTCGGTGCTGAGCGGTGTGTCCACGTTCCCGGCCACCACCCCGCCGACGGTGGCGTTGGGCAGCGACAGCTCGCTGGAGATCGCCGGCCTCAATCTGTTGCTGGTGACCGATGTCGGTTTCTTCGAGTCCGGGGTCAGCGGGCAGGGGCCCGAGCCGATCACCGTGCCCCGCTCCCAGTTCGACTTCTCCGGTCTCCTGAGGATCAAACTTTCCTCGATCCCCTCGCAGGTGACCTCGGTGCCCGGCACGTGGTACGTCCGGGTCAAAATCGGGGGCAACTGGTCTGCTGTGTCTCTCGCGCCGCAGCTGATCGTGGGTGAGCCGACGCTGACGTGTGGTCAGGGGTCCAGCGAAGGCAACTTCGGGTCCCTGCTGCTCGCCAACAGCCAGGCGAAGGGTGAGTGGCAACAGATCGCGATGAACATCGCGACCGGCCTCGAGCACTCGATTGCGGTCCACCCGTCTCCGCAGGACGACTGGACCTGCTCGTCGGGACAGTCCGGTGCGGTGCTGTGGCCCGAGGACGGAACCAACTGCACCGACACCAAACCCGGGATGGTCGCCAACGCAGCCCATGCAGGTCTCGTGTCCGGCGTCAGCGGAACCAGCGGGTTCCAAGCCGGGCGCCTGGCCAACACGGAGCCAGGAACCGGTTGTGCGGACTCCGGTGCACCCGCGACGTCGACGGTCTCGGGGGTCCTGGTGAACAACGACACGCTGACCTGTTTTCTCACCGACGGCAGCACCAACGTGGGGATGATCAGCAGTGCCGGCTATGCGGGAGGGCCGGTCCTCTCTACGAAGATCTTCGCTTCGCCACGGTTCATGATGGTCCCGGTCCTGGGCCGTCAGCCCGCGAACGGTGGCAGCGCGAAGTACCAGATCGTGGGGTTGAGGCCCGCCTTCCTCACCGACCAGCCGAACTCGGCGACCAAGACCACCACCGCATTGGCTGGCAACGGGTTGACCCTGGACAAGAAGGGCGAGATCGAGTCGGTCCAGATCGTCTTCCTGAATGCGGCCGCACTCCCCGCCATGGAATCGGCCGACGTGACGCCGTACTCCGGTTCCGGTCCGAGGGTCCTGCGGCTGGTCGACTGACCAACGGCCCCTCGATCATCCACAGGGTCGGCAGTTCGCAACGTCGTCCACAGGTCGTGCCCGCAGGGCCGCTCGGGTCTCTCGGGGAGGGGGAGGCTCCTCCTCAGGAGGTCAGCGATGACGACACAGTCGACCGATTCAACTGCACCATCGAGTGCACCGACCACAGCAGCCGCGAGGCAGGCCCTCGGTGCGTACGGCGAAACCATCGCCCTGCGGCATCTGACGGCTCAGGGTTTGCTACTGCTCGACCGCAACTGGAGGTGCGATCAGGGCGAGATAGATCTGGTCATGCGCGAGGGTCGGGTGCTGGTCATCTGTGAGGTGAAGACTCGCACCAGCAACGACTACGGCACCCCGCACGAGGCGATCACCGACGCGAAACTCGATCGGCTACGCCGGTTGGGGGAGGCCTGGCAGGAGGCACGAGAGCTTCGGGTGCCCGAGGTGCGGGTCGACCTGGTGGCGGTGCTCCGCCCACGCCGTGGCCCGGCCCTGGTGGAGCATGTGCGGGGGATCGGCTGATGCCCTTTGCGACCGCCCGC
This sequence comes from Nocardioides salsibiostraticola, assembly GCF_054783655.1. NCBI lineage: Bacteria > Bacillati > Actinomycetota > Actinomycetes > Propionibacteriales > Nocardioidaceae > Nocardioides > Nocardioides salsibiostraticola. Next base: position 197,035 of record NZ_BAAGQD010000001.1, on the reverse strand, counting down.
ACCGTCTCCCTGCTGGGCGCCCTGGGCCACCTCATCGACGTGCAGGCCGACGTCTCCCCGGGGCAGGTGAACGTCACTCTGGTCGGACGCCCCGACGCGTCGCTGAACGAGGCGAAGGACCGCTGTCGGATGGCCATCATCAACTCGTCCCTCGACTGGCCGGCCACCAAGCGAATCACCATCCTGTTGGCGCCGGCCGACCTGCCGAAACGTGGCACCCACTTCGACCTGGCCATCTGTGTGGCGGTGCTGGCGGCAGACTCCTCGGTGCCGCGTCGATGTCTGGAGGACACGGCCTTCATCGGTGAGGTGACCCTCTCCGGTGGCCTGCGATCGGTGGCGGGTGTCCTCCCCATGACCCTCGCCGCCGCCGAGCGCGGGATCCGGCGTGTCTTCGTCCCCGAGCCCCAGGCCCAGGAGGCGGCCATGGTGCCGGGCATGGCGGTGTTCGGCATGCGTTCCCTGGAGCAGGTGGTCGCGGAACTCTGTGGGGACGAGGTCCCTGAAGCCCCGCCGGTCGCCCCGATGTCAGGCAGCCGGCTGCTGTCCTGGCGCGGAGCCGAACGGCTCGAGGAGATGGACTTCGCCGACCTGTTCGGCATGGAGGACGCCAAGTTCGCCGTGGAGGTCGCAGCCACGGGCGGACACCCGTTGATGCTGTCCGGACCGAAGGGGGCAGGGAAGACCAGCTTGGCCGAGCGGATCCCCACCATCCTTCCCGACCTGATCGCGGAGGAGTCGCTCGAACTCACCGCGATCCATTCACTGGCCGGAGCCTTGGAGCCCGGAGACGAGATGCTGCGGCGGCCGCCGTACTCCGCCCCGCACCACGACGCCAGCAAGAGCAGTCTGATCGGCGGGGGTTCGGGGCAGGTGCGACCTGGCGAGATCAGCCGGGCGCACTGTGGTGTGCTCTTTCTCGACGAGTTTCCGCTGTTCCGCACCGACGTCATCGACGCCCTTCGACAACCTCTGGAGAGCGGTGACATCACCATCGCTCGCCGCGACGAGCTAGTGACACTGCCGGCGCTCGCGATGTTGGTGTTGGCCTGCAATCCGTGTCCCTGCGGGGAGTACGCCGAGGACGCAAGCGCGAACCGGTGCCGCTGCCGAGAGCAGAAGCGGCGTGACTACCGGGCTCGGATCAGCGGGCCGATCGCCGATCGAATCGACATCACCCGTCACGTGGCGCCGCTGCGACCCAGCGACAGGGATCCCCTCGACGAGGTGGAGTCCTCGGCGGTCATCCGCAGCCGGGTGGGCGCGGCGCGTCGTCGGCAACACGAGCGCTTCGCGGGCAGGGGCTGGCGGCTCAACGGCCATGCCCCGGGAACCGCACTGCGTGACGAGTGGCCGCTGCAGGAATCCGGTCGGCGTCTGGTGGACGACGCGTTGTACGCCGGCCGCATCAGCAATCGTGGCGCGGTCCGCGTGATGAGGCTGGCGTGGACCCTGGCGGACCTGCGCGCCGGAGACACCGGTGTGGAGATGGTTCCCGGGGGCGACGACGTGCAGACCGCACTGGCGCTGCGCTCTGGTGCTCCACTCCTCAGTCGAGTGGTGCGGAGGGCCGGATGAGTGATCACGAGGTGGAGCGTCTGGCGCGTGTCGCGCTGAACAGGATGGGGGAGCCCGGCAACCCCCGCATGGCCGCCATGGTCGCCGAGCACGGAGCCGGCCCTCTCTACGACATGTTGCGCAACGAACGGGACATCGAGAATCTCCTCACCGATGGTGCTGCGCGTCTGGCCGAGATCGAACCGGAGCGGGAACTGACCCGGGCCGAACGGTTGGGCATCCGGTTCGTGATCCCCGGAGACACCGAGTGGCCCAGTGGGATCGATGACCTGCTGGGGGTCGAATCGCTGCACGACCGCGGTGGGGTGCCCCTGGGACTGTGGGTCAAGGGACCCCTGACCCTGGACTCACTCGGGCAGTCTCTGGCCATCGTGGGGTCGCGCTCGTCCACGACGTACGGCGACACCATCGCCCGAGAGTTGGGTGCTGCGGTGGGTCGGACCGGTCACGCGATCGTCTCGGGTGCGGCGTTCGGGATCGACATCGCTGGTCATCGCGGTGCCCTCGCCGAGGATGCACCGACGGTGGCGGTGCTCGCTTGCGGAGTCGACAAGATCTACCCCAAGGCGCACGCCGGTCTGCTGGCCAGGCTGGCCGAGCAGGGCGCGATCGTCTCTGAGGCGCCTCCGGGGTGCGCGCCGCAGCGGATCAGGTTCCTGGCGCGCAACCGGATCATCGCGGCGCTCTCGCAGGGAACGGTGGTCGTAGAGGCGGCGATCCGCAGCGGTGCGCTCAACACCGCCAACTGGGCCGGTCGACTCAATCGCCTGGTGATGGGCGTCCCCGGGGCAGTGACCAGCGCATCGTCGGCGGGGGTGCATGCCCGCATCAGGGACGGGTCGATGACGCTGGTGACGTCGGGGCGAGACGTACTGGAACTCATCGGGGCCGCGGGGGAGAACCTTCTCGAGGAGGAACGGGCTCCCGAAAGCGCTCGTGATCTCCTGCCGAGGTCTCTGCAGCAGGTGTTGGATGCGGTGCCTGTCTACGAAGCGGCCCGCCTCGACTCCATCTGTCGGGCCGCGGGTCTCGGCCGGGTCGAGGTGGCCGAGGGACTCCGCCGCCTGGCAGAGATCGGGCAGGTCGCCGAACACCAGGGCGGGTGGCGTCTCTCCGAAGAGGCTCGAGTCTCGGCGCGCAGGTGAGTCGGCCCCCTCATGAACGGTCGTCGATCGGCCTGGACCACGACCATCCAGGAGGGAAGCGACGCAGTGGGCCGGGGCGAGCGCGCGGAGTAGGCCATGCTGCCGGTAGTTCGCCACCCTCGGCCTCCCGCTGAAGGAGGTCCGGCCGCTCTAACCTGACGGTGTGCCCCAGGACGTGAGTGATGACGAGGAGAAGGCCTCCGGCCTCCCTGAGGCGATGGCACGCATGCTGGGGGAGTACGAGCGTCACCTCACCTCCGAGCGTGATCTGTCGGCCCACACGGTGCGGGCCTACCTGACCGACTTGGCAGACCTGGCCGATCACGCCGTTCGCTCAGGGATGAACGATCTGACGGATCTGGATCTACGACTCCTGCGCAGTTGGCTGGCCAAGCAACAGAGCACGGGCAAGGCGCGCACCACGATGGCCCGCCGGGCCACGGCCGCCCGGCTGTTCACGGCGTGGCTGGCTCGTAGCGGCCGCATCGCAACCGATCCGGGAGCCGCCTTGGGATCACCGCGGGCGAGGTCGGCCCTCCCGGTGGTTCTGCGCGTGGATGAAGCTCGCGACCTCGTCGAGTCCGCAGCCCTCCGAGCCGATGACGGCAGTCTGGTCGGTATTCGTGACGTCGCGGTACTGGAGTTGCTCTACGCGACCGGAGTGCGGGTGGGTGAACTCGTCGGACTGGATGTCGACGACGTGGACCGGGAGCGTCAGGTCGTCCGGGTCCTGGGCAAGGGGCGCAAGGAACGCGTCGTACCGTTCGGGAAACCGGCCGCGACCGCCGTCGACCGCTGGGTGAACTCGGCGCGGGGTCAGGTCATCGTGCCCGAGGCCGGCCCGGCGTTGTTCCTGGGGATGCGCGGACGGCGCATCGACCCGCGGGCCGTTCGGACGATGGTGCATCAGCGCATCGCGGCGGTTCCGGGAGCGCCGGACATCGGACCGCACGGTCTGCGTCACTCCGCGGCGACCCATCTGCTCGAGGGCGGGGCGGACCTCCGGTCGGTGCAGGAGCTGCTGGGTCATGCCTCGCTCAACACGACCCAGCGCTACACCCACGTCACCACCGACCGGCTACGCCGCGCCTTCCAGCAGGCCCATCCCCGCGCCTGAGCCGATCGACGCGCCGCGGCCGGACACCGTGGGTGGTGAGGGCGGCGACACGCCCGATGGTCCTGAAGCTGCGGTGGGCGAATCGCGCCACAGCGGCAACAACCGGACCGGGCCGGCGCCCACGAGCCGCAACGGATCGAGGTAGGTGTCGCCCTCACGCCATCCCCAGTGCAGGCAGGCGCGAGGAAAGCAGTGAGACCCGGGCAGCTGCAGCCGGCCGATGACGTCGCCCGCTGCGACCGGATCGCCCACGGTTACGCGCGCATCCACCGGCTCATAGGTGGTGCGCGTGGCGCCGTGGTCGACCACCACTACGCCTCGGCCCGCCAGCGGCCCCGCAAAGCTGACGGTTCCCGGGAGGGCGGTGCGAACCGCTTGGTCGGTCTCACCCATCAGGTCCACGCCACGGTGGCCTGCGGCGTACGGATTGCTCGGTGGGTCGAAACCTTCGACGACCTCCGGCTCGGGAACCAAGGGCCATTGCCCGATCGGCTCCTCGACGGCCGCTGCTGGTGTGCTGAGCGACGCCAGCAGTAGGGGCGCAACTAGGAGGGGAGCGCTGATGAGGGCACGGATGAGAGAGGAGAGCGACGCCATGACGACAGAATGCGGCGCGGACGGGCGGTGCCGGCCGACGTACGGCGACCCGGTGGATGGCGGCAGGCTTGCGCCACGTTGTGCATGGTTCCTGGGTTGCCCTAGGCGACCTTGGCCGACGAAACTGGACCTTGGACGACAAAACTTTCTCGTCCAAGGTCCAGTTTCACCGGCCGGCCGGTGAAACTCCCGCCACCGGCGGCCCGGATTGGCGGAGTCACCCGGCCTGGACTAACCTGAGACCACCGGGAGTCCTGTGCGAATGGGGCGACCGGAATTCGCATGCGTGCAGACCGTGACGAAACTTCCGAGTTTCTCGCCCACGGACGCGGATCGTCAGTCCAGTCACCGAAGTCGGGTGGCGGGTCCGATCCCGTGCAGGCATCAGGGTGGTCGACAACCGTCGGCCGCAACCAACTGAAATCAATGCCGAAGAAGATTCGGCGCGTTCTGCCCGCTCGCCAAAGCGATCGGGTGCCCTTGGTCCACGAGGGTCGGAAGGCGCGCAGACGAATCCGATCCGGCCAGGAAAGAGAATCACCATGGCAGTTGTGACCATGCGCCAGCTCCTCGAGAGCGGCGTCCACTTCGGACACCAGACCCGTCGCTGGAACCCGAAGATGAAGCGCTTCATCATGACCGAGCGCAACGGCATCTACATCATCGACCTGCAGCAGTCGCTGGCCTACATCGACCGCTCCTACGCCTTCATCAAGGAGACTGTCGCCAAGGGCGGCACCGTGATGTTCGTCGGCACCAAGAAGCAGGCCCAGGAAGCGATCGCCGAGCAGGCGACCCGCGTCGGCATGCCGTACGTCAACCAGCGTTGGTTGGGCGGAATGCTCACCAACTTCCAGACCGTCGCCCAGCGCATCCAGCGTCTGAAGGAGCTCGACGAGATCGACTTCGACGACGTTGCCGGCAGCAGCCGCACCAAGAAGGAACTGCTGCAGATGCGCCGCGAGCGCGACAAGCTCGACAAGTCCCTCGGTGGTATCCGCGAGATGGGCCGCGTCCCGAACGCCGTCTGGATCGTCGACACCAACAAGGAGCACCTCGCTGTCGAAGAGGCCCGCAAGCTCAAGATCCCGATCATCGGCATCCTGGACACCAACTGCGACCCCGACACCGTCGACTTCCCGATCCCCGGCAACGACGACGCCATCCGCGCGGTCGGCCTTTTGACCCGCGTCATCGCCGACGCCGTCGCCGAAGGTCTCATCGCCCGCTCGGGCGCCAAGACCGGTGAGGGCGAGAAGGCCACCCCGGGTGCCGAGGAGCCGCTGGCCGAGTGGGAGCGCGAGTTGCTCGCCGGCGACGCCGAGAAGGCTGCTGTCTCCGCCACCGGTGGCGACAAGCCCGCCGAGGCTGCGACCGAGACCCCGACCGAGCCTGCATCCGAGGCCACCGGAGCATCGTCCGAGGCCGCGGCTTCCGACGAGGCCGCTGCGGCCGCGACCGACGCTCCCGCTGCTGACGCTGCGACCGAGGCTCCTGCCGCTGACGCTGCGACCGAGGCTCCTGCCGCTGACGCTGCGACCGAGGCTCCCGCTGCTGACGCTGCGGCCGAGACCCCGGCCCAGGCCTGAGGCTCCGCCTCATCACCGCCTGAAACATCCACCCGCGGCGGGTCCCGCCGCACCCACCTCAGACACGACAGATTCGAGGGAAGAGACACGCATGGCAAGCTTCGCTGCAAGTGATGTCAAGAAACTCCGGGACCAGACCGGTGCCGGGATGATGGACTGCAAGAAGGCCCTGACCGAGACCGACGGCGACTTCGACAAAGCCATCGAGCTGCTCCGCGTGAAGGGTGCCGCCAAGGCCGCCCAGCGTGGTGCGGAGCGCGAGGCTTCGGCTGGACTGGTCGCCACCTCCGGTGGCGCGTTGATCGAGCTCAAGTGCGAGACCGACTTCGTCGCCAAGGGCGCCGAGTTCATCGCGGCCTCCGAGCAGATCGTCGCCGCCGCTGAGAAGGCCCAAGCCGGTGACCTGGAGTCGCTGAAGGCTGTGCCGCTTGGCGACAAGACCGTCGGGGAGGTCGTGCAGGACCTGGCGATCGCCATCGGCGAGAAGATCGAACTCGGCCGCGTCGCCTACTTCGGTGGCTCTGTGGTGACCTACATGCACCGCCGTGCCGCAGACCTGCCGCCCGCCGTGGGCGTGCTGGTCGAGTACGAAGGTGACGCCGACGCAGCGCGCGGCGCCGCCATGCAGGCCGCCGCGATGCGCCCGCAGTACCTCACCCGCGACGAGGTCCCCGAGGACATCGTGGCCAAGGAGCGTGAGATCGCCGAGGCGACCTCACGTGAGGAGGGTAAGCCCGAGCAGGCGATCGCCAAGATCACCGAGGGTCGGCTCAACGGTTTCTTCAAGGAGGTCGTGCTCCTCGAGCAGCCCTCCGTCACGGAGAACAAGAAGTCCGTCAAGGCTGTCCTCGACGGCTCGAGCACCACCCTGAAGCGGTTCGCCCGCTTCGAGGTCGGTTCCTAAGCAGCACCTCGACAGCGCCGGTTCCCCTCGGGGACCGGCGCTGTCGTGCATTTCGGGCGCCTGTCGTCCCGATTCGGGTCGGCCCCTTCGAGTTCCACCGCCCCAGCCTCTCGATTCCACTACGATCCTGCGAAACCGAACAAACGTAGGAGAAGACGATGGGACTGTTCGACAAGGTCAGAGGTCAGTTCATCGACATCGTCGAGTTCCTCGACGCCAGTCGCGACACCCTCGTATGGCGGTTTCCCCGCCACGACAACGAGATCAAGAACGGCGCCCAACTGGTGGTGCGTGAAGGTCAGGTCGCGGTCTTCGTGAACGAGGGACAGATCGCTGATGCCTTCACCCCCGGCACGTACACCCTCGAGACCAAGAACCTTCCGATCCTCTCGGACCTGAAGGGCTGGAAGTACGGCTTCGAGTCACCGTTCAAGGCCGAGGTCTACTTCGTCGGCATGCGGCAGTACACCGATATGAAGTGGGGCACTCAGAATCCGGTGACGATGCGCGACGCCGAGTTCGGGATGGTGCGGCTGCGAGCGTTCGGCACGTACTCGCTGCAGGTCGTCGACGCAGCAGCCATGTTGCGCCAACTCGTCGGCACCGACCCGCACTTCCGTACCGAGGAGGTCTCGGAGTTCCTGCGCCAGACCATCGTCAGCCAGGTCGGAACGGCGCTGGGGAACTCCAACCTGCCGATGCTCGACCTCGCGGCCAACCAGCAGACGATCGCCGCCACCCTGGCCGGTACGTTGACCAGCAACTTGGCCGACTTCGGCATCAGCATCCCGCGGTTCGTCATCGAGAACATCTCTCTGCCGCCCGAGGTCGAGGAAGCGCTGGACAAGCGCACCTCGATGGGCGTGCTGGGCAACCTCGACCAGTACACCAAGTTCCAGACCGCGGAGGCGATCGGCGACGCGGCGAACAACCCCGGCGGCGCCGGGGAGGGTCTGGGCATGGGGATGGGGATGGCCATGGGACAGCAGATGGCCAACAACCTCAGCCCCCAACAGACGGCCGCGGCCCCCACCGGTGGGCCCCCGCCGATTCCAGGAGCGGCGGCTTCCTTCTTCCTGGCTGTGAACGGCCAACAGGTCGGACCGGTGACCGTGCCCGAGATGCCGGAGCGGATCGCCGCCGGCGAACTGACTCCCACCACGCTGGTCTGGCGCGACGGTATGCCGACCTGGACCGCGGCCTCGGAGTTGCCGGAGTTGCGCAGCCTGTTCCCCGCTCTGCCGCCGCCCCTGCCCCCGCAGACCACCGAAGGCTGAGCGACGACTCGATGACCGACAGTCCGATCCCCCCGACCCCGGACCCGGCGCAACAGAGCGTCCCTCCCGCCCCGATGAGCTCGACCTGCCCCCGCTGCGGGGCTCAGGCCGCCTACGCGCCGGGGAGCAGTGCCCTGCGCTGCTCCTCGTGCGGAAGTTACCTCGAGATCGCCGGTCCCACCGCGCAGATCGAGGAACACTCCTACGACCAGTGGCGTGCCCGACACGGGGGCGTCGAGGTGGCCACGATCGGGGCTCAGATCGTCCAGTGCCGCAGCTGCGGCGCCACGACCGAGACCAAGAACCTGGCGAGCTCCTGTCAGTTCTGTGCGGGAGCCCTGGTCGCGCTGGAGCAGCCGCCGGGTCTGGTGCCGCCCGAGGCCGTCGTCCCCTTCAAGATCGACACCCGAGGTGCACAGAACGCTTTCGCCGACTGGGTCGGATCCCGGTGGTTCGCCCCGAACGGCCTGAAGAAGGTCGGGTCCACCGAAGCCCTGGCCGGAACCTACGTCCCCCATTGGACCTTCGACGCCCAGACACGGACCGACTACACCGGCCAGCGAGGGGAGTACTACTACGTCACGGTCACCGACCAGGTTCCCGACGGCAAGGGCGGTACCCGCACGGAGACCCGACAGGAGCGACGTACTCGCTGGTACGGCGCTTCGGGCTCCGTGTCGCGGTTCTTCGACGACGTCCTGGTCTTAGGCAGCCGGCAGCTGGAGCAGAAGAAGCTCAACAAGATGGGGCCGTGGACCCTGGCCGAGGCGCGACCCTTCCAGCAGGAGTATCTCGCTGGATACTCCGCGCTGCGCTATGACGTCGACCCGAAGGACGGTGCCGCCCAAGCGCGTCAGGTCATGAAGGGGGTCATCGAGGGGGACTGTCGCCACGACATCGGCGGCGACGAGCAACGCGTCGACCATATGGACGTCACCTACTCCCAAGCGATGTTCAAGTTGGTGCTGATGCCGCTGTGGATCGCCACCTACCTCCACGCCGGGAAGAGTTGGCAGGTCATGGTGAACGCCAACACCGGTGAGGTCGTGGGCGACCGTCCCTTCAGTGTCCTGAAGATTCTCGCCGCGGTGTTGGCCGCGGCCATGGTGATCGCCGTCATCGTCCTGCTGGCGTCGCGCTAGGCGAGCGAGACCCGGCGCCCCGGATCGGATAGGTTGCCCTGAGGCCCATCGGGGCATCACGACGAGCAGAGCAGGAGACATCAGGGGTGGCTGGATACGACCGGGTCCTGTTGAAGCTGTCGGGCGAAGTTTTCGGCGGCGGCAAGGTCGGAGTCGACCCTGACGTGGTGCAGAAGATCGCCCACGAGATCGCGGAGGTGGCTCGTTCGGGGACCCAGATCGCCGTGGTCACCGGGGGAGGCAACTTCTTCCGAGGCGCCGAGTTGCAGCAGCGCGGCATGGACCGCGTTCGCGCCGACTACATGGGCATGCTCGGCATCGTGATGAACTGCCTGGCCCTGCAGGACTTCCTGGAGAAGTTGGGCATCGACACCCGGGTGCAGACCGCCATCACCATGGGCCAGGTCGCCGAGCCCTACATCCCGCGCCGCGCGATCCGCCACATGGAGAAGGGTCGGGTCGTCATCTTCGGAGCCGGGATGGGCATGCCCTTCTTCTCCACCGACACCGTCGCGGTCCAGCGGGCCCTCGAAAGCCGCTGCGACGTGGTGATCTACGACAAGAACGGTGTCGACGGTCTTTACACCGCGGACCCCCGTAAGGACCCTGACGCCGTCAAACTCGACTCCCTCACCTACGACGAGGCCATCGAGCGCGGCCTGAAGGTCATGGACCAGACCGCCTTCACTCTCGCTCGCGAGAACGGTCTGCCGATGATCGTTCTGGGCATGGCCGAGCCAGGAAGCATCCTTCGAGCCGTTCAGGGTGAGAAGATCGGCACGCTGGTCCATCCAGGCTGAAAGCCACCCAACATCTGGCCAGCACCACCTGCATTGCGACCCACCCGAGACCACAGGAGCAACAGCCGTGATCAACAGCATCCTCAACGAGGCCGACGGCAAGATGGACAAGTCGGTCCAGGCGACGCGCGAAGAGTTCGCCGCCATCCGCGCGGGTCGTGTTCAGCCCAGCATGTTCAGCAAGATCATGGTGGAGTACTACGGCACCCCCACACCGCTGCAGCAACTCGCCTCGTTCACGGCTCCCGAGGCACGCATCATCATCGTGGCCCCCTTCGACATCACCGCGATCGACGCGGTCGAGCGGTCCGTCCGTGACTCGGACCTGGGGGTCAACCCGTCCAGCGACGGCCGGGTGCTGCGCTGCGTCTTCCCCGAACTGACCGAGGAACGCCGCAAGGAGTACGTCAAGATCGCCAAGGCCAAGGCCGAGGACGGTCGGGTGGCCGTGCGCAACCTGCGCCGCAACGCCAAGCAGTCCCTCGAGAAGCTCGAGAAGGACGGCGAAGCGGGCAAGGACGAGGTCAACGGTGCCGAGAAGCGTCTCGACGGGATGACCAAGACGCACACCGACGCCATCGACGAGATGCTGAAGAACAAGGAAGCCGAGCTGATCGAGGTCTGAGGACCCGATGACAGCCCAGCGACCGGACCCGATGGACGACACCTCAGCCCAGCACGCGACCGCGCAGAAGGATCACGGTCGCGCCGGTCGCGACCTCAAGGCTGCCGTCATCTCCGGGATCGTGTTGCTGGGGTCGGTGGGAGCCTCGCTCTACTTCTACAAGCCGCTGTTCATGCTCATCGTCGTGATCGCGGTGATCGTGGCCGTGTGGGAACTCAGCCGCGGGTTGTCCGCGAAGGACATCGACCTTCCGCGTGAACCGCTGACCATCGGCGGCATCACGATGGTGGTGGTGGCCTATCTCTTCGGGGCCGAAGCGCTCGTGACGGCGACCGCAGTAACCGCGCTGGTCACCATGCTGTGGTTGCTCAACCGTGGGATCGACGGTTACGTCAAGAACGCCTCCGCCTCGGTCCTCACGCTGATCTATGTGCCGTTCCTGGGCTCGTTCGTCGCTCTACTCCTGGCCGAGGGCGGGCTCGATGGGGGAGGGCTCGACAACGACGGCGTCATCGGCATCGTCACCTTCGTGCTGATCACGGTGGCGTCCGACACCGGCGGTTACGCCGCTGGTGTGCTGTTCGGCAAGCACCCGATGGCCCCGGTCATCTCCCCGAAGAAGTCCTGGGAGGGTTTCGCAGGGTCGGTGCTCGCCTGCGCCGGCGCCGGAGTGATCCTGGTCGTCTTCCTGCTCGACGGCAACTGGTGGGTCGGGATCATCCTGGGGCTCATCACCGCCGTCATGGCCACGCTGGGCGACCTCGTGGAGTCGGTGATGAAGCGGGATCTGGGCATCAAGGACATGAGCCAGGTGATTCCCGGCCACGGCGGCCTGATGGACCGGCTGGACTCGCTGCTCGCCACGATCGCCCCGATCTGGTTGCTCCTGCACTACCTCGTCTTCGCCTGACCCGTTTCCGTCCTGAGCGTGGCGCGTGCGGAGCCACCCCGGAGCGGGCTAGGGTCCGCAACGGCGGCACACACACCAGAGGTGGCCGCGACACGAAGCTGAGCGAGTTGCCGGAGGACGTCACGTGACGCAACGCAAGGCAAGGTCGGCCCCCGTGGTTGCCGCTGGCGCGGTAGTCGCCGTCGCCGCCGCGGACGTCGTACGCCGCAAGTGGCAGGGCCGCGCCGCGCTCACACCGGCGCCCGGATTCGCCCCCGCACAGCCTCCACGCCCCACCGCGGTTGCGGCCAGCCCCGGCCTGGGCAACGAAGCCGCGATCTCGAGCCCGGCCAACGAGCCGGCCCCAACGCCTGAGCCTTCTCCGCCGCCGTCGCCCAAACACCGCGCCGCGGAGCTGGAGGCAGAGGTCTCACAGGTGAGCGGCCCCGACTCGGCTGCCCCCGAGCCCGAGACGCTCGAATCCTCTGCTCCCCCGACGCCGGCCCGCGACGCCGGCGCGCTATCCGACGCCGAATCCGAGGCGCCGTCTGATCCGATGGATCCGGCAGAACCTCAGCCGGCGGAAGCGCCGAACTGGTGGCACCGGGGACACCCGACCTTCTCCGCCCTGACCGGATTCTTCGCCGGGATCGCCTTCCTCGTCGTGGTGCCCGGCCTGTACGCCGGCATCCTGGCCCAACTGGTCGACTACGAGCGGGCCGAGCAGCTCTTCCCGTTCGTGCTGTTGACCCTGATCGTGCCCCTCGTCCTGCTGACGATCGGGAAGACCCGACGTTTCGCGTTCTTCATGCTGATCGGACTGTTCAGCACGCTGGTGGTCGTCGGCGGAGTCACGGCACTGGTGCTCTACGTGTTGTTCGCCATGAACTGACCGATCTCCTCTCGTGCTTTCGGCTCACCGTGGCGGTGGGTGCCACACTGGGTGGGTTATGGATGAACCGATCAAGACCCTTCCGCTGGTGTTCGACGAGCCGAAGGGCCGGCGCAAGCCGCCTCCGCACCTGGCCGACCTGACTCCCGCTGAGCGCAAGGAACGAGCTGAGTCCGCCGGTCTTCCCGGGTTCCGAGCCAAGCAGCTCTCAGCGCACTACTTCTCTCGGCTGGTCGACGACCCCGAGCAGATGACCGACCTGCCGGCCGAGACGCGAGGTGAACTGGTCGAGGCACTGTTGCCCACGCTGATGACGCCGCTGCGCACGATGGAGGCCGATAAGGGGACCACGCGTAAGACACTGTGGAAGCTCTTCGACGGCGCTCTGGTCGAGTCGGTTCTGATGCGCTACCCCGGTCGGGTGACCATGTGTGTGTCGAGCCAAGCCGGTTGCGGCATGGCGTGCCCCTTTTGTGCCACCGGGCAGGGTGGTCTGCAACGGAACATGTCGACGGCCGAGATCGTCGAGCAGGTCGTGGCGGGCGCCCGATCGCTGGCCCGTGACGAGGTCGCCGGAGGACCTGGCCGCGTGTCCAACGTGGTCTTCATGGGCATGGGCGAGCCCCTGGCCAACTACAAGGCCGTGATGGGCGCCGTACGCCGCCTGACCGACCCGACCCCCGACGGACTGGGGATGTCGGCGCGCGGGATCACGGTGTCGACCGTCGGCCTGGTGCCGCGGATCAAGCAGCTGACCGAGGAGGGGATCCCCGTCACGCTGGCCCTGAGCCTGCACGCCCCCGATGACGAGTTGCGCAACGAACTGGTGCCGATCAACACCCGCTACTCGGTCCACGAAACCGTCGAGGCCGCCTGGCTCTACGCCGAGAAGACCAAGCGACGCGTGTCCATCGAGTACGCCATGATGCGCGGGATCAACGACCAGGCGTGGCGGGCCGACCTGCTCGCCGAGGTGCTGAACTCGTTCGGTGACTGGGGCTGGGTGCACGTGAACCTGATCCCGCTGAACCCCACCCCGGGGTCGAAGTGGACCGCCTCGGACCCGGCCGACGAGCGTGAGTTCGTCCGTCGACTGGAGTCACACGGGATCTCGACCACGGTGCGGGACACCCGAGGGTCCGAGATCGACGGCGCCTGTGGCCAGCTGGCGGCACTGGACAACTGAAGGCCCGTAGGGGATCCAGATCCCCTACTTCTTGCCTCGGTACCCCGGACGCAACTGCTTGGGGGTTCGGACCAGCAACTCGACGTTGCGGTCGCGGCGTCGGCCGCGTCCCCGGTCGGGATTCGTCCGGCTCTGCGGGTCGTTGGCGGCCAGTTCACGAGCCAGGCCCGCGAGCACTTTCGGATTGGCCAGCGAGCCCCGGTTCGACGCCGGGCCGGCGTGGTCGATCACGGTGCTGAAGATCGAGATGGTGTTGTCGCGGTTGTCGACGACCTCGATGATGCGCGCCTGCTGTGGCCAGTCGATGTGGGCGGCGGTGTTGATCTCCCACAGGCCACCAGCCCCCGGGCGGTCGCGACGATGTGCGGTGATCTCGTTGCGGTGGGTGTGGCCGTTGATCCAGGCGACGACCTTCGGGTTGCGCAGGAACAGGGCCAACACCTCCTCGCCCAGCACTCGAGGCTCGACGTCTGCGCCGGTCCCGATCAGGGGGTTGTCCATGGATGAGGAGGTGTGGTGACTGAAGATCAGGCAGTACTTGTTCTGCGAACGCCCGAGCACCTTCTTGAGCCAGGCGAACTGGGTCGCGTCCAAGGACCCGTTCGAGTTGCCGTTCGGGTTGACGCTGTCGAGGACGATGAAGCGGATCTGACCCCGGTCGACGGTGTAGTACGCCGTCCCCTCCCGACGATTGGTGGCGGTGAAGCCGTGGCCACGGGGGAGTCCCGGGGTGTCGAAGTGTTCCTCGACGATCTCCGCACGCGAGAGGAGACGCCGGTCCGGATCAGGCGTCACCACCCGGGCTCCCGGGGTGAGTGCGAGCGACGCGAACAGGCTCGGGAGATCTCCACCGGCGCCGGCGAGCAGTTCGGCGGGGTTGGCGCCCGCCGGCGGCGAGATGATCTTCACCGGACCGGTGGCGATCGCGTTTAGTGGGAGGACGCCAGGAAAGTTCCCCTGGACAAGGCCGTCGTGGTTCCCGAAGGCGGTGAACCAGGGCATGTCGAGACCCTGGGCCCGGAAGGGCCGACGAGCGGCGTCCAGGAGTCCGGGTGCCTTCGGGTAGCCGAAACGCGTCATCGCAGCATCGGCCAGGGCGCCAGGGGGCGGTCCGTCCGGGTGCCAGTAGGCCCGGTCGTAGTACACCGGGTCGCTGTCGCAGACGCCTTCGTAGCGGCCCCGGTCCCCGGAGTCGACCGCTACCCGGGCGCCGCCCAGCAGGTCGATGTTCCAGCGGATCTCGTTGAACTGCGAGTTGTCGGAGTTGTCACCGGTCTGGATGGCGAGCGCCAGTTTCCGGCCGGTCACCGGACCTGTGCGGATGCGGTTGATCCGACGCACCATCGAGTCGGCGATCTGACCGGAGAGCATCTCCCACGGTCGGTAGGCCGAGGTGAAGACGCCGGTGACGGTCGGACCGGGATCATCGAAACGGTCGGTCCACTCCACCCGCAACGGGGACTGGGCGTCGACGATGTGCACGTCGCTGAGCTGGACGAAGGCGATCAGCCCACGTCGACGGTCCTTGCGTTTGGCTTTGGCCTTGACCCCCAGATCGGTGCGGACCAGGTGTCGTTCCCCGCCGCGGCGTACGAGCCGTTGGTACCCACCGACGTTCGCCGCGCCTCGCGAGAAGATCGAGGCCAGCGTGGTGCCCTGCCGACGCGGGATCGCTCGCACCACCGAGCGGCCCGCAGCCTGAGCGACCGACTGGGCAGCCGACTGGGCAGCAGCCGGTCCAGCGGCGATAGCCCCGCCGAGGGCGGCACCGGAGCTCAGCAGAATGCGTCGTGTGATGGCCATTCGCCTCAGGATACGGGTGTGCGTGACCCCCACCACAGAATCGACCGAATTCGTCTCGGCCCGCTGCACACCTGTGGGACGGAGATACGGCAGGGTGGGGGTCATGTATGACGTGGGGATCGATCTGGCGTGGGGGTTGCGTCGCCCCACGGGGTTGGCCGTGCTCGATGACTCGGGTCGCCTGATCCACATCAGTTCGGTGCGGGACGATGACGAGATCGACGCCGCAGTGGGGGAGTACGTCGCTCAGGACTGTCTGGTCTCGATCGACGCTCCGCTGATCGTCACCAACGCCACCGGGAACCGGCCCGGCGAACGGGCTCTCAACGCCGACTTCGCCCGGTTCGACGCAGGGGCGCACCCCTCTAACACGAGCAAGGCCGAGTTGGCGCAGCCCCGTGGGGCCGATCTGTGCCAGCGATGGGGACTCGACGTCGACCCCGGTTCGACGGCGCGGAGGCGGGCGATCGAGGTCTATCCCCATCCCGCGACGGTCGCGCTGTTCGGGCTGGGACGCACCCTGAAGTACAAACAGAAGAGTGGACGTTCCTTCGCCGATCTACAGGCGGCGTTGACCCGGCTGACCCGCCTGGTCGAAGGACTCGGCGACCGCGAACCCGTTCTCTCCCTGGATGCCTCCGAGGAGTGGGCCGCCTTGATGCATCGCCTGGCCAGTGCCACCCGCAAGAGCGACCTTCGGGTGGTGGAGGACCAGGTCGATGCCGTGGTGTGCGCCTACGTCGGCCGCTACGCACGTCTGCGCCCGGACGACACCACGACGTACGGCGACGGCGCGACGGGCTACATCGTGACCCCGACCCTGCCCGCCGATCAGGTTCCGACCCCCCGGCCACCCCGCCCGACCCCGGCCGAGAGCCACGCCGAGCGGGTGGACCGGGCTGTGCGTGCCTACGCCGCACAGCGCCCCGAGTTGGTGATCGCCGCCCAGCACTACGTCGATCTGGTGACCTCGATCCTCGACGACGCCGGCATCAACTATCTCAGCATCACCGGACGGGCCAAGGACGTCGCCTCCTTCGCTGGGAAGGCGACCCGACTGGTGGACGGTCAGCCGGCTTTCGCGGAGCCGGCCATCGACATCGCCGACCAGATCGGCATCCGGGTCATCACCTACGTGCACCGTGACGTCGCGGCGGTGGCCGACCTGCTCGACGACCAGGTAGTGGTGCTCGACGACCGCGACCTCGGGGACGAGACAGCCAGCGAGGGACGATTCGGGTACTCCAGCCGTCACCTGATGATCGGCCTCGACGCTGAGCGCTCCCACCAGCAGCAGCACGCGCCGGTGCGGGGTCGTAGTGCCCAGGTCCAGATCCGTACCGTGCTGCAACACGCCTGGGCCGAGTTCGAACACGACATCCGCTACAAGGGCCAGGTCCCCGACGAACACCGCGCCGACTTCGACCGCCGTTTCACCCTGGCCGCCGGTCTCCTGGAGCTGGCCGACCGGGAGTTCTCCACCATCCGCGACCGACTCCACTCGGCGGTGCCCCCGGAGGCCGATCAGGACGACGACCCGCGGATCAGCCCCCGGGACCTGGCTGCGTTCCTCGCCGGGCAGTACGCCGACGCGGGATGGTCCCGCATCGACCACTACGACTGGATCGCGCGTCTACTGCTCGAACTCGGCATCACGTCATTGACCGAGCTGGCAGAAGCACTGCGTCACCTGGACGCCGAAGCGCTCAACGAGCGGATGAACTACCGCTACCCACCGGGCGCCGTACGCCGTTTGGACGACGCGTTGCTGGCCAGCTTCGGGGAGGGGTTCGTCCGGCTGCACGGCAACGCTCACCGGGTCGATGCCCTGCGCGGGCGGCTGGCGAAGCTCGTCGACGGGTCCTGACCCGTTCATCTGACGTGCACCCGGGCGCCATGGATGCGGTGACGACCGTTGGTGATCGGGCCCTAGCGTCATCGGTATGCGAGTACTCGTGGTTTCCGAGTCGTTCCTCCCGCAGATCAACGGGGTCACCAACTCGGTGTGCCGGGTCCTGGAACACCTGGCGGCACGCGGCCACCACGCCGAGGTGGTCGCTCCGACCGGGCCCACGTCGTACGCCGGCTTCCCGGTGCGGCACGCGCGGGGCACCAATCTTCCGTTCTACCCGGATTTCCGGATCGGGCTGGAGACCCGCCGATGGCTCAAACTGGTGATGGTGCGATTCGACCCCGATGTGGTGCACATCGCCTCCCCGGCCACCCTGGGTTATCAGGCGGCGAAGGTGGCCGACGAGATGGCGATCCCTTCGGTCGCGATCTACCAGACCGACCTGGTCGGATTCGCTGACCGGTACGACGTCCCCGGTGGAGCGCGGGCGGCCGCCGCGTTGACCCGCAAGATCCACTCCCGCGTCGACCGGACTCTGGCTCCCTCCTCGGCGAGCCTGACGCAGTTGCGTGATCTGGCGGTCCCGAACACACACCTGTGGCCCCGTGGCGTCGACCTCGAGAGGTTCCACCCCGCCCGGCGCAGCGAGGAGTTCCGCCGGGCGATCCTCGGTGAGGCTGATGGCCGCCTCCTGATCGGGTACGTCGGCCGCCTCGCACCCGAGAAAGAGCTCGACCTCCTCGCGCACCTCGCCGACGACCCCCGTTACGCACTGGTGGTCGTCGGCGGGGGTCCGGAGGAGCAGCGGTTGCGTGTCCTGCTGCCCCAGGCGCACTTCCTCGGCACCCTGCACGGCGACGAGTTGGGGAGGGCCTATGCCTCCCTGGACGTCTTCGTGCACACCGGTCGGCATGAGACCTACTGTCAGGCCGCCCAGGAGGCGCTGGCGTCCGGCGTGCCGGTCGTGGCCCCACGGCAGGGTGGCCCGATCGACGTGGTGGACGACGAGGTGAGCGGTTTCCTCTACGAACCCGGCAACGGCGAGGACCTCGTCAGGTGCGTGGACCGGATCGCCGCGGATGTGTTGGTCCGCCGGAGGATGGGGCTCTCGGCTCGTCGCAGTGTGGAGGGCCGTGCTTGGCCGGCCATCAACGACGCCCTGTTGCAACACTTCGGCGAGGTCCTCACCGAGGCTCGTGAGCGCTTCACCCAGGTCCTGTTGCCTGTGGCCGGTTGAGCACGAGTTCGGCGGCCTCGTCCACCGTGTCGACGAGGTGGACGTGGTCCTCCATGGGGCGTTCACGGGCGAGTGCACGGAGCAGCGGCCACACCGGCAGGGTCTCGGTCCAGTAGGTCGTGCCGACCAGGACCATCGGTGCGACCGAGGCCGGGTCGGCGTAGTAGTTCTCGCACGCGTCCTGGAAGACCTCCTGCACGGTCCCTGCCGCTCCGGGGAGGAAGACGATCCCTGCGTCACAGATCTGCAGCAGGATCGCTTCGCGGGTGGCGTTGCGGAAGTACTTCGCGATCGTGGTGGCGAGGACGTTGGGCGGTTCATGACCGTAGTGCCACGTGGGGATGCCCAGCGACGGATTCATCGCCGCGCTGCCGCCCAGGTGGTCGATCACCTCGAAAGCGGCCCGGGCCCAGGCGTCGATCGAGGGCCGGAACCCTGGTGTGCGGCCCAACGACCTCAGCGCGGATTCCAGGTCGGCGGGGGAGTGGCGGGCGAGGCCCGCACCCAGGTTCGCGGCCTCCATGGCACCTGGCCCGCCGCCGGTGGCGATCGTCAGGCGCGAACCCAGGGCGTGTCCCAGACGTGCGCCGTCGGCGTACCCCTGCTCTCCGCGGCGCAGCGCATGGCCTCCCATCACCCCGACCAGGTCCCGGGTCTCGACCCACGCGAGAAGTGCCTGGTCGATGGTGTGGTCGTGCAGGGCCTGGACCCGAAGCCGTTCCGGGCTGGATTCGGCGTCCGAGGCGGCAGGTTGGCTCCAGGCGTAGGCGCGAGCGTCGAAGCTCTGGTCGTAGTGGTCCGCGTCGTACAACTCCGCCGGCGTGTAGAGCGCGGACCTGTCGGTGCGTACCGGGGTCGAACGAGTGTGCGGCAGCACCAGGGCGCCGTCCTCCCGAAGTTTCTCGACCGTCGGTTCCGCAAGATCGCACCCGATGAACAGGGCGTCGTGACCGTCCAGAGCGGTCAGGGTCTCGTCCCGCTCACGCAGATCGACGCCGTCGATCCGCCACCCGGCCAGATCCCGGGCGCCGTGCCCCACCCGTCGATCGAAGTCGTCCAACGAGGTCACGTCGACGACGCCTCCACGCATCCGTTTCATGCCGCTCCCTTGATTGACCACCCGTTGATGGGGCCAGCCAACCAAAGTACTGACAGAACGGCTCCGAAAGCCCCGATTCGGGGCTTTTCGGGCCGCTTCCAACTCGTTCTGTCAGTAGTTCGGCGAGTCATTCAAAAGGCGTGCGCGATCAAGGTCGCGAACAGTTCCTGCTCATCGGCCTGGTCAAGGCCCTTGGTCCGGAACCAGGCGCACATGTTCGTGCAGTCGCGCATCAGGAAGTCGAAGCCTGCGGAGTTGCCCACCAGATCGACGATCTGGGGGAGATCGATGATCACCAGGCGGTCGCCTGCGGCGAGGATGTTGTATGCCGACAGGTCGCCGTGCACGACCCCGTGCTGGACCATGGTGGCCATGGCGTCACGGACCTGGTCGAAGTAGGAACCCAGCAGGTCCGCCGGTGGCCGCGTCTGCGCCAGCCGGGGGGCGGTCTCACCCTCATGCGTGACCCACTCCATCAGGATTTCGGTGCCGTCGATCTGCACGGGATAGGGCACGGGTAGCCCCAGATTCCAGAGCCGGGTCAGCGCGGTCCACTCGGAGGTGGCCCACTCGCCCCGGGCGACCATTTTGCCGAATGTGCTCTTCCGTTTCAGGGCGCGCTCGTCGCGGGATCGCTTCATGCTGCGCCCCTCGGTGTAGGAGGCGGACCGGTGGAAGGTGCGGTGGTCGGTGTCGCGGTAGCGCTTGGCGGCCATCACCACGCCGCCCTCAGGGTCCTGGGGATCGCTCCGCTCGAGCAGGAAGACATCGGCCTCCTTGCCGGTCTTCAGGACACCGAGATCGGTGTCGATGGCTCCCCGCGAGGTCACGACCCAGTCGGGACGTGGTCGAGGACCTCGGCAGAGTGGTTCGACGTCGAGCCACGTCGACCATCGCTGGCCGTCGGCGAGATCGTCGTAGGCGGTGAAATCGAAGACGAAGTCGGGATCAGGGCTGGTGGTGTGAGAGTGCTGGGAGTCGTGCGTGAAGTCGTGCGTCATCGGAAAGCGTGCTCCTGGGCGAGACGAGGATGGTCTGGGTGGGCAGACCAAGGACAGTCATGGACATGTCACGCTCCTCTCGTCGGGCACGCCGCCGTGGCGCACGAACTGATGCGATCCTGCCGCAGGCGGCGGGCAGGGGCAACGGGTTTTTCGCAGGTCAGCCGCGCAAGCGCACCGACAGGCAGGTGACGCAGCCCTCGAGCTTCTCGAACTCCGACATGTCCACGGCGACCACTCGCAGCCCCCGGGCTTCGTACAGCGCCGCGGTCTGCGGTGCGCTGGTGGCCATCAGGACCGTCTCGTCGTCGAGGAGTACGACGTGAGCGCCACCCTCCTCGGGCACGTCCAGGAAGGCGTCCCACACCGTCGGGTCGTCGACCAGGGGCGAGTAACCTACGACGGTCCCGTCGGGCAGGGCCGTGACCGCCGACTTCAGGTGCAGCACCTTGCTCAACGGTACGTCGATCACGCGGAGTCCGACGCTGGCCAGGAGGGCGCGCAACTGGCCCACCCCGACCTGGTTCGTGCGTCCGCCGACTCCCACGTAGGCGATGTCGCCGATCTTGAGGACGTCGCCGCCGTCGAGGGTGCCGGGGGCGTCGATGCGCTCGACCCGGTACCCGAGCTCGGTCAGGGCTCGTTCGGTGCCCTCGGTCTCGGCCTCACGTTCGGGGGCGCCCGGGTGGGTGATGACGGCCAGGTCGCGGTGCACCACCACCGAGTCCTCCACGAAGACCGCGTCGGGACAGTCGTCGGCGGGGTCGACCTCGATCAGGTCCCAGCCCTCGGCCCGCAGCGCCGCGGCGTACCCCTCCCACTGCTTCATCGCGAGCTCGGGATCGACCGGCACGCGGTCCAGGTGGGTCAGGAGTCCCTCGGTCACACGGGGTCCGGGCCGCCGGACGAGCGCCTGCTTCTTCATGGGAGACATCGTTTCAGATGACCGACGTCGGCGGCAGCCTCTCGCTGGATCTACGGCTCAGCTCACGACGTCCGCGAGCGCAGTGCGCAGGTCGTCTCGCGTCCACGCACCGATGCCGTCGCAGCCCAATAGATAGTCGATGCACTGATCGTCGTCCCATTGGTGACCCGACCGCAGTCCCCTGGCCATGGTCGCGAGGTACGCCGCCGTGGGGGCGTTGTACGGCACCTCGTCCGCGGTCCAGGCTGCGGTGAAGGTGACCACCGGCAGATCGTCGATCTCACCGACCACGTGGAGCGTTTCGTACCGGCCGGGCCCCAGGGCGTGGACCCCGTCGGTGAGCAGGTCGGAGAGATCCAGATCGGTGCCGGGTGCGCGGCCCATCTCCTGCGCGGCCACATCGGAGAACTGGCCGAGCGTCAGACGGTAGGCCCGGCCGGCCGAGCTCCCGGGTCGTTCGGGGTCGTAGAAGGCGACCCCGCCTCCCCAGGTCGGGGACTGCCAGGCGAAGTAGACCGAGCCGGCGAGGTCGACCGGCCGGCTTCGGGTGGGCAGGGTGCGGTCCCGGGCCCCGGCGTAACTGCGTCGTGCCCCGGTGGGGGTGCCTCCGGCGACGTAGCAGGCGAGCCGGTCGGCGTCCATGTTGCTGCCGTAGGAGGCGTACCAGAGTTCGTCCATGGGGTGATGCTCTCAATCGGTGGAAATGACCTCGACCCGGACACTGGTCGAGCGTCCGGGCCGAGGTGCTGCTGGGTGGTGATGAGGTGCTGAGGGGACTAGGAAGCTGCGTCCAAGGTGGGGTAGTCGGTGTAGCCGACTCCGTCGCCACCGTAGATGTGGTCTCCGTCGAGGTCGTTCAACTCGCTGCCCTCGCGCAGGCGGTGCGGGAGGTCGGGGTTCGAGATGAACTGTCGACCCACGACGATCGCGTCGCCGGCGCCGTCCTCGAGAAGCTTCTCGATGGAGTCGAGGTCGGTGATGTCGGAGAAGCCGGTGTTGAAGAGGATCGAACCCCCGAAGCGGGTACGCAGGTCGGCGTTCAGCGCCGAGGTCGGGTCACCCAGGATGCTGAGGTAGGCCAGACCGAGGTCCTTCACCCCGTCGATCAGCGCACCGTAGGTGACATCGAGGTCGGCGCCGGGCTGCTCGCCGACACCGTTGAACGCGTGTCCGGGGGAGATCCGCAGGCCGACGCGGTCGGCGCCGATGGCGTCCGAGACCGCACGGACCACCTCGACGACGAAGCGGGCCCGGTTCTCCGGGGAGCCGCCGTACTCGTCGTCGCGCAGGTTGATCGTCGGGTCGAGGAACTGGTGAGCGAGGTAGCCGTTGGCCGCGTGGACCTCGACCCCGTCCAGGCCGGCGGCCAGGGCGTTGCGCGCGGCGACCACGTAGTCGGTCACCAGCGTGGCGATCTCGGAGGTCTCGACCGCGCGGGGTACGTCGTGCGGCTTGGGGCCCTCGGCGGTGACCATCTCGCCGGGCGCCTGCACGGCACTCGGGGCGATGGTCTCGAGGCCGGCCTTGTTGTCGGTGTGGGCGATGCGACCGGCGTGCATGATCTGGGCGACGATCGTGCCGTTCTCAGCGTGCACGGCGTCGGCGACGAGCTTCCAGCCGGCGATCTGCTCGTCGGTGTAGAGCCCCGGGACGTTGAGGTAGCCCTGGCCAACCTGGGTCGGGGCGGTGCCCTCGGTGATGATCAGCCCGGCGCTCGCGCGCTGGCCGTAGTAGGTGGCGTTGAGCTCCGTCGGCGCGTTGCCGGCACCCGCGCGGTTGCGCGTCAGGGGAGCCATGACGAAGGACTGCGGAAGGTTCCAGGCGCCGATCTTGACGGGGTTGAATGCACGTGACATGAAGTGATGACCTCAGAACTGATTGACGATTGGACTATTTGCTCCAACCGGCCTCCGCGCTACGGCATTCCTCACCGCGCGCAGGTGAGGGACGGATCACATCTCAGTGCTGAGCTGCCCCGGGTCTCGTTGGGTGGACCGTGCTGGGTTGCTGAACGGGTTGCTGAACGGGGGCCGTCGGTTGGTCGGCCCGGAGGAACTGACCGGTCCGCTCGTGGCCCAGCACCTCGGTGGGCCGTCCATCACGCCACACCGCACGGCCGGCGATCACCACCAGCGGCACCGTGGCGTCGTTGCGGTTGACCATGCGGGACAGGCCGTCGTACTGCGCGACCGGGCTCTCGGCGTACTCCTCCAGCGATCCGTCGAGGTGCTCGGGGTCGAGCAGGAAGAGGTCCGCGCGGTCGCCTACGCGCAGGTGGCCGGCATCGAGGGAGTACCAATCGGCCAACTCCCCGGTCAGGCGGTGCACCGCCTGCTCCATGGACATGAAGGGCGCACCCGCTCGCTCGGCGTCGTGCACGTGCTTGAGCAGGCGCAGCCCGAAGTTGTAGAAGGCCATGTTGCGCAGATGGGCGCCCGCGTCGGAGAAGCCCATCTGGATCCCCTGCTCCTGAGCCATCTTCTTCAACAGCTTCGGTCGGTGGTTGGAGATCGTGGTCCGCCACCGAATGTCCGTGCCGTGCTCGAGCACGAGATCGAGGAAGGCGTCGACGGGGTGCGCACCGCCACGTTCCTCGCCCACCTGCCCGAACGACTTGCCGACGACGCTGGGGTCGGGGCACGCGACGATCTCGGCGTCGAAGAAGTCGCGGTGCCACACGCGTGGGCCGTACTTCGACTCGTAGTCCTTGCGGAAGCCGGCACGGTAGTCGGGGTCCGCCATCAGCTCGTCGCGCGCGAGCTTCTCCTGCAGGTGCAGGGCCGAGGCGCCGGAGCCGAACTCCTCGAAGATGACCAGGTCGATGCCGTCGGCGTACACCTCGAACGGGACCGGCAGGTGCTGCCAGCGGAAGTCGCCGCCCAGGGTGTTGATCGCCTTGGCCAGGCCCCGCATGAGATAGATGATGAACGGGATGGCCTTGATATCGGCCGCGGACAGCAGGCTGGTCTTCAGGGGCTTGCCTCGGAGCCCGATCGAGCCGAAGGCCTGGGTGAGGATCGTGTGGGGGTGGCTCGCGTCCGGACCGGCCTGGAGCGCGCGCTCACGCCGTCGCAGGATCCGACGCAGTCCCCGCATCTCCTTGCCCTTGGCGTACGTCGAGGGCAAGGTGCGCGAGCGGCACAGGTCGCCGTCGAGTTTGTCGAAGAGCAGTTGCTGGGACGACATGCCGATGAACCCTGCGTCGAGCGCCTCGGTGAGCATGCGCTCCATCGCGGTCTGCTCCCCACGGGAGGGACGGACCTCCTTGCGGGTCGATCGGTCCAGACCCATCGTGGCGGCGCGCATGTCGGAGTGTCCGATGAAGGCGGCGAGGTTGGGGCCGAGCGGGAGCGACTCGAGGGCGGCGACGTACTCCTCGGCGTTGGACCATGTCTTCGCCTCGTCGAGTGCGCCGATGACGTGCTGGCGCGGAATGGCCTCGACCCGGCCGAAGAGGTCGCCGGCGTCGACCGGGTCCACGTGGATCGTGGACAGGGAGCACGAACCCAGGAAGATCGTGGTCACCCCGTGCCGCACCGACTCGCTGAGGTCCGGTCCACGGAGGACCTCGACGTCGTAGTGGGTGTGGATGTCCACCAGACCGGGGAGCACCCACTTGCCCGCCGCGTCGATGACCTCGGCGCATCCGGTCTCGTCCAGAGGTTCGGCGCTGACGGCCGCCACTCGTCCGTTCCGCAGGCCCAGGTGCCGGACCGCCGAGGGCCCACCTGTCCCGTCGAACCAGCGGGCGGACGCGATGATGGTGTCGAAGGTCATAGCCGGACTTTAGAGGGAGATCGAGCCACTTCTCTCGAGGTTGACGTATGACGAGCGCCAGCGAGGAGCCTCGCGCACGCTGGTTGAGGTGTGACGAGCGCCAGCGAGGAGCCTCGAAACCCGGTTCCATCCACGCGAACTCCCGGGGATCCGTCGCAGGGCTCCGAGCCTCGTCGTCTGGCTGCTCGGCCACCGCAACCAGCGCGGTGGCCCGAGCCCGTCGCCTGTCAGACTGAGGCTGTGACGCCTCGCGATGTTGTGATCCTCGGATCGACCGGATCCATCGGCACCCAGGCACTGGACCTGGTGCGTGCCAACCCCGACCGGTTCCGGGTGACCGGGCTGACGGCAGGCGGTAGCAACGCCGACCTGTTCGAGGCGCAGGTCGCCGAGTTCGCCCCGGCGTACTCGGGACTGGGGGAGGAGGCCTCGATCGAGGCCGCGGGGCGGGGCTGCGACGTGGTCCTCAACGGCATCACCGGAGCGGTGGGTCTCCGCCCCACTCTGGCGGCCCTGGACGCGGGGAACGTCCTGGCCCTGGCCAACAAGGAATCACTGATCATGGGTGGCCCGCTGGTCCTCGACCGAGCGGGAACCGACCAGATCGTCCCCGTGGACTCCGAGCACAGCGCGATCGCCCAGTGCCTGCGCAGTGGTTCGGAGTCCGAGGTCTCTCGCCTGGTCCTGACGGCGTCGGGCGGGCCCTTCCGTGGCCGCACGCGCGAGGAACTGGCCCAGGTGAGCGTCGAGGAGGCCCTGAACCACCCCACCTGGGACATGGGCCCGGTGATCACCATCAACTCGGCCACCCTGGTCAACAAAGGGCTCGAGGTGATCGAGGCGCACCTGCTCTTCGGGATCCCCTTCGACCGCATCGAGGTCGTGGTCCACCCCACCAGCGTCGTCCACTCGATGGTGGAGTTCGTGGACGGCTCGACGATCGTCCAAGCCAGCCCTCCCACGATGATGATCCCGATCGCGCTGGGTCTGGCCTGGCCGGATCGGGTCCCAGGAGCGGCCCCATCGGTCGACTGGACCCGACCCGAGACCTGGGAGTTCCTTCCCCTGGACAGCGAGGCCTTCCCAGCCGTGTCGTTGGCGCGCAGCGCGGGGGAGCGAGCGGGCACCACCCCCGCGGTCTACAACGCGGCCAACGAGGTCTGCGTGGAGGCGTTCCGGCAGGGGAAACTGGCCTTCGTCGAGATCGTCGACACGATCGCCGCGGTGGTTGCACGGCACGACGTAGGCTCAGGGGTGGACCTGACGGTGGACACCATCCTCGCCGCCGACGCCTGGGCCCGTGACGAGACCACACGACTGATCGGACAACCGTAGTGAGCGTTCTGTACTACACCCTCGGTGTCGTCATCTTCGTGGTGGCGATCCTGGCCTCGATCGGTCTGCACGAACTCGGCCACATGATCCCCGCGAAGAAGTTCGGCGGAAAGGTCACGCAGTACTTCATCGGTTTCGGGCCCACGGTCTGGAGCAAGCAGGTCGGCGAGACGGAGTACGGCGTCAAGGCGATCCCCCTGGGTGGCTACGTCAAGATCGTCGGGATGCTGCCACCCGGGGCGGAGAATCTGGCCGAGGACGTCACCTACGACGCCCAGGGCAACCAGCAGGTCAAGATCCGCAAGTCCAACACCGGCATGTTCACCCAGCTGATCTCGGACGCCCGGGCCGCTGAATGGGAATTGGTCGGCCCCGAGGACACCGACCGGCTGTTCTACAAAATGCCGTCGTGGAAGAAGATCGTCGTCATGGCCGGCGGGCCCTCGGTCAACATCGCCATCGCCTTCTTCCTCTTCCTGATCGTGTTCTCCACCTACGGGCAACGCTCCCTCGAGGCGGAGCCGGGTCAGCCGGTCGTGGACACCGTGTCGCAGTGCGTCCTGCCCTTCGAGGAGTCCCAGCGCGAGTGCACTTCCAACGACCCCGTCGCCCCCGCCGCTGAAGCGGGTCTGCTGCCAGGGGACGTCATCACGACCTTCAACGGCGCCGCGGTCACCGACTGGGACCAGTTGCGCGATCTCATCCGCACCAACGACGACGGCAACGCCGTGATCGGCTACGAACGCGACGGTCAAGCGCTGAGCGGCACCACAAGCACCACCGTTCAGGCCCGTCCGACCTCGCAGACCGATCTCGACCTCACACAGGTCGGCTTCCTCGGGGTCAGCCCGACGACCGAGATCGTCACGGAGAAGGGCGGCCCGATCTACACCGCCCAGCAGATGGGCTACATGACCGTCGACACGGTTCAGGCCATCGCGACGCTCCCCGTGAAGGTGTGGCAGGTCGCCAAGGCCATCGTCGGTGTCGAGGAGCGGGCCCAGGACAGCCCCGTGAGCATCGTGGGTGGCGGACGGTTCGCCGGTGAGACGGTGGCCAACCAGGACTTCCCGATCGTAGAGAAAACGATCTTCCTGCTCTCCCTGATCGCCGGGTTCAACTTCTTCATCGGGATGTTCAACTTCCTGCCCGTGCTGCCGCTCGACGGTGGCCACATCGCCAGCGCCTCGTGGGAGGCCATCCGCCGTCGCCTGGCCCGACTGCGCGGCCGACCCGACCCGGGGTACGTCGACGCCGCCAAGTTGCTGCCCGTCGCCTACGTGATGGCCTCCGCACTGCTCGTCATGGGAGTCGTACTGATCGTCGCCGACTTCGTGGTCCCGCTCAGCCTGACCGGCTGATCGGCTGAACCTTAGTTACTGACCGTCGTTACTACTACCGGACCGTTATAACGCCCCGGTAGTAGTAACGACGGTCAGTAACAAGTGACCTTCGGCCCGCGAGTAGCCTTGCGAGCATGACTGCCATCAGCCTCGGCATGCCCGAAGCGCCGCCTCCGGTGCTCGCCCCCCGTCGGAAGACCCGCCAGATCAAAGTCGGCTCGGTCGGGGTGGGCAGCGAGTCGCCGATCTCGGTGCAGTCGATGACCACCACGCTGACCTCGGACGTGAACGCGACCCTTCAGCAGATCGCCGAACTCACCGCGACAGGCTGCGACATCGTGCGAGTCGCGTGCCCCAGCACGGACGACGCCGACGCTCTCAAGGAGATCGCCGAGCACTCCCAGATCCCGGTGATCGCCGACATCCACTTCCAGCCGAAGTACGTCTACGCCGCCATCGATGCAGGCTGCGCCGCAGTCCGGGTGAACCCCGGAAACATCCGCAAGTTCGACGATCAGGTCAAGGAGATCGCCCGGGCCGCAAAGGACCGTGGCACCTCGATCCGAATCGGTGTGAACGCCGGCAGCCTCGACAAGCGGATCATGGAGAAGTACGGCAAGGCCACCCCCGAGGCACTGGTCGAGAGCGCGGTCTGGGAGGCGTCCCTGTTCGAGGAGCACGACTTCCACGACTTCAAGATCTCCGTCAAGCACAACGACCCTGTCGTGATGGTCCGGGCCTACGAACTCCTCGCCGCGGCGGGGGACTGGCCGCTCCACCTCGGCGTCACCGAGGCCGGTCCGGCTTTCCAGGGCACGATCAAGTCCTCGGTGGCCTTCGGTCACCTGCTGTCCCAGGGCATCGGCGACACCATTCGGGTGAGCCTCTCGGCCCCACCGGTCGAGGAGATCAAGGTGGGACTGCAGATCCTGGAGTCCCTGAACCTCAAGCCGCGTCGTCTCGAGATCGTGTCCTGCCCGTCCTGTGGTCGAGCCCAGGTGGACGTCTACAAGCTCGCCGAGGAGGTCACCGCCGGTCTCGAGGGGCTCGAGGTGCCGCTGCGGGTGGCCGTGATGGGCTGTGTCGTCAACGGTCCCGGGGAGGCTCGTGAGGCCGACCTCGGGGTGGCCTCGGGCAACGGCAAGGGCCAGATCTTCGTCAAAGGTGAGGTCATCAAGACCGTGCCCGAATCGAAGATCGTCGAGACGCTGATCGAGGAAGCCATGCGGATCGCCGAGGGCATGGAATCGGTCGAGGGCACCGGCGCCGAGGTGTCGATCAGCTGACGTTCCCGACCCTGGGGAGCGTCTATCGCAGGCGGGTCCGTCGGCGAACGCTGCATGCTCGTAGGCTCAGACCGTGCCGACCACGCGACACGGAGTGCATCCGCTGGGATCCTCCGACCTTGACGTGTTCCTGCGCCTCGCGGAGCAGGATCCGGTCGTCAACGTCTTCGCGCTCCACCGCGCCCTCAACACCAACCTCGAACCACGCTGGCTCGGGGGAGAGATCTGGGGACGGTTCGACCACGGAGACCTCGTAGCGGCCTGCCATGTCGGCGCCAACCTGGTCCCGATCCAGGCCACCATCGCCGACGCCGAGGCGTTCGCCGAGCGCGCGCTGGCCCGCAACCGGACCGCGACCACCATCGTGGGACCACACGACGTGGTGAAGGCCTTCTACGAAGGTGTCGCCCCGGCCTGGGGTCCTCCGCGGGAAACTCGCTGGCGGCAGCCGCACCTGGTGATGGACGGGCCGCCCCTCGTGGCTCCGGACCGGTCGGTGCGGCGTACCGACCGGAACGACATGTCGGTGCTGTACCCCGCCTGCGTGGCGATGTACACCGAGGAGGTGGGGATCTCACCGGAGACCAAAGACAACGCCGACCTCTATCGGGCTCGGGTCACCCAGCTCGTGACGCGGGGGTGGTCGTTCGCGCGCTTCGACGGCGACGACCTGGTCTTCAAGGCGGAGGTGGCCTGCACCACCAATGACGTCGCGCAGATCCAGGGGGTCTGGGTGGCGCCCGAGCGCCGTGGTGAAGGGCTGGCCGTGACCGGTATGGCGGCCGTGGTGGCGCTGGTCCAGCGCACGATCGCGCCGACGGTCTCGCTCTACGTGAACGAGTGGAACACCCCCGCCCGCAAGGCCTACCACCGTGTGGGCTTCCGGGAGACGGCACGCTTCTCGACCATCATGTTCTGACACACTCTGGTCCGTGGCTCCCACTCGTAGTACCCAGCTCCTGGCCGGCATCTTCGCCGTCTCCGGCACCATTCACCTGGTGAAGCCGGGGGTGTACCGCGGCCTCATGCCGAAGTGGGTGCCCAAGCACCGCGAGGTCATCATCGGCAGCGGGGTCGCGGAGTTGGTGCTCGCTGCCGGACTACTCGTGCCGGCGACCCGCAAGGTGGCCGGCTGGGGAAGCGTCGGCCTGCTCGTCGGGGTCTTCCCCGCGAACGTGCAGATGTGCGTGGCCGCCGACAGGGCGGGCAACAAACCCCTGCTCGCGGGGTCCATCGCCCGCCTGCCGCTGCAGGCGCCGATGATCAAGGCGGCGTACGACGCCACCCGGACCTGAGCCACCCTCACGGGAGTGGTCAGCACTCAGCTCGCTGTCGGCCTCGGTGCTCGGACCCGACGGACCTTCTCGGCGGCCTCACACCGACCCTTGACGCAGCGGGCCGTCGTGGTCTTGCCCGAGCGATAGGTCTCGAGGAGTAGCCGGACGTTGCTCTCCCAGGAGATCGACCCGAAGTAGCCAGTCGTATACGACGCCAGCAGTCGACCGCTCGTCGTACGGACCCAGACCTTGTTCGGTCCGATCCCGTCGGAGAGCAGATCCACCGTGGCCATCCGGTTGCCGTTCGGGTTGAAGGCTTCGACCCGTTCATCGCAGGAAGTGAGCAGGCGCTGGCGCGGGGCACTGAGTGCGGCCACGACACTGCAACCCCCGAAGTAGGGGTCCGCGGTGAAGTAGGCGAAACGATCCGCCGTCGTGTCGGCGGCGTACGCGGCCTTGCGGATCACCAGACTCACCTCGTCCGAGGCGTGGTCCCAGGTCAGGGTCCGGTCCGGGCCGTGAGAACTCAGCAGGACTCGGGAGCCGGTGACGTCGAGGACCGAGACGTAGCCCCCGAAGGCTCGTCGGCTCAGGATCGGACCGCCGCGAGCCGACTTGACCAGGATCTTGGCGCGCCTGGGTGTGTAGCCCCGGGTGAAGACGATCTCGGACCCGTCCGCGGAGAGCGTCAGGTCGCCGGGGAAACCGGGGGCGATCGTCTTGATCGAGCCGTTGCGGCGGACCCGGGCGACGCGGGCGTCCTCGCCCTGCCCGGTGCCGACCACCGCAACGTAGGCCGGACCGGATCGGCCGAGCAGCGCCAGCACCGGTTCCTCGAGTCGGATCCGCAGTCCGTCGTCGACGATGGTGCGGCTGCCCTCGAGGTGGGGTCCGGCGACGTCCGGGCCCCGGGTCAACGCTTCGGGTCGGATCTCGACGGAGGGCGCTGCCTGGGCCGGGGGCACGACGAGCAGGCTCGACGCGGCGACGGCGCCCAAGAGGGTCAGGATGGTGGGTCTGATGCGCATGGAACCTCCCGCGGTCACACCGGGCTAGTCCCGGCTTCTGTCGGTATGACGCAACTGGACCCCGAAAGGTTGCGAACGACTTCTGGGCTCCGGGGGAACTCGCTCGCGGGGCGCGGAGGTCCGCCAGTAGCCTGACGCCATGATCTCCCGGATGTCGACCCTTTTCGTGCGCACCCTCAGAGACGACCCGGCCGACGCCGAGGTGCCCAGCCACCGTCTCCTGGTCCGTGCGGGCTACATCCGCCGGGCCGCACCGGGTATCTACACCTGGCTACCGCTGGGGTTGAAGGTCCTGCGCAAGATCGAGGCCGTCATCCGCGAGGAGATGGAGTCCATCGGGGCCCAAGAGGTCTCGTTCCCCGCACTGCTTCCCCGCGAGCCCTACGAGGCCACCGGGCGCTGGGCGGAGTACGGCCCCAACCTGTTCCGTCTCAAGGACCGCAAGGGCGGCGACTACCTGCTCGGCCCCACCCACGAGGAGATGTTCACCCTCGTGGTCAAGGACCTCTACAACTCCTACAAGGACCTGCCGCTCTCGATCTATCAGATCCAGACCAAGTACCGCGACGAGGCGCGTCCGCGTGCCGGGCTGCTGCGCGGGCGCGAGTTCGTGATGAAGGACTCCTACTCCTTCGACGTCGACGACGCCGGGCTCGACGCGAGCTACCAGGCGCACCGCGACGCCTACATCCGCATCTTCGACCGCCTGGGCTTCCCCTACGTCATCGTCAAGGCGACCTCGGGCGCCATGGGCGGGTCGAAGTCGGAGGAGTTCCTGGCCACCGCTGAGGTCGGCGAGGACACCTACGTGCGTTGCACCGTGTGCGACTACGCCGCCAATGTGGAGGCTGTCCAGGTGCCCGCGCCTGCTTCCATCCCGTTCGACGGCGTACCTGCCTCCCACGCCGAGCAGACCCCCGGCACCCCGACCATCGACTCGTTGGTCGACCACCTCAACGAGGCGTTTGCGCGCGAGGACCGTCCCTGGCACGCCGGTGACACCTTGAAGAACGTCCTGGTGATGCTCAAGCACCCCGACGGCACCCGGGAACCGGTGGCCATCGGCCTGCCCGGCGACCGAGAGGTGGACCAGAAGCGACTCGAGGGTCAGCTCGAGCCCATCGAGGTCGAACCCTTCGAGGCCGGTGACTTCGCCAAGCACCCGTCCCTGGTCAAGGGCTACATCGGGCCCGGAGCCCTGGGGGAGGAGAACGCGAGCGGCATCCGCTACCTCACCGATCCCCGCGTGGCCGAGGGGACCAGCTGGGTCACCGGCGCCGATGTCGACGGCAGCCATGTGCTGGATCTGGTCGCCGGCCGCGACTTCACCGCCGACGGCACCATCGAGGCCGCCGAGGTCCGCGCGGGGGATGTCTGCCCGACCTGTGCGGTCAGCGGTCGGGACGGTGTCCTGGAGTCGGCGCGTGGGATCGAGATGGGTCACATCTTCCAACTCGGCCGCAAGTACGCCGACGCCCTGGATCTCAAGGTCCTCGATGTGAACGGCAAGCTCGTCACGGTCACGATGGGCTCCTACGGGATCGGCCCGTCGCGTGCCGTCGCGGTGGTGGCCGAAAACACCCTCGACGAGATCGGTTTGTGCTGGCCCCGCAACATCGCGCCGGCCGACATCCACCTCGTCGCGGCGGGCAAGGACCCGGCGCTCTTCGCCGCCGCCGAGCAGATCGCGACCGAGTTGTCCTCGGCCGGCCTCGACGTCATCTACGACGACCGCACCGGCAAGATCAGCCCCGGGGTGAAGTTCAAGGACGCCGAACTGCTCGGTGTCCCCACCATCGTGGTGGTCGGCAAGGGGCTCATCGAGGGTGTCGTGGAGGTCAAGGACCGGGCCACCGGAGAACGCGAGGACATCGCGGTGGAGCGGGTGGTCGACCACCTCGTGGCGCTGGTCAGGTCCTAACCGAGGGCCCGGCTGTGTAGGTCCGGATCCCTGGGCTGATTCCCTCCCAAATGGTCGCGCTTGAGCCTGATCAACGACCATCTGGGAGGGAGCCGGCTCCCTGTGGAGACGCGTTCGCACTCGGTCGCCGGGTGGGCGGCCTGCCGTTGGTGGGGTGCCGCCTTCTTCGACGGCCTCGAGCCTGACGGGAGGACCAGGATCCCGGTTCGTCTGGCCGTCGGGCCGCACGGCAAGACCCGCAGCGGTCGGGACTGTTCGATCAGCTACGAGAGGCTGGACGCCGGCGACGTCGTGCCCGAGTCCTGGCCACCGGTCACCTCCCCGGAGCGGGCTGCCTTCGACGAGGCACGCAGGACCGGGGACGTGCGCGAGGCCGTCGTGGTTCTCGAGAACCACCCGGTTCGAGGGGCCCGGAACCCGGAGGTGGTTCCCGAGGCCACCGGCCGACGTACTCGACGAGTTCCTGGACCGACGCGACCTCGAGGCTGCCTGCGGACCTGGCTCCCTCCGTTCGGGTCGCTGAACCACCCCTGAGGCGACCATCTAGGAGGGAGCCGTCAACTAGGGTTTCGTGCATGCCGATCGACGCTGTGATCTTCGACTGGGGCGGCACCCTGACCCAGTGGCACGACATCGACTTCCACGCCGAGTCGCTCGCCCTCGCGCAGGCTGTGGTCCATGCGGAGCATGACGCGGAGGTGGTCCGCGAGCGCTTGCACCTCGCCGGGTCGACCGTGTGGGGACGGTCCCGGGACCACCAGCAGAGCGCCACCGTGGCCGACCTGTTCCACGAGGCGGGCTTCGACCACGACCCCGAGCGGCTGGCGGCCTACTACGAATTCTGGGAGCCGCACACGCTCACCGATCCGGAGGTGGGCACGATGTGGGAGTCGCTTCGCGCTTCGGGGACCAAGGTGGGGGTGCTGTCGAACTCCATCTGGTCCCGCCCGGTGCACGAGAACATCTTCGAGCGGGACGGGGTGGGTCACCTGATCGACGGGGACGTCTACTCCAGCGAGATCCCCTGGACCAAACCCTCGCCCCAGGCTTTCCGGGCGGCGATGACGGCCGTCGGAGCCACTGATCCGAGTCGGTGCGTCTACGTCGGCGATCGACTCTTCGACGACATCTGGGGTGCGCAGAACGTCGGGATGCGGACCATTCACGTTCCCCATAGCGTGATCCCCACCGAACAGATCGGCCACACCGAGGGGACGCCCGACGCGGTGGTGCACTCGCTCACGGAGATCACCGGAATCATCGAGAGTTGGCGCTGATCTCGACGGTGAGGGCCGCAACCGGTTGACTGCAGCCATGTCACCTCTGCCATCCGATCCGAACCGGCCCCCCGCGCTCGCTGCCTGGCACGCCATTGCCGAGAACCATGACGCAGACGGGCTCGATGCCCTGCTGTCGGACGAGGTCGTCTTCCGATCTCCGGCGATCCACACGCCACAGCAGGGCAGGGCGTTGACCACGATGTACCTGCGCGCAGCCCTGATCGTCCTCGGGCCGAGCCTGACCTACCTCGCCGAGTGGTACGACGACCACTCGGCCGTGTTGGAGTTCGAGGCCGTGATCGGTGAGGAGGATCAGCAACGCACGATCCACGGGGTCGACATGCTCCGCTGGGACGGCGAGGACCGCCTGACCTCGTTCACCGTGATGGCTCGTCCCTACAAGGGTCTGGAGGCCCTGATGGGGGCGATGATGCGGCAACTGACGCCCTGAGACGGCTCTTGACGTTCGGCCGGTCGCCGACCCGACTTTTGCAAGTTCTTGCAATGCAAGTTTGTGTGGCGAGCAAGTCGTTCCCTGCAACGGGTCGCTGTTGCATGCTTCTCATGAAGCAACCGGATCCCACCCCGGAATCTTCACCAGGCCTCTGTCCCAGGCCTCAGCGGTCCGCGTACTCGTCTTCCCGGGGAACATCTCGGGCGTTCCCCGGAAGACGAGTTCGCGGACCGCTCTCATTTTCACTGGGTCCTCCCGGGGAACGGCGTACTCAGCGGTCGGGGTACTCGTCGCTACCGGGAAACAGTTGCGCAGCTCCGCCGAGAGCGAGCTCACGGACCGCCGTCGCCTGCAACCTCGCGATGGGCCACCGACGGTCGGAGCCCGTGCTCGACGCGGTCAGGGCGGCGTACGACGTGGCGAGGGTCCGCTGCACCTCCAGGGCGCGTCGCTCGAGGACGTCGCTGCGGCTGAGGTCGTCCGGCAGGGCGTAGGCGGTCTCGGCGACCACCGGTTCCCCTCCGGCGCCGATGACGAGCCCGACCAGTCGGTCCCGAGCGGCACGGTGCTCGGCGTAGGACTCGGTCAGAGTCTCGTAGAGCCCGGGGGACTGGTTCTGGGAGGTCTGCGCACCCAGGACCCCGATCACGTACACCGCGGCGTGTTCGGCGGCAAGCGTCTCCTGCAGTGCCTCGAGGTAGCTCATCAGGACGCCTCGGCGAGAGCGACGAGGTGCTGGGCGATGGACGCCGAGACGGAGGCCAGGACCTTCGCCACCTGTCCCGCGTCGGCCCTCTCGGCTGCGCGGGCGACCTGCTGTTGAAGTGTCCGTTCGGCCTGGATGACCCGTCGACGATCCTGTGCCGATCTGGCCGTGCTCAGCACGGGAAGATCGGTCTCGTCGGTGGATCCATCCGGATCGAGAACCCTCAGGTGCGCCACGTGCATCCGGGCCAACGGGCCCAGTTCCTGGCGCAGGTCACCGTGGCGGCGTCGTACGGCGTCGACTCGCGCGCGACGATCAGTGATCAGCGAGACCACCTCGGAGACCAGCGTCTCGTCGGAGTCCGGATCGGGACTCGCCGTGGTGGCGGCACCCGTACCAGGGGCCGGTATCGGCGACCGGGGGTCGAGGTCCTGCAGGTCGCAGGCGGCCACGGAGAGGCCCAGAACTCCCAATCCCACGGTCAACAGCCCGCGGCGGGTGGCGGTGGGTGAGTGCTCGGACACAGCGCGACCCTAGACGACCGGAGGCGGGCCCCGGGCGCGCTAGGGTGACCTCGTTCCACCACAACAGCACAGGAGGGTCGCCAGCATGAGCAAAGAGGCGGAAATTGCCGACCGCGTAGAAGCGGAGGTGAGCGGCCCCCTGAGCGTCCTGGGACTCGACGTCGAGGCCGTCGAACTGACTCCCGCGGGCAAACGGCGCGTGCTACGCATCGCGGTCGACAAGGACGGCGGCGTCACGATGGACGATGTCGCCGACGCGACCAAGGCCATCGACGACCTGCTCGAGACGTCGTCCGCGATGGGTCAACACCCCTACACCCTCGAGGTCACCTCGCGCGGGGTCGAGCGGCCCCTGACCCTGCCCCGGCACTGGCGGCGCAACGTCGACCGTCTGGTCAAGGTCACCGACGTTGACGGCACCGTGCAGACCGGCCGGATCCTCGACAGCGACGACGACGGAGCCACGATCGAGGTCGACGGCGGTCCCGTCAGCATCGGATACGCCGAGGTCGGCAGAGCGCTGATCCAGATCGAGTTCAAACGGCGCAACCCCACCAATACTGCATCGGAGGCCGAGGACGACCTCGAGTCACCGGATGAGAAGGAGAACGACTGATGGACATCGACATGAGCATTCTGCGCAGTCTCGAGCGGGAGAAGGAGATTTCCTTCGAGGTGCTCGTGGACGCCATCGAGCAGGCCCTTCTCACCGCCTACCAGAAGACCCCGGGAGCCCGGGACAAAGCGCGGGTCGTCCTCGATCGCAAGAACGGCCACGTCACGGTGCACGCGACTGAGGTCGACGAAGAGGGCAACGAGATCGGCGAGTTCGAGGACACGCCAGCCGACTTCGGCCGGATCGCCGCGACCACGGCGAAGCAGATCATGCTGCAGCGGCTGCGCGACGCCGAGGACGACATGCGCTTCGGTGAGTTCTCCGGCAAGGAGGGCGACATCATCTCCGGGATCATCCAGCAGGGGCGTAACCCCGACGACGTGATGGTCGACCTGGGCAAGCTCGAGGCCATGCTGCCTCCCGGCGAGCGGGTGCCGGGGGAGGACTACTCCCACGGCACGCGGATCAAGTGCCTGGTGGTCTCGGTCCGCAAGGGCATGCGGGGTCCCCAGATCACCCTGTCGCGGTCCCACCCGAACCTCGTCAAGAAACTGTTCGCCCTCGAGGTGCCCGAGATCGCCAGCGGCGTCGTACAGATCGCTGGGATCGCTCGCGAGGCCGGACACCGCACCAAGATCGCGGTGTGGTCCGAGGCGGCCGGCGTCAACCCCAAGGGTGCCTGCATCGGCCCCATGGGTCAGCGGGTCCGCAACATCATGTCCGAACTGCACGGCGAGAAGATCGACATCGTCGACTGGTCCAAGGATCCCGCGAAACTGGTCGCGAACGCGTTGTCGCCGGCCCGCGTGAACAGCGTCGAGATCGTCGACCTCGCGGCCAAGTCGGCCCGTGTGATCGTGCCCGACTACCAACTCTCCCTGGCCATCGGGAAAGAGGGCCAGAACGCCCGCCTCGCCGCCCGCCTCACCGGCTGGCGCATCGACATCCACGGGGACGAGGAAGACCCGGCCTGAGGTCCTCGGACCCCCGCCGGCCAGTCGGGGCCAGTCGGGGTCGTCGGGGTCAGTCCGGTGCGTCCCACCGTCGACAGACCCAGTCCTCGGCGTCGATCTCGATCTCGATGATGCTGCCGGGACCGAGATACCTCGGCGCAGCGTCCATCCGACACATCTGCGGTACGACGAGCCGCAGCGTCTCGGGGTGCGTCACGACGAGCACGGTCTCCCCGGGGTGGAGATCGGCGATCTCGGACAGCGAGGCGCGCATTCTCTCCACCACTTCGGCATCGGTCTCATCGAAGGAACGTTCCCGTAGGTCGAGGCGGCTGGTGGAGCCCACTGTGCATCGTGTCGCCACGGCCTCGGCCGTCCGCACGGCGTCGGGCAGATCGCTGGACCACACGTGGCCCACCTTCCGGGTACGTAGCCGGTCGTCGAGCCTCGCAACGGCGTCGTCGCCGGGTTCGCAGGGTCCGGTCAGGAGCACGGTGGCGGGGCATTGCAACGAGCTCATGAGGTCGATCCTAGGAGTTGTCGCAGGCCGTGGTTCGCACCTCAAAGGTACGTGCGGCTATGCTGTATGACGGTGATCCACCAAGATGTTCCTCGCTCCCGGACCCCGTCCGGACGTGAGCCGACCTCGGGACCAGGTCCTGTCAGGACCTGTGTCGGATGTCGTAGGCGGGCCACCAAACGCGAGTTGTTGCGGGTGACCGTCGGCTCGGACACCGATGGCAGACCTGTCGTGGTGGCCGATCCAGTGGGAGCCCGACCCGGCCGGGGAGCACATGTGCACCCCACGTTCGAGTGTGTCGACCTCGCGGTGTCACGCAAAGCATTCGGCCGTGCCCTCCGGGTAGGACCCGCGATGCCGGTGGCACCACTGGACGAACACCTTCACCACGCACCCACTGAAATGGCCGGCGTACCAACCGGCCAGACCGAAGCAGAACCGACCAGAAGCAGGAGCAGCAGCTCATGAGCACTCGATGAGTACTTACCGATGAGTTTGCAACATCCAATAACGGTCTGAGATACGCCCCGGACACCCGGGTCTCAGGCCAGAAGGAGAATTGTGGCCAAGACCCGAGTCCACGAACTCGCTAAAGAGTTCGGAGTCGAGAGCAAGTTCGTTCTCGAGAAATTCAAAGAGATGGGTGAGTTCGTCAAGTCGGCGAGCTCGACCGTCGAGATGCCGGCGGAACACCGTTTTCGCAAGGAGTACGGCGACTCCCTGAAGGCCGCAGCAGCCGCTGCCGCCCCCGTGGTGGAGAAGCCCGCCACCCCGCGCCCGCCGGCCAAGAAGGCCGCCGCCAAGCCGGAGCCGACCCCCGAAGCCGCCCCTCCGGTGGCTGCGGAGGCCCCCACCGTCGACGCTGCCGCCGAGTCGTCCGATGGGTCGACCGCGCAGAACCCGACCGAGATCCCCGCCGACGGCGGCACCGGTTCGGTCGCCGACGCACCTGACGCTCCGGCTGCTGAAGCACCCGTTGTCGAGGCACCCGCGGCCGAAGCGCCCGCTGCCGAGGCGCCCGCTGCCGAGGCGCCGGCCGCTGCACCCGCGAAGCCGTCGGCCAAGCCGGGTCCCGCTCCGAAGCCCTCTTCCCCGCCGGCTCCCAAGCCCGTGGGCCGACCGGGAGCCCCGCGCCCCGGCAACAACCCGTTCTCCTCGAACCAGGGCATGGGCAAGCGCCCCGCGCCCCCGCCGCGTGAGGCTGCTCCGGAGACCGGTGGCGGCGATAACCGTCCGCCGCGTCCGCCGGCCGCCCGTGAGGGTGGAGCCCCGGGTCGTCCCGGGATGCCCCGCCCCAACCCGGCGATGATGCCCAAGAACCCTGCCGCCTTCGGCGGTGGCCCCGGTGGCCGTCCCGCCCCGGGTCGTGGTGCTCCGGGCCGCGGTGGCCCTGGTGGTCCCGGCGGTGCTCCCGGACGCGGTGGCCCCGGTGGCGGCGGTGCCCCGGGTCGTCCCGGTGGTGGCGGCTTCGCCGGCCGTCCCGGTGGCGGCGGAGGTCGTCCCCGTCCCGGTCAGCGTGGCCAGACACAGGGTGCCTTCGGGCGTCCGGGTGGTCCCTCGCGCCGTGGGCGCAAGTCCAAGCGGGCCCGTCGTCAGGAATTCGAAGCCATGGAGGCCCCCACGCTGGGCGGCATGCGCGTCCGCAAGGGCGAGGGCGAGACCGTTCGTCTGGCCCGTGGCGCGTCGCTGACGGACTTCGCCGACAAGGTGGGCGTGGACGCAGCACAGCTGGTCCAGATGCTCTTCCACCTCGGTGAGATGGTCACGGCGACCGAATCGGTCAACGATGCCACCCTCGAGCTCCTCGGTGACGAGCTCAACTACAACATCGAGATCGTCTCTCCCGAGGACGAGGACCGCGAGCTGCTCGAGTCCTTCGACCTGGAGTTCGGTGCCGACGAGGGCGACGAGTCCGATCTGGTCATCCGGCCCCCCGTCGTCACGGTCATGGGTCACGTCGACCACGGAAAGACCCGACTCCTCGACGCGTTGCGCAACGCCAACGTGGGGGACAAGGAAGCCGGCGGCATCACCCAGCACATCGGTGCCTACCAGGTGGCCACCGAGGTCGACGGTGACGAACGACGGATCACCTTCATCGACACCCCGGGTCACGAGGCCTTCACGGCCATGCGTGCGCGTGGTGCCCAGGCCACCGACATCGCGGTGCTCGTGGTCGCGGCCGACGACGGTGTCATGCCGCAGACGGTCGAGGCGCTCAACCACGCCAAGGCCGCCGGTGTCCCGATCGTCGTGGCGATCAACAAGATCGACAAGCCCGACGCCGACCCGACCAAGGTCAAGGGTCAGCTCACCGAGTACGGCCTGATCCCCGAGGAGTACGGCGGCGACTCGATGTTCGTCGAGGTGTCGGCCAAGGCCGAGCTCAACCTCGACAAGCTGCTCGAGGCGATCGTGCTCACCGCGGACGCCTCCTTGGACCTGCGGGCCAACCCCACCCAGGACGCCCAGGGTCTGGTCGTGGAGGCACACCTCGACAAGGGCCGCGGCCCCGTCGCGACCGTGCTGATCCAGCGCGGAACCCTGCGGGTCGGCGACTCGATCGTCGCCGGACCGGCCTACGGCCGCGTCCGTGCGCTGCTCGACGAGCACGGCGAGCACATCGAACAGGCCGATCCCTCACGTCCCGTGATGGTCCTCGGTCTGACCGCAGTCCCCGGCGCCGGTCAGAACATGATCGTCGTCGATGACGACCGGATGGCTCGCCAGATCGCTGAGAAGCGTGAGGCTCGCGAACGGGCGGCCATGCAGGCCAAGCGTCGCGTGCGTCGTACCCTCGAGGACTTCATGGCCTCCATGGAGAAGGGCGAGAGCCAGGAGCTCAACCTCATCCTCAAGGGCGATGTGTCCGGTTCGGTCGAGGCGCTCGAAGACGCGCTGTCCCAGATCGACGTGGGCGAGGAGGTCACCCTGCGGGTGATCGACCGCGGTGTCGGTGCGATCACCGAGACCAACGTCGACCTGGCCGCCGCCTCCGGCGCGATCATCATCGGATTCAACGTCCGCCCCCAGGGCAAGGCGACCGAGATGGCCGACCGCGAGGGTGTGGAGATCCGGTTCTACTCGGTCATCTACCAGGCCATCGACGAGATCGAGGCTGCGCTCAAGGGCATGCTCAAGCCGGAGTTCGAGGAAGCCACCTTGGGTCAGGCGGAGATCCGTGCGATCTTCCGCTCGTCCAAGCTCGGCAACATCGCCGGTTGCATGGTCACCAGCGGCACGATCCGACGCAACGCCAAGGTTCGGGTGCTCCGCGACAGCAAGGTCATCGCGGACAACCTCGACCTGTCCTCGCTGAAGCGGGAGAAGGACGACGCCTCCGAGGTCCGCGAGGGCTTCGAGTGTGGTCTGGTGCTCCGCAACTTCAGCGACATCAAGGAGGGCGACATCGTCGAAGCCTTCGAGATGAACGAGATCAAGCGGGCCTAGTCCCGTACCCGGCTTCGCCGGGTGAAATGCGAGGAGCCGCTTCGCGGCCCTCATTGGTTGGTTCCGCCAGGCCAAGCGAACTTCGTTCGCGGCCTGGCGGGCCAGCCTTCGCTCGCTGCGCTCCCTCGACCGGCAGTTCTTGGGTAGCGTTTCCCCTCACGAACTAGGTAGAAGGAAGAGCCATGGCAAACCCACGGGTGCGCAAGATCGCGGACCGGATTCAGGTCATCGTCGCGGAGATGTTGGAGCGACGGATCAAGGACCCGCGGCTGGGGTTCATCACGATCACCGACGTCCGTGTGACCGGCGACTCCCAGCAGGCCACCATCTTCTACACCGTCCTCGGTGCCGAGGCTGAGCGCTCCGACACAGCCGTGGCTCTGGAGTCGGCCAAGGGTGTCCTGCGCTCGGAGGTCGCCAAGCAGTTGGGCATGCGGCTGGCGCCCACGCTGGCCTTCGTGCACGACGCGCTGCCCGAGGAGGCACGCGCCCTCGATGAGGTCCTGGCCCGAGCCAAGGCCCAGGACGATGCGGTCGCCGCGGCTCGCGGGGTGGCGTACGCCGGCGAGGAAGACCCCTACAAGAAGCCTCGCGAGATCCTCGACGAAGACGCCGCAGAAGACGAGGCCGAGGCCGAAGCCGAGTCCGAGGGAGACCCCGAGGCGTGACCGAGTCGGGCCTGGTCATCGTGGACAAGTCCGGCGGGATGACCTCACACGATGTCGTCTCCCGGGTACGCCGCCTGGCCGGGACCCGCAAGGTCGGCCACGCCGGCACCCTCGATCCGATGGCCACTGGCGTTCTGGTGCTGGGGGTGAACCGGGCGACCCGACTACTGGGCCACCTCATGCTCACCGAGAAGGGGTACGCCGCGACCGTCCGGTTGGGCACGACGACCACCACCGACGACGCCGAGGGCGAGACCATCGCCGAAGCGACGCCGGAACTCATCCTCGGCATCGACGAGGCCCACCTGCGAGCCCGCTTCGCGGAGTTGGTCGGTGACATCGAACAGAAGCCCACGGCTGTCTCGGCCATCAAGGTCGACGGCAAGCGCGCCTACCAGCGCGTCCGTGACGGCGAGGAGGTCGACCTCCCTGCTCGCGCGGTGACGATCCACTCTCTCGAGGTCGGCGAGGTCCGCCGATCCGCGGGGGCCGTCGACGTCGACATCGTGGTCCGCTGTTCCAGCGGAACCTACATCCGCGCGATCGCCCGCGACGTGGGCGCTGCCCTGGGCGTGGGGGGACACCTATCGGCGCTTCGTCGTACCGCGGTGGGAGCCTTCGATCTGGCCAGCGCCGCGACCCTCGAGCAATTGGGCGACGAATTCGTGATGACGCCCCTACGGGTCGCGGCCAGGTCGACGTTCACCTCCGCGGACCTCGACGAGGCCCAGGCCGCCGACGTCCGGTTCGGACGGGCCCTGGGCCTGGACCTGTCCGGGGTGACGGCACTGTTCGACCCGACCGGCGAGTTCCTCGCCCTCTACGAGCCGCGCGATGGTCGGGCCAAGGCCGTCGCGGTGTTCGTGTGAACGACTTCGGCAACCATTAAGGTGCGTGACGTGGCGATCTGGCGAGACGGTGCTGAGGTGCCCGGTGACCTGACCGGTTCGGTGGTGGTCATCGGCAACTTCGACGGTGTCCATCTCGGTCACCGTGCGGTGATCGAGGAGGCCCGAGCCGGCGCAGAACGTCTGGAACTGCCACTGGTGGCGGTCACCTTCGACCCGCACCCGATGGCAGTTCTGCGACCCGAGCACGCCCCCACCATGCTGACCTCCATCGAGGCGCGGGCCGAGCTGCTGGCCGACGCCGGGGTCGACCACCTGTTCGCCCAGGCCTTCGACCGGGAGGTCGCCTCCTGGTCTCCGGAGGAGTTCATCGAACGCGTCCTCGTCCAAGGTCTGCGGGCCCACCTGGTCGTCGTCGGCGCCAACTTCCGCTTCGGTCACCGGGCGTCCGGCGACGTCGCCACGTTGCGACGGGTGGGGGAGAGCTCGGGATTCACAGCGGTCGGCGTGGAGCTGGACGGCGGGCCCCAGGTCTGGTCCTCGACCTACGTGCGCACCTGCCTGGCCGCTGGCGACGTCGCGGGGGCGGCCGAGGCGCTGGGGCGACCGTTCAGCCTGCGGGGCGTGGTCACCCAGGGTGACCAGCGGGGACGCGAACTGGGCTATCCCACGGCCAATGTCCCGGTCGACGCGGCGTACGCCGCTCCCGCGGACGGGGTGTACGCCGGGTGGTTGCGACCGATCGACAGCCCCGAGCAGCTACCCGCCGCGATCAGCGTCGGGACCAACCCGACCTTTGA
This sequence comes from Nocardioides salsibiostraticola, assembly GCF_054783655.1. NCBI lineage: Bacteria > Bacillati > Actinomycetota > Actinomycetes > Propionibacteriales > Nocardioidaceae > Nocardioides > Nocardioides salsibiostraticola. The sequence continues at coordinate 152,591 of NZ_BAAGQD010000001.1, read as the reverse complement.
GGGGGAGCGGGACCGTCGGGTCGAGAGTTACGTGCTGGACCGGACCGACCTGGACCTCTACGGGGTCGAGGTCGAGGTGACCTTCGTCGAACAGTTGCGCGGGATGGTGGCCTTCGACGGCATCGAACCGCTGCTCGAGCAGATGGCCGATGACGTACGCCGCACCCGGGTCGTGCTGGCCCAGCCCGCGGACGGAGCGTGAGCCCCAAGGGCATCGGTCGTCGTTCCGCTCGGGCCGAACAGGATCCGATCGAAGCGACCGAGGCCTGGTTCCTCAGCAACGGGCTGCCCTACTTCGTGCCGGGGGAGCGTCGGGCCGTCCGCGAGGGCCTGCGACCGCGACGCCTGGCCCCTCTGTTGGCGTTCATCGTCGTGCTCGCCGTGTCACTCGGAGGCGGCCTGGCGTTCCTGTCCAACCAGTTCTCGCTGGCCCCAGCGATCCTGATTTCGACCGTCGGAGGATCTGCGGTCTACTACGCCCTCACCGCGCTGCGGGCCAGGCCGATCCTGAAGTGGGCCCTGCGGCGCAGCGTGCACAGCCTTCGCCTGATCCTGCCCGTGGTGACGCGGGGTCTCCCGCTGTTGCTGCTGTTCGTCACGTTCCTGTTCATCAACGCCGAGGTCTGGCAGGTCGCCGGCAACTTACGGCCGGGCACGCTGTGGCTGACGGTCCTGATGTTGGCGGGACTGGCCACGCTGTTCCTGATCGTGCGCCTGCCCGAGGAGGTCGACAAGACCGACGACGAGGTCGACGACCGCTTCCTGACCACGGCCTGTGCCGGCACCCCGATGCAGGAGACCTGTGGTCGACTGATCCGCGACCCGAAGGCCGACCCCGCGTCGTACGCCACGATCGGCGGCTTCGAACGCTGGAACCTGATTCTGACGCTGATGATCATCCAGGCCGTCCAGGTCCTGCTGTTGGTCATCTCCGTCTTCGTTTTCTTCCTCCTCTTCGGAGCGTTGGCCATCGATCCGACGATCCAGCAGAGCTGGACCGGTCAGCCGATCCTGGGGGTCCCGTTCCTGAACGGAGCGACCAAGGACCTGTTCCAGGTCTCGGTGTTCCTCGCGGCCTTCTCCGGGCTCTACTTCACCATCTCCGCGGTCACCGACGAGACCTACCGCGGCCAGTTCTTCGGCGCGGTGATCAAGGAACTCGAACGCGCCGTCGGGGTGCGGGCGGTCTACCTCGCGGCACGCAAGGAGCGCGAGCCCGGCCCCCCCACCTGACTCACGAAGTTCGCGAGATGGGGACGCGAAGTTCGCCAGATGGGGCACCGAGGTACGACGTGCGGGGACCACCGGAGGCAGCGTCAGCCGAGCGGGTTCAGGCGGCGACCGTCGGGAGCGGGGTCTTGGACATCGACTTCAACCCGATCACCGCAGCGGCGGCGACCAACACACCAGCCACCAGGGCGATGACGAACCCGAGGACCCCGTCGACGGCGAAGAGGACGAAGATGCCTCCGTGCGGGGCGCGCAGGCCTACGTCGAAGGCCTGGGAGAGCGCTCCGGTGACGGCGCTGCCCAGCATGATCGACGGGATGACCCGCAGCGGATCGGCGGCCGCGAACGGGATGGCACCCTCGGTGATGAAGCTGGCCCCCAGGAGCCAACCGGCCTTGCCGTTCTCACGCTCCGGGACGCTGAACAGGCTTGGGCGGACGACGGTGGCCAGCGCCAGGGCGATGGGAGGAACCATGCCGGCGAGCATGACCGCAGCCATGATCTTCAGCTCGGGGGCGTTCTGGACGGTTCCGACGGCGGCAAGTCCCGTGGTCGCGAACGCGTAGGCGGTCTTGTTCAGCGGTCCACCCATGTCGAAGGCCATCATCAGACCCAAGATGGCGCCCAGCAGGATCGCCGAACCACCGGTCATGCTGTTCAAGCCGTCGGTCAGACCGTTGCTGAGCGCGGCGAGCGGACGGCCGAGGACGACGACCATGATGAAGCCACTGACCAGGGTGGCGCCGAGTGGGATGACCAGAACCGGCATCAGTCCTCGAGCCCATGACGGCACCGGACGACGCGAGATCCACAGTGCGACGATGCCGGCCAGCGAACCGCCGATGATGCCGCCGATGAAGCCGGAGTTCGTGATGCCTGCGACGGCTCCCATGACGAAGCCCGGCGCGATACCCGGACGGTCCGCGATGGCGTAGGCGATGTACCCGGCGAGGGCTGGGACGAGGAAGCCGAAGGCAGCGCCACCCAACACGAAGAGCAGGGCGCCGAAGTAGGCGAGCAGCGGACTGCCGAAGAGAGCGTGTTCCAGTCCGAGGGCCTCGAGATCGGGAAGATTCGTCAGAGTGTTCTCGGTCGCGACCTCGGGGGTGTTGACGATCTCGTAGCCACCGAGCAGGAAGGCCAGGGCGATGAGCAGACCACCGGCCGCGACGAACGGAATCATGTAGGAGACCCCGGTCATCAGGACCCGACGGATGGTGCCGCCGATACCGGTGCTGCCGGTCGACTCCGAGACCTCGGCCGCATCTCCCTCGACGCGAGGGGCCTGCGGGTCGGCGGCGTACCGCAGGGCTTCGGCGATCATGGCGTCGGCGTCGTCGATCGGACGCTTCACCCCGGAGGAGACCATGGCCTTGCCCGCGAAACGGGCCCGGTCCTTCACCCCGACGTCGACGGCGAAGATCACGGCTTCCGCGGCGGCGATGGTCTCGGGAGCCAGGGGAGTGGACCCGGCTGAACCCTGGGTCTCGACGGTCAGCTCGACGCCGGCTCGCGTGGCTGCGTTCTCGAGGGCCTCAGCGGCCATGTAGGTGTGCGCGATGCCGGTGGGGCAGGCGGTGACCGCGACCAGGCGGCGGGTCTGTTGCGGGGCGGCCGATCCGGTTCCACCTCCAGCGGCGGCGCCGACCGGGGCCTCCTGCTTCTGGGCCGGGGTCTCGACGGCGGCACCGACGAGGCTGACGACCTCCTCGGCGTTGGCCGCGCGTCGCAGTCCCTCGGTGAACTCCGGTCGCACCAGGGCGCGGGCCAGCGAGGTGAGGATCTTCAGGTGGGTGTCGTCGCCTCCTGCCGGGGCGGCGATCAGGAACGCCAGGTCCGCGGGGCCGTCCTTGGCCCCGAACTCCACCGCAGGTGCGAGTCGCGCGAACACCAGGGTCGGCTGCTCGACCGCGGTGGTGCGGCAGTGCGGAATCGCGATTCCGTCCTTGAGCCCGGTGGGGGCCGTGGCCTCCCGGGCGAGGGCATCCTCGACGAGCTGTTCTACATCCGTGGTGCGGTCAGCTGCGGCGACGACTTCGGCTAACCGGCGGATGACGTCATGTTTCTCGGAACCGAGGTCGGCATCGAGCCGAACCAACTCGGCGGTGATCAACTCGGACATGGGATGCTCCTGACGGTTGTTTCTTTGTTTGTGTTGTTTTACACCCGATTCTGTGGGTTAGTCAAGAGTCCTGGTCACAAGTTCTTCACAGGAGCCCGCGGCGCAGCGCGGTCGAGTAGGGAGCACCCACCCACGAAGTTCGTCAGATGGGGACGCGAAGTTCGCCACAGGGGCTGGCGAGGAAGGCCGCTAAGCCGACCAGCGACGAGGTTGATCGCAAGAAAGGTTCCGGGCGGCGGCGGCCTCTACCTACTCGTCCGTAACTTGTGGCGAGCAGTGACGTTGATCACTGCACCACCGCCCGAGACCTAGGTAGAGGTTGAGCATGCCCCCGAGCCGCCCCCCACGTCGGCAGAGGCTGCAGTCCACTGCAGCCTTTGCGGCCTTCTGCGTATTTCTGATGCCGATCGTCATCGCCAGTTCGGCGACGGCGGGCGAGAAGGGCCCCAAGCCGGGCACCTTCCGCGGAGGCGCCCTCATCCAGGACGGGTGGTGGGCCCGGACCAACGAGCCGCCTCCGGAGACAGGGCTCGCCCAGCCACCCAGCGTGCCCGCGGTGGCGGCTCCCGAGGACGCCCTCCTTGTGGCCCTGATCAACGGGGATCCCGAGCGCATCACCGCTCTCGAGTTCGGGCTCAAGGGTGGAGACGACACGATCGTCGACGAGGTTCTGTTGGCGTTGGCTGAGTCCGACGAGCGTGGAGCGAACGTCAACTCCGAGTTGGCCAACCTGCAGGCGTGCCCGGTCACCGAATCCTTCTGGGTAGGCGTCGACAACGGAGCCTGGAAGACGGCTCCCGTCTACGACTGCGAGACGGGAGCTGCGCCTGGGGTGCGTAGCGACGAGGGAGTCTGGACCTTCGACCTGACTGCGCTCGCGTCGGGGTGGACCGCCTCGGACAGCATGAACTCTCCAGCGGTGGTCCTGGTCGGTACGCCGGCAGCGGACCCTGCGCAGGGGGCATCCAGTTTTCAGGTGGGTTTTGACGGCGAGAAGGGGATCGGGCTTGCCGCCAAGGTCACCCGCCTTCCCGCCGAGAACACCGACGGTGGCGAGGAAGGGGAAGCCGAAGGGTTGGAGACCCCCGACGCCGCGTCGGGCGGCTCCGGCACCGGTGAGACGACCGGATCCGGTTCCTCCGGTGGTTTCGGCGGCGTGAGCAGCAGCGGCGACCTGGGTTCGTCGAACGTCGACCCGATCTCGGTCCCGGACTCGTCGGCGGTCGAAGGAGCCGCTGGGCTCGAGGACACGGGCGCCGGCTTCGCTCCTGAGGAGGCCGACACCCGGGCGCTGGTGTCTGCCCCCATCGGGTCGGCCTGGTACTCCGGCCTCGGGATCCGCGCGATCCTTCTGGCTGCCGTTGTCCTGATGCTCTCCTACCTGGTCATGGTCGCCATGGGCGGCGCCGGGCAGCCGACCGTCGGTGGTCGGCGTCGCGGTGTGGGCCGAGCTCTCGAACGACTTCGCGCAACTCCTGACCGCATCGTCACCCTGGAGGACCGCACATGAGCCCCCGTATCAGTTCAGCCGTCGCTGTGATCGTGATCTGTACCGGCCTCGCGGCCTGCGGTCAGAAGCCCGGCATCGAGACGGCAGTCCCCGTGGGCGGTTTCGTCGCCGCAGACGGCTCGGTAGTAGATGCCGGTGGCAGTGTCATCGACCCCGGTTCGGGAGCCGGTGCCGAGTTCGCCGAGAGCGGGGGTGGGGACTTCGGTGGAGACATCGGATCCAGCGACGGTGGGGGTGGCGCAGCCCTCGGTGGCGGCGGCGGTTCCACCGCTGGGGGTTCCCCCGAGGGTGGCGCTGAAGCGCCCACAAGTGGAGAGCAGCCTCCAACTGATGGAGCGCCCGCGCCGCAGCCCTCCGGTGGAAGTGGCGACACGACCGGTGTCACGGCCGACACCATCAAGATCGGCGTACACGCCCCGGTCACCGGCGCGGCCGCGGTGCCTCAGAGTTCGTTCGAGCGAGCTGTGGGCGTCTACTTCAAGGCGGTCAACAAGGCCGGTGGCATCTTCGGACGGAAGATCGAGGTCTTCTTCGAGGACGACCAGTTCCGTCCCGACGTGGCGCGGGTGAAGTGCAAGGAGATGGCCGAGCAGGAGGGGGTCTTCCTCATGATCGGCGGCGCTGGCGCCGACCAGATCGATGCCTGTGCCCGTTACTCCGCCTCCGTGGGGGTTCCCTACCTCTCGGCGGGCGTGCATCAGACCCGGCCCGGACAGGTTTCGCTCGGCGATCTGCCTACCTACTTCGCTCTGTCGCTCGCCTACGAGCAACAGGTGCCGATGCTGGCCAAGCTCTACCGCGAGCGGTTCGCGGGCAGCCCGGTCGTGGTGATCACCGCCGACAACGACTCGCTCAACGGATTCCACGCCAAAGCAGAATCCGCGATCAAGTCAGCTGCTGGCAGTTCCTTTCAGTACGCCGCCCGCATTCCGAAGAACACCCAGGCCGAGGCCCTGTCCATCGGCACTCGGATCTGCAACTCGGGTGCCAAGGCCGTGATCTGGAACGCCAGCCCCAGCACCCTGCTGAACGTGTCGAAGTCGATGGTCTGTCAGCCCGCCTTCATCGGTCCAGGTCTGACCAACGGACTCAACATCGTGGCCGCGGCGGGTTGCCCGAACATCCAGGGCTCGTACTTCTACTCGCCGTTCTCCGGCATGGACGTGATGCGTCGCAACGCCGACTTCGTGCGTGACTACCGCTCGGCCAACGGCGCTGAGCCCGACGACATCGGCGCCGCGATCTACGGCGTGGAGCGACTGATCGTCTCGATGCTGCAGGCCACCGGCAAGGACCTCTCACGCGAGGCCTTCATGAGCACGATCGCGAAGAAGAAGAGCTTCAGCACCGGCGTCTATCCGCCGACCAACTTCAGCTCACGTTTCGGCGGTACGGCGATGCACCTGTTGCAGGCCGACTGCAGCAAGCGCGAATGGGTCACCGTGCGTCAAAACGAGCGCCCCTGATGGATGGTCTGTTTCAGGAGCTCGCCATCGCCATGACGGCCGGGCTTCTACGGGGCAGCGTCTACGCGCTGGTCGCCCTCGGGATCGTGCTGGTCTTCCGGGCCTCCGGGGTCTTCAACTTCGCCCAGGCCGAGTTCGGCACGACGGGCCTCTTCGCGGCGTACGCCGCCCTCGAACTGTGGGGTTGGAGCTATCCGTTGGCGTTCGTCTTCGGTTTGGCTGTGGCTATCGCGATGGGATTGTTCACCGAACGGTTCGTCATTCATCCGCTGCGCAACGCCTCGAAGGTCACGCTGCTCGTCGGCACAGCCGGTGTCGCGCTGACGGCCATCGGCCTGCAGTTCTGGCTGTTCAACGAAACGTTGATCATGACGATGCCGAAGATCAGCGACGCCTTCTTCGTCACTCCCTGGGGTGCTGCGGTGACCATGCAGGCCCTGATCACCGCCGGGGTCCTGGTCGTCGTGGCTGTCCTGCTGGCGCTCTTCTTCAAGTCACCGTCGGGGCTCGCGGTTCAGGCGGCTCAGCAGGAGCCGGTGGCCGCCGAACTGATCGGCATCTCGGTGCGACGGGTCTCGATGATGACCTGGGGGATCGCTGCAGCCCTGGGCGGCTTGGCCGGGCTTCTCACCGGGCCGATCCTCACCTTCACCGCAGCGTTCCTCAGCTTCGGTGCCTTCGCCGCGTTGTTGCCCGGCTTCATGGCCGCGGTGCTGGCCGGGATGCGCAGCATGCCCGGTGCGGTGGCTGGCGGGTTGACGGTCGGATGCGTCGAGCAGTTGGGTTCGCTTTCAGTTCTGAGCACCCGCATCCCCGGCACCGGCGCGGCGGTCCTGTTCGTCTTCCTGCTGGCGGTGCTGTTGATCAAGCCTGACGGCGTCTTCGTGGGACGGACCGTGACGGCATGAGCACGACCAACGACGCCACGCGGGTGCTCTCGCCGGTCCCGGATGCGCCGCCGCAACAGCGTGGGAAGTCACCGGCGGGGCCGGAGCATCCCGGTGACCTCGGCTCGAATCATCTCGAAACCTTTCGCCCGAGCCCCGCGGGCAAGGCTGCTCGCGGCTTCGTGTGGGGGTTGTTGGCCTGGTTCGTCCTGGCCGTGCCGGCCAACGTGCTGTCCCCGTTCGACCTGGGAGTCTCCGATGTGGGCGCTGCGACCGAGGCCGCCATCTTCGGTATCGTCGGGCTCTCGCTCAACATCCTGCTGGGGTACGCCGGCCAGATATCGCTGGGCCACCAGGCCTTCGTCGGCATCGGCGCCTTCGCGTCTGCCTTCATGGTCTCCGACCTACAGCTGTCGTTCTGGTTCGGTCTACTCGTGGCGGCCACGCTGGGTGGGGTGGTCTCCGGACTCCTGGGTGCGGTGTCGCTGAGACTGACCGGCCTCTACTTCGCACTGGTCACGTTGGCCTTCGGTGCCTTCACCGAGCAGACCCTGCTCGGCATTCCGGAGATCACCGGCGGTGAGGGCGGCAAGGCTGCTCCCCGGCCCGCCGGGTTCGACTCCGAGGTGCGCTACTACGTGTTGTGCCTCGTCATCCTCGGTGTGGTGCTCTTCCTCGACTGGAGGCTGACGCGTAGCAAGGCCGGCCGGGCGCTCGCGGCGGTCCGGGAGAACCCACGCGTGGCGGCGACGTACGGCATCAATGTGAAGTCCTACATCCTGCTCGCATTCGTACTCTCCGGAGTGGTGGCCGGGGTCGCCGGTGCGCTGCTCGCTCACCACGACGAAGTCATCGTAGGCCAGAAGTTCGGCTTCCGCCTGGCGCTGCTGTTCGTGATGATGACCGTGGTCGGCGGGTTGCGGAGCCGTTCGGGGGTGGTGATCGGGGCCGCGTTCTTCGCGCTCCTCGAGACCGGGAAGTTGCTGGAGATGGTGGACAAGCCGCTCGGCGCTGTCGGCTTCAGCCTGACGGACTTCTTCGAGGGCACCATCGGTCTGCCCCAGGAGTTCGTGGCCCTGGTGGTCGGTCCGATTCTGTTGCTCATCACGATCACGCTCTATCCGGGCGGGATCGGCCAACAGATAGCACCGGTGCGCGAGTGGCTCCTCGGGCGCCGCTTCGACAGGCACGCCGGCAAGGTCGAGGAGGTGACGGTCGCCGATGTCCGTGCTTGAGATCAAGGACCTCTCCATCCACTTCGGTGGCATCAAGGCACTGCAGCACGTGTCGTTGCGGGCCGGCGAGTGGGAGATCGTGGGGATCATCGGGCCCAACGGTGCCGGGAAGACAACGCTCTTCAACTGCATCACCGGCTTCTACACCCCCACCTCGGGCTCCGTGCTCTATCGCGGCAAGGACATCAGCCGGCTGCCCGTGCACAAGCGGAGTGCGCTCGGCATCGGGCGCACCTTCCAGAACGTCGGCCTGGTCAAGAACGCCACCGTGTTGGAGAACCTGCTCACCGCTCAACATCTCCAAGTGGGCTACGAGCCGATGGCCGGCATCCTCGGTCTCCCGGCGTCGTTCTCCGAGGAGAAACGCCTGGGGGAGCGCGGGGAGCAGATCCTCGAGCTGCTCGACCTCACCGACGTGGCGCGAGCGCGCGTCGCCGACCTGCCGTACGGCGTACTGAAGCGGGTCGAGATCGCGGCGGTGCTCGCGACCGATCCCGACGTGCTACTGCTCGACGAGCCAGGTTCCGGGATGGGGCCTGAAGAGGCCAGCGACCTGGGTGACCTGCTGCTCAAGCTGCGTAGCACCTTCGGTCTGACGATCGTGATGATCGACCACCACGTGCCGCTGGTGACCCGCATCTCCGACTACGTCTACTGCCTGAACTTCGGAGAGGTCCTCGCCGAGGGGCCGCCCGATGTCGTACGACGTCACCCCGACGTGGTGCGCGCCTACCTCGGTGAAGAGGCTCCTGCGGAAGAGGTGACGGTCTGATGGCCCTGCTAGAGATCCAGGACCTCGTCGTGGGCTACGGCCGCTATCCCGTCCTGCACGGCATCGACTTCACGGTGGAGGAGGGCGAGGTCTGCGTCCTGCTCGGACTGAACGGGGCGGGCAAGACAACCACGGTGGCGACGATCGCGGGTCTGCTGCGCCCGATGTCGGGGCAGGTGGTCTTCGACGGTCGCTCACTGGGTCGACGCTCGCCCTCGGCTCGGGTCAAGACGGGCGTCTCCCTGTGTCCTGAGGGTCGTCGTGTCTTTCCTCGCCTCAGCGTGCAACAGAACCTGCGCCTGGGTGCGTGGACCCAACGGCGTCACGCCCGCGCGGTCAAGAAACAGATGGAGCTCGTTCTCGACTACTTCCCACGGCTCGATGAGCGAGCCGATCAGATGGCCGGCACCCTGTCGGGTGGTGAGCAGCAGATGCTCGCCGTGGGGAGGGCGTTGATGTCCCGCCCTCGTTTGTTGATGATCGACGAGGCCTCGCTCGGACTGTCGCCGACCCTGGCCCGCACGGTCTGGGAGGCCGCCGCGAGGATCGCGCGAGACGGCACCACCGTCCTCATGGTCGAGCAGAACGCCGGCGCGCTGCCGTTCGCCGACCGTGCACTGATCATGGAGAAGGGCACCTTGGCCCACACCGCCGTCGGAGCCGACATCCGCAACGTCAACCTGCGTGAGGCCTACCTCGGCGTCTAGTTGCGCGCAGCACCCGAACTCGAGTACCCCCGCACCCTCAAGGAGTTAGCAGATGAACAACAACAACCTCGGACGCCTCGGCGGCCAACTCGGCGTCCTACTGTGCCTACTCGGCTTCGCGGCGATCTTCTTCGGCTGGAACGGAGCGGCCAGCAAGAACGTCTCGATGGCCCAGTTCCCCTTCCTCATCTCCGGAGGGGTCACCGGGATCGCCATCGTCATCATCGGTGCGGCCATGCTCATCATCCAGAACGCACGCGAGGACCGAGCGCGGATCGAGGCCATCCTCGAGCGGGTCGCCGTCGCGGTGGAGGCGTCCAGCGCTGCTTCCGGCCGCGGCGGCAACGCGCCAGCCCACAGTGGAGCGATGGTGCTGGCCGGCACCACGTCGTACCACCGGCTCGACTGTTCACTGGTCGAGGCGCGCGAGGAGGCTCACGTCGTCGGCCTCGAGGACGCCTTCGCCCGTCAGTTGCACCCGTGCCGGGTCTGCCACCCGCCCGCGATGGCCCCCGCCCACGCCTGATCACACCCACCCACGAAGTTCGCCAGATGGGGACGCGAAGTTCGCCGAATGGGGACGCGAAGTTCGCCGAATGGGGCGCCGAGGTTCGCCAGATGGGGCGGTGGGATCAGCCGTGCGACACGGTGACCGGTACGCCGGTCAGGGCCGCGTTCCCGGAGATGTCGAGCAGTTCGGGGTCGGTGAGGTCGTTGATCGAGACCCCGGGGACGGTCGTGGCGTGCGACAGGCGGGTGCCCTTCACCTGGTGCCCGTAACCGTGCGGGAGGGAGACGACCCCAGGCATCAGGTCGGCCTCGCCGGTGACCTCGACCTCGACGGACCCCACACGTGAGGTGACCGTGACCCGAGAGCCGTCCTCGATCCCACGGGTGGCCAGATCGTCAGGGTGCATCAAGAGGTGGTGGCGTGGCTTTCCGCGGGTCAGCCGGGCGGTGTTGTGCATCCAGGAGTTGTTGTCCTGCTTGTGCCGACGCCCGATGAGGAGTAGTCGGTCCGGCTCAGACGAAGCGGATTCCTCCAGGCTCGCGCGGAGTCGGTCCAGGTCCCCGACCAGCAGTGGGGGTGTCAGGTCGATGCGCTGATCCTTGGTTTGCAACCGAGCCGGCATGGTCGGCTTCAGAGGGCCGAGGTCGACCCCCTCGGGGTGGGCACGCAACTGCAGCATCGTGGTCTTGCGACCGGTGGCGAGCAGACCCGCGATGAGGACGGCGGGGGACAGACCCATCCGCATCCGCGCCATCGCCTTCTGCTGGAGGGATCGCTTCGGGCCGAGGCGGTCGGACAGACGCGCGGCGAGGGCGGAGAAGATCTCCCAATCGTGGCGCTGGTCATCGCCTTTCTGGAAGACCGCCGGGGTGAACCGGGCGGTGTTGCGGACGGCGAGACCGTGGAAGATCAGGTCGTACTGATCGCGCTCCAGTGCCGAGGTCGGCGGCAGGATGACGTCGGCGTGGCGGGTGGTCTCGTTGATGTAGAAGTCGACGCTGACCATGAAGTCCAGACCTTCGAGGGCCCGGGAGAGCCTGGCCCCGTCGGGGGTGGAGAGCACCGGGTTGCCAGCCGCGGTGAAGACGGCCCGGATCTGCCCCTCCCCGCCGGTCTCGATCTCCTCACGGAAGGCGGCGACCGGTAGTTCGCCGGCGAATTCGGGCAGACCTCGCACGCGGGACCGCCACGCGTCGAAGTGGCCCGGGCTCACGATGCGTCGGCCGACCGTGTCGACGGCGGGCTCGGTGAAGAGGACCCCGCCCTCGCGGTCGAAGTTGCCGGTGATGATGTTCAGGCACTGGATGGCCCACTGGCACACCGAACCGAAACCGTGGGTCGAGACGCCGATCCGGCCGTACGCCGCTGCGCTGTCCGCCGAAGCGAAGTCACGAGCGACCCGTCGGATGGTCTCGGCTGAGACTCCGCTGGTGGCCTCGGCACGCTCCGGGGTGAAGTCGGCGACCGCCGCGGTGAGTTCGTCGAGGTGGTCGACGTACGACGGAACGTCGGTGAGCCCCTCCTCGAGGAGGACGTGCAGCATCGCAAGCAGGACGGCGGCGTCGGTCCCCGGCCGCACGAAGTGATGGTCGGTGGCGACCTTCGCGGTCTCGGTGCGACGCGGGTCGAAGACCACCATCTGCCCGTCACGCTTCTTCAGGTCGCGCAGCCGGTTCGGGAAGTCCGGAACCGTCATCAGTGAGCCGTTGGAAGCCATCGGGTTGGCCCCGAACACCAGGAAGTACGACGTGCGGTCGATGTCCGGGATCGGCAGCAGCAGTTGGTGGCCGTACATCTGCCACCCCACGAACTGGTGGGGGATCTGGTCGACGGTCGAGGCGCTGAACCGGTTGCGGGTCTTGAGGGTCTTGAACATGGAGACGCCGTGGGTGGAGTTGCCCAGGGAGTGCGCGCTCGGGTTGCCGAGGTAGATCCCGACGGCGTCGGCGCCGTGTTTCTCTGCGGTGGTGGCCAGTCGGTCGGCGACCAGGTCGTAAGCCTCCTCCCAGCCGATCTCCTCCCAGGTGTCCTCCGTGTCGGGGTCATCGCTCGTGGACCGGACCCGCCGCACCGGACGGGTGAGCCGATCCGGATCGGTGTAGACGTCGGCCATCGACACGCCCTTGGGGCAGATGTACCCCCGGGACAGCGGGTCGGCCTTGTTGCCCTTGATCGAGGTGACCTCGCCGGACTCGATGGTCAACTCGATGCCGCAGATCGCCTCACACAGGTTGCACACCCCGATCCGGGTGCCGGTGAAGTCGTCAGGGACCGGGTTCTTCGTCAGGATGCCCACGGTGGCATCGTGCCACGCCGACACGGGCGAATGGCTCGAGCCGGCCCCGCGACGTAGGGTTTCCGCGCACCGGCGACCCGGTCGCGTCACGACCCCGGTCGCCCACCTACCCCAGATACGTGAGTTGGCAACCGTGCTCTTCCGGACGCTCAAGTGGTCCTTCTTCTTCACCCTCGTCGGTCTCGTCGTCGCGTTCCTCTACGACGGTGTGACCGGGTTGACGGTCACCGCCATCCTCATCGTCCTCGAGGTGTCGCTCTCCTTCGACAACGCTGTGGTCAACGCCAAGATCCTGAACCGGATGTCGGAGTTCTGGCAGCGGCTCTTCCTGACCGTCGGGGTCCTCATCGCCGTCTTCGGCATGCGGCTGCTCTTCCCGCTCGTCGTCGTAGGGGTGACCGCGAAGCTGTCGCCGATCCGCGCGTGGGAGTTGGCTCTGGAGAAGGGCGACATCGAGACGCCCGGCACCTACTCCTTCATCCTCGCCGAGGCCCACCCGTCGATCGCGGCCTTCGGGGGCATGTTCTTGATGATGATTTTTCTGGACTTCTTCCTCGACGCGGCCAAGGAGGCTCACTGGCTCGGCCATATCGAACGGCCGGTCGCTCGACTGGGTCAGTTCGAGGGGGTGTCCGTCCTGGTCGCCCTGATTGCCCTGATCTCCTTCGCCCTGGCCTTCCGCGAGCACAGCGAGCAGGTCCTGATCGCGGGCATCGTGGGGCTGATCCTCTACCTGCTGGTGCACGGCCTGGGGGAGTACTTCGAGCAGGCCGCCCTCGACGAGGCCGGTGACGGGGCTGGTGATGGGGCTGGTGATGGGGCCGGCGCCGGGGCCGTGGCGGTGGCCACCGGTAAGGCTGCGTTGTCCCTGTTCATCTACCTCGAACTGCTCGACGCCAGCTTCAGCTTCGACGGGGTCATCGGCGCCTTCGCCATCACCTCGGACCCCATCATCATCGCTATCGGACTGGGCGTCGGTGCGCTCTACGTCCGATCGATCACCATCTACCTGGTTCGCCAGGGCACCCTGGGGGAGTACATCTACCTCGAGCACGGAGCGCACTGGGCGATCGGGGCGCTGAGTTTCCTGCTGATGCTCACGATCCGCTACGAGATCCCGGAGGTCATCACGGGGCTAGTGGGTGTCGTGTTCATCGTGGCGTCCTTCGCCTGGAGCATCCGACACAACCGGGCGCCCGCCGAGAGCGCGGCACACGTTGGCGTCGGCTAGGGGTCAGGGGTCGGGGGTCAGCAGGCCTTGCGCAGCACCGGTTCGATGACCCGGACGTCGGCCTCGGTGATGGCCAGGTCGTAGGCATGGGCCACCTCGAGGTACGCCGTCACGTAGGTGCAGCGGAACGACTTGCTCGGCGGGAGCCAACTCGCCGGGGTGCTGTCACCCTTGCTGAGGTTGGCCGACCCGTTCACCGCGAGCAACTCCAGTTCCGTGTCGTTCGCGAAGGTCGCCCGCTCGCGCGGCGACCACGTGGCAGCGCCGAGGTCCCAGGCCGCCGCGAGGGGATAGAGATGATCGATGTGGATGGCCGAAGCCTGCGTCGCGTAGTCCATCGACACATCGGTGTAGGGATCGATCAGGGTGCCGCCCACGACGTCGCAGTCCGGGCTCCGCGTTGAGAACTGCACCTGGTCGAGGGACAACGCCAACATGTCGTTGCGGGTGTCGCACCCGTTGCGGCTCAGGGGCGCATCGGTGTCGTCGGTCCACGACGGCCCGAAGACACAGGCGTCGTCGGGCCCGCAGTCCCGGTCGTAACCGTTCACTCGATCTCGACGGGGTACGACGCGGACCAGCTCGAGCAGTTCGCGGGCCCGAGCCGAGCCGGGGGCGGTGTTCGGAGATCCCGCGGTGGGTCCGGCGGTGTCGGAACCGGAGGCGGAGGTCGGGGGAGCCGGGGTTCCCGGGGCGGTGAAGAGGTCGAACCGCGCTGCGAGGAGCACGATCAGGGCCAGGAATGCGGCCACGACGCCGGTGACCCGGAGGCTGCGATGATGGGTCCGCTTCACGATGCCCCGACGATACGACGCCTCCGAGGCCCGTGCCCACGGATTCGGGGTCCCGCTGCTGCGCTGATAACCTCAGGCAGTTGCCACGTAGGCGACACGCACCACCTGCCGTGAAACGGCCGCGGAACCAGAGTGCCCGGGTGAACAGGCCCCGGCGCGCCGCGCAACGAGACGAATCGAGAAGGAGCCCTCATGTCCATCGGTACCGATGCTGAGACCAAGAAGAAGATCATTGCCGAGTACGCCACGACCGAGGGCGACACCGGTTCCCCCGAGGTGCAGATCGCGCTGCTGAGCTTCCGCATCGCTCACCTCACCGAGCACCTCAAGACCCACAAGCACGACCACCACAGCCGTCGTGGCCTGCTGCTGCTCGTCGGTCAGCGCCGCCGGCTGCTGAACTACCTGCACGACGCCGAGATCGCGCGTTACCGCTCGCTCATCGAACGCTTGGGCATCCGCGGCACTCGCCGCTGATCACCCGCGTGGGGACTCACCGATTCGGTGGGTCCCTTCGCTACATTGGGCGTGGTCCCGGGCCGCTGGATGCCAACCGGCACAGCGACGGGACAGCCCGACGTACAACTGAATAGTTCCACCACTAGAGCTCCATCCATTGAGCAAGTGGTCCGCGCCCCCGTTCGGCCCGGTCCTCGGTAGTGGTTTTCAGATCTCGAGACGCTCACACGAGCCGGAGACCTGCGAACCTCGATCGAAGATCGGCCTTGGCCCTCCCGACAACGTGTCGGACACTCGCAGGGCATGCATGCGGACGTCGCGGATCGCTTGACGCGAACAGAGAGTTACAACGTGACAGAACCCGTCATCTCCGCCGTAGAAACCGTGATCGACAACGGTAAGCACGGCACTCGCACCGTCAAGTTCGAGACCGGGCTCCTCGCCCGCCAGGCCGCCGGTTCGGTGACCGCCTACCTCGACGACGACACCATGCTCCTGTCGGCCACCACGGCCGGCAAGCACCCCAAGGACCACCTCGACTTCTTCCCCCTGACGATCGACGTCGAGGAGCGGATGTACGCCGCGGGCCAGATCCCCGGTTCGTTCTTCCGTAGCGAAGGTCGTCCCGGCGAGGACGCGATCCTCACCTGCCGCCTGATCGACCGCCCGCTGCGCCCGACCTTCAAGAAGGGTCTGCGCAACGAGGTCCAGGTCGTCATCACCGTCATGGCGCTCGACCCCGAGCACCCCTACGACGTGCTCGCGATCAATGCGGCGTCGATCTCCACCCAGCTCTCCGGTCTGCCGTTCTCCGGCCCGGTCGGCGCCACGCGCGTTGCCCTGATCGACGGCCAGTGGGTCGCATTCCCGACCCACAGCCAGCTCGAGACCGCTGTCTTCGACATGGTCGTGGCCGGTCGGGTCACTGACACCGGCGACGTCGCGATCATGATGGTCGAGGCCGAAGCCACCGAGCAGACCTGGACCCTGGTCCAGGACGGCGTGCAGGCCCCCACCGAAGAGGTCGTCGCCGGCGGGCTCGATGCCGCGAAGCCCTTCATCAAGCAGCTGTGTGAGGCCCAGGCCGAGTTGGCCAAGCAGGCCGCCAAGCCGGTCAAGGACTTCCCGGTCTTCCTCGACTTCGAGGACGACGTCTACGCCGCTGTCTCTTCGGCTGCGTCCACCGACACCGCCGCCGCCCTGCAACTCCAGGGCAAGGGCGAGCGCGACGAGAAGCTCGACGCGATCAAGGCATCGGTCCTCGACAGCCTCGGCGCTCAGTTCGAGGGTCGCGAGAAGGAGCTCGGTGCGGCCTTCCGCGCGCTGAGCAAGGAGATCATGCGCGAGCGCGTGCTCCGCGAGAAGATCCGCATGGACGGGCGCGGCCTGGCCGACATCCGCCCGCTGCACTCCGAGGTCGCGGTTATCCCGCGCGTCCACGGTTCGGCGTTGTTCGAGCGCGGCGAGACTCAGATCCTGGGTGTCACCACGCTGAACATGCTGACGCTGGAGCAGAAGCTCGACAGCCTCTCCCCGGAGAAGTCGCGCCGCTACATGCACAAGTACGTCTTCCCGCCGTTCTCCACCGGCGAGACCGGCCGCGTGGGTTCGCCCAAGCGTCGCGAGGTCGGCCACGGTGCGCTCGCGCGCCGCGCCCTGCTTCCGGTGCTGCCGACACGCGAGGAGTTCCCCTACGCGATTCGTCAGCTCTCCGAGGCGATGGGTTCCAACGGATCCACCTCGATGGGTTCGGTCTGCGCCTCGACCATGTCACTGCTCCAGGCCGGTGTCCCGTTGCGGGCGGCTGTCGCCGGTATCGCCATGGGTCTGATCTCCGGTGAGGTCGACGGCAAGACCGAGTACGTCGCGCTGACCGACATCCTCGGAGCCGAGGACGCCATGGGCGACATGGACTTCAAGGTCGCTGGCACCCGTGAGTTCATCACGGCCCTGCAGTTGGACACGAAGCTCGACGGTCTCCCCGCCGAGGTCCTGCGGGCCGCCCTCACCCAGGCCAAGGACGCCCGAGTGGCGATCCTCGACGTAATGGCCGAGGCCATCAACGAGCCCGAGGAGATGTCGCTGCACGCGCCGCGCATCATCACCGTGCGCATCCCCGTGGACAAGATCGGCGAGGTGATCGGGCCCAAGGGCAAGGTCATCAACCAGATCCAGGACGACACCGGCGCCCAGTTGTCGATCGAGGACGACGGCACCATCTACATCGGTGCCACGAACGGCGAGGCGGCGGAAGCTGCCCGTCAGGCCGTCAACGCGATCGCCAACCCGACCATGCCCGAGGTCGGCGAGCGCTACCTCGGCACGATCGTCAAGACGACCAACTTCGGTGCGTTCGTCTCGCTGATGCCGGGCAAGGACGGGCTGCTGCACATCAGCAAGCTGCGCGCCCTGGCCGGTGGCAAGCGAGTCGACGCCGTCGAGGACATCGTCTCGGTCGGCCAGAAGGTCCAGGTCGAGATCGCCGAGGTCGACGACCGCGGCAAGCTGTCGCTGATCCCCGTGGTCGAGGAGAGCAACGACTCTGCCGACGCCGGTGCCGATGCAGAGGCCGGCACCGAGTCCGAGTGACTGAGGTTTCTTCCACGACCCGTTCGGCTTCCAGCGAGATCTCTCGCCGGGGGCCGGGCGGGTCGGCCCCATTTCGGGGGGCGGGCAGGGCGTCGACGCAGACCCTGCTGACCGACGTCGACGGGGCCGGTCAGACCACCTCGCAGGTGCGGCGTACGACCCTGCCCAGTGGGTTGCGCATCGTGACCGAGGAGATGGTCGGCGCCCGCTCCGTGGCGGTCGGCGTGTGGGTCGGGGTCGGCTCGAGTCACGAGCGAGCCAGCCAGCACGGCTGTTCGCACTTCCTGGAGCACCTGCTGTTCAAGGGGACCCGGGGGCGCTCGGCCTTCGACATCTCCATCGCGCTGGACGCCGTGGGCGGCGAGTTCAACGCCTTCACGGCCAAGGAGTACACCTGCTTCCACGCGCGGATCCTCGATGTGGATCTGCCGATGGCCATCGACGTGCTCGGCGACATGATGACCGACTCCCGCATCACCGGCCAGGACGTCGAGGCCGAGCGCGATGTCATCCTCGACGAGATCGCCATGCACGACGACGATCCGGATGACGTGGTGCACAACCTGTTCGCCGCCCAGGCGTGGGGTGCGTCCTCGCCGTTGGGTCGCGGTATCGCTGGAACCGCTGAGTCCATCACCGCGATGTCGGCCGATCAGGTCCGCCGGTTCTATCGGCGGCACTACCGCCCCGACAACATGGTGGTGTCGGTGGCTGGCAGCCTCGACCATGCAAGCGTCGTACGCGCGGTCAAGCAGGCCTTCGCACGCAACGACTTCCTCACCCGCGATCACGGACCTTCGGCGGCTCTCGCGCCACGTCGTACGCCGCCCGCGGTGTTCGCCGGGGAGTCCTCCGCAACCGCGCCCTTCGAGCAGGTCAACCTGGTCCTCGGGATGAAGGGCCTGACGCGAGACGACGATCGCCGTTTCGCGCTCGGCGTCCTGAACACGACCCTCGGAGGTGGCCCCTCCAGTCGCCTGTTCCAAGAGGTCCGGGAGAGGCGCGGGCTGGCCTACTCGGTGTTCTCCTTCGCCATGCACCACATCGACTCCGGACTCGTAGGGGTCTCGGTGGGCTGCCTGCCCGCCAAACGCGACGAGGTGCTCTCGGTGGTCCGCGGGGAACTCGCCAAGGTCGCAGCCGAGGGCATCACGGCCATCGAACTCGAACGCGGCAAGGGTCAACTCCGTGGCGGACTCGTTCTCGGCCTCGAGGACTGCGAGTCACGGATGTCACGGATCGGGAAGTCGACGTTGATCGGCGAGGAACTGCTCGGCATCGACCACGTCCTGTCCCGCATCGACCAGGTCACCCTCGCCGAGGTACGCGACCTGGCCGCGGACCTCTTCGGCCAACCGGAGATCCTGGCCGTCGTCGGCCCCGCCTGAGCGTGAGTCGGCGCAAGTTGACGCTCGTAGGACGGTGAGTCGGCGCAAGTTGACGCTGGTAGGACGGTGAGTCGGCGCTACTTCAAAAAGATGCGCCGACTCGGCGTCCGTCCGGGATCAAGATGCGCCGACTCGGGGTCAAATCAGCGTCAACACGCGCCGACTCAGCGTTTGCCGATGATGCCGACGACCGCCGGGTTCTTGGAGTCCACGACGAACACGCGGAAGCCGCCCTCGGTCAGCGAGGCCGAGGCCTTGCGGATGATGTCGGGAACCTCCTCGGGACGGGTCGCCTCATAGAAGAGGTGAACCGCGCCGCCGGGGAGGACGCGTTCGTGAAGCAGCGCGATCTCCTCGGCACAGTCACGGACCCAGAAGAGGTTGACGTTGAAGGCGAAGACCTTGTGCAGGCGCTTGACCGGCACGCGCAGGGTGGCCAGGTCGATCTGGCGCACGGAGAGGCGGCCGGAGGCGACGTGCTCGGCGCAGCGCCGCTTGGTGCGGTCGACACCGGACTCGGAGCGGTCGATGGCCAGGAGCTTTCCGCTCTCCAGTCGATCGCAGATCAGTTCCGCGCCGGCGCCGGGTCCGCAACCGATCTCCATGACGTGATCGCTCGGCTGGACGTCCATGAAATCCACCGCCCACCGGATCCGCGCAGGGATGTTCTGAAGCGTCATGTGTCCAGACTGCCAGAAGTGTGGGGGGTGTGTTTCACCTAAGGCTAGGTTTGGGCGCGTGATTCAGATCAAAGTGGGTGTCCTGGGGGCTGCGGGCAAGGTCGGGGCGGAGGTATGCCGGGCGGTCGAGGAGGCCTCGGACACCGAACTCGTGGCCCAGATCGACGTCGATGACTCCCTGGAGGCCCTCGTGGAGGCGGGGGCCGAGGTGGTCGTCGACTTCACACACCCCGACGTCGTGATGACCAACCTGGCCTTCTGTATCGAGCACGGCATTCACGCCGTGGTCGGAACCACCGGCTTCGACGATGATCGGGTGGCCGCGTTGAGCGAGTTGCTCGGGTCGAAGCCCGAGGTGGGGGTGCTCATCGCCCCGAACTTCTCCATCGGGGCCATCTTGATGATGCGGTTCGCCGCAGCGGCGGCTCCGTTCTACGAATCGGTGGAGGTGGTGGAGTTGCATCACCCCGACAAGGCCGACGCACCCTCCGGGACAGCACGTCGTACGGCGCACCTCATCGCCGCGGCCCGACGAGAGGCCGGGTCCGCCCCGGTCCCGGACGCCACCACCAGCGAGCTCGTCGGCGCGCGAGGGGCCGACATCGAGGGCGTCCGTGTGCACGCGCTACGGATCCGGGGCATGGTCGCCCACCAGGAGGTCATCCTCGGGGGCGTGGGGGAGACCCTCACGATCCGTCACGACTCCTTCGACCGGACGTCCTTCACCCCGGGTGTGCTGACCGGCGTGCGCCAGATCGCGTCCCGTCCTGGCCTGATGGTGGGACTGGAGTCGTTCCTCGACCTCGACTGACCCAGCGAGACCGCGGGGCGCCGAACTTTTGCAGGTTTCTGCGTTGCAGAGTTCTGCACGTCCGCAGGTCTAGCCCGCCGGGCGTTTGCTTGACACTCTCGATCGCACGACGCCCGCTCGGGGACGTCTGTTCACGAGAGGTCATCACCACATGCGCATCTCCACCAGTCTTGCGGCCGTAGCCGCCCTCGCCGTCACGGTGCTGGGAGCCCCATCGGGCCCAGCGACGGGGGCACCTTCAGGCCCAGCAGCCGACGACGGAGATCTCGCATCGGCCGCGATCAGCTCCCTGCGCGGGTCCGCCAAGCAACTCAACGGGATCGCCGCGAAGGGCCCGTACGTCGACTTCGTGGTCGCCGACGTGATCCGCGACGCCGACGGCGGGTCACACGTCCGCATGGATCGCACCGTAGGAGGACTCCGGGTCCTCGGCGGTGACGTGGTGGTGCACCAGGACTCGTCCGAGAAGATGGAGGGCGCCAGCCAGAGCCTCGAGGCCCCGCTCGGTCTGTCCCTGAGCCCCGAACTCGGTGCACCTGCTGCGACCGCCGCCGCACTGCGTCCGGCCAAGGCGACGCGTGGCATCAAGAATCTGCGAGCCGGCGGGGCCGCTCCCGAACTGGTCGTGGACGCCCTCGGCGCCGACCCGCGACTGGCCTTCGAGGTCATGACCCGCGGACGTCAGGCGGACGGCACCCCCAGCCGGCTCCTCACCTATGTCGACGCCCGGACGGGCAAGGTGTTGCGTCGTGAGGAGCAGATCCAGACCGCGGACGGGGAGGGCCGGTCGCTTTACAGCGGCACGGTGCCGCTCTCGGTCACCCAGAGCGGAAACACCTTCACGCTGCGCGACGTCGCGCACGGCAACGCAGCCACCTCGGATATGAACAACAAGCAGGACTCCTTCTTCTGCACCGTGTTCGGATCCGGCTGCACCAACGGCACCGTGTTCTCCAGCCCCGACTCGAGCTTCGGGAACGGGTCGACCAGCAGCCGGGAGTCGGCCGGTGTCGACGCCCACTACGGCGGCGCCACGACCTTCGACTACTTCAAGTCCGTGCACGGCCGCAACGGCATCTTCGGAACCGGTGCCGGCGCCCCCAGCCGCGTTCACTACGGCAGCAACTATGTCAACGCGTTCTGGGACGGCAAGAAGATGACCTACGGCGACGGGGACGGCACCAGCTTCGGTCCGTTGGTGTCGCTCGACGTCGCGGGCCACGAGATGAGTCACGGGGTGACCGAGAACACGGCCGGTTTGGTCTACTCGGGCGAGTCGGGAGGTCTCAACGAGGCCACCTCCGACATCTTCGGCACCATGGTGGAGTTCTACGCCGCCAACCCCTCCGACCCGGCGGACTACCTGATCGGTGAGGAGTTCGACCTCGCCAACGGCCGTGGCTTCCGCCGGATGGACAACCCGATCGCGGACGGGAGTTCGCCCAACTGTTACTCGTCGAACACCAAGAACCTCGACGTCCACTACTCCTCGGGAGTGGGGAACCACTTCTTCTACCTGCTGGCTGAGGGTTCGGGCGCCAAGACCATCGGCGGCACCGCCCACAACTCCCCGACCTGCAACGGCTCGACGGTCACCGGGATCGGACGCTCCGCGGCCCAGCGGATCTGGTTCCGGGCGCTGGACGTCTACATGACCTCGGGGACGACGTACGCCCAGGCGCGTACCGCCACCCTGAACGCCGCCACCGACCTGTTCGGCGCCTCGAGCGCTCAGCGGTCCGCCGTGGCGGCTGCGTGGAGTGCCGTCAGCGTCAACTGATCCCCCCCCCTGCTTGATCCGAAGGGTCCGTTCCGAGGGGGACGGGCCCTTCGGTGCGTTCGGGTCAGAGAAGCCGCAGGAGGGCAGCCGCGGCAGCGGAGCCGAAGACGACCACGAGGAAGGGTGCCCTCAAGACCAGGAGGAGCGCGGCCACCCCGAGGGCGAAGGCTCGAGCGTCGAGGCTCAGAGAGGAGCCGGTGCTGAAGACCTGGACCGAGATCAGGGCCGCCAGCAGGGCGACCGGGATCAGGTCCGTCACCCGGGCGACCAGGGGCCGGGCCAGTACCCGGGCCGGCACGGACAGCCCGGCCAACTTCAAGAGGTAGCACCCGACTCCGGCCAGCATGATCGCCGCCCAGGTCACGAGGGCACCGACGGGGGAGTGCGGCGCAGGAGCCCGACGAGGAGTGCGACCCCACCGGCGGCCAGGACGGGCACCCCGGCCGCGGTCAGGGGTACGGCGCCCAGGGCGACCGCGACGGCCAACAGGGCGACCATCCGGTGGTCCCAGGAGGAGAGCCGAGGCCACAGCAGGGCCAAGAACGCGGCTCCGACCGCGGCATCGAGTCCGTAGGTGCGCGGGTCACCCATCGCCGTACCGGCCAGCGCCCCGACCAGGGTCATCAGGTTCCACAGGACGAAGACCACCGAGCCGGTCACGGTAAAGCCGAGGCGGGCTGCGGGGATGCTGGTCCGAGTCACGCCCATCGCCGTGGACTCGTCGATGAGGAGATGGGCGGCCCCCAGGCGGCGGGGCCCCCGCCAGGCCAGCAGCGGGGCCATCCGGAGTCCGTACAACGTGTTGCGCGTGCCCAGCAACAGTGCGGCGGCCGCCCCCGAGAACGGATTGCCGCCACTGGCGATGACCCCGACCAGGGCGAACTGTGAGGCCCCGGTGAACATCAGCAGGGACAACACGCAGGTCTGGGCCACGGTGAGGCCCGAGGCGACGGACACGGCACCGAAGGAGACGCCGTACAGGCCGGTGGCGATCCCCACGCCGAGACTGTCGCGCACGATCGCGGCGCGTTCGGCACGGTCGAGTCGGCCGAGTCGGTCGCTCACGGGGTCACCACGTTGTCACTGGGTCGTCACCGGGTCTCCATCAGATCCAGGCGCGTCGATCAGGAGAGATCGGTGTGCAGACGGACCTGCTTGACCAGAGTGCTGCCGGTGCCGTCGAGGTCGAGCTCACGGTGTGCGGTGTCGGGAGCCCAACCAGCCGTGCTGAGGAAGCCGCGCAGAGCGTCGTCGGTCGCGATCGTCCACGTCACCGCGCGCTGGAAGCGGTCGGCCTGCATGGTCTCGGCGGTCGCCTGCAGCAGTCGTGAGCCATGACCCTTGCCGCGCTCGTCGCTCAACACCGTCAGCTCGCTCAACTCGGCGTCGACCATCGGGTCGCAATCGGGATCCGAGGCGGGAGCGGTGATCGCGAAGCCGACCACCCGATTGCGCTCCAAGGCCACCATCACGCGCATCCGGGCATCCGGGGGACGGGTCAGGGACTGGTGCCAGGCGGCCGCAGCACCTTGAACATCGTCGGGAATCGAGGCGCGCGGGAGAAGATCGGCGTACGCCTCCTGCCAGGTGCCCAACTGCAGGGCGGCGATCGCTGCGGCATCGTCGGCCCAGGCCACGCGTACGGAGACATCACTCATGCCTCCACCCTCTCAAGGGCGGTAGCCCACGCCAGGCTCAGGGTCGGCGCAGCGCCCGGCTCGCAGACCGACCCCTCGAGCATGATGTTACGAAATCTCGCAACGATGCGATGAAACTGTCATGAACGGGTGTACGTTGGGGGTATGTACGGCAACGACTTCGGCACCCCGGACCAACCCATCGACCTGCCCACGGACCGGGCAGCCGACGGGGACGATTCGTTCGTTCAGTTCATCCGGGACGAGGGACAGGTCGAGCCGCGCGACGAGATGCCGGACGCCTATCGGCGCACCCTGATCCGTCAGATGGCCCAGCACGCCCACTCGGAGATCATCGGCATGCAGCCGGAGGGCAACTGGATCTCCCGGGCGCCCAGTCTGCGCCGCAAGGCCATCTTGATGGCCAAGGTGCAGGACGAGGCCGGACACGGTCTGTACCTCTACGCCGCCGCCGAGACTCTCGGCGCCGACCGTGCCGATCTCCTCGACGCCCTGCACAGCGGGCGGCAGAAGTACTCCTCCATCTTCAACTACCCGACCCTGACCTGGGCCGACGTCGGGGCCATCGGCTGGCTCGTGGACGGTGCCGCGATCGTGAACCAGGTGCCGCTGTGTCGCTGCTCCTACGGGCCCTACGCCCGAGCCATGGTCCGGGTCTGCAAGGAGGAGTCGTTCCACCAGCGCCAGGGATTCGAGATCCTGCACACCCTCAGCACCGGCACAACGGCTCAACACGCCATGGCCCAGGACGCGGTGGATCGCTACTGGTGGCCCTCGCTGATGATGTTCGGCCCACCCGACGACGACTCACCCAACACCGCCCGGTCGATGGCCTGGGGGATCAAACGCCACACCAACGACGAACTGCGCCAACGCTTCGTCGACATGACCGTGCCGCAGGCCGAGGCACTCGGGTTGACCCTGCCGGATCCGGCGATCGCCTGGAACGACGACCGAGGCCATTACGACTTCGGGCCCGTCGACTTCACCGAGCTGTTCGACGTCATCGCCGGACGGGGCCCGTGCAACACCGAACGCATGGCCCACCGGGTCTCCGCCCACGAGGACGGCGCCTGGGTGCGGGAGGCAGCGACGGCGTACGCCGAGAAACAGGCCGAGCGAGCCCGGGCGGTGGTGGCATGACCGGCGGGGAGAACCAGGCCGACCGGGGTGCGTGGCCCCTGTGGGAGGTCTTCGTCCGATCGCGGCGAGGGGTCTCGCACGTCCACGTGGGATCCCTGCACGCCCCAGACGCGACCATGGCGCTGCACAACGCCCGCGATCTCTACACCCGACGCTCCGAGGGGGTGTCGCTCTGGGTGGTGCCGTCCGGGCAGATCATCGCCTCCAGCCCGGGGGAGAAGGACTCCTTCTTCGATCCGGCGGGCGACAAGATCTACCGGCACCCGACGTTCTACGACGTCCCCGAGGGGGTGGATCACCTGTGACGGCCACCCAACCCGAGACCCAGGACGCGCTGGTCGACTACGTGCTCTGTCTGGCTGATGACGCTCTGTTCTCCGCCCAACTGCTGGGTCAGTGGATCAGCCGAGCACCTGAGCTCGAGGAGGACGTGGCGTTGGCCAACATCGCTCTGGACCAACTCGGCCAGGCCCGCCTCCTGCTGGCGCACGCCGGGGAGCTCGAGGGGGAGGGCCGGGACGAGGACGCCCTCGCCTACGGCCGCGACGACCGGGACTTTCGCAACGTGTGGTTGGTCGAACGGCCGCAGACCGACTTCGCCGTCACCATGGCCCGGCTGCTGATCTTCTCCACCTACCAGTGCGGCCTGTACTCCGCTCTGGCTCACAGCCGTGACGACCAGCTGGCGGGCGTGGGGGCCAAGGCGATCAAGGAAGTGACCTATCACCTGGACCATGCGGCGAACTGGGTGATCCGCCTCGGTGACGGGACCACTGATTCCCACCGCAGGATGCAGGCCGCCCTCGATGCGGAGTGGCCCTTCCTCGAGGAACTGTTCGAGGTCCTGCCCTCCTGGCATCACCCGCTGGTGGAAGACGGCGTGGCCATCGACCCGGTCGGACTGCGGGAGGCGGCGATGTCGCGGTTGGCCCGAGTGATCGACGAGGCGACGTTGAATGAGCCCGACGTCGTCTCCTCCGTGGGCGGTGGGCGCCGTGGGCTGCACACCGAGCACCTGGGGATGGTGCTGGCTCCGATGCAGCACCTGGCCCGATCCCACCCGGGAGCGTCGTGGTGAGCGCCGTCATGAGTGCCTGGGAGGTCGCCGCCAGCGTGCTGGATCCCGAACTCCCGGTGGTCACCATCGCCGAGCTCGGGATCCTGCGTGACGTGGCCACCGACGACCGGGGCCGGGTGCACGTCCAGATCACGCCGACCTACTCAGGGTGTCCCGCGATGGAAACGATCCGCACCGACCTGATCGAGGCATTGACCACCGAGGGTTTCGGCCAGGTCGAGGTCGAGTTCGTCCTCGCCCCGGCCTGGACCACCGACCACGTGACCGACGAGGGCCGGGCCAAGCTCGCGGCGTACGGCGTGGCGCCACCGCACCGCGCCACCGAGGCGGCCGGCGGGCGTGACGAGGGTCCGGTTCCGTTGACCCTGTCGGTGCGCTGCCCGCAGTGTGGGAGCCTCGACACCGGCGAATCGAGCCGCTTCGGGTCCACGGCGTGCAAAGCCCTGTGGGTGTGCCGCTCCTGCCGAGAGCCCTTCGACTACTTCAAGCCACTATGAGCGCCCCGACGACGGCGCAGGCGAGCCCAGCGCTCGGAACGGGCGGATTCCACTCCGTCGCGGTCAGTGCTGTGGAGCAGTTGACCGAGGACGCGGTGGCGATCACCTTCGACGTGGCTGAGGAGTTGGCCGGGGCCTTCGCGTTCCGTGCCGGGCAACATCTGACGATCCTGGGCGATGACGGGGTACGCCGCTCCTACTCCTTGTGTGACGCACCCGAGAGTGGGAAACACCGGATCGGCGTACGCCGTCTGCCCGGCGGCGCCTTCTCCGAGGGAGTTGTCGCAGGGCTCGCCGTCGGGGACACCCTGGAGGTGATGGCTCCGGCGGGGAGGTTCAGTCCGCAGGCGACGGCACCTGACGCAGCGACCGGTCGCCGATGCGTCGCGATCGCCGCCGGCTCGGGGATCACCCCCGTTCGCGCCATCGTGGAGTCGCTCCTGGTGGCGGAGGCCGATGCTTCGGTGACCCTGATCTACGCGAACCGAACCCAGCGCAGTGTCATGTTCCTCGACGAACTCCACGATCTGAAGGACCGGTTCCCCGAGCGGTTCCAGATCCTGCACGTCCTCTCGCGTGAGCAGCAGCAGGCCGAACTGCTGTCCGGTCGACTCGACGAGACCCGGCTGAAGGCGATCCTGGCGGCGTTCGTCGATGTCGAGAATGTCGACGAGTGGTTCCTGTGCGGGCCCCAGGAGATGGTGCTCGAACACCGAACGGTGATCCAGCAGTCGGGGTCCACCGGCAAGATCCACCTGGAACTCTTCCACGCCGACCCCGTGGCTCGACGTACCACCGCTCCGACCCCTGCAGGGGGGTCGACCGTGACGATTCGGTTGGGCGGCCGGGACTCCACCTTCGACCTCGCCGACGATTCGTCCGTACTCGAGGCGGCCTCGGCGGTGCGTCCCGACGTACCTTTCGCCTGCAAGGGCGGGGTGTGCGGCACGTGCCGGGCCCGCGTGATCGAGGGCAGCGTCACCATGGACGCCAACTGGGCACTCGAGCCGGACGAGATCGAGGCGGGCTACGTGCTGACCTGCCAGTCACACCCCACCTCACCGAGCGTGCTCGTCGACTACGACGGCTAGGCTCGAATCATGGAAATCCGCAATCTCGGAGCGAGCGGCCTGAAGATCTCGGCCATCGCCTACGGCAACTGGCTCACCCACGGATCACAGGTCGAGGAGGACGCCGCGCTCGCATGCGTGCACCAGGCACTGGAGGAGGGGATCACGACCTTCGACACCGCCGACGTGTACGCCAACACCGTGGCGGAGACGGTGCTGGGCAAGGCCCTGAAGAGCCAGCGTCGCGAGAGCCTGGAAATCTTCACGAAGGTCTTCTTCCCGACCGGCCCGGGCGGTCACAACGACCACGGGCTGTCCCGCAAACACATCATGGAGTCCATCAACGGGTCCCTGACCCGGCTGGGCACCGATCACGTCGATCTCTACCAGGCTCACCGCTACGACCACGACACCCCGCTGGAGGAGACGATGCGGGCGTTCGCTGACGTCGTCCGGGCCGGGAAAGCGTTGTACATCGGGGTCTCCGAGTGGCGGGCCGAGGAGATCCGGGCCGGGCAGGAACTGGCCAGGGAAATGGGGTTCTCGCTGATCTCGAACCAGCCGCAGTACAACATGCTGTGGCGGGTGATCGAGTCCGAGATCGTCCCCACCTGCGAGGAACTGGGCCTGGGTCAGATCGTCTGGTCGCCCATCGCGCAGGGCGTGCTCACCGGCAAGTACCACCCCGGCCAGCAGCCCCCCGAGGGATCGCGGGCCACCGACAGCAAGGGCGGATCCGACATGATCTCGCGCTGGATGAAGGACGAGACCCTCGAACGGGTCGCCCGCCTCGCTCCGGTTGCCGAGGACGCGGGTCTGACGATGTCTCAACTGGCGGTTGCCTGGACGCTGCAGAACAGCAACGTCTCGGCCGCCATCATCGGGGCCAGCCGCCCCGAGCAGGTGACCGAGAACGTCAAGGCCGCCGGGGTGTCCCTGTCCGAATCGACCCTCGCGGCGATCGAGGAGATCCTCGGCGACGTCGCCGAGCGGGACCCGGCCAAGACACAGTCCCCGCCGCGCTCCAACTTCAACTGACCGGTCTCGGCGGCCCCGTCTGACTGAGCGCCTGAACCCCGCCGAGCGCCAGCAGCACCCCCACCACCGCGGCCAGAGCTCCCTGGGCGGGAAGGGTGTCCCCGAGGATCGAGACACCGACGACGGCCGGAACGAGGGTCTGCAGCACGATCAACGATCCGGTCGCCGGTGCGACGTCGTCGGAGTGCATCGACAGGGAGTAGAGCCAGAACGCGATCAGGCCGTACGCCGGGACGCACGCGGCCGCCAGGAGCACCGGTGCGCTGAACTCCGTGGTGATCCCGCGGACGGCGATCGCAGACCCGGCGTACCCCAGCCCGGCCAGCCCCCCGAGAACGGACCCGGCCCAGGCGGTGCCCGCACGCCCGAGCAGGCCGAGGGCCAGGACTCCGAGAGCCAGCAAGCCCGCGAACCCCCATCCGATGACCGTGTCCCCGGGTTCCCCGGAGGTCAGCGCGAGCAACGCCAACCCTGCGGTGATGGCCACCACCGCGCTCAACCGGCGACGACCCGAGGTGTGGTCGAGGTTGCGTGAGAGCCACGCGGTGATCGGGAAGGAGAGCGCGATGCTGGCCTGGGCCACGTAGAGCGGGAGCAACAGGATCGCCACGGCATGCAGCACGAAACCGGCCAGATAGGCCCCGACGACCAGCATCGTCACCGGATCGGTCACCGAGGTGCGCCAGAAGGCCGCTACCCGGCGGGGACGATCGCCCTGACGCCGGACGGCGCGGGCCTGCACGACCGCGGCGACCCCGAACAGCACGGCTGCCAGAAGCCCCGCGATCAGCCCCGCGAAGCCGCTAGCGGTCATTGCGGCTGGTCACCGGCTGGTCACCGGTAGCGGTCCGGGAGTTCCTCGCCGATCTTGACCTTCGCCTTGGGCATCCGCATGAACTTCATCTGGATCGCCCGGCTGACCGAGTAGTACGTCACACCCTTGGTGGACTCCTCGGGGAAGCGAGTCGCGATCTCGGCCCTCAGCCGTCGACGCAAGATGAAGATGTCGAAGGCACCCACAGCCAACATGGCGAACAGGACGGTGTTCCCGACGCCCGCCAGGGTGGAGCTTCCGGAGTAGCCCAGGATCATGGTCAGGATCAACAGCGGGATCATCAGCTCCAAGATGGAGAAGCGGCTGTCGATGTAGTCCCGGATGAAGCGCCGCATCGGCCCCTTGTCGCGAGGGAGGAGGTAGCGCTCGTCACCCTCCTTCATCCCCTTGCGGACCGTTTGCATGGACTCGCTCTTCACGCCACGGGCCTGCGCCTTCTGCGCCTTCGCGATCTCTCTGCGGGTCCGGGGCACCTTGGCGCGTGCCTTCGCGGCCGCCTCGGCCTCCCGACGGGTGGGAGTGGGTCGACCCTTGCCGCCGGCCTTGGTGGTGCCGGCCTGGGGGTCGGGTGAGTTGGCCTCGGCCTTGGTACGACGGAACAAGAGATGCGCCTTCTCGGGTTGCGGGGTTGCGGGACGGTGTTTGGGGACGGGCCCCACATTACGCAGCCTACTCACCCTCCCGGGCCCTCGCGCTGCCTTGCCGCCGGGCATAGGGTGGATCGCATGAGCCTCATGAAGCGCATCGGTCTCGTCTTCCGGTCGAAGGCCAACAGCGCCCTCGACCGCGCCGAAGACCCTCGCGAGACCCTCGACTACAGCTACCAACGTCAATTGGACCTGCTGTCCAAGGTGCGCCGCGGCGTCGCCGACGTCGCCACGTCGCGCAAACGCGTCGAACTGCAGGTGACCCAACTCGAGCAGCAGTCAGCCAAGCTCCAGGCCCAGGCGGAGAAGGCCATCACCATGGACCGGGAGGATCTGGCCCGGGAGGCACTGACCCGGAAGTCGGCCCTGAACGGCCAGATCTCCGATCTGCAGGCACAGCACGCACAACTCCAGGGTGAGGAGGAGAAGCTCACCCTGGCCCAGCAGCGGTTGCAGGCCAAGGTCGAGTCGTTCCGCACGCGCAAGGAGACCATCAAGGCGACCTACACCGCCGCGGAGGCCCAGACCCGCATCAACGAAGCGATGTCGGGCATCGGCGAGGAGATGGGCGACATCGGCATGGCCATGCAGCGGGCCGAGGACAAGACGGCCAACATGCAGGCCCGGGCCGGTGCCATCGACGAGTTGATCGCCTCCGGCGCCCTGGACGACGCCTCGTCCTCGAACCGCGGCGACGACATCTCCCGCGAACTCGAGGCGATGAGTTCCGAGTCCGACGTCGAGGCTGAGTTGCGCCGGATGAAGGGTGTCGGATCGGCGCCCACCCGCGAGGCCCTCGAAGCAGGGGAGGGGACGACCGAACCCCTCGCCTATGAGCCGGGCCAGGCCGAGACCGAGGGGGAGCAGCCGCGATGATCGTTCGTATCCTCGGCGAGGGCCAGTACGACGTGGCCGACGCCGCTCTGGACCGACTCAACACCCTGGACTCCGCCGTCGAGGCGGCCGTGGAGGCGAACGACGAGACCTCGTTCGCCGCGGCGCTCACCGAGTTGCTGGAGGGTGTTCGCACCGTGGGTGTGGCCCACCCGTTGGACAGTTTGGATGAGTCCGACCTGATCCTGCCGCCGTCCGACGCCACGTTGGACGAGGTGCGAGAGCTCCTGCAGGACGACGGCCTGATCCCCGGCTGATCAGCTTTCACCCCCTCGGCCAGCCCCACGCGCAGCCCTTGGGCGATGCAGGAGACTAGTGACATGGCACAGACACGATTCCTCCCCGACCGGGGCCTGACGGCCCGGATGACTCTCGTGATGTTCCTGCTTGGCGGACTGTTCGTGGTGCTCATCGCCGGACTGATGGCCGTTGCAGGCAGCAGCGGGTACGGCGCCCTGATTCCTCTGATCGGGATCGCCGGGATCGGTGTGGCCGTCTACCAGTGGTACACCTCGGACAAGGTGGCCATGAAGGCCATGCGGGCCCGTGAGGTCACCCCGGAGGAGGCCCCTGAACTGCACGGGATGATCGACCGGCTCTGTGCGCTGGCGGACATGCCCAAGCCCAGGGTCGGCGTGTCCGACTCCCGGATCCCCAACGCCTTCGCGACCGGCCGGTCCCCGGAGCGGTCCGTGGTCTGCGTGACCACCGGAATCCTGCAGACCCTCACCGTCGAGGAACTCGAAGGGGTTCTGGCCCACGAACTCTCCCACGTCGCGCACCGCGACGTGCTGGTGATGACAGTCGCCTCCTCGGCCGGCATCCTCGCCGGGATGCTCACCTCCGGCGCCCGGTTCGGCGCCTACGGCAGCATGATGGGCGGTGGACGACGCAACAACAGCAACAACAACGGGTTGCCCCTGTGGCTGGTCGTGCTGGTCATCAGCGTGGTCGTGTACGCCGTCAGCTTCGTCCTCCTCAAGCTCCTGTCCCGCTACCGCGAACTCGCCGCGGACCGAGCCGGCGCGCACCTGACGATGAAGCCCGAGGCGCTGGCCTCGGCCCTGCAGAAGATCACCGGGGAGATGAACGCCATCCCCAGTGAGGACCTGCGTGCCTCCCAGGCGATGAACGCCTTCTTCATCGCCCCCGCCATCAAGGGCCTGTCGATGAAGACGCTGACCTCGACCCACCCGCCGTTGGAACAGCGCCTGGAGCAACTGGCCAAGATCTCCGCCGAGCTCGGCCGTCCCGCAACCTGATGGGACTTTGGGATGTGATCGCCGGCCGGAGCCGGCAGAAGGCACCGAACCTCGACTCGCTGTTCCTGGTGCCGAGCGCGGCCATCACCCTGCAGACGACCCTCGGGTTGCACGCGACCGGGGACGGATCAGTCTGCTACCGCGGTTCGGCAGGGGCCGGCTTTGCCTCGACCCAGCGCGACGCCGTCGAACTACTTCGCGCCGACCACGAGGCACCCGAGGTTCGTGTGAGCACCGACGGCTATGGGTTCTCCTGGCTGGAGATCGACCGCGAGCCCGGAGCTGACGTGGCCGGACTGTGCACAGGACTGCACGGGGTCAACACCGGTCTGGAGGCCGCCGGCTTCGGCGCCTCGCTGCTGTGCACGGTGATCACCTTCGAGGGTGAGGGTCGGCGCGCCGGCCTGGTCTACCTCTACAAGCAGGGCACGTTCTACGCCTACTGCCCCGTGGGGGAGCCCGGCGACGCGAAGCGTGAGCAGCGCCGAGACAACCTGCTGGAGATCCAGATCCGCGATGCCCTCGCCGCGGAGCTGCCGATGGAGACCCAGATGAGTCGATGGCTGGCCCTCTGGGGAGCTCCCGGCCTGTAGCAGCAGGACACCCTCTCGGGGCCGACCGCATCGGTCTAGCCCCCTGACGGTTTGAGCGTGCCCATAGGTTGAGACTCACGGCAGTTCGACTGCCTCAGGAAGCTGAGAAGATCACGATGACGCTGGCGGACGTGTCCCAGGTGCAGACGATCGAGGACTATGGCGTCCTCGGGACGCAGCGGACCGATCTCCAGGAGATTGCCTGGCTGGCCGCGCATATCGCCGGAACCGCCATGGCCTCGGTCAACGTGATGACCGCCAACGAGCAGCACATGGTCGCGACGTACGGTTTCGACGGCGCTTCCTGCGCGCGAAGCGACTCGATGTGTACCCAGGTGATCGGAGGCAAGAGCGCCATCCAGGTGGCCGATGCGAGCGACGATCCCCGGTTCGTGATGAGCCCCTGGGTGACCGGCGAGTTGGGGCAGGTCCGGCTGTACGCCTCGCAGACGTTGCGCTCACCTGCCGGTGTCGCGTTCGGCACCCTGTGCGTCTTCGACGAGCAACCCGGTGTCCTGAGCGAGAGTCAGATGTACGGGCTGGAGGTGCTCGCGCGTCGGGTCGTCAACGCCGTCGAACTGACCCGACGGGAGCGTCAGATGATGGCGTCGAACTCCCTGTTGAGCGAGTTCGCCTCCCGGATGAGTCACGACCTCAAGGCCCCGTTGACCAGTGTCGGACTCTCCCTGGGTGTGCTCGAGGAACACCTGGTTCAGGGCGCCCCCGCGGAGACGACCCTTCCACTGGTGGAGCGGGCGGTGGCCGCCACCTCGAGGATGGGGCTGTTCATCGATCGACACCTGGAGTTTGCCGAGCGTGCGGGTGTCCTGCGAGCCGAAACGGTGGACATGAACCACGTCGCCGAACAGGTGCGCATCGACCTGACCGCAGCGCTGAGTGACGTGCGGGTCACCCAGGAGCCGCTCCCGCGCGTCACCGGTGACGCGGTCCAACTGCGGTCGGTCCTGCAGAACCTGCTGCACAACGCAGCCAAGTTCCGTCACGAGAGCAGGCCTCCGGTCGTCGTGATCCGAGCAGCCCCGGTCGAGACCGGTTGGCGGATCGAGGTGGTGGACAACGGCTCCGGCCTCGACGAGAGCGACCGCGACCGGGTCTTCGGCGCGCTCGAACGAGCACACCCGTCGGTCGAGGGCAGCGGCCTCGGTCTCGACACGGCTCGTTGGGCCGTGGAGGCTCACAGGGGCCGCATCGGTCTGAGTCCCGCCCCCGGCGGCGGAACGATCGCGTGGTTCGAGCTTCCGCACGGGGGTACTGCCAACGGCGGCGTCGGCGGCCACCCAGCATGACGTGTCGCCGTACCCAGCGGTCGGTGCAGTGGTGGGTAGAGGCATCGATGCAGCGGCGGATAGTGTCCGTTCGACGCAGTTCGTTTGGGACCGGAAGGGGTTCTCGTGGACGCGGCTGACTCGCGTGTTGCCGTCATCGACGACTATGGCGTCCTCGAGGACACCGACCGGGCGGAGTTGCGCGAGTTGGTGCAACTCGCCGCCCAGATCTGTCAGACCCCGATGGCCACGCTCAGCATCTTCTCGGCGACCCAGCAGCACCATCTCGCAGCCTATGGTTTCGACGGGGTCGTTCTGCCCCTCGAGGACTCCCTGTGCCTGTCCTTGAAAGGTGATCTGCGGCCGGCCATGGTGGCCGACGCCAAGGAGGACGGTCGACTGGCCGACAACCCCTTCGTGGCGGCAGGTGGTCCCGAGATCCGGCTGTTCGCCACCGAGCATCTGATCACACCGGAGGGGGTCACCTTCGGGTCACTGTGCGTGGCCGACGTGGAGCAGCGCACGTTGTCCCCAGAGCAGTTGCGGGGTCTGACTCTGCTCGCCAGTCGGGTGGTCGATGCGCTCGAGTATCACGTGCGCAACAAGGAACTGGCCGCGAGCCTGAACCAGATGGCGGAACTACGCGACAACCTGCAGGCGTCCAACAAGCGTCTCCAGGACTTCGCCGCGCAGGTCAGCCACGACCTGAAGACGCCGTTGACGAGCATCGGTCTCTCCTTGGACCTGGCGCTGGAGCAACTCGTGGACGTAGACGTCGACGACGACGTGCTCTGGCTTCTGGAGCGGGCCATCCACGGCACCTCCCGGATGGGTGGTTTCATCGACCGCAACCTGGAGTTCGCCGCCATCACCGGTGGCATGCGCACCCGGAACGTCGATCTGGCCGGGGTCCTGGAAGGCGTGATCGCCGATCTGGGGGAAGTGCTCGACGATGTGGAACTCACAGTGGAGGCGCTTCCCGTGGTCGACGTCGATCCGGTCCAGATGCGCTCGGTGTTGCAGAACCTGGTCCACAACGCGGCGAACTACCGCGACCCACAAAGGCCCCCGGCCGTCACAATCCGCTCGGCCAGGGGCGACCTCGGATGGCGGATCGAGGTCGAGGACAACGGTTCGGGCCTCTCCGCCATCGATCGCGTCCGGGTGTTCGAGGCCCACGCGCGGGCCCACCACGAGATCGCCGGGAGCGGACTGGGCCTCGACACCAGCCGTCGGTTGGTGGAGGCCCACGGCGGCACCATCGGTCTGGACGCAGCACCGATCCACGGCACCATCGCGTGGTTCGAACTCCCCGACTGAGCGGGGCGCGGCGTACGGCCTCGAGGCCTCAGTCGCGGTGGGACTTACCCGGGAGCGCCAGCATGCGTTCGAGGGCGACCAGGGCTTCGCGTTCGGTCTCGTCGTCCACATCGATGCGGTTGACCACGGTGCCGGCGACCAATGACTCGAGCGCCCACACGAAGTGGGGCAGGTCGATGCGGTTCATCGTCGAGCAGTAGCAGACGTTGCGGTCCAGAAAAGCGATGTTCTTGTCCGGGTGGGCGTCGGCGAGGCGCTTGACGAGGTTCAACTCGGTGCCGATGGCCCAACTCGATCCCGCGGGGGCGGCCTCGATGGTCTGGATGATGAACTCGGTCGATCCCACCAGGTCGGACTTGAGCACGACCTCGTGGGTGCATTCTGGGTGGACGAGAATGGAGATGTCCGGGTTCTTGGCCCGCAGGGTGTCGATCACCTCGGTGGAGAAGCGTCCGTGCACCGAGCAGTGGCCCTTCCACAGGATCACCTTGGCCTCGCGGAGTTGCTCGGTGGTCAGTCCACCGTTGGGCAGGTGCGGGTTCCACACCACGCAGTCCTCCAACGCCATCCCCATCTTGAGCACTGCGGTGTTCCGACCGAGGTGCTGGTCGGGGAAGAACAGCACCTTGCCCTCACCGGCGGGGCGCTGGTCGAAGGCCCACTCCAGGGCAACATCGGCGTTCGACGAGGTGCACACGACCCCACCGTTGCGTCCACAGAAGGCCTTGATGTCCGCGCTGGAGTTCATGTAGGTGACCGGTATGACGGCCTCTTGCACTCCGGCGTCAGCCAGGGCGTCCCAGGCGGCCTCCACCTGGGGCAACCGGGCCATGTCGGCCATGGAGCAACCCGCGGCCAGGTCGGGAAGGATCACCTGCTGTTCGGGCCCGGTGAGGATGTCGGCCGACTCGGCCATGAAGTGCACACCACAGAAGACGATGAATTCCGCCTCGGGCCGGGCGGCTGCTTCGCGGGCGAGCTTGAAGGAGTCTCCGGTGACGTCGGCGAACTCGATGACCTCGTCGCGTTGGTAGTGGTGACCCAGCACGAAGAGCCGATCACCCAGCGCCTCCTTTGCAGCGACCGCCCGGGCAACCAGGTCCGGGTCGGAGGCAGCAGGCAGGTCGCCCGGGCACTCGACGCCACGCTCGGAGCCCAGGTCCTTCCCGCGGCCGAGGGGCAGGAGGGGCAGATCGACGGTAGTCATGGGTTCATTGTGCCAAGTCGACGGCGATCCTGCCGGAGCGCCCGACCCGGGCACGCTCAGAGCAGCGCCCCGTGGTGCAGATAGGGCCACGGAGGGTCCATCCCACGCAGTCCCAGGTAGCCGTCTTGGTGGAGGTCCAGCCGCGCCGCCAGCCCCACATCGACCGCCCAGGAGTTCGCCGCGGTGACGTGGGCAATGGTCTGGGGCGTCTCCACCCCACCTTGGGCCTCACCTTCGGCCAGGGCCGCCCAGAGGAGGCGGGACGC
Source organism: Nocardioides salsibiostraticola (assembly GCF_054783655.1). Lineage (NCBI taxonomy): Bacteria > Bacillati > Actinomycetota > Actinomycetes > Propionibacteriales > Nocardioidaceae > Nocardioides > Nocardioides salsibiostraticola. The sequence goes on along the minus strand of NZ_BAAGQD010000001.1, from coordinate 115,329 downwards.
GGTACGCCGGTTGGTGGCGGCCAGGAGAGCAACGCTCCCCGTGCTCCCGAGATAGGCGTAGCCGGATCCGGTGGTGCCATCGCTGATCAGTAACCGCCAGGCCTGCAGCATCAACTCGTGGTCCGAGCCGTGGGCCGCCCCACGGGTTCGGCGATCGATCGAGTCCATCAGATCGATGTCTCCCGCGGACCCCTCCCGGACCTTCGTGATCACCGGCAGAGTGGATCGATCCACCACCCCGGTGAGGAACATCTGGGGATGCAGCACGAAACCTGCGGCGTGGTATCGGCGTACGGCCAGGGGGTCCGCGGAGGAGGACAACATGGCGTGCAGGGTTCCGTTGCCGTGTTGGAGCGCGGCCGCCAGGACCTCCCTGCCCAGTCCCCGCCCCTGGAGCGACGGTCGGACGGCGTACGTCGCCAAGAACCACGTCGTCTCCCGAACGAAGGAGGTGGCGAAACCGACGATGACCCCATCGTGTTCGGCGACCCAGCAACCACCGGGATCGGTGCGGAGCAGGTGGTGGGTGCGCACGATCCAGTCCGAGCGGCGGGCCGCGTCCCGCCGTGTTGGTGTGGGCCACGAGCGACGGTTCAACCGCAGATCCACCTCGTGGAAACCCTCGTCGCTGATCTCCTCCGCCTCGAGAACGTCGCCGGGACGCATGGGCCGGATCAGGGCAGTGGACACGCAACCGACCCTACGTCGGTCCGGGCGTCCGGTGCGGGCGAGGATGGGGCCATGCGCGTACTCATTGCCCCCGACAAGTTCGCCGGCACCCTCACCGCCGTCGAGGCGGCGGCCGCCATCGCGGAGGGGTGGGCCAGACGTGCGCCGGAGGACGAACTCGACCTGGCGCCGATGGCCGACGGAGGACCGGGCTTCGTCGATGTGCTGCATTCCGCGCGGGGAGGTTCGCTGATGGCCGCCACGGTGCGGGGCCCCCAGGGCGACGACGTTCCCGCGACCTTCCTCCTCGACGGGGACACCGCCTATGTCGAGGTCGCTCAGGCCTGCGGTCGGCATCTGATGCGTGAGGGCGACGACCCCGAGGCGGCCAGCACGTACGGCGTCGGGCAGCTCCTTGCGGCGGCCATCGAGGCAGGAGTCTCCACCGTGGTCGTCGGACTAGGAGGCAGCGCGACGACCGACGGTGGTGCCGGGATGTTGGCGGCACTGGGCGCCACGGCCGATCGCCGCCTCGACGGGGGGTGCGCCGGTCTGGTCGGGGTCGGTTCGGTCGACCTGGTTCCCGCGCGTCAGCGACTGGGCGAAGTGCGGTTGGTCGCGGCCACCGATGTCAGCAGTCCGCTGACCGGACTCTTCGGTGCAGCCAAGACCTTCGGACCCCAGAAGGGGATCGCCGAGGAACGCATCGCAGCGGTGGACCTCGCCCTGGAGGAGTACGCCGTCGCGACCGACCGGCGACGGTCCCTCGACGCGGGGGCGGGGGCCGCGGGAGGACTCGGCTTCGGCCTCTTCCTGCTCGGAGCCGAACGCGAGCCGGGCATCGACCTGGTGGCGGCAGCCCTCACCCTGCGTGAGCGTGCCGTGGCCGCCGATCTCGTCATCACCGGCGAGGGTGCGTTCGATTTCTCCAGCCGCGTGGGGAAGGTGCCCTACGGCGTGGCGCAGATCGCCACCGACGCGATCCGCCCCTGCGTGGTGATCGCCGGGCAGGTCCTCGTGGGTTCGCGAGAGATGCGTGCCTTGGGCATCGAATCGGCGTACTCGATGGCGGATCTGGTGGGCGCCGATCGCGCGATCGCCGATCCTGCGGAGTCCCTGGCCCTGGTCGCGGCCCGCGTTGCCCGCACCTGGTCCCGCTGAGCTCCGCATCGGTAGGGGAATATCCGTGGGTGTGCGACCATTGAGGTGAGTGTTCGCCGGACTCCCCATGGAACCGGCGGTCGCATCGGAACTTCTACTCACTACCTACCTGGGAGCAATTCATATGACCGAGCAGGTGGAGACCACCGAAGAGCGCCGGACCGACCAGATCAACCTCAGTTCGGTCGCCGCCGCGAAGGTGCAGAGCCTTCTCGAACAAGAGGGTCGTGACGACCTTCAGCTTCGAATCTCCGTGCAGCCGGGCGGTTGCAGCGGACTTCGCTACCAACTCTTCTTCGACGAGCGCACCCTCGACGGTGACGTCGTGACCAACTTCGACGCCGTCGCGGTGGTCGTGGACCGGATGAGCGTCCCCTACCTCAACGGCGCGCAGATCGACTTCGTCGACAGCATCGAGAAGCAGGGCTTCACGATCGACAACCCGAACGCCACCGGGTCGTGCGCCTGTGGAGATTCCTTCCACTGATCGAGACCTGAGCAAGCACGACGAAGCCCCCACCGGAATCCGGTGGGGGCTTCGACGTTTCTCTGACTGTCTGTGCTCAGTCGAGTTGTGCTCAGTCCAGGTGCAGGTGCAGCGCGTTGGCCAACCGAGCGGCCGCTTCGGAGACACGGATGTCGCGCTTGCCGACCTCGGTGGGGTAGTCCTCGAAGTGAATGCTGGGCGCGGGTCGTACGGCGGCCTGAGCGGCGCGCTCGAGACGCCCCTGCAGATTACGGCTGACTGCCTCGCAGTCGGTGGTCATCTGGGAGGGGGTGGCGGCGTCGTCGTAGGCGAGTCGGGGGTTCGTCGAGTACGTCATGACTTCGACGCTAGGGGCTACCAGGAAGTAGCGAAAGCGGTACTCGTGGGTAGTGTTCCGTGACATGCCTGACACTCCTGCTCCCGGTCCCCTGCTCATCGCCGGTTCGATCGCCACCGACCACCTGATGACCTTCGGGGGCAAGTTCGCCGACTCCCTGGTGGTCGAGCAGCTCGATAAGTTGTCGGTGTCCTTCCTGGTCAACAATCTCGAGATCCGACGCGGGGGAGTGGCGCCCAACATCTGCTTCGGCCTGGGCCGCCTCGGCCTGCGCCCGGTGCTGGTGGGTTCGGCGGGGGAGGACTTCGCCGACTACCGCTCCTGGTTGGAGCGGCACAACGTCGACTGCGGCTCGGTGCACATCTCGGAGGATCTGCACACCGCCCGCTTCGTGTGCACCACCGACTCGACGATGGCCCAGTTCGCCTCCTTCTACCCCGGGGCCATGAGCGAGGCGCGCTTGATCGAGTTGGCGCCCGTCGCTGCGCGGGTCGGCGCTCCGTCCTACGTCCTGATCGGGGCCGACGACCCGGAGGCGATGACCCGCCACACCCACGAGTGCCGCACGCGTGGCTACGCCTTCATCTCGGACTGCTCCCAGCAACTGGCCTTCGGCGATGGCGATCTGATCCGCGACCTGATCGACGGTGCCGCGATCTTGTTCTCCAACGAATACGAATCGCACATGATCGAGCAGAAGACCGGGTGGAGCGCCGAGGAGATCTTGTCCCGCGTCGAGACCCAGGTCACCACCCTGGGCGCCGACGGTGTGCGCATCCAGCGGCAGGGTGAGGAACCGATCCACGTCCCGGCCGCCATCGAGGTCACCGCGGTCGAGCCCACCGGTGTCGGCGACGCATTCCGCGCGGGCTTCCTCGCGGCCCTGAGTTGGGGTCTGGATCTCGCCGGGGCCGCCCAGGTCGGCTGCGTGCTCGCGGCGTACGTCGTGGAGACCGTGGGGACCCAGGAGTACACCTTCACCCCGGCGAGCTTCGTGGCCCGTGTGGAGGCCTCCTACGGCGCCGAGGCCGCGGCCTCGGTGTCGGCCCATCTCGGCTGAGCCTGCGCTTCACTTCACGCGGCGTACCAGGTAGCGGGGGGTTCCGTCGGCGGCGACGGTTTCGCCGAGGTACTCCTGCTCACGCATGCGGCACCACGCCGGGATGTCGTAGCGGGCGGCCAGATCGGTCGCGGTGACCGCGATCGTGGAACCGGCATCGATCTGACGGATCGCCCGGGCGAGGTCGATGACCGGCTGGGGGCACAACTGGCCCCGACAGTCGAGCTCGGTCGGGTCCTCGGGTCCGGCGGGTTGCCTCACAGGTCGAGATCCTTGCGACACTCGGCGATGACCTCGGGCAGCGCGCCACAGAACCGGTCCACGTCCGCGCGAGTCACCTCACGAGTCAGGGAGACGCGCAGGTTGCCATGGGTCAATGCCCCCATCGCGGCGAGCACGTGGCTGGGCTCCAGGGTGGATGCCGTGCAGGCCGATCCGCTGTCGACGCTGAAGCCGCGGCGGTCCAGCGCAGTCACGAGCGCTTCACCGTTGAGGTAGAGAGCGGAGAAGGTCACCAGGTGGGGGAGTCGTTCGATGGGGTCTCCGACCACATCCACATCGGGGATCGAGGCGGCGGTGGCTCGGATCTGGTCGATCATCTCGAACTGGCGGTCGTTGACCTCCTCGCGTTCCGCGACCACCGCTTGCAGCGAGGCGGCCGCAGCGAGAGCGCCGGGAATGTTCTCGAAGCCCGACACCCGTTCGTCGCTGCGGTCATCGGGCGGGAAGGGGTTGTGCCAGCGTGCGCGTTTGCGCACCAGCAGTACCCCCACCCCGGCTGGTCCACCCCACAGGTGAGCCGAACCGGCCAGGGCGCTCCAGCCGGCTGGGAGGGGAAGTCGGCCCATCGACGCCCGCGCGTCGATGAACAGGGGGTACGCCGGCCCGTCGGTCGGCAGGATCGCGGCAATCTGGGCAACGGGTTGGAGGGTTCCCACCTCGTGGTTGGCGGTCTGCACCGCGACCACCGCCCCGGCGGAGAGTCGCGCCGTCCGCGCCGCGACGTCGGCCGGATCCACACGGCCGGCGCTGTCGACGGGCGCTACCAGCGACTCACCACCGTAGGCATCGATCGCCCAGTCGACCGTGTGACGGACGGCCGAGTGCTCGACCGCCGGGTACACCGCCCCCACCGCTCTCGAACCGTGGCCCCGCATCAGGCCGGCGAGCCCGCGGTGCACGGCGTCGGTGCCAGAGGAGGCGAAGGAGACCTCGTCGGAACGCACATCGAGACATTCGGCGACGACCGCGCGGGCGTTGTCGAGCAGAAGTCGGGCGTTGCGTCCCTCCCTGTGCAGGCGGCGCGGGTCGGCGTACCCCTGATCAAGGGCGGCCAAGAGCGTTTCGCGAGCGACCGGGTGCAGCCGCTCGGAGGAGGAGGCGTCGAGGTAGGCGGGCGACTCCTGCGCGGCATTTCTCACTTACTCACCGTAGCGACCGACCCTCTCCTGAGGACCGGCGCGGATTCGGATAAGGTTCTCTCAAGAATCGTGTCGTGTTCCTGACCGCTTGAGAGGAAGCCCGTCCGTGGGTCTGCAACTCCCTGAACGCTCCGAACGTGTCACCACTGCACGTCGCCTGCGTCGCCCTGTTCTGTTCACGCTTCTCGGAGCGTTGGGCCTCTTCCTCACTGGCTGCTCTGCCGCATCGGAGGACCAGAGCAGTTTCGAGCGTCTCGCGATGCCCGTTCCGGTCACCGTCGAGGGCGAAAGCACCCTGGAGTTGTGGCAGGGCGCGTGGATTGCTGCGCTGGTCACCGGTGTCATCGTGTGGGGCCTGATCTTCTACGCCATCTGGCGTTTCCGGCGCCGCAGCGACGACGAGATCCCCGTCCAGACGCGCTACAACCTGCCGCTGGAGATCTTCTACACGATCTTTCCGATCATCATGGTCGTGGTGTTCTTCTCCCACACCGTGCGCGTGCAGAACATCGTCCTCGAAGAGGACGCGACGCCTGACAACGTGGTGACCGTGGTGGGCCAGCAGTGGAGCTGGACGTTCAACCACCCCTACGAGGGACAGAACGTCTATGAGGTGGGAGACGGAGACACCATCCCGACCCTCTACCTCCCGGTCGGTGAGACCACCCGGTTCGAGTTGCGCAGCCCCGACGTGATCCACGACTTCGGCGTCCCCGGCTTCCTGATGAAGATGGACGTCATCCCCGGGCAGGACAACAGCTTCCAGGTCACGCCCAAGCGGGTCGGCACCTATGCCGGCAAGTGCTACGAGCTCTGCGGCACCTACCACTCACGGATGCTCTTCAACGTCGAGGTGGTCGAGCCGGCCGAGTACGACGACTACCTGGCCAACCAGGCTGCCAACAACTTCATCTCCGAAGAACCCATCCTCGGCCCTCAGTTCGCGTGCACCCAGGTGGGTGCCGAAGACGGCGGCATCGGGTTCGACGGTCCGAGCTGCGGATTCTAGGAGAGCGATATGACTACCACCGCGCCCAACCCCTCAGGCACCACCGCCGCACCCCAGCGCAAGCCCTTGGGCCAGCAGGCTGTCCGCTTGATGACGACCACCGACCACAAGTTGATCGGCAAGCTCTACCTCGTCACCTCGTTCGCCTGGTTCCTCATCGGCGGCGTCATGGCGCTGCTCATCCGCTCTGAGCTGGCCTTCCCCGGCAGCCAGGTCGTCAACGACGAGACCTACAACCAGCTGTTCACGATGCACGGCACGATCATGCTGCTGCTGTTCGCAACCCCGCTGTTCTTCGGGTTCGCCAACGTGATCATGCCGCTGCAGATCGGTTCACCGGATGTCGCGTTCCCCCGGCTCAACATGCTCAGCTACTGGTTCTTCCTCTTCGGCGGCATCATCGCCGGTTCGGGATTCCTCACCCGCAACGGCGCCGCCGACTTCGGCTGGTTCGCCTACACCCCCCTCTCCGACGCGATCCGCTCGCCAGGGGTGGGCGGCGACCTGTGGATCATGGGTCTGTGGCTGGCCGGACTGGGAACCATCCTGGGTGCGGTCAACTTCATCACGACCATCATCTGCATGCGCGCCCCCGGCATGACCATGTTCCGGATGCCCATGTTCGTGTGGAACACCCTGGTGACCAGCCTGCTGGTGCTCATCGCGTTCCCCGTCCTTGCCGGGGCCCTGCTCTCGCTCGAGGCGGACCGCCAACTCGGCGCCCACGTCTTCGACACCGCGCACGGTGGAGCGATCCTGTGGCAGCACCTCTTCTGGTTCTTCGGGCACCCCGAGGTCTACATCATCGCGCTTCCGTTCTTCGGGATCGTGACCGAGATCCTGCCGGTCTTCAGCCGCAAGCCCCTGTTCGGGTACGTCGGCCTCGTCGGCGCCACCCTCGGCATTGCGATCCTCTCCGTCGCGGTCTGGGCCCACCACATGTTCGTGACCGGGGCGGTGAACCTGCCCTTCTTCTCGGGCATGACCTTCCTGATCGCGGTGCCAACAGGAGTGAAGTTCTTCAACTGGATAGGCACGATGTGGGGGGGATCTATATCCTTCGACACCCCGATGCTCTGGTCGATCGGCTTCCTGACGACCTTCCTGTTCGGTGGCCTCACCGGAGTCATCCTGGCCAGCCCGCCCCTCGACTTCGCTGTCTCGGACTCCTACTTCGTGGTGGCGCACTTCCACTACGTGGTCTTCGGCACCGTGGTGTTCGCGATGTTCGCCGGGTTCTACTTCTGGTGGCCCAAGATGACCGGGCGGATGCTCGACGAGCGCCTGGGCAAACTGCACTTCTGGTTGCTGTTCGTGGGCTTCCACCTCACCTTCCTGGTCCAGCACTGGCTGGGAGTCGAGGGTATGCCCCGCCGGTACGCCGACTACCTGCCCGCTGACGGTTTCACCGCCCTGAACCAGGTGTCCACGATCGGTGCCTTCCTGCTGGGTGCCTCGACGCTGCCGTTCCTCTACAACGTCTACGTCTCGCGGAAGTCGCCTCTGGTAGAGGTCGACGACCCCTGGGGATGGGGCCGTTCCCTGGAGTGGGCGACCAGTTGCCCGCCGCCCCGCCACAACTTCGTGACGATCCCGCGGATCCGCTCGGAGTCCCCGGCTTTCGATCTGCACCACCCGGAGATCGCCGCCATCGAGCTCGACGACAACCAGGCTGCTCGGGACGGCAAGTTCGCCGACGCCCCCAACATGGCGGGCCGCGAAGAGGTCATTCGTGAACGCAACGACCAGGACCCGAACGGAGACAACCGATGAAGGCCGAAGCTTGGGTGTTCGGGATCACCACCGCGTTCCTCGTTCCGGTGACCCCCGCCTACTGGCTGATCACGGCGAGCAGCGAAGAGGGTGGTGACTGGACCGGCACCTCCGCGCTGACCATGACCATGCTGCTGGCCCTGATGATGACGTTGTATCTGGGTTTCCACGCCAAGAAGATGGATCCTCGTCCCGAGGACCGTCAGGACGCTGAGATCGCTGACGGCGCCGGTGAGTTGGGCTTCTTCCCGCCGTACTCCTGGTGGCCCCTGTGGTGCGGCCTGACGCTGATGGTGATGGTCTTCGCCATCGCCTTCCTCGCTTGGTGGCTGTTCATCATGGGCGCCATCGTCGGCGCGGTTGCCCTCAGTGGTCTGGTCTTCGAGTACTACCGCGGGGAGCACGCTCACTGAGCCCCACCTGCCCCACGAACGTGGGGCGGGTCACCGAACGCGGTTGCGTTCGGCCTGTGTTCCCCGGGTTACCCTGGGTGTCGACCAGCACGAACGGTGCGGTCATCAACACTTTGGGAGAACGACCATGTCGCGTGGGATTCGGCCTATGCGCTCGCTGACCGGCGTAGCCATCCTTGCTTTGACGTCTTCGGCGTTGACGGCCTGCACCGCCTCGTCCACCCCGGAGAGCGACTCTCGGGGCAGCACCACCACCGTTGAGGACGGTAGTTCGTCGAGCACGACCGAACCGGTCAAGCCCGTCTTCAAGGTCAATGTCGGCAAGGGCAGCACCGGCGTTCCGGTTGACCGGGTCGTGCGGGTCAAGATGTCTCAGGCCACGCTGACTTCGGTGGACGTCACCGGCGCGCAGGGGCCCCTGGAGGGGGCGCTGAGCCCCGACGCCTCCTCCTGGACCGCCCAGTCCCGGTTGGAGCCGGGGACGAGCTATCAGATCGAGGCCGTGGCCGAGGCCACCGACGGCCAAGTCGTACGGCGTACCTCCTCCTTCACCACCCAGGACCTCAGCCTGGCCGAGCAGACCTATCCCTCTGTCGCGCCGCTGGACGGGGAGACCGTCGGGGTGGGGATGCCGGTGATCGTGAGTTTCGATCTCCCGGTCGCTGATCGTGCCGCCTTCGAGAAGAACATGACGGTCACCTCCACACCGGCCCAGGTGGGGTCCTGGTTCTGGATGAGCGACAACGAGGTCCACTGGCGCCCCAAGAAGTACTGGCAAGCCGGGACCGAGGTCAGCGTGGACGTGGACGTCAACGGGGTTCCGGCCGGCAACGGTATCTACGGTCAGGAGGACCGCGAGATCGACTTCACGGTCGGTGACGCGAACATCTACCGGGTCGACGCCAGGACCTACGAGATGAAGGTGCTGTCGAACGGGAAGCTCTTGCGTACCATCCCGGTCACCACTGGAAAGCCCGGCTTCATCACCCGCTCGGGAACCAAGGTGATCGTCGAGAAGTTCGACAGCAAACGAATGAACTCCGAGACCGTGGGGATCCCGTCCGGCAGTTCCGAGGCCTACGACATCGACAACGTGCAGTGGGCCATGCGGCTGACGTACTCCGGCGAGTTCATCCACGCCGCACCGTGGTCGGTGGGCTCACAGGGACGCGACAACGTCTCGCACGGCTGCACCGGGCTCAGCACCGCTGATGCCGCCTACCTCTACTCGATCTCCAAGCGAGGCGACGTGGTCGAGTACGTCGGCACCGACCGTCCCATGGAGCCCGGCAACGGCTACGCGGACTGGAACACTTCCTGGTCCGACTACCAGGCCGGCTCCGCGCTCTAGAAGTCGGCTCGAGCTTCAGGAACGACAGCGGCCGCCCACTCCCGGGGGAGTGAGCGGCCGTTGTGGTGTGCCGTGGTGCGTGCGATCAGTGGTCGCCGCGCAGGTCCTCGCCGTCGACCGAGTGGTGCCCGTCGAACTGGTGTCCGTCGGCGGACTTACCGTCTAGAACCCCGAGGAGCGCGTGCTCCTCGTCGGCGTGGTGGTGAGCCGCTTCGAGCTCCTCCGCGGTCGGCTTCTGCACGTTGTCGGCGTACATCTTGGACGACAACGATGCGCGCAGACCGTCGAGGCGGCCACCGGGGGAGGCGACACCGTTCTCGTCGGTGGCGTTCTCCGGGGACCAGACCTCGTCGCGGTCGCGGGCGGTGAGCATGTAAGCCCGGTCGGGATTGATGGGCAGGTGCTTCTCGCTGTAGCCGCCCTCGGGGGAGCGCATGATGACTCCCGATTCGTACCCGTGGAGCAACTCATCGTTGTCGTGACGCTGCAGCGAGATGCACCAGCGACGCGTGATCATGAAGGCCAAGACCGGGCCGATGAACACAGCACCACGCATGAAGTAGGTGATCTGGTTGATCGACAGACCGAACTTGATGGCGATGATGTCGTTGCCGCCGGCAGCCCACATCAGACCGTAGAAGGTGATCAGGGAGACCATCACCGCGGTGCGGGTGGGCGCGTTACGGGGACGCTCGAGCAGGTGGTGCTCACGCTTGTCGCCGGTGATCCAGGACTCGATGAAGGGCAGCAGGATCAGGATCGTGAGCATCAACGGCGGAAGCACCAGGATCGGCAGGATGACGTTGAGTGAGATCGGGTGGCCGAAGAGGACCGGCTCGATGCCGGGCATGATTCGCAGCGCACCGTCGGGCCAACCCATGTACCAGTCGGGCTGGGAGCCGGCCGTGACCCGGGTCGGGTCGTAGGGCCCCAGGATCCAGATCGGGTTGATCGACAGCAGGCCACCCATGAGAGCGGTGACGCCGAAGACGATGAAGAAGAAGCCACCGGCCTTGGCGGCGTACACGGGGAGCATCGGGAAGCCGACGACGTTCTCCTCGGTGCGGCCGGGTCCGGGCCACTGGGTGTGCTTGTGGTAGACGAGCAGCAACATATGCGCTGCGATCAGGGCCAGCAGTAGACCCGGCAGCAGCAGGACGTGGGCGGTGAAGAGACGCGGGATGATCTGGTCGCCGGGGAACTCACCGCCGAAGAGGAAGAACGACATGTAGGAGCCGACCACCGGGGTGGCCTTCAAGAAGCCGTCGGCGGCACGGATGCCGGTGCCGGAAAGCATGTCGTCGGGCAGCGAGTAGCCCGTGAAGCCTTCGAGCGTTCCGAGCAGCAGGAGGATGCAGCCGATGACCCAGTTGAGCTCGCGGGGCTTGCGGTAGGCGCCGGTGAAGGCGACCCGCAGCAGGTGGACCATCATGCCGGCGATGAAGAGGTTGGCAGCCCAGTGGTGCATCTGGCGCATCAGGAGACCGCCGCGCACATCGAAGGAGAGCGTCAGGGTGGAGGCGAAGGCCTCAGAGACCTCTTCGCCACGCAGGGGGTCATAGGAGCCGTTGTAGGTGACCTCACCCATGCTGGGGGTGTACCAGAGAGTGAGGAACACGCCACTGAGCAGGCAGATCACGAAACTCCACAGGGCGACCTCGCCCAGCATGAAGGACCAGTGGTCGGGGAACACCTTGCGCAGCTGCTTCTTCATCGACGTGCCGAGGCCGAGGCGTTCGTCGGCCCAGTTGGCCACGACGCCGGCCCGGTTGGGCTTGGTCGGTGACGCCGCCTTCGTGGAGTTCGAGGTGGCGACCTTCGAAGTGTCCATGCTCATGAGTCTCGCTCCCAGTAACTCGGTCCGACCGGTTCGGTGAAGTCTCTTTGCGAGACGAGGTACCCCTCGGAGTCCACCATGATCGGCAGCTGGGGCAAGGATCGTGCCGCCGGACCGAAGGTGACCTTGCCGGAGTCGGCGAGGTCGAAGGTGGACTGGTGGCAGGGGCACAGCATGCTGTGGGTGGTGCGTTCGTACAGGGAGATCGGGCAACCGACGTGGGTGCAGATCTTGGAGTAGGCGATGATCCCGTCGACCGACCAGTTCTCGCGGTTGGGTCCGTGCTTGATCTCGTCCGGCTCCATCCGCACGAGGACCAACGCGGCCTTGGACTTGGAGATCATCAGCGTCTTGCCCTCGAGGATGTGCTCGCCCTCTTCGTCCACCGCGTAGTGGATCTCGGGGGCGGCGTTGACCAGGTCACCGATCTCGAGGTCGGTGGCCTTGATCCGGGTGCCTTGGGCGTCGCGGACCACGTGCATGCCCTCCTCCCAGACCGTGTTCTCCAAGCCTGCGCCGGGGTACTCCGCATCCTTCGCCACTTGGCTGGGGGTCGGGCCGAGATCGCGAAGCAGGAGAACGGGGACGGGAAGCGCGACCAGCCCGATGGCTCCGAACAGAGAGTTGCGCACCAGTGGACGTCGGCCGATCCCGGACTCCTCGGTGCCGAGGGTGAGAGCGTCGAGTGTTGCGGTGCGATCCTCGTCGGAGGAGCGGGCGGGGTGGCGCATCTCCATGATCTCGCGGTCGACCATGAGCTTGCGCGACCACTGGATGATGCCGATGCCGATGCCCAGCAGTGAGCCGCCCAGGAAGACGCCCATGGCGACGGTGGCCGATCCCAGACCGGCGAACGTGTCGAAGTTGTCGCCGATGTCGAACACGAAGTAGGAGACGATGAAGCCGAGTGTGCACAGGGCGGAGAACGCGAAGAAGGCCGCGATCTGTCGCTCGGCTCGCTTCTCCTTGACCGGATCGACATCGGTGGGGCGCCACGTGTGAGCGGGCAGCCCCGGGTCGGCGATCGGCTCTTGGACCGCTGGCACGTGAGAGGCGGGAGCGGAAGAGGCTTCCAGATCGTTGCCCGGCGTGTTGGTGGTGTCGCTCATGCGCTGACCTCCCCTTCTTTCTTCCTGTCCGTACGCGTGGTGTGGGCGGCGATCCAGACCGCGAACCCAACGAGGCCGCCGATGCCGACGAGCCAAGCGAACAAGCCGTCACCGACCGGTCCCAACCCGCCCATGCCGAAGCCGCCGTAGCCGGGCTCCTCGTCGATCGCGTTCAGGTAGGCGATCACGTCACGCTTGGCCTCGGGCGGAAGGTTGCCGTTGGAGAACGTGGGCATGGACTGGGGCCCGGTGAGCATGGCCTCGTAGATGTATTGGGGGTCGACGCCACGGATCTGGGGGGCGTAGCCGCCGCGCGGCATGGCACCGCCCTGACCCTGGAAGTTGTGGCAGGCCGTGCAGTTGGTGAGGAAGATGCGTCCACCGCGGGCGACGGCCTCCTCGCGCTGCTCCTCGTTGAGGCCCTCGACGCTGTAGTCGTCAGCGGTGGGGATCGACGGGCCGGGCCCTAAGGAGGCGACGAACGCGGCGAGCGCGGCGGTCTCGTCGTCGTTGTAGACCACCGGCTTGCGGGGAGCCTGGGCGCCGGGCTGAACCAGGGGCATCCGACCGGTGCCGACCTGGAAGTCGACCGAAGCGGCGCCGACGCCGACCAGCGAGGGACCGTACTGGGAGTCGCCGTCCTTGGTCAGGACGCCTTCTCCGTTGCTGCCGTGGCAGAACGAGCAACCGACCAGGAAGAGTTCGCGGCCGGCTTCGATCTGCTCGAGGTCGCTCTCTGCGGTCCCCGCCTGAGCGGGGGAGAAGGCGGCGTACAGGCTTCCGGTGAACAACAGACCCAGGATCAGGACCACCAGGCCGGCCAGGGGGCCGCGGCGGCGCCGCGAGATACGGCCGGCAGAACGGTTCAGTAGGCGCATGTCAGTCCTTGCTGTGTCTTGTTCAACTTCAGGATAATAGTCTAAACGACCTGTTCAGTTTTACCGCTATTGGTGCGCTACTGGATGAGGTAGATCGTGGCGAACAGGGCGATCCAGACTACATCGACGAAGTGCCAGTAGTACGACACGACGATGGCGCTGACTGCTTGCTCGTGGGTGAACTTACGAGCGAGGTAGGTGCGGCCGAGGACGAAGAGGAAGGCGATCAGGCCGCCGGTGACGTGGATCCCGTGGAAGCCGGTCGTCAGGTAGAACATCGTGCCGTAGGCCGAGTCGGGGATGGTCATCCCTTCCTGGATCAACGTGGCGTACTCCAAGGCCTGACCAGCGATGAAGACCGCGCCCATGATGTAGGTGAGGATGAACCACTCGCGCAGGCCCCATTTGTTGATCTGGAGCACGGAGCCGCTGCGGCCGACCTGACCGCGCTCGGCGGCGAACACGCCGAGCTGGCAGGTGAGGGAGGAGAGCACCAGGATCGTGGTGAACACCGAGGCGAGCCCGACGGCCAGCAACTGGGTCTGTTCTGCCCACAGATCGGAGCTCACCGAGCGGATCGTGAAGTAGGACGCGAAGAGGGCCGCGAAGAACATCAGCTCGCTGGAGAGCCAGATGATCGTGCCCACCGCGACCATGCTCGGACGGTCGTGATGCCCGTGCAGTCGGGATGCGGGAATAGATGCTGTCGTCGCCACGGGACTATTATGGCCATACCGAACGCGGGAGGCACCCCGACCCCCGTTACTCGGTACGTCATAAACTTCACATCGTGCTGTTCTCGCTGCAAGTCGCCTCCGCCTCGGGCTCCGAGGTTCTTCCCGAACTGACCGCGGGGTCGTTCTTCTCGCAGTGGGAGATCATCGGGTGGCCGCTGGTTCTGACCGTCTGGAGCATCGGTCTATACCTTCTCGGGGTGCGGACGCTGCGCCGGCGCGGCGACCGGTGGCCGGTGGGCCGCACGGTGGCCCACCTGGGCGCGATGACGACGTTCTACGTGTCGACGGCGTCGGGATATGCGGCGTACGACACGACGGTGCTGAGCGTGCACATGGTGCAGCACATGATCCTGTCGATGGTGGTGCCGCTCGCACTCGCGCTCGGCGCGCCGATCACGCTGGCCCTGCGGACGCTGCCGGGCACCCCCCGGGGGTGGCTGTTGACGATCCTGCACTCGCGGGTGGCGAAGGTGTTGAGCTTCCCTCCGCTGACGTTCGGGCTCTACGTGCTGTCTCCGTGGGCGCTCTACTTCACCGGCTGGTACGACGCGTCCCTGGACTCGGTGTTCGTCCACGAGATGATGCACATCCACTTGGTCACGGTCGGAGCGCTGTTCTTCTGGCCCCTGATGGGCATCGATCCGCTCCCCGGGCGGGTCGACTACCCGTTCCGGGTGATGCTGGTTGTGCTGACGCTGCCGTTCCACGCGTTCTTGGGTGTGACGATCATGGGCCAGGACGCCCTGATCGGGGGGGAGCACTATCGCGAGCTGGCTCAGGGGCCGATGGGTTCCTGGCTCCCCGACCTCGCCGACGACCAGAACCTGGCGGGCGGGATCCTGTGGGGAGCGGGCGACCTGGTGGGGTTGATGTTCTTCGCGGTGCTGTTCACCCAATGGGTGAGGTCCTCGATGAAGGAGGCCGAGCGGGAGGACCGCAGACTCGACCGACTGGAGCGAAGCGAACGATCTGAACAGACCGCCGAGCGTCAGTCCGGTTGATCCGAGGCCTCGTCGCCCGCTGGCGGTGAGGCGTCCTGAGGCTCAGGACGCTCGACGGCGATGCGGGTCACTCGCAGAGCGTCCATGTCCACGACGGTCAGCGTTGCGCCGTCCACCTCCACGGCATCCCCGATCTGGGCCACGCGGCCGAGTTGAGCCACGACGTACCCGGCGACGGTCTCGTAGTCGCCGTCGACGAGTTCCACACTGGTGCGTTTGGCGAAGTCCTCGATGGTCAGCCCGCCGGGCAGTGAGCGCAGACCACCGGGGCCGGGGGTCCCGAGCGGATCGTCGTCCTCGGGCGGTGCGTCGTACTCGTCCTGGATGTCGCCGACGATCTCCTCGATGAGGTCCTCGAGGGTGACGATGCCGTCGGTGCCGCCGTACTCGTCGACCACCACCGCGATGTGGGTCTTCTCGGCCCGCATGGTCGTCACCGCCGGTAGGACGGCCTTGGTGGCCGGCAGCAGCAGAATGGGTCGCGCGACCTCGCGGACCAACTGGGTCTCGTCCAGCGTGTCGAGGAGTAGGTCGCGCACGTGCAGGAACCCGATGATCTCGTCGAAGTTGGCCCCGGTGACGGGGTAGCGGGAGAAGGGTCGCTCGCGGACCTGCTCGGCGGCCTGGGCCAAGGAGAGGTCGCCGGCGATGAACTCGACCTCGCCACGGGGTCGCATGACCTCCTTGACGGTGCTGCGGGTGGCGGTGAAGACGTCCTCGAGGATCTGGCGTTCGTCCTCGCCGAGACCCTCGTGGGTGTGCACGATGTCGCGCAGTTCCTCCTCGGTGACGTCCGCGGACGTGGCGGTCGGGTCGCCGCCCAGGAGCTTGACGAGCGCGTCGGTGGAGAGCGAGAGAAGCCAGATGACCGGGCGCATGAGGGTTGCGAATCGGTCCAGGACCGGCGCCGTGGCCATCGATAGACCGACCGATCGCTGGAGAGCCAGGCGTTTGGGAACCAACTCGCCGAGGACCAGTGAGAGGTAGGCGATGACGAGGGTCATCAGCACCAGGGCGGTCGTGTCGGCGACGTCCCCGGGCAGACCGAGATCCACGAAGTAGGGAGCGATGTCGGGCGCGAGGGTCGATCCGCCGTACGCCGCGGAGAGGAACCCCGAGACAGTGACGCCGATCTGGACGGCTGCCAGGAAGCGGTTGGGGTCGCGGGCGACCGCAGCGACACGCGCGCCGCGGACGCCTTGTCCCTCGATCCGGTTGATTTGGCTCTCCCGTAGGGACACCAGAGCGAGTTCGGTGGCCGCGAAGACCCCACCGATCAGGACGAAGAGGACGACGAGGCCGAAGTTGACCAGGGTCTGAAGGTCGAGCATCAGCGGGGGTCGACCGGTCGCTGGGTGCCCTGGGCTCGTGTCGCTTCCATGGTCCGCAAATTACAGGTCACGGCATCCCGGGGGACGACTCGGTGGGCGGGCGGTAGCATCGCGCCCGTGAGTGACTCCAAGCCGCCCCTGCAGGTGCTGGTCTACAGCGACAACGTCACCGTGCGTCAACAGGTGATCATGGCGCTCGGTCGTCGTCCGCACCCGGATCTGCCCGAACTCGAATACATCGAGGTCGCCACCGAGCCTGTGGTGATCGCGACCATGGACTCGGGTCGCGTCGATCTGGCCATCTTCGACGGCGAGGCCGCGCCGGCCGGTGGGATGGGGATCGCCAAGCAGATGAAGGACGAGATCTTCCGGTGCCCGCCGATCGTGGTGTTGATCGGTCGGCCGCAGGATGCCTGGCTGGCCACCTGGTCGCGTGCTGAGGCGGCGGTTCCTCACCCGCTGGACCCGATCCAGCTGGCCGAGACCGTGGTCGGCCTGTTGCGTTCGCGCACGCCCGCCCAGACGTGAGTTCATGGCCCGAGGTCCTCGGCGGCCTGGTCGCAGGCACCGACCTCACGGCTGAACAGACCGCGTGGGCGATGGGGGAGATCCTCGAGGGTCAGGCAACCTCGGCTCAGATCGCCGGCTTCGCGGTCGCCCTGAGGTCCAAGGGCGAGACGATCGAGGAGATCGCGGGTCTGGCCGACGCCATGTACGAGCGACGGACCCCGATCTCCGTGCCAGGTCGGCTGCTCGATGTCGTCGGCACCGGTGGTGACCGCTCCATGTCGGTGAACATCTCGACCATGGCCGCGATCGTCGCCGCGGGTGCGGGTGCCCGGGTCGTCAAGCACGGCAGTCGATCGGCCTCGTCCCAATCGGGAAGTGCTGACGTGCTGGAGGCGCTCGGCGTACGCCTCGATCTGGCGCCGGAGCGGGTGGCTCAGGTGGCGGAGGAAGCCGGGATCACCTTCTGTTTCGCCGCAGCCTTCCACCCCGCGATGCGGCACGCGGCCGGTCCCCGCCGCGAGTTGGGGATCGCCACGACCTTCAACCTTCTGGGGCCCCTGACCAACCCGGCCCGTCCAGCGGCTCAGGCCATCGGGTGCGCGGATCGTCGGATGGCCCCGGTCATGGCCGGGGTGCTGGCCCGACGCAACGCCGATGCCTGGGTCGTCCGCGGCGACGACGGCCTGGACGAACTCACCACCACCTCGACCTCCACGGTGTGGCTCGTGCGCGACGGCGAGGTGACGATCGAGTCGGTCGACCCCTCCGACTACGGGTTCCCCCGCGTCGAGGTCGAAGCCCTGCGCGGCGGCGACGCCGCCTTCAACGCCGACGTCGTACGTCGCCTGCTCGACGGTGAGACCGGTCCGGTGCGGGACGCCGTACTCCTCAACGCGGGCGCGGCCCTGGCGGTTTACCACCAGCCAGAGGCATCGGTTGCGGACTCCTTGGCCTCCGGCATCGAGCGCGCCGCTGCGGCTGTCGACTCCGGGGCCGCCAAGGCGTCGTTGGATGCATGGGTGTCCGCCGCCTCCGAGTGAGTCTTCAACCCTCCCCTTGGGCTGAGGGCTAGCGCTGAGCCGCGGTGACTGAACAGGATCCGCTCGAAAGCCACCCAACCGGCGCTTGCAACAGCTCGAGATCGTTCGAGCTTCGCGTTGTTCTCCACCCGCAGAGGCGGAGGGCGTAGGCAAGGGCAGAGTTGGGATCGAGAAGTGCCACTTCAGCGCCGGTCTCTCGCGCCACTTCGTCCCAACCGGGACGGACGCTGATCAGATCGACCAAACCCTCGAGTTCGGGTGTCGTATAGATGTCTCCGTAACCGTTCATCACGAAGTCGACGCTCGGGTAGCGCCACATCAGATAGCCGCCGCGGGGCTGTTGGTTGAGTACGACGGTGCCAGCGGGCAAGTCCGTGGTCTCTGCCTCGACCCAGTCCTCTTCTTCAGGAGTGAGCGCCGATCCGGCGGGGATGGTGAAGGCCATCAGAGCGAGGATGAGTGCAGTACCCAGGCCTAGGATCGCCTTCTCCGACCAGACGACGGCGGTGCGGGCGCCGATGAGTTGTTGCAGAGAACTTGCGACAAGTGGGGTGATCAAGGCTGCCGCCACAGGCACTGTTCGGATGGAGTACACGGCAAGCGCTCCACCCAAGGTGAGGAGTGCAAGATGGAACCAGGTCGCTGGCGTCGATTTCTTGATCAGGACGAGGATGCAGATCCCGAGCATGAGTCCGATCGCGATCCCGTAGAACGACAGAAATTCCGGAGATGACCACTCAGGGAAGTACTGGCCGCGCCCGCTGACTTCGAGCACCGCCCCGTACAGGCGGGGGCCCACTGGGGTGAGCCCGGCGGCTCCTGCAGCGACCACCAGCAGCGCCAGATGCTGACCGAGCCTCCGCCACGTGCGGGTGTCCAAACCAATCCCCACCGCCGCCGTGAGGCCGATGATGAGCCCCAGAGGCCACATGCCGTGGAGCATCGCCCAAACCCAGGTCAGCGGAATCACTCCCCAGGGGAGCGATCCGTGCACGTGTGCGCGATGCCAGATCCACCAGGTGGCGACGGTCAGGATGAAACTCAGCAGGTGAGGCCGCATCGACAGCGACAGCGATGACGCCATGATCGCCAGAATGACGGCCACAGAACTGGCCGTCGGATCTGCCACCTGGCGGGCCGCGGCGTAGAGGATCAGCACCAGGACCGCCATCAGGAAACCTGAGAGCCACGCGACCCCAGGCAACCCGGCGGCGTTCTCCATGCCAGCCATGGCGATCTGGGAGAACCATTGAGTGGGCACCCAGTCCGCGGTGCCGTAGGAGTTGACGCTGCCGGGTTCGCGAGCCGACCAAGCGTCGAGAAACTCCTGGCCGAAACGCAGGTGGAAGTACGTGTCGTCGTTGGTCAGCGGCCGAGAGGCTCTGCTGACGAGAACTGCGACGAGCCCGAGAACGAGGACGAGGGGAGTGATGCGAGCGATCGACGGGATGAGGGGCTCGCGCGGGCGGGGCTCAGTCATCGCCCGGAGTGTTAATCGATGCCGAGCGAGAAGGCAGACTCGAGGTCGTGCTTGGAGTAGGCCCGGAAGGCGATGTGGGTCTCGGTCTCGACCACACCCGAGACCTTATTGAGCCGATCGGCCACGGTGGAGGCGACCTCGTCGTGGTCCCGAACCCGGACCATGGCGATCAGATCGATCTGCCCGGTGACCGAATAGACCTCGGTGACCCCTTCCAGCGATGCGATTGCCTCGGCAACCTCGGGGATGCGGGAGACGTCGGCTTTGACGAACACGATGGCGGTGATCATCGGGTCACTCTAAGGCCATGGGCGGGCTGGCGGCGGAGAGCCGCGGCTGACCGCGTTTCAGCGTTTCGACTTGCGTAGTCTGTGGGACGCGATGTCGAAGAGAATGTTCAGCGCATTCAGGTTCGACTGCCCTCCAGCCCGGGAGTAGTCGGAGTAGTCGATGGTGACCGGCGATTCGGCGTAGGACAATTCATGTTCGGCAATCAAACTCAGGAGCTGACTTGCGTGAGCCATGTCGTTGAGGGTGATTTCGATGACTTCGAGCGCTCGGCGACTCAGGACTCTCATCCCGTTGTGTGCGTCGCTGACGTCGAGTCGTGTCGACCATCGGGTGAATCGAACGCCAGCCCTGAGGACGAGGCGACGCGTCGATGACATGTGCAGAGCGGTCCCGAGGAACCTTGAGCCAAGTACGACGTCCACCTCGGTTCTCATCGAAAGATCAACCATGGTGACGCCGTCTGAAACCCGATGCTGGCCATCCGCGTCGAACGTCAACACCCGTTGGCTCCGGGGGTCCCTCAGCGCATAAGCGAACCCCGTTTGCAGGGCGGCGCCTTGCCCAAGATTGAACGGATGACGAACCACCACGGCGCCGGCCGACTGGGCGACGTCGAGAGTGTCATCGGAACTGCCGTCGTCAACGACGACGACGTGCGAGAACCAGTCGCGCAACGAGGTGACGGTCGTCCCGACGGTTTCCGCCTCGTTATAGGCCGGCACCACCACGGTCACGCCCTCGTAGCAGACAGTTCCAGACATGGCAGAACGCTAGCGCCAAGCAGTCGACAAAGCAGTCGTTTCTCTGCGACCGGCGCCGAGGCACCGTCATACTGGGTCACCCATCCCCACGAGCCCCAGGTCATTCACCCTATGTCTCAACCCATCATCAAACTGCTTCTGATCGCTGCTGTGCTGATCTTTGGCTTGGCCGTGTTTCGGGGCGGGCGTCAGGCGAGCTACCGCCTTCTGTGGAGAATATACGGGATCCTCGTGGCGGCAGCAGCGTTGCTGAGTATTCTCTTTCCGAATTCAGTCACTCGCCTAGCGAACAGTGTGGGTGTCCAGCGAGGAGCCGACCTGCTGCTGTATCTGCTGGTGGTCACGTTCATGTTTGTCTCTGTGGCGCTCTTCAGACGGCTATCGGAGCTTGAGCAGCGAAGCGTGAAGCTGGCTCGGTTATTGGCGCTGCACGAGGTGGCGATTGCAGACAGGTCCGAGGGCCGTAGTGCGTAAGAACAACGGTGCCATTGCTTCATTCACGCTCGGGTTCGCCCTTCTACAGGCACTTTGGATCCTCACAATCCCTCCTTTTGGGGGCAGCGACGAGATCGACCACGTTTATCGGGCCGCGGCAGTTGCTCGGGGAGATTGGATAGCAGGACCGGAGGCGCAGGCAGGCAGAGGGCGACTGGTATCCGTGCCAGCGGACATCGTCAACGCAGCTCGGGTGCAGTGTGAACAACTAGGTTCAAGTGGACCGGACAATTGCTCAGCGGTTTCAGCTATGTCAGACGGGTCAGTGCAGGTGGCATCGTCGGCCGCTGGCTACAACCCGGGCTGGTACGCAGTAGTCGGTTGGGTGGCGCGGCCGTTCAGCGGACTAAATGCCCTGTACAGCATGAGAATCACCGCTTCCCTCATCTGCCTCCTCTTTCTATCGTTTTCTGCATGGTCAGCATTTACTGCAGGCGGACGATGGCTCCTCCTCGGGCTTGGACTGGCAGCGACTCCAGTCCTGATCTACTCCACCACGGTTGTTGCGCCGAATGGCGTCGAGATGGCTGCAGCCCTATCGCTATGGACTTCGCTCCTGGCAATCTCGAATTCTCCGAATTCCCATTGCAAGCGACGCTACTTTTGGGTCTCCGTCGTCAGCGCCTGCGTACTGGGGTTCGTCAGATTGCTCGGACCCCTGTTCGTGCTACTCATCGTGTGCACCGTGGTAGCTCTGGATCATCGCGGCATCGCATCATTTATCCGCGCCAACTTGCTACGGTTTTGGGCAGGCGCTGGGATGGTCGCAGGCTCCGTGGGTATGCAAATAGTTTGGATTCTCAATGCTTCGCCGGGGTCGGGGCCGCTTCCGCTGGAAGGGACTCGAATATCGGACACGGACTGGTTAGGCTCGACGTTAGTGCTCTGGCCTGCTCAGTCCATTGCGGCGTTTCCTTATCGTAATCAGATGGCTCCATTGATCGTATACATTGTCGCCGCGGTTCTCGTGTTGCTCTTGCTGATCCCAGCCTTGGTGGCGGGGCGAACACGTCAGCGGGTAGCGCTCGGGAGTGCGCTGCTTATATCAATAATTCTTCCCGTCGTTCTGAGCCTGCCAACTTCGGCGGAGAGGGGTGTCATATGGCAGGGCCGCTACGGGCTCCCTTACAGCGTGGGCTTCGTCCTCCTTTCGAGCGTGATCCTTTTACGTTCTCGGCGGCGCTACCCCTCCTGGCGGTTCGTTATCCTCTGCCTAGGCGTGTACGGGGTGGCTATGGGCGCTGCGTACTTGCGAGTCCGGGACAACGAGTTACTCGATGACTCGGCTTCCACGCCGAATCCGATCTGGTTCGTGCCGTCGACGACATTGATCATCCTGGTCATTCTCCTCGCGATGGCGGCGTTTGCCCACTCCCTATCCAGACGGACCGACGATGTCGCAGTCTGATCCTCGCGTCAGTGCGTTGGTCACGACCCACGCGGGCCTAGCCGTGGAGGATCTGCGCGACGCCCTGGAGAGTCTCGCGGCCCAGACGCGGCCCGTCGATGAGGTCGTGCTGGTCGAGGACGGCCCGATGGGCTCCCGTCATCGTTTCGTCCTCTCAAACTTCGCAGACAACACCCCGAACGTCATTCGTATCGGATTGAGTCGAAACGGAGGTGCGGGGGTAGCGAGTCAGGCTGGGCTTGAAGCCTGCTCGAACGAGTGGGTTGCAAAGGTTGATGGCGATGACATCAATCATCCCAACAGGATCGAGGCTCAACTAGCGATCGTGGCTCAAGGTGAGGTGGACGTGTGTGGGGCGGCGATGGCCGAGTTCGAGGGCGATCCTGACAACATCATCTTGATACGCCGGAATCCGTCGTCGCACGAGCACATCGCTAGAAGGATGTCCTGGAACAATCCGATCAACCACCCCACTGCGTTCTTCAGTCGCCGAATGGCTCTCGCCGTTGGTGGGTACTCGGATATGCGCTATATGCAGGACTACGACCTGTTTGCGCGGATGATCGTCGGTGGCGCGCGCATGATCAATCTGGAGCAAGCGCTTGTCAGTTTTCGGACGAGTAGTTCGATGCTGAGTCGCCGACGCTCTGTTGAGATAAAGAATCTCGAGAGGCGAATGCAGCGAAATCTATTGAATTATGGCGTCATCAATTCTCGCCAACTAGTCAGAAACAGAATCATTCGGGGTGGGTTTCGCTGTCTACCTGAAGCCGCCATGCGGAATGTCTACAGGGCAATGGCCTTCCAAACTCGAGTTGACGTTTATGAGGGAGTCAATGATGCGCGGTCTGACTAGGCAGCAGATGCTCCACCAAACCCGGTTGCTGGGACGCAGCCTGATTCACCTCGCGGTCAACCCCAGTGACGGGCGTCAGTTTCCAGATCTTCTTCGAACCCGGGCACGTTCGACGATGGACCTGCGCATGCCTTGGCTACCCTTCCGTCTTATCGACGACCTCGAGAGCAGAGTCGGACTGGGCACGAAGGTGTTTGAGTACGGAGGTGGCGGATCGACGTTGTGGTTCCTTGACCGGGGTGCCAGCGTGACGACGGTTGAGCATCACCCGGCATGGAGGGTCAGGCTCGCCGACGAAATTGATGACCCGAGGTGGAACCTGCTCGAGTGCACAGGGACGGACCTGGCTGACTATGTCAATTCCATCCGCACGTGCGCTGAGGGCAGTCTCGACGTCGTTGTCGTCGACGGCCGCGAACGTGTCCGTTGTGCCCACGAGGCTCTTCCATATCTGAAACCCGGCGGATGGCTGATCGTCGATGATGTGGATCGTGACAAGTATGCGGAAGGACTTTCGAGGATCGATTGGCCGCGCCGCGACGTCGTAGGGTTCGCGCCAGCCAAACCGTCGCTGGCTTACTCGGCGGTGTTCGTCAAGTCAGGTTCAGGTGCGTAGACCCCGGAGGAAACTGACGTCACAGTTGGCCACGGCCCGATTGCTGACTTTGGCCACTGTTGTTGCTGCGAGTCTCGCCATGGCCACGCTCCTGTTCGTTGGCCGAGTTGAAGGAGATCAGGGCTACGCGTACTTCGCGGTTGTGTGGGCCGTCCACCATGGAATCGCTGGGATCTTCGGCGGGCTTCAGCAGGAGGTCACAAAGGCCTCCTACAAGGAGCTGGCGCCGCCTCTGATTGGTCACATCGCTGGACCGGCGCAGAGGTATGTGATCAGCGGTGACACCCGGTGGTCCATCGCGGTGTTGTGCGGCAGCGTCGTGACGGTGATGGTGCTGTCGTTTCCTATGTGGCGTGACTCCATCGGCGCTTCTTGGTGGGTGTTGGTTTGGTTGGTGGCGGGCGCCGTAGGCATCTCGGGCTTAGTGGTCACCTTGGGAATGCTTGCCGCTCAGGGCCGATGGAGGCCACTGGCGGGGCTTCTCGTGGCGGACTCTGGACTTCGGCTGGTCGCTGTCATCCTGGCTTCGAGTCTCAGCAACAACCCCACGACCTACTCTGTAGCGGTCGCGCTCGGAAGCTGGGTATGGGTGCCATCGGCGGTGAAACGGCTGCGAGATGGCTCCCCAGATGCGGTAGGTCGGCTGAAGATGCCGCTGAACGGCGCAGCGGGAGCGATGCTCTCCACGGGAACGGCCTCCCTCTTGATTGCCGGCCTTCCGTGGATCGTGGCTGCCACTTCGACCACTCGATTGACCGACGCCTCGGCAGCGAATCTTGCAGCACTTGTCTTTCTCAGATCCCCGGTGATTGTGATCTTCTACGGAGTCCGTCCGTTAGTTTTGCGCGAATTCCTTGTCGATCTCGGTGATGTGCGTCGAAGAGTGCGTGGTGTATGGCTGCTGTTGCTAGCAGCGGGATTGTTCGCGGCCTCTTCGGCTGCGCTCCTTGGGCCGGCCTTCATGGGGGTTCTGCTTGGTTCCGACTTCGAAGTCGCGTCGGGGGTGGCGTCCGCCATCGTTGCAAGTGCTTTTCTCTTGGTCATGGCTACCTACGGCGCTCTGGCGGGGATCGCGTTGGATAGGCAATGGGGTGTCACCGCTTCATGGCTGGCTGGGTTCGTCGCTACCGTCGGCATCATGGTGCTTCCGTTGAGCCAGCAAACAGGCTTGGTCGCCGCCGTCATAGGGGGCCCGTCGCTAGTGTTGGTCGCCCAGTTGGTGCTCGTGAGGTTCACGATCCGAAGTGACCA
This sequence comes from Nocardioides salsibiostraticola, assembly GCF_054783655.1. Lineage (NCBI taxonomy): Bacteria > Bacillati > Actinomycetota > Actinomycetes > Propionibacteriales > Nocardioidaceae > Nocardioides > Nocardioides salsibiostraticola. Next base: position 90,047 of record NZ_BAAGQD010000001.1, on the reverse strand, counting down.
CGGAACCCAGAAGGGTTTCTCTCGCGGAGAGATTGCGTGACCTCGGTTGGGCTCGGTCTTTGTCCCATCGAGTTCTCTGAGCACTAGGCCCCTTGTGAGGAGGTGGGGACAAGGCTGTGGGCGAGCCGTCCAGCGCCCGCGACGGGACAGGTCCATTCTCCTTGCACTTCGATCAGGCGGACGACGGGTGACTCGAGCCAACGCAGGATGCATTCGCTCTCCTGCGCGGTGGCTGGCGGCCCGCCCTGCTGGACGGTGATGGTCTCCGCAGAGGTCTCGAGGGAGGCCACAAAAGCGTGAGCATCGGCGCCGGGCGGAATGGTGCCGGCCGCGGCGAGCCGGCCGTGGCGGATGATGTGGACACTCCAGCGCCCGTCCTCCTCACGCTTCGCGGCGACGACCTGCGAGCAATCCGTCAACGAGGACAGCCGTTGCGTGCGATGAGCGGCTCGGACGAAGGCGGCGAGTCGATCACGCCGCACGGCAGCCTCCTCGAACTCCTCGGCCTCCGCGAGCATGGACATCTTGTCGTTCACCAGATCGACCACCCGGTCCGGGCGGCTCAGCAGAGCCTCACGCAGGTCGCGGACCATGGAGGCATAGGTGTCTTGGTCCGCGGCACCGTCACAGGGCGAGAGGCATCTCTGCATTTCGGCGAGAACGCAGGCAGACCGCGACGGCCGTCTGGCCAGCCGTCCCGAGCACTGCCGCACCGGGAAGGTGTCGTGAAGGGCAGCCAAGGACAACTCTGCCTGACGACGCGACGAGAAGGGCCCGAGATAGTCGGCGTCGTCGTCGAGGACCCGGTTGACTGCCGAAAGTCGTGGCCACGGTTCCCGGGTCAGCTTGATGTAGGTGACCTTCTCCGGGTGCCGGGACCGGCGGTTGTACTTCGGTTTGTGGTGGGCGATCAGTCGGAGCTCGCGAACCTGGGCCTCCAAGGCGGTGGCGCACTCGATCCCGGTCACGGAGGTGGCCAGACGAACCATCTCGCCCATCCGAGACCGCGTCTCCGAGGCGGTGAAGTAGGACTTCACCCTTCGACGCAGATCCTTCGACGTTCCGACGTAGAGCACTCGATCGCGGTCGTCCTTGAAGAGGTAGACGCCGGGGGAGTGCGGGAGGTGGTCAGCCAGGGTCCGTTTGCGTCGTTGCGTGGCGCTGACGCGAGCAGAGATCGTCTGCAACTCCTCGAGAGTGGTGATCCCCTGGGTGCCGACCCGCTCGATGAGTCCGTGGAGCACATCGACGGTGGCGCGGGCGTCGGATAGCGCTCGGTGATTCGGTGTCGTGGTGGAGGCGAAGACCTTGGCCAGCGAGGAGAGCTTGCAGTTGGGGGCGTCGTCGGCGGTGATGACTCGTCGCGCGATCTTCGCCGTGTCGACGATGGGGAAGTCGGGCCAGTCTCGGCCCTGCAGATCGTTGAAGTGGCGCAAGAAGCCAACGTCGAACGGCGCGTTGTGGGCGACCAGCGTGCAGCCCGCGGCGAACTCCAAGAAGGCGGGCAGGGTCGAATCGATGCTGGGAGCGTCGCTGACCATTGAGTTGCTGATGCCGGTCAGGACGGCGATGAAGGCCGGGATGTGGGTGTGGGGGTTCACCAGCGTTTGGAACTCCCCGAGGATCTCACCACCCCGGACCTTGACGGCTCCGATCTCGGTGATCATGCACCCGTCTTTGGGTGAACCACCTGTGGTTTCGAGGTCGACGACGCAGAAGGTGACCTCGTGAAGTGGCGTCCCGAGCTCGTCGAAGCTCTGTTGAGGCTGCCAAAGTCCAGCCGCTCGATCCGTCATGAACGGCACGTTAGTCATGAGGACCGACACTCGCCCGGAGGACTGTCGGTGCATGCCGTCATGGTTCCTTCTATGACACGAATCGATTGCGATACCTGCCTGGTGCGCGGACTGTCCTGCCACGACTGCGTGGTCACTGTGCTGCTGGGTCCACCTCCCGAACTGACCTTCGACGAGGACGAGCAGCGCGCATTGGATGCGCTGGCCGAAGGTGGACTGGTCCCGCCACTACGGCTCGTGGAGGCCGTCCCGGGCGTGGTGATCGAGTCAGCCTGAGCGTTTGGTGGTGCCGGTGAGTCCTGAGAGTCCCAAGGAATGAACTGGTCTGGTGATCTTTTGGTCCTGTTCGGGGTCGCCCGCTACCTTTGGACTCGCTAGGTGCTCGTGGAAGTGGATCTGCCCGGATTCGCGCGTGCGCCGACGCTGACGGCGGAGTCCCCGGACGCCGCTGTTGCGTGCAACAGCTAGGAGACTCCTCGCTCGTGCTGAATCGTCCCAAGCGGATCGCAACTGTCCTCACCGGCCTTCTCGTCGCCACGACCCTCGGTCTGGTGCCGACCTCGCCGGCACAGGCGGAGCCGAGCATCGAAGACGTGCAGGCTCAGGTCGACCGGCTGTTCCATGAGGGCGAACAGGCCCAGGAGCGTTTCAACGACGCTCGTGTCGAACTCGCCGACCTCGACCAGGAGCTCGGCTCTCTGGAGTCCGATCAGTTGCGCCAGGACCGCCAGCTGAACGCCGTTCGCGAACAGGTCAAGGAATCGGTGGTCAGCCAGTACGAAGGCCAGGGGCTTTCCGCCGTCGGTAGCGTTGTTGTCTCCGAAGACCCCAGCGACTTCCTGTCGCAGATGGCCACGATGTCGACGTACTCCGAGTTGCAGGACGACCTCTTCGACGACTACGCCACCGAACTGAAGACGCTCGACATCCGTCGCGACGCGACCGCCGACCGCGCGGCCCGGGTTGCGGCCACCAAGGCGACGCTCGCCAAGGAGCAGAAGGTCGTCGACGCCAAGCTGGCCGAGGCCGAGAAGGTGCTCGACGACCTTAAGGAAGAAGAGCGCGCCGCTGTTCTGGCCGCAGACAAGAGCGAGGAGCAGGCCGTCCCCTCGGACGTCCCCGCTTCGGGACGCGCAGCGGCCGCGGTGAAGTACGCCATGGCTCAGGTCGGCAAGTCTTACGTCTACGGCGCGGCCGGCCCCAGCGCATTCGACTGCTCCGGACTGACCATGATGGCCTGGGCCCAAGCAGGTGTCGGTCTCGCTCACTCCTCACGCGTTCAGTACGCGACCGGGTCCAAGGTCGCTGCGTCCGATCTGCAGCCCGGCGATCTGGTCTTCTACTACAGCCCGATCAGTCATGTGGGCATGTACATCGGTAACGGGATGATCGTGGACGCGGCCAACCCCGGTTCAGGGGTACGCGTCGCCGCGCTCTATTCCATGCCCTACGTAGGTGCGGTCCGCCCTGGCTGACTCGGCGGGTGGTTCCACCACCCTCCTTCATCGTCGAGGACTTCTGGTCCTCATCACCGTCGCAGTAGTCGGTGCCCTCGTCTGGGTGATGCTACGTGGTGATGAGTTCGTGGTCCCTGAAGCGGATCAGGACCCTTCGCCGACGATCAGCGGTGACGCTGCGGCGACCACTCTCAGCGCGCTGACCGCTGCTGTCGCCCAGCGAGACGTGGCAGCGGCCGCGGACCTCACCGCGTCGAGCGATGCCCCGGCGCGGGCTCAGTTGTCCTCGTTGCCCGCCAACGCCGAGTCACTGAAGGTCGAGGACTTCACGCTGCGCTACGTCGACGCGGTGACCGGTATCAACGCCGCTGGTGAGTGGACCGCCGCAGTGGATGCCACGTGGCGTTTCGACGGCTACGACGACTCGCCGGCGCGGGCCGAGATCCTCGTCGACTTCGTCACCTCGGAGGGACAGACCACCATCGCGGGCGTCGGAGGCGGGGACCGACGCACTCCGGTCTGGATGTCCGGCCCGGTTTCTGTGCGAAGCAGTGCCGACACCCTGGTGCTGGTGGCAGGGGAGGGACGCCGGATCGACGGCTATCAACGTGAAGCCGAGAAGGCGATCCCAACTGTCCGAAAGGTCCTGGATAACTGGGACGGTGGGCTCGTGATCGAAGTTCCGGCCAACGCCGCAGGTGTCGATCAGGCCTTGGCTGCGGACGACGGTCGGTACGCCAACATCGCCGCCGTCACCGCCTCGGTCGACGGGGTCATCGCGCCCGACAGCCCGGTGCACGTCTTCGTGAACCCGGACATCTTTGGCCAGTTGGACGACCAAGGTGCTCAGGTCGTGATGTCACACGAGGCCGTACACGTGGCGACGGACGCCCCGACCAGCCGCACGCCTCTGTGGCTTCTCGAGGGATTCGCGGACTACGTGGCCCTGCGGGATGTGGATCTACCTGTTTCGACGACGGCGGCACAGATAGCTGCACAGGTGCGTGACTTGGGACTTCCTCAGGACCTGCCGGACAACACGTCGTTCGACACAGACGAGACACACCTCGGAGCGGCCTACGAGGCCGCTTGGATCGCCTGCCAGGTGCTCGTCGATCGTGGTGGTGAGCGTCAACTCGTCGAGCTCTACTCCAGAACTCGAGACGGAAGTGAATTGGAGTCGGACTTGCAGGAACTCTTTGACTGGACTTCAGATGATTTCGTCGAATCTTGGCAGAACCGGTTGACGCGCTTGACACCCAGCGATTGACCACCGCAGAACAACGACTCGTTGCCGTAAGCAGCGTGATCTAGCACGTAGCTGTGATCGTTGACTGGGCCGCTAGCTCGTCGCACGTGTCGGTGAATAAGTTGCTCACGCCCGGTCCGAACGCAAGAACTGCCGCTGCAACGGTTGCGGCGATGCCTGCCAAAAGCAACCCGTACTCGACGGCGGAAGCACCATCTTCGTCATCGCTTGCGACCTCAGGTGGCGGACCAGTCTCCATCAGAAAAATACCATCCATTGAGTGACTCAAGAATTGAACGGGGTTGCGCTGAAATGCGTTCGGCGGTTGCTTGCGCAACCGCCGAACGCACACACAACCTATGCAGACTACTTAGCAGGCGACGTTGCCGTTGACCGAGGCACAGGTGTCGGAGAATGCGCTGCTGACGATCGGGCCGAGTGCGAAAACGGCCACAACGATCACGGCAGCGATGCCGGCGATGAGCAGACCGTACTCAACCGCGGAGGCACCGCGCTCTTCCATGTCTTCGAGACGGGCGGTGAGGAGGGTGCGGAGGTAACTGATCATCGGGGGGTTCTCCTAGTTCGTTTTGGGGTGTGAGGCGAGCTCCCTCACAAGAAGAACTATGCCGGTTCGCGAGCCCGGTGCCATCAGGAGAACGTATTCGACAACCTAGTCATAAATGACTAGTGCGCGGCGCCGTGATTCGGCGGCACGCGTCAGTTGTCGACGGGTTGGATGCTGGAGAGCAGGCCGATGCGCATGGCCGTCACCAGGGCCTGCGCGCGGTTGGCGGCGCCCAACTTTTGGTAGATGCGGGCGATGTGCGACTTGGCCGTTGACTCGCTCAGATAGAGCTTGTCGCCGATGGCGGAGGCGCCCAGACCGTCCGCAAGAAGCAGCAGCACCTCGTGCTCGCGGTCGGTCAGTTTGGTCGATTCGCTGGACTGACGGCGCATCATCGCCCCCACCAAACCGGCACAGATGAAGGCGCGGGGGGAGACCGCGGCGTGCCGCGCGGCTTTGATGACCTCGGTGGAGGGCGCGTCCTTGCCCACGAAGCCCGAGGCGCCGGCCTGCATGGCGGCGAAGATCTGGTCGTCGCCGGAGTGCATCGTGAGCACGATCAGGCCGGTGTCGTTCGAGGTTTTGCGGATCGCGCGCACGATGTCGAGCCCGGTCCCGTCCTGAAGTTGAAGATCCGCCACGACGACCTTGGGCTTGAACTGCTCGAACTTCTCGAGGCCCTCGGCGACGCTTCCAGCCGTCGCCACGACGTCCATGTCGTCCTCGAAGTCGATGACGGCGCCGAGGCCGTTGCGGATCAACTCGTGGTCGTCGATCAGCAGGACAGTGATCGGATCGGTCATGTCGTCACGCTTTCGGCTCGGGGTGGAGGTGACAATCTGGCATCTGCACTGGAGGGCACGCACACCGAGACGATCAGTCCGCCTTCGGGGTTGTCGAGGATACGCAACCTTCCGTTGATCAGTTTTGCACGCTCACGCATGATCTTGAGGCCGTGAGAGTCGCTACGAGCCTTCTGCAGGCCCCGTCCGTTGTCGCTGACGGTCACCAACGCGTCCGGGGCGTGGACCTGGCACAGGACCTCGATCGAGGTGGGTTCCGCATGCTTGATCGCGTTGTTCATCGCTTCCTGCGCGATGCGGAAGAGTTCGGCTTCCACCTCCGGGCGCAACCGAGTGGCGTGTTCGTCCAAGCGCACTTGGATGGGCACCCCCGAGACTTCGCTGAGGTGGCGAGCGACCGTGCCGATGGCCGCACCCAGGCTCTCGCTCTCCCCGACGCTGGTGCGCAGGGTCAGGACCGAAGCACGCACTTCAGACACCACGTGGGTGATCCGTTCACGCAGCATGGCGAACTGCTCGCCCTGCTTCGGCGTTGCCGGTCGAGCCGCGAGAGCGTCGACGATGTAACCCAGGGAAGCGATGTCCTGGGCCACTCCATCGTGCATCTCTCGAGCCAGGCGACGCCGCTCGTCCGCGGTCGCAGTGTCCCGAAAGTCGGCGAACAGCAAGGCCGTGTCCAGGTGAACGGCGGGAGCGTGCAGTCGCTCCTCGAGTCGATGGATATCGGCAGTGATGGCGGCCCAGGTGACCTCGACCCGGGGGGACAACTGTCCGGCCACCACGGCGGAGTCACCGATCGGGAAGGCGAACGAGCCCTCGAAGACGATCGGCTCGGTGCGAGCCCACGCTTCGATCGCGAGTTCCTCACAGGCCTCGAAGCTCATTCCCGGCTCCGAACTCTGCGACACCAGAGCCGTCAGGGTCTCGCCGCGGGGGACGTACACAGCTACCGCGCTGGTCGGGAGCTCGTCACGCACGGCGCTCATGATCGAGCCCCCCAGGGAGATGGGCTCGAGCCCGGAGCTGAGGCCATCGGAGAGGTCGATCAACTGACGCAGGAGGGACTGGGCGTAGAGGTAGGGCGCCAACTCGCGAGACTCCTCCTCCATGGTGGCGCGCAAAAAGCTGGCGATGAAGCCTAATCCGAGTCCAGTTACCGTCCAGGAAAAGACGCTGAGGCTTGCCTCCGCGGAGAGCCCTTCGAAGAAAAAGAACGCGGTAGCGACAATGGCGATGGTCTGAGCCGACAAAGCACGGGCGACACCGCGCACGCCCCCCTGTAGCCCGGCTACGAACGGGGGGACGACAAGCGCGGCTAGAACAGTCAACGAGCTATCGAGGGCGAAACCGCAGGCGGCGCCGATGAGAGCAGCCTCCACCGGGGTGCTGAGCACTTCGTTGAACCTCGGCCGCCACGCGGTGGCCTGGGCCAAGAGCGAGATGAGAGCGACGGCAATCAGCGTGGCCAACGCGTCGGCATCACGGGTCCACAACACCGGACCGGTGATGGCCGCAAGGACGAATGCCCGCGCCGCCGCGGAGAACCGAAATATCTGCGAGGAGCCCATGGGCGAACTCCTAACCGAGACTGTCGAGAACGGAGATCACTGCCGGACCCATCACGGCCATGAACAGAGCCGGGAGAATGAAGAAGATGAGCGGGACCGTGATCTTCACGGGCACCTGCTGGGCTTTGGTCTCGGCGCGTTGACGCCGCTTGACCCGCATCTCCTTGGACTGGATGCGCAACACCTGAGCGATGGGAATGCCGAAAGAGTCCGCCTGGATCATGGAGCTCACGAACGACTTGAGATCGGGAACCTCGCTACGGTCGCCCAGCCCGCGCAGCGCCTCTGACCGGCTCTGCCCGATCTGCATCTCGCGCAAGACGCGCGAAAACTCATCGGCCAGTGGCCCGGTGGTGTTGCGAGCCACCTGCTGCACCGCTGCGTCGAATCCGAGTCCGGATTCGACGCTGATGGTCATCAGGTCGATCGCGTCCGGGAGATCCTTCTGCATCTGGTCAGAACGGTCGTAGGTCTGCTGGTAGAGGTAGAAGTCGGGGATGAAGAAGCCGAGAACGGCTCCGCCGAGCACCATGACGAGGAGGATCGGGAAGCCGACGCCGAAGAGCAGGGCGAGGGCCAATCCGACCAGGGTCATGGTGATCGCGCCGATGACCTTGCCGGAGATCACTCGTTCGGCGCTCCAGTCCCTCGGATTCCCAGCGGCATCCAGTTTCTTGCGCAACCGCTCGGAGGAGTCGGATCCGCTCAACCGGCGACCCAGGGCCAGCGCCCGCAACTGCAGCGGTTCGAGGATGCGTTCCGCGAAGGGTTGGTCGTAGTCCTCTTTCATCTCCTTGGGTGCAGAGGAGATCGCTTCGAGCGTGGCCAGGGAACGGGTGACGCCCGACGTCTCGGGGACGTCGCTGAGCGCCATCGCGACCAGGCCGATCGCCAGTAGGACCAGCACGGTGCCCATCACAAAGAGAAGAATCATGGCTCTAGACCTCGACCTTGACGAGTTTGCTCATGATGAAGGCGCCGATCAGCAACCACACCGTCGCGCCCACCAGCATCACGATCCCCCGGATATCGGTGAACAGTGGCATCACGTAGTCACGCTGCGCGAAGGTGAGATACAGCAGGAACAGAGGAGGCAGCGCCGTCAGCACGTAGGCGGACAGCTTTCCCTCGGCGGCCAGGGCGTCGACCTGACGGCGTACATATTCGCGCTCACGGATGGTCGCGGCGACCGTGTCGAGGAGTTCGGCGAGGTTTCCGCCCACTTGGCGTTGGATCCGGATCGCCATCACGACCCAGTCGAAGTCCTTGCTCTGGAAACGTTGGGTGATGCCGTCGAGGGCGTCCTCCAGCGGCACCCCCAGTCGGGTCTCGACCAGCACTCGCTTGAACTCGCCCGCCATCGGGTCGCCTCCCTCGCGGACGATCGTGTCGACCGACTGGGCCAGCGAGAGGCCGGCGGCCAGCGATCCGGACATCAGTTGCAAGGTGTCCGGCAGCGACTGGGCGAAGGCTTTCTTGCGACGTGACTGTCGAAAGCCCAGGTAGAGCCACGGACCCACTGCGCCTACGACCAGGAACAGGAGTCCGATCAGGATCCCGCCCTTGCCGAGAAGCAGACCCAACAACCCCATCCCGACGAAGAACGCGGCGTGGATGAGGAGCCACTCGGAGGACTTCAACTCGCTGCCCGCGCTCGCCAGGCGGGCGCTGATCTTCGCCTCGAGCCCCGCGTTGCGCTGGAGCACCCCGGCGGCGGCGGTCTTGGCCTGGGTCAGTGCGGCGTCGGACTCCGACTTCCCCGAGGGCGGAGCCGAGGTATTGGAGGCTGCCCGGGAGTACCTCGAGATCCGGTCCTCCAAGCTCATCGGACGCGCAGGGGAGGGCACCAGGACGATCAGGATGATCATCAGGCCGACGCCGAGAGCGACGATCCCGGCATACATCAGCCAGGTCGGGGGAGTGAACGCCTTGTCGCCTCGCAGCACGTCTCCCGCATCGGCGAAGCCGATCTCGTCCTGGACGGTGCTGAACGCGGAGGCGGTGACGACATCGCCTGAAGCGGACGGAAGGAGGATGTCGATGCTGGCGTCGGTCTGGCCCAGAGTTTCCGGGATCTGCGCCGTGACGAGGACCTGGGTCGCCAGGATGTCGGCCTCGTCGGAGAACGTCTTGGCCAGACCGCCACTGTCCGCGGAGATGACCTGGCCATCGCCGGCCAGCGCGAGCTGGTTCAACGCCGCCAGGGGAGTGCCCGACTGCTCCAGGGCGACCACGTTGACCGTCACTTCGGAGTCCGAGATGAAGGACGCGGTGTCGGTCAGCGACGTGTCGCTGGTGTCCGCGCCGTCGGAGAGCACGAGCAGACTGCGTTGACCCTCTTCACCCGCCAGTTCGACCCCGGACAGGACCGCGTCGTAGAGCCGGGTCCGCTTGCTGAGGCTGAGACCGTTGATGACGGTTCGGGCCTGGTCGCGGTCCAGCGACGGGACGAGTTCGTCGGCGACGTCACCGGCGAAGCTGACGATCCCGACGAAGACATCGTCGGGGACGTTGTCGAGGTAGTTGAGGGCGGCGGCCTTCGCCGCCTTGAACCGGGCGCCCCGCATCGAGTTGCTGGTGTCGATGGCGAGCACGGAGGTACGACGGATCCGGGTGTCGGTGCCGGCGAGCTCAGCCGTGGCGGAGGTGGCGATTCCGTCGACCGTGACCTCGACCCCGGCCAGGTCCACATCGGACCCCTTGGGGACGGACACCAACACGCGGACGCCTTCGTCACTGGGCTCGACGTAGGAGATCACGCCGTCCGCGGCGAACGCGGCCGTGGGCAGAAGGATCAGCCCGACCAGGATTGAGGCCAGCAGGGTGAAGAGGTGACGTGCGCGCCCCGAGCCTGCGCGCATCAGACCCGGTCCATGTGGAACAGCAACGGGTCGACGGTCACGTTGGAGTAGGCCATCTTCTCGAGGAACTTCGGTCGTAGCCCGGTGGCCCGCAGCCGGCCGAGCGCTCGGCCCTCCGCGTCGAAGCCCGCGCTGTTGTCGAAAACGAAGATGTCCTGGAGGGTGATGACGTCACCCTCCATGCGCTCCACCTCGGTGATGTGGGTGATGCGGCGGGTCCCGTCCTTGAAGCGCGTCTGGTGGACGATGAGGTCCACCGCGGAGGCGACCTGCTCACGGATGGCGCGGACCGGAAGATCCATGCCGGCCATCAGGACCATCGTCTCCATCCGGGAGAGCGTGTCGCGAGGACCGTTCGAGTGCAGCGTGCAGATGGAGCCGTCGTGACCGGTGTTCATGGCCTGCAGCATGTCCAGGGCCGAGGCGTCGCGGACCTCGCCGACGATGATGCGGTCGGGACGCATACGGAGGCTGTTCTTCACCAGGTCACGGATGGTGACCGCGCCCTTGCCTTCGATGTTCGACGGCCGTGACTCCAGGCGTACGACGTGATCCTGCTTGAGCTGCAGCTCCGCCGCGTCCTCGATGGTGACGATGCGTTCGTCGGCCGGGATGAAGGAGGACAACACGTTGAGCGTGGTGGTCTTCCCGGCGCCGGTGCTCCCCGAGACGATCACGTTGAGACGACCGCGCACGCAGGCGTCGAGGAAGTCGCAGGTCTGCGGCGACAGGGAACCGAAGGTGATCAGGTCGCCCGCGGTGAGCGGGTCACTGGCGAACTTACGGATCGTCAGCGCGGATCCGTCGACCGCCAGGGGCGGCACGACGGCGTTGACGCGGCTGCCGTCGGGGAGACGGGCGTCCACCATCGGGCTCGACTCATCGACCCGACGACCGATACGCGACACGATCTTGTCGATCGTGCGACGCAGGTGCGCCTCGTCGGCGAACTGGGCGTCGGCGACGACCAGGCGGCCGTTCTTCTCCAGCCAGATGGAGTCGTGGCCGTTGACCATGATCTCCGAGACGTCCTCGTCGCGCAGGAACGGTTCGATGGGTCCGTACCCCAGGATGTCGTCGCTGATCTCCTGGGTGACCCGGGCGCGGTCGCTGTTGCTCAGCGGCTTGTCCTGAGCGGAGAGAACCTCGCTGAGAACCCCGCGAACCCGTTGGTCGAGTTCGTTCTGGTCCATGTCCGCGTCGTAGAGGTGGGGTCCGAGTTGCTTGAGCAACTCCATGTGGACCACGCCCTTGACCTCCTCCATCCGGTCGGCGGCGGCGGTGCTCTGCGCACGCCGCTCGGTGACCGTCGGGGGTGAAGAAGGCTTGGTGGCGGGGCGCGCCTGGTTGCGCTCGGCCATCGACGAGGAGGCGCCGGGCGCGGTCCTTCCGGTGCCGGGCGGTGGGCCGGTGCCGGCGGAGGCGGTGACGGGAGGGGGCGCGCTGGCGGCCTGCTCCTCCGGAGCGGAGTGCTTTCCGGTGGCTGGTGGGCCGTCGGTGGCACGACGGGCAGCGGCAAGACGTTCTGAAAGGCTAGTCATGGGTCACCTCTTCCTACGGAACATACCCGTCTTTTTAGGGGCGGCGGCCGTGGTCGCGAGTGGGGTGCCGGCCAGACCGGGGGAGGACACGGTTTCGCCCGCGAACTTCGACGCCAGCGCCAGAACCGCGGAGCTGGCCACGTGATTGGGGTTCTTCACGACGATCGGGTTGCCGGCGTTGGTGGCGGCAGCGATGTCGATCGAGCTCGCGATGTGGGCGACCACATTCATCCCCAGGATCGCCTCGACCTTGTCCACGCCGATCCCGACCGCATCGTCGGCGCGGTTGAGCAGGAGGTGCCGATGTCCCTGGGCGATGTTGAGCATCTCCAGGGTCTCCAGGGCGACCTTCACGTTCTTCAGGGTCGGTACGTCGAGGGTCGCGATGACGACGCACTCGTCGGTCTCGTCCAGGGCGGTCAACGTCTGGTCGTCGAAGGCCGGCGCGGTGTCGACGACGACGTAGTCGAAGCCCTCACGCAGTGTTCGTAGGACGCGGGAGACCAGGACCGGGGTGATGCGCTCGCGGACATCGGGGTGGGCCGGCGCAGCGAGGACCATCAGCGAGTCCTTGTGTCGGGTCAACAGCCCCGACAGCATCTGCAGATCGATCTGCTCCTCCGACCCGATGGCCTGCTCGATCGAGTGGGTCGGGAAGAGCTGCATGGTGATGGCCACGTCACCGAAGGCCAGGTCCAGGTCGACCAGACACACCCGCCGAGCACCCTCCTCGGAGAGGGCCAGGGCCAGATTCACCGCCATCGTGGTCTTCCCGACCCCGCCCTTGGGCGAGAAGATCGTCACGACCTTGCCCAGGCGGGTCGCCCCACCGGGTCCCCGCAGCGCGGTGAACAACTGGTGGGCACGTTGGACGGCGGAGACGATGGCCTCGGAGTCGTCGACCGCGACCACGTCGCGGGCCCCGGCCTTCATCGACTGGGTCAGCACGTGGGTGTCGAGCTCGTTGCGCACGATCACGACGCTCACCGTCGGCTTGGCGACGCGGAGGTCCTCGCAGGTCGACGTGGCAAGGTCGAGTGCCATGTCGGGGCCGAGGACCACGACGTACTCGTCCGGGTGGGACTCCAACCAGGAGAGCATCCGCTCAGCGGTCGCCACCGTGTGGGAGCCGGCAGGCAGGATGCGGACCAGCGCACCCAGCGCGTCGGTGTCCGGTTCGACGAGGACGGGCATCAGTTGCCCGACTTCTGGAACAGGTCGCCCGCCGTGGTTCCGTCGTTGATGTCGATCTTGCTGTCCCCTGCGAGCAGCGCGAAGGCCAGTTCGCCGTGGCCCTGGGCGAAGATGACGGCCTCCGCCTCCTTCTGGTCCAGTGCCAGGGTCAACAGCGTGCGAGGCAGCTGCTCGGTGGTCTGCGCGCCGGTCTCGTCGGTGGTGGTCGTGGTGACCTGGGTGGTCGACCCGACGGCCAGCACGGTCACCGGGCTGAGGAGTGCCTTGGTGAAGTCGGTGTCGGGGACCTCAGGGAGGGGGGCGAACTTCGCGGTCGAGCTGAAGAAGATCGCCACGTCCGAGCCCGGGTTCACGAAGCCGGCCACCCGCGCCGGGTCGGTCAGGGTCACCGAGATGGCCACCTTGCCCTCCGGGATGGGGAGCGTCGCGTTCGACTGAACGTCGGTGGCCCCACCGAACTTGGAGGCGATCAGTTGTTCATTGGGGAAGATCGTGGTCAGTGCGACCTGTTCCTGGAGTGCGGCGCCGTTGTTGGCCACCCCCGCAAGGAGTTGGTCCTGGGCGATGGCGCGGGTGTCGACCTTGCCTGCAGCCTGAGCCGCGGCGTACGTCTCGCCGGCCTCGATCTGCTGGGTGGCGACGAGTACGTCGACGGTGTCGAACTTCTCCTCGGCCCGGGTCTCGGCGCTTCGAACGAAGACGAAAACGAGGGCCGCGCCGAGAGCGGCCACGAAGACAGCCGCTACCAACAAAATTCTGCGCCGATCCATGAAGCCATCCTCCGGTTGAAACGAACCGTCGGACCGAATGGTCCGACCCTCCCCAAATTCGTGTCACTGGCCTCATGAACACCAGTGGCAACGACCACACTCTAGAGAACACAGGCGGTTCGGGGCCGATAATGAGACAAATCGATCGGCGCGATCAGTGCCCCCCCGGGCCGGTGTCGGACTCAGGTCACGTAGAGGTCGGCGATCCGGTCCTTGAACTCGCGCATCACGACACTGCGTTTGAGCTTCAGGCTCGGGGTCAGATGCCCGCCCTCCTCGGTCCAATCCTCAGTGAGAATCACGAACTTCCGGATCGACTCGGCTTTGGAAACGGTCCGGTTCGCAGCATCGACGGCCTCCTGGACCGCGGCGCGGATCGCGGGATCACGCGACGCGTCCCGAGGCACCCGTCGGGCCCCGTGGCTCTGAGCCCAGGCCGAAACACCCTCGGGGTCCAGGGTGATCAGCGCCGCGATGAAGGGCTGGCCCTCCCCGACGACCAGACACTGGCTGATCAGTGGGTGGGCGCGAACCTGGTTCTCCAGCGCCGCGGGGGCGACATTCTTCCCGCCGGCGGTCACCAGGATCTCCTTCTTGCGTCCGGTGACCCGAACGAAGCCCTCGTCGTCGATCTCACCGACGTCCCCGGTGTGGAACCAGCCGTCCGCCTCCAGCACCTCGTGGGTGGCAGCCTGGTTGTTCCAGTACCCCGCGAAGATCTGCCCCCCGCGGAACAACAACTCGCCGTCGTCGGCCACCCGGACCGAGGTCCCGGACAGGGGGCGACCCACGGTGCCCACCCGGTGCGCGTCCGGGAGGTTGACGCACAGTGCGGCGGTGCTTTCGGTCAGCCCGTAGCCCTCCAGGACGCTCAACCCGATGCCTCGGTAGAAGTGGCCCAGGCGTTCACCCAGGGGGGCGCCTCCGGAGATGGCGAAGGTGCAGTTCCCGCCCAGCGCGGCGCGCAGTCGGGGGTACAGGGTCCGCTCGAAGACCGCGTGCTGCGCACGCAGTCGCCAGGGGACCCGTGTCGAGGACCCGGAGGCCTCTGAGGCCTGGGAGTAGGCGATGGCCACGTCCACTGCGCGGTCGAAGACCTTGCCGCGCCCGTCGGCCGTGGCTTGCTGGGATGCGGTGTTGAACAGTTTTTCGAACACCCGTGGCACGGCCAGGATGAACGTCGGGCGGAGGTCCGCCAGGTCGGTCTTCAACGTCTTGATGTCGTTGCTGTGGCTCAGGCAGGTGCGGGATCGGATGGCGCCGATCTGGATGATGCGAGCGAACACGTGGGCCAGCGGGAGGAACAACAGGGTCGAGGCACCCTCAGAGGCGAAGAGTTCGTCCAGGTCGTGCACGGCGACGCCCAACTCGCACATGAAGTTGCCGTGCGTGAGCATGCAGCCCTTGGGCCGACCCGTCGTCCCGGAGGTGTAGATCAGGGTGGCGAGATCCGCAGGCGTCGCCGTCGTACGCCGTGCCTCCAGCTCGTCGTCGGTGATGTCCGCCCCGAGTCGGGTCAGGACGTCCACGGCGTTGTCGCCGATCGACCACACGTGATGCAGATCGGTGAGGTCGCGGCGTACCGACGAGATCTTCGCCATCGTTGCCGGCCCCTCGGCCACCACGGCGGAAGCGCCGGAGTCGGACAGGATCCATTCGATCTGCTCCATCGACGACGACTCGTAAACCGGCACGGTCACCCCGCCGGCGAACCAGATGGCGTAGTCGAACAGGGTCCACTCGTAGCGAGTCTTGGAGATGAGGGCGACCCGACCTCCCGCCTTCACCCCAGCCGCGATGAGCCCCTTGGCGACACCGCGAACCTCGTCGAGGAACTGCTGGGAGGTGATGGGGTTCCAGGAGCCGCCCGGGGTCCGCTGTCGCTGCAGAACGACCTCGTCGGGCGCGACCGAGGCGTTCGACACCACATCATCGGTCAGGTTGCCGCTCACCGGAACGGTGACGGTCATCGGACTGGCGAACTCACGCACGGCATTGCTCCTGCGGTCACACGATAGGTAGCGGGGTGGTCAGGGTGGTCCAAGGCGGTCCAGGGGGCTACGTCCGCGAGGTTATCGCCGGTCGGGGAGGATCTGCACACGCAGCACCCCGTCGGCATCCGGTAGCCTCCGACCGACACTCGTCAACACACCTTGGGAGCACCACGATGGCTGAACAGACCACGTCTTCGATCGTGGTGGACGCTGCACCCGGGGCCGTCATGGCGGTCATCGCGGACTTCGAGGCCTACCCGCAGTGGGCCAAGGGTGTAACGCAGGCCGAAGTGGTCTCCACGCTCGACAACGGCCGCGCCCGTGAGGTCTTCTTCGCCCTCGACGTCTCGCCCATCAAGGACGAGTACACGCTGGCCTACGAGTGGGACGGTGATGAGCTGGTGACGTGGACGCTGGTGGAGGGCAAGATGCTGCGCGCCCTCGACGGTGCTTACGTCCTCAAGGCGGTCGGAAACAACCAGACCGAGGTCACCTACCGACTCGCTCTCGACGTGTCGATCCCGTTGATCGGGATGCTCAAGCGCAAGGGCGAGAAGATTCTCATCGACACCGCCCTGAAGGGGCTCAAGAAGCGCGTCGAAGCATCCTGAGTCTCGCATCACGTTGAGAATCCTCCTCTTCACCGGCAAGGGCGGCGTCGGGAAGTCCACGACGGCGGCCGGAACCGCGGCGCTCGCCGCCCGCGCCGGGCACCGCACCCTGCTCCTGTCGACCGACGCAGCCCACTCGTTGGCCGACGCCTTCGGCACCAGGGTCGGCTCCGACCCGACCTGCGTCGCGCCGAACCTCTATGTGCAGCAGGTCGACGCACAGTTGCGCTTCGAGCGGTCCTGGGCCGAGGTGCAGGGATACCTTCTGCGGGTGCTCGAGGTGGCTGGGGTCGACCCCATGGCGGCCGAGGAACTGACCGTGATCCCCGGGGCCGAGGAGGTCCTCGCGCTGCTCGAACTGCGGACGCAGGCGCTGTCAGGGCAGTGGGAGGTCATCGTCGTGGACTGTGCCCCCACTGCGGAGACGCTGCGGTTGCTGGCGCTCCCCGAGGCGTTGGGCTGGTACATGGAGCGTGTGCTGCCCATGGAACGCCGCTTCGTCAAGGCTTTCAAGCCCGTGCTCAGCAAGGCGGCCGGTGTCCCGATGCCCGGGGACACCGTCTTCGACGCTGTTGAGAGGCTGCACCGGGAACTCGACGAGGTGCGATCGCTGTTGACCGGGCCACAGGCCAGCGTTCGGCTGGTGATGACCCCCGAGACCGTCGTACTCGCGGAGGCTCGGCGGTCCTACACGAGCCTGTCGCTCTATGGGTACCGCGTCGACGGTGTCGTGGCGAACCGGATCTTCCCCCGGGAGGGGGCCGACGACTGGCGAGCGGGATGGGTCCGCGCCCAGGACGCGGTTCTGGAAGAGGTCCACCAGTCCTTTGCGGGACTTCCGGTCTGGCGCTCGGAGTACCGCAGCGGTGAACCGATCGGCGCGGAGCACCTGACCCGCTTCGCCGAGGACCTGTACGCCGAGGACGACCCCCTCGCGATCCCACCGGGTGAGGGCCCGTTCCGGATCAGCCGGACGGCCGAGGGCGCGGTGATCCACCTCGCGCTTCCGTTCGTGACCACGTCGGATGTCGGTCTGGCCCGCAACGGCGACGAGCTCGTCGTGACCCTGCGCGCCGACCGCTCCGGGGGTTCGGTGACCCCCGACGAGCAGGGGTCCGCGGTCGGACTGGTGCGTCGGCTCCTGACCCTCCCAGCCAGCCTTGCTCGGCACGAGGTCGTGGGCGCGCGGGTGGTCGAGGGCGAGTTACGGGTCCGCTTCTGCGAGACTTCACCGCACATCACATCGTCGGACCCGGCCTCAGCTCCCGACGAGGCGTCGGGCAGCGCACGGCCCGGTTGGCGAAATCGACGAAACCGAAGTCAGGAGCGGACGACGTGAGTGATGGGCCATCTGACACCGACGCCGGCTCCGACGGACCGTTCGGGCCGTTCGGACCGTCTGGGCCGGACGCCGTAGGCAGTGTGGGGGACGAGGCGGCCAAGTTGATGGACGCCCTCTCCGGCTGGGCGCGCGATCAGGGGAGCGAGATGGGCGGTCTCGGTGGGCTCGGCGCGTTGGCGGGTCAGGCCGCCGAAGCGCTCTCCGGGGTCAATGAGCATCTGGCGACCGGTAGTGCCGAATGTACCTACTGCCCGGTCTGCCGTGCCGTGCACGTCATCCGCGAGACCAGCCCCGAGGTGAAGGCACACCTGGCCACCGCCGCATCCTCCCTGCTCCAGGCCGGGATGCAGATGTTGGCCACCGCCGTCCCCGACCCCGACCCCGGGGCCGGGAGTCCACGCAGCCGCAATGTCGAACCGATCCGGCTCGACGACGAGGAGTCCTGATGGGTGATCTGACCTGCGGTATCGACGTCGGCGGGACCAAGATCTCCGGCGCCGTTGTCGACGAACACGGCGGGGTGGTCGAGGAACGCACGATCGAGTCACCGGCCGAGGACGGTGACGCGATCGAAACCGCGATCAACACGTTGGTCACCGACCTACGCAGCCGGCACGACCTGGTGGCCGTGGGGGTGGGAGCGGCGGCGTACATCGATGCGGCTCGCGCTCGCGTCCTGTTCGCACCGAACCTCGCGTGGCGAGATCTGGATCTGAAGGACCACCTCGAAACGCGTCTCGGGTTGCCCGTGGTCGTTGAGAACGACGGAAACGCAGCAGCGTGGGGTGAGTTCCGGTTTGGGGCCGCCGCAGAGCATGAGGACATCTTGATGGTCACCGTAGGCACCGGCGTTGGTGGCGGGCTGGTCACCTCTGGCCAACTCGTCCGCGGCGCCTACGGCGTGGCGGCTGAGATCGGACACCTGCGGGTCGTGCCCCAGGGACTCGAGTGCGGATGCGGCCGCCGCGGCTGCCTCGAGCAGTACGGCAGCGGGTCGGCTCTGGTCCGACAGGCCCGTATCGAGGCAGCAGCGGACCCGACGGCCGCACGGGTGCTGCTCGAACGGGCCGGCGGCTCGGCCGACGCGATCACCGGTCCGATGGTCACCGAGGTCGCCCAAGCAGGAGATCGTTTCGCTCGGTCGCAGTTCGACTTCATCGGAAACTGGCTGGGCGAGGGCCTCGCGTCGTTGGCCGCGGTGCTGGATCCCTCCGTCGTCGTCGTCGGCGGGGGAGTCTCCCATGCCGGCGATCTGCTCATGACGCCACTGCGTGAGGCTTTCGAACGCGAATTGATCGCTCGCACGTACCGGCCCGTCGCGGACATCCTCCTGGCGGCCCTGGGCAACCGGGCCGGGGTCGTGGGCGCCGCCGACCTGGCGCGACTCTGAGCAGAAGGTCCGTGAGTCGTGTTCATCGGCGTTGACGTCGGAGGATCCAAGGTCCTCGCCGCCGAAGTCGTCGACGACGGGGCCGTGGTGCGCAGCGCGCGTCGCTCGGTGCGCAACCCGACCATCCGGCGACCGGACTCCCGACCCGAGTCGGCCGTCCAGGTGGGACCCGAGGCGGTCCGGGCCGCCGAAGACGCGCTGACCGAGGCCGTCGTCGAGGTGGCTGGGGACCGGCCCGTGACCGCTGTCGGGGTCTCACTCGCCGGAGTCGTGGATCAGGCGGGTGAACAGGTGCTCTACGCCACCCATCTCCCGTGGCGCCGGGACCGGGTGCGAGAACGGCTCAGCGCTCGATGGGGCGTCCCGGTCGCGCTTGAGAACGACGCCAACTGTGCGGCGGTCGCCGAGGCGACTTACGGCGTGGCCGTCGGTGCCGACTCCTGCCTGTTGGTGACCATCGGGACCGGGATCGGTGGTGCGATCCTGCGGGGCGGGGAGTTGATGCGCGGCGCCAACGGGATGGCCGGTGAGTTCGGCCACCAGCAGGTGGTCCCCGACGGGTTGCGCTGCGAATGCGGTCTGGTCGGGTGTTGGGAGCAGTACGCCAGCGGGAACGCTCTGGAGCGGGTCGCGCGAGTCGCGCTCGGGTCTCACCTGGACGGCCCGGAAGTCACTGCAGCGGCGCTGGCGGGTGATCACGTCGCTCGCGAGGCGTTCGTGGCCGTCGGCACCTGGCTGGGGGTCGGTCTGGCCAACCTGGTGACGGTGTTCGATCCGTCGCTGGTGGTGGTGGGCGGCGGGGTCTCCCAGGTGGGAGATCTGCTCCTCGACCCGGCACGTGCCGCACTCGAACGATCGGTGTACGCCGGGAGCTACCGAAAGTTGCCCCCGGTCCTCGCCGCATCTGCGGGACCGGCCGCCGGGGCCGTCGGCGCAGCGGTGTTGGCGCGCCGACTGATCGAGACCGCCTGAGCAAGGACGCCGGGGGAACCCGGCTGGTCGAACTGGGTCAGAGCACCGCGCCGTTGTCGTCGGGGTCGCGCGGTCCACTGGGCATCAACATGACCAGATAGACGAAGCCTCCGACGAACGAGACGACCAACAGGGTCGCGATGAACGACGGCAGGCTGATCCCCAGCACCAGAGCCAGCAACAGAATGGTCGGTGACCCGAACACACCGAACCAGGCCAGCATCCGATCCTTCGTGGTGGCCGGCACCGGCGGAGGCGGCGGCGGGATGAACCGCTCCTGGCTCCAGTCGGAGTCGATCGACGCCTCGTCCCAGGCGCGTGGCGCCGGCATCTCGGGGCGCTCGGGAGCCGTCCACGTGGTGTCGGTGGGTTCGGGCGCGGCGTCGTCGAGGTCACGGTTGACCCCTATGTCCGCGCGATCGCCGTAGTTCTCGACGATCGCACGCCACGCTTCGTCGTCGTTCTGCACTTCTCGAGCCTAAGGTGTCCGCGCAAGGGCGGCCACCTCGTCGGTCAGACCGCGGTGACTCGTGCGACGAATGCGGCGGACTCCTCGAAGATCTTGGTCGCGTCGTTGTCGAGCGTGGCCACGTGATAACTCTGCGGCAACTCGCTCATCGTCACCTCCGCCGATGAGACCTTCCCGGTGATGATCGGGGTCGAGGAGTCGTCCACGACGTGGTCCTCCGGCGAACGGAAGTAGAGCAGCGGTGCGGTGACCAGGGGGAGGTCCGCGACGAGGTGGGGCCACGCCTGGAACATGCTGTGGGCCGCCTTCAGGGGGGTCCGGTCGTAGCCGTGTTCCTGCACCCCCGGCTTCTTGATGTCGCTGGCGATCCCGGGGAACGACTTCACCACGTGCTTGAGGACCGGGAGGAGCTTGACGTCGAACCGCTTCGTGGAGACCGCCGGGTTCACCACCATCAGCCCGCTCACCCGATCGGGGTGGTCGGCCGCGAGCCGCAGGGTCAGGGCTCCACCCATGGAGAGTCCGCCGACCACCACGGCATCGTGATCCAGGCACAGGCTGTCGAAGGCGCGCGAGAGTTCGCCGTACCAGTCGTCCCACGTCATGGTGTTGAGTTCCTGCCAGGTGGTGCCGTGGCCAGGCAGCCGAGGCACGGAAACCCCGTAGCCGAGGTTGCCGAGATGTTCCCCCCAGGGACGGATGGAGTACGGCGATCCGGTGAAGCCGTGGGACAGCAGGACCCCGATCCGACGCCCGCCCGTCATCTCGGGGCGAGCCTGGATAAGGAGGGGTGAGTGGCGGTCTTCGACGGTCATGGCGGCAATTGTGCCCGAGGGTCGGACCGGTGGTGAGCCCACCACGGTCATCGGTAGGTGAGATCGGTCTTTGGCACTACGCTGACGCCTGGCGGAGGGATGCCCCTCCGCGGTACGTCAGATGGTCTCGGGAGATTGGGTGCAGCGGTGTTCTACTGGTTCTTGAAGTGGGTCGCGCTCGGTCCCCTTCTCCGCGTCGTCTTCCGACCGCAGACCGAGGGAGCCGAACACGTCCCGGAGAACGGTCCCGCGATCCTGGCGAGCAACCACCTCTCCTACGCCGACTGGCTCTTCATGCCCCTCACACTGACGCGTCGGGTCACCTTCGTGGCCAAGGCCGAGTACTTCACGAGTCCGGGCATCAAGGGCTGGTTCCAGAAGCAGTTCTTCTCCGGCAGCGGTCAGGTTCCCATCGACCGTGCCGGCGCGGACGCCGCCGCCGGGGCGATGATCGCCGCGAAGCGGGTGCTCGGGGAGGGTGACCTCTTCGGGATCTACCCCGAGGGCACCCGCAGTCACAACGGCAAGCTCTACCGCGGCAAGACCGGGGTGGCCCGCCTGGCCCTGGAGACCGGCGTACCCGTGATCCCCGTGGC
The DNA here is from genome assembly GCF_054783655.1 of Nocardioides salsibiostraticola. Taxonomy (NCBI): domain Bacteria; kingdom Bacillati; phylum Actinomycetota; class Actinomycetes; order Propionibacteriales; family Nocardioidaceae; genus Nocardioides; species Nocardioides salsibiostraticola. The sequence continues at coordinate 68,051 of NZ_BAAGQD010000001.1, read as the reverse complement.
CGTCGTCGGCACCGACGTGGTCGCCCCTCCGGGAAAGACCTTCGGCAGCATCACCCGTCCGGTGGTGCGCTTCGGCAAGCCCCTGGACTTCTCGCGGTACGCCGGGATGGAGAACGACCGCTACATCCTGCGCTCGATCACCGACGAGATCATGTACGAGATCATGCGCCTCTCGGGCCAGGAGTACGTCGACAAGTACGCCGGGCGCGCCAAGGAGGACGACAAACAGGCGGAGGCCGCCGCCAAGGCGAAGGCCGACTCGGCCGCCGAGCACCAGCAAGCGTCCTGAGCGAGCCGGTGGCACCGAGCACGATCTCCAACCCGCTGCGGGCCTCCCTTGCGGTGGAGGACCGGCTCTTCCGTGCCCTGGCCGTGGTCCGCGTGGTGACCCTGGCCAACGCGATACTGGTGAACCTCTACCGCTTCGACACCTTCACCCGACCCACCGTGGGAATGGTGGCGCTCGGGGTGATGGTGGTCTGGACGGTGGTGGCCACCTACCTCTACCGCGTCCCGCACCGACGGTCCCTCCCGCTCCTGGTCGGGGATCTGGCGGTCGCGTTGGCCCTGCTCGCCACCTCACCGCTGGCCAAGGGCGGCGACTTCGAGGCCATGATCCCCGGCTTCTGGGTGATGAGTGCCTTGTTCGCCTGGGCCATCCGCTTCCACTGGCAGGGTGGACTGTTCGCGGCGGTCTTGCTCGGAGTGGTCGATCTGTCGGTCCGTGCCGAGATCACCCAGACCAACTACGGCAATGTCTTCCTGCTCATGATCGGCGGCCCGGTCGTCGGTTTCATGGCGTTGTCCCTCAAGGAGATGGCCGCCGAGCGGGACGTGGCCCAGGCCGCCGCGGCGACCGCGACCGAACGAGCCCGCCTGGCTCGTGCGGTTCACGACGGCGTTCTCCAGGTGTTGGCCCTGACCCAGCGCAGGGGAGCGGAGATGGGCGGTGATGCGGCCGAGTTGGGCAGGCTCGCGGGCGAGCAGGAAGCAGCCCTCCGGACCCTGATCCGCTCTCAGGACGCCTTCGCCCCCACACTCAGCGGCACCGCCGACCTGGCCGCGGCGGTGGCGCGGCTACCCACCCACCGGGCGGTGACCATCTCGACCCCCGCCACCACGGTGGAGGCCGACGCGCACGCTGTCGAGGAGGTGGTCGCGGTGATCGCGGCGTGCCTGGACAACGTGGCGCGGCACGTCGGCGAGGACGCCCCTGCCTGGGTGCTTCTGGAGGCCTGGGAGGACCGGGTCGAGATCTCCGTGCGCGACGAGGGCCCCGGGATCGCCGTCGGTCGTCTCGACCAAGCTGCCGAGGAGGGCCGGCTCGGGGTCACCCAGTCCATCCAGGGACGCATCGAGGACCTCGGCGGATCCGCGCGCCTGCACACCGACGCCACCGGCACCGAGTGGGAGTTCGTCGTTCCACTCCGACCCGGACGAGAGGCACCATGACCATCCACGACACGCATCCCTTCGCCGACGCCGAACCCGACCCGGTACGCCGACTGCGGGGTCGCCTCGGCGGGACCGTGACCCTGTGGACCACCGGGCAGGGGAGCGACCGGGTCGGCCTGACGGTCACCTCGCTGATGGTGGCCCACGGCGAACAGGCTCGGATCCTGACTCTGGTCGACCCGCTCTCCGATCTGGCCGAAGCCCTGACCCCAGGCGACCGGGCCGTCGTACAGACCCTCGATTGGCCGCACCGGGACCTCGCGGACGCGTTCGCCGGGACCGCGCCTGCCCCGGGGGGACCGTTCCGGCAGGCGTCGTTCGTCGACACCGAATGGGGCCCCCGGCTGGACCCGGTGGCCGCTTGGGCCGGCGTGCGGGTGGAGGGGATCGCGGAGGTCGGGTGGTCGCTTCTCCTGACCTGTGTGGTCGAGGAGATCGACGTGGATCGAGACGATGCGCCGATGATCCATCGTCGCGGTCGCTACGTCCGGCTCGGTTAGGGTCCACGAATGGACGACGTACCCCCGATCACCGTGATGGTGGTCGACGACCACCCGATGTGGCGCGACGCCGTCGAACGCGACCTGCTGGCCGCCGGACTGGATGTGGTCGCGGTGGCATCGGACGGGCACCAGGCCCTGGCCCGCTTTCCGGCGGCCCGCCCGCGCGTGGTGGTTCTGGACCTGCAGATCCCCGGTCCCAACGGCGTCGAGGTGACCGCCGCGGTGCTGCGCGCCGATCCTTCGGCGCGGGTGCTGATCCTGTCCGCCTCCGGGGAACAGGATGACGTCCTCGAAGCGGTGAAGGCGGGTGCGACCGGCTACCTGGTCAAGTCGGCCTCCAAGGAGGAACTGCTCGACGCCGTGAGGCGGGTGGCCGCCGGGGACACCGTGTTCACCCCGGGGTTGGCTGGTCTGGTGCTCGGCGAGTTCCGCCGGATGGCCAAGCCGGAGGTCCGGGGTGAGGACGCTCCGTTGCACGAGGAGCTCACCGAACGCGAGACCGAGGTGTTGCGCATGGTGGCCAAGGGCTTGTCCTACAAGCAGATCGCGGAGCGGCTGGTGCTCTCGCACCGCACGGTTCAGAACCACGTCCAGAACACCCTGCGCAAGCTCCAGATGCACAACAGGGTGGAGCTGACCCGTTACGCCATCGAGCAGGGGCTGGACGAGGACGAGCAGTGACCTCCCGATGAGTCGGCCGTCCTTGGTGCAGATCGCGGACGATCTGTACGCCGAGGCGCCCGCCGACTTCACCGCCGCGCGAGACGCCCAGGTCAAGGAGTTGAAGGGCACCGATCTGGCCGCTCAGGTCAAAGCTTTGCGTAAGCCGTCGGTCGCGGCCTGGGCGGTCAACCTGCTCGTACGCCGTGACCCGGCCCAGGTCGAACAGTTGCTGGCGGTGGGGGAGAGCCTGCGGGCGGCCCAGGAATCCATGTCGGCCGATCAGTTGCGCACCCTGACCAAGCAGCGGCGGCAGGTGACAGCCGCGGTGACCGTCCGAGCGAGGGGGCTGGCAAAGGATGCGGGCACCCGGGTGTCGGAGTCGGTGGCCGACCAGATCGAGACCACGCTGACCGCGGCCATGGTCGACGTCGACTGCGCCCGTGCGGTGCGCAGCGGGCTGCTGGTCCGCTCGCTGCAGGCCACCGGCGTGGACTCCGCCGACGTCGCTGATGCCGTGGCCTGCCCCGACGCACTGGGCTTCGCCGCGACTCCCCGGGCGACGACCCGGTCAGAGGCGCCGGCGGGGCGAGGCGGTCTCCACGTGGTGCCGGATCCCGAAGCGAACGCCAAAGCGCTCGCTGTGGCCGAGCGGGCACTTCAGGCCGCCCAGGACGAGGTCGATCGGGCGGAGGCCGAACGCGACGAACTGGCCGGTGAGATCGCCGATCTAGAAGCACGGGGTCTGCAGGTCCAAGCGGAGATCGACGAACTGAAACGCCGTCTCGCCGGACTCGAAGAGACGATGGACGACGTCGATGAGGAACTCGTCGAAGCCGAAGAGGTCCGCACCGCCGGTGACGTAGCCCTCTCCGCCCTGATCCGCGTCCGCGACGAGGCCCAACGCGCGGTCGAAAAACTGGGGTAGTCCCTGACGCTTGTGCGACGACACGCCGCGTGGCGTCGCACAAACGTCAGGGACTATCCCGGCGTTTAGACCTGGGCCCAACCCTGGGAACGGCGTACCGCTTCACTCCAGCGGGCGTGGGCGGCGTCGGACTTGCCCCGGGAGTCGGGGTCGGTCGACGGGGTGAACGCGCGATCGAGATGCCAGGTCTCGCGCAGGTCGTCGGTGGAGTCCCAGACCCCGGTGCCCAGACCGGCCAGGAAGGCGGCCCCCAGGGCAGTGGTCTCGACGAGCTCGGGACGCTCGACCGGTACGCCGACCTGGTCGGCCTGGATCTGACACAACAGGTCGTTGCCGGCCGCGCCGCCGTCGACGCGCAGCGCGCAGGTCTCCGGATCGACGTCGCGCCAACCCGGCATGGTCTCCAGCACGTCACGCACCTCGAAGGCGATCGCCTCCAAGGTGGCGCGCACGATGTGGGCGCGGGTGGTGCCCCGCGTCAGCCCGATGATCAGGCCGCGGGCGTGCGGGTCCCAGTGCGGGGCTCCCAGACCGGTCAGCGCGGGCACGAACACGACCCCCTCGGAATCGGGGACGGTGCGGGCGATGGCCTCGGTCTCGTCGGCCGAGCCCACGATCTGCAACCCGTCGCGCAGCCACTGCACCGCGGCGCCGGTCACGAAGATGGACCCCTCCAGGGCGTAGGTGAGTTCTCCCTCCGGAGAGCGCCAGGCAGCGGTGCTCAGCAGACCGGCGTCGGAGCGTTCGAGGGTGGTCCCGGTGTTGGTCAGGATGAAGGAGCCGGTGCCGTAGGTGCACTTGGAGTCACCGACGTCGAAACAGGTCTGACCGAACAGCGCCGACTGCTGGTCCCCGGCGATGCCCGCGATCGGCAGCTCCAGACCGCAGAACGACTTCGGGTCGCTGGTGGCGATGTCCCCCCAGTTGGGCACGAGCTCGGGCAGCGCGTCACGGGGCACCCCGAACAGGGAGCACAGTTCGTCGGACCAGTCACCCTGCTCCAGGTCGAACAGCAGGGTCCGAGACGCGTTGGAGACATCGGTGACGTGCCAGGTGCCACGCGTCATCCGGGCGATCAGGTAGGAGTCGACGGTGCCGACGGCGTACCGCCCCGACTTCACCAGGTCCCAGGTGCGGGGCTCCTGCTCGGCCAGCCACATCAACTTGGTGCCGGAGAAGTAGGGGTCGAGGCGTAACCCGGTGAGTTCGCGGACCCGGTCCTCGTGGCCCTCCTCGCGCATCCGCGTGCAGATGTCGGCGGTACGCCGGTCCTGCCAGACGATCGCGCGGCGGGGGGACCCGAGGGTCTCCCGATCCCACAACAGCACGGTCTCGCGCTGGTTGGTGATCCCGATCCCGCGCAGGAGCGAGGCATCACAACCCGCGAGTGCCTCCTTGGTCGCCTGGAGGGTGGCCTGCCAGATCTCCTCGGGGGCATGCTCGACCCACCCGGGCTGGGGGAAGTGCTGGGCGAACTCCTGGTAGCCGCGGGCCAGAATCAGACCGGCGTCGCTGACCACGATCGCGGTGACTCCGGTGGTCCCGGCGTCGATGGCCAGGACGCTGCTGGTGGGGGTCTGGGCGCTCATCTCAGGCTCCTCCGCGGGTGACGATGTCGAGAATCTGCTGGTCGATCCAGGTCAGGTCGTCGGCGACCCGCATCTCGTAGTTGTTCGTGCCCACCCAGGTGCTGAAGTCGGTCGCCCCCTCGGTGGCCGCGAAGCTCTCCAGATCCGCGAGTAGCGCGGGGCTGACGTGCACCTTCTCCGCGTCGGTCGAGGCCGTCAGATACAAGCCGTTCAGCCCGAGCAGCCGCGTCAGTTCCGGGATCGGGGCGGCGTGGTCGTCGACCCGGAGATCCACGTCGATGTCGTCCCCGGCGTCGTACCCGGCCTCGTCGCGGACCACCAGGAGCGCGGCGGACTGACGGCCGCGTTTGTCACCCCCGGCCTCGTCGCCGGCCGCGAGGGCGTCGAGGAGTCGTCGCGCGAATGGGGTCTCGGACCCGGACAACCAGGCTGTCTCCATGGCGGCGATGACCTCGGGACCGGCCAGGCAGTTTCCCTGGATGGCGTACGCATCGCCGGTGAGGCCGCCGGCCCAGTCGACGCATTGCGCGCCGGTGTGGGAGGCGGCCCTGCCGTCCAGATCGACGATCCCGACCTGGCGGTGGTCGCGGCCGTCGTCCTCCTCCAAGAGGCGGTCCAGGGCCACCTGGGCGGTCGCTCCCTCGTCGAGGTGGGACAGGGCCAGACCCTTGTAGGCCACGTTCGCGTGGGCCTGGGTGGCGATGGCGCCTAGCTGGGCCACGGCGGCGGGAACCACGGAACCCACCGCGAGGAACTTCGAGGCGACGGCGACGCCCCACGACTCACCGTCGACGGATCGGGCCACGATCGAGAAGGTCATGTTGCTGACCCTATAGCGATCCGGCGCCCGGGGGAGTTGACTAGGGTCGCGAACAACGTCCACGACTTGAACGAACACGGCTTCTCCCCGAGAGGCCCACAGGAGGCCCCAATGCGCGTCGGAATTCTCACCGGAGGTGGCGACTGCCCCGGACTCAACGCGGTGATCCGCGCGGTGGTCCGCAAGGGGGTCACTCAGCACGGGATGGACTTCGTCGGGTTCCGAGACGGCTGGCGTGGCCCGATGGAGGGACTGACGATGCCCCTGGGGATCGCGGAGACGCGCGACGTCCTGACGCGGGGCGGCACGATGTTGGGCTCATCTCGCACCAACCCCTACTCCGTCGACGGTGGCGTCGAGAAGATCCAGGCCACCTTCCAGGAGTTGGAGATCGACGCCCTGGTGGCCATCGGCGGTGAGGACACCCTCGGGGTTGCCACCAAGTTGGCCGAGGCCGGGGTGAGCGTGATCGGCGTACCCAAGACGATCGACAACGACCTCTCCGGCACCGACTTCACCTTCGGCTTCGACACCGCGGTGCAGATCGCGACCGACGCCATCGACCGTCTCCACACGACCGCCGACTCCCACCACCGGGCGCTCGTGGTGGAGGTGATGGGTCGCCACGCCGGGTGGATCGCCCTGCATTCGGGGATCGCCGGGGGAGCCAACGTCGTGCTGATCCCGGAGCAGCCCTTCGACATCGAAGAGGTGTGCCGCCACGTCGAGTCGTGCTTCGCGAGCGGACAGGCTCCTCTGATCGTGACCTCCGAGGGCGCCGTACCCCTCGAGAGCGAGGACGGCCAGGGCATGAGTTTGGTGTCGGGGGAGAAGGACGCCTTCGGACACGTGCGCCTCGGCGGCATCGCCGACCGGATCGCCTCGGAGGTCGAGGAGCGCACCGGCCGCGAGACCCGGTCGGTGGTGCTGGGGCACCTGCAGCGCGGAGGCACGCCCACGGCATTCGACCGGTGGCTGGCGACGAGGTTCGGGCTGGAGGCCGCCGACGCCATCGCGGAGGGTGACTTCGGCACGATGATGGCGCTGCGTGGCAAGGACATCGTGCGCCTCCCACTGATCGAGGGCACCGGGGAGCTCAAGGTCGTCAGCCCCGAGGAGTACGCCGACGCACAGGTTTTCTTCGGCTGAGGGCTACTCCGATCCCGATCTCCATGGTCGAATAACGGACAAAGGTGTGATTACTCCAGATCCCACCATCCGGGTCGGATCATGGGGAGACCGTCATGAGCACACCAGCAACCTCCGCGCAGGACCAGCGGGACGGACAGGGGACTCCGTCCCTCAAGCGGGTGATGGGCCCGAAGCTGCTCCTGCTGTTCATCGTCGGCGACATCCTCGGCGCGGGCGTTTACGCCGTGACGGGGGACATCGCCGCCCAGGTGGGTGGGATCGCGTGGCTCCCCTTCGTGGTCGCGTTCGCGGTGGCCACCCTGACGGCCTTCTCCTACGTCGAACTGGTCACGAAGTACCCCCAGGCCGCTGGTGCGGCGCTGTACACCGAGAAGGCGTTCGGCATCCACTTCGTCACCTTCCTGGTGGCCTTCGCGGTGGTCTCCTCGGGGATCACGAGCGCGTCGACCTCGTCGGGTCTGTTGGCTGAGAACCTGCTGATCGGCCTGGATGAGTTCCTCCCCGGGATCCCCACGGGGAGTGCAGCGTCGTTGGCGACCGCGCTGTTGTTCATGCTGCTCCTCGCGTTCATCAACCTGCGCGGCGTGGGGGAGAGCATGAAGTTCAACGTGGTGCTGACCCTGATCGAGATCGCCGCCCTGGGGATCGTCATCGCGATCGGGTTCTTCGCCGTCGCCGGGGGTGATTCCGACATCGGCCGCATCACCGTCTTCGAGAGCCCCGACGACAAGGGCCTGTTCGCGGCGGTGACGATCGCCACCGCGATCGCGTTCTTCTCGATGGTCGGTTTCGAGGACTCGGTCAACATGGTCGAGGAGACCAAGGACCCCGAACGCATCTTCCCGCGCATCGTGTTCACCGGTCTGGGCATCGCGTTGGTCGTCTACGTGCTGGTGGCGATCTCGGTGATCGCGGTGATCCCGGCCGGCGACATCGCCGACCCACAGAACCCCGACGCGGGCATCCTGCTCGACGTGGTGCGGGTCGGTGCCCCCGGTCTGCCGATCGACAAGATCTTCCCCTTCCTGACGGTCTTCGCGGTGGCGAACACCGCGCTGATCAACATGCTGATGGCCAGCCGCCTGATCTACGGCATGGCCCAGCAGGGCGTTCTGCCGCGCACCCTGGGACAGGTCCTGCCGGGTCGGCGCTCGCCGTGGGCCGCGATCGTGTTCACCACCGCCCTCGCGCTGGTCCTCATCACCGTGGTGCGCCTCGGGTCCGGCTCCAGTGTCGTGGAGTCGCTCGCCGGGACCACGGCCCTGCTGCTGCTCGGCGTCTTCACGGTGGTCAACATCGCGTGCTTGGTCCTGCGCCGTGACGACACCGGGCGAGGGTTCCGCGCCCCCACCGTGATCCCGATCCTGGGGGCGGTGACGTCGGCGTTCCTACTGGGGCCCTGGGCCCGCTCGCCCGAGGACTACATCCAGTACAAGATCGCCGCCGGACTGCTGGGCCTGGGCGTGCTGCTCTGGGCGATCACCTGGGGGATCAACCGTCGTCAGGACGACTCAGCGACCCAGTTCGACGACGTCGATCAGCTCGAGGGCTAGTCCGCGGCCGTCGGACCGAATGCGCGCCCGCTGCGGCTCCGCGTAGGCTTGACCGGTGAACTTCCCCGACCTCGCTGACCTGCACGCGCTCGGCCCGGCCCAGCAGCCGACGTACCCCGACTCTGCTGCGGTGGACGCCGCCGTGACCACCTTGCGCCGGATGCCCCCGCTGGTGTTCGCGGGGGAGTGCGACGAGCTCAAGGAGAAACTGGCCGCCGTCACCCGCGGTGAGGCCTTCCTGCTCCAGGGCGGGGACTGTGCGGAGACCCTCGAGGGAGTCACCGCGGACAACGTGCGCAACAAGTTGCGCGTGCTGCTGCAGATGGCCGTTGTGCTGACCTACGCAGCCTCCGTGCCGGTGGTGAAGCTGGGTCGCCTGGCCGGGCAGTACGCCAAGCCCCGCAGCTCGGACTTCGAGACCCGCGGCGACATCACGCTCCCGGCCTACCGCGGTGACGCTGTCAACGGATTCCCCTTCACCGAGGCCGACCGCATCCCCGACCCGCACCGTCTGGTCGACGTCTACAACGCCAGCGCCGCGACCCTCAACCTCGTGCGTGCCTTCACCACCGGTGGGTACGCCGACCTGCGCCAGGTCCACACCTGGAACACCGACTTCGTCCGCGACTCGGTGGCCGGACAGCGCTATGAGCTGCTGGCCCGGGAGATCGACAAGGCGTTGGCCTTCATGTCGGCCATCGGCGCCGACCCCGACGAGTTCCACCGCGTCGACTTCCACTCCTCGCACGAGGCGCTGATCCTCGAGTACGAACACGCTCTGACGCGTATCGACTCGCGCACCGACCTGCCCTACGACGTCTCGAGCCACTTCGTGTGGATCGGCGAACGCACCCGGCAGCTCGACGGCGCCCACGTGGAGATGCTCAGTCACATCCAGAACCCGATCGGGGTCAAGCTCGGTCCCACGACCACCCCCGACGATGCCCTGGCGCTGGCGGCCAAGCTGAACCCCGCCAACGAACCCGGTCGACTCACCTTCATCACCCGCTTCGGCGCGGGCAAGATCCGCGAGGGACTGCCCAATCTCGTGGAGAAGGTCGCGGCCTCCGGCGTCGAGGTGGCCTGGGTCTGCGACCCGATGCACGGCAACACCTTCGAGGCGTCCTCGGGCTACAAGACGCGCCGCTTCGACGACGTCATCGAGGAGGTCCAGGGCTTCTTCGACGTGCACCGCGCCGCCGGAACCTGGCCCGGCGGCGTTCACATCGAACTCACCGGTGACGACGTCACCGAGTGCGTGGGTGGAGGCGAGGACCTCACAGACCTCGACCTCTCCTCGCGCTACGAGTCCGTGTGCGACCCGCGCCTGAACCGCGTCCAGTCCCTCGAGCTGTCGTTCCTGGTGGCCGAGATGCTGCGCAAGGCCTGAGGCCGTGAGCCTCTCGGTCGATCTGCGGTCCGACACGCTGACCGCCCCCACCTCGGCGATGCGGGCGGCTATGGCCGCCGCCGAGGTCGGTGACGACGTCTACGCCGAGGACCCGACCACCAATGCTCTTCAAGAGCGAGTGGCGGAACTCTTCGGCCACGAGGCGGCCCTGTTCACCCCGACCGGATCGCTGGGCAACGTCCTGGCCGTCCGGTCCCTGGTGCAGCCCGGCCAGGAAGTGCTTTGCGAGTCGCGGGCCCACATCGCCCGCGCCGAGTTGGGGGCCCACGGAGCCTTCCTCGGGGTGACCATGCGGACGTGGATCCACGAGCGGGGACAGATCGACCTGCCGATGATCCAGGGACTCTTCGCCCCCGACATGGGGCCGTTCTTCGTGCCCACGGCGGCGATCTCGGTGGAGAACACCCACAACTTCGCCGGGGGAGCGGTCCTCCCGATCGAGGACCTTCGCGCCCTGAAGGCCTACGCGGAATCCGTGGGAGCCAAGGTGCACCTCGACGGCGCCCGGATCTGGAACGCCCATGTGGCGACCGGCACGCCGCTGCTTGAGTACGGCGCGATCGCCGACGTGATGTCGGTGTGCCTGTCCAAGGGACTCGGCGCCCCGATCGGCTCGCTGCTGGTGGGCAGCAAGGACGCCGTGGCCGAGGCGAGGGTGTGGCGCAAGCGCTTCGGGGGTGGGATGCGGCAGACCGGGATCCTGGCGGCCGCGGGTCTCCACGCCCTGGACCACCACGTGGAGCGGTTGGCCGACGACCATGTCCACGCACGTCTGCTCGCCGAGGCGTGTGGTGTCGATCCGCAGTCGGTGGACACCAACATCGTGGTCGTGGAGCGTGAGGACGCCGCCGACGTCGTACGCCGGGCCGCAGAGGCCGGCGTACGCATCGCCACGGTCGGGCCGCGAACGGTACGGATGGTCACCCACCTCGACGTTGATCGCGAGCAGACCGAGCACGCCGCCAAGATCCTCGGTGACATTCTCCGGTGAGCGGGGACTACCAGACCGCCGACCACGCGCGGAAGTACGCCTCGACCGCGGGCACCCAGCCGCCCATGGACCCGGACCTGAAGCAACGCTGCCTGAACGATCTCGAGCGCGACGGCTACACGATCGTCGAAGGTGTCTTCGACGAGACGGAGTTGGCGGCGGTCCGCGCAGGGGTGGAGCCGCTCTTCGTCCACGACGGCGGTCGCAACGAGTTCGAGGGTCTGCGCACCCGCCGCCTCTACTCGCCTCTCGACGAGACGACCGTGCTCGACGAGATGGTCGAGCATCCGATCGCCCTCGGGCTTCTGGATGACCTCTTCGAACCCAACTACCTGCTCTCGCAGTTGCAGGTCATCGACATCGCGCCCGGTGAGAAGGCGCAACCGTTGCACCCGGACGACGCGTTCTACCCCTGGCCCCGACCACGTCCGGCGCTCGGCGCGGCGACGATCATCGCGGTCGACGACTTCACCGAGGACAACGGTGCGACCGTGGTGTTGCCGGGCAGTCACCTCTGGGACGACCACTATCCGACCGAGGACGAGACTGCCACGGCCGTGAAAGCGGTGATGCCGGCCGGCTCGATGCTGTTCTTCCTCGGGACCACCTGGCACGGCGGGGGTGCCAATCACACCGACCGTTCCCGGATGTGCGTCACCGCGCAGTACTGCCGACCGTGGTGCCGGCCCCAGGAGAACTTCAGTCTGTCGGTCAGCCGTGAGCGGGTGGCGGCGTCGAGCGAGCACGTACGCCGTCTGGTCGGCTACAGCATCCATCCGCCGTTCATGGGCTTCGTGCGAGGTCAGCACCCGAAGCGGCTGCTCGAAGAACTAGGGTGACCCAGAACACCCCAACTGACCCTCGGAGCAGCCGATGAGTACGCACAACGTCGCGGAGCAGGACGCCAGCAGGGGGTCTTTCTCCAGCCGCAAGGTCTTCATCTTCGCCGCCATCGGTTCGGCCGTGGGGCTCGGCAACCTGTGGCGCTTCCCCTACGTGGCCTACGAGAACGGCGGTGGGGCGTTCCTGATCCCCTACCTGGTCGCACTGCTGACCGCGGGTATCCCGTTCCTGCTGCTCGACTACGGGATCGGCCACCGGTTCCGGGGCTCTGCTCCGCTGTCCTTCGCGCGGTTGCGCCGCGGGGCAGAGGGCCTGGGCTGGTGGCAGGTCGGGATCTGTTTCCTGATCGCCGTCTACTACGCGGCGGTCCTCGCCTGGGCCGTGCGGTACGCCGTGTTCTCGGTCAGCCAGGCCTGGGGGTCGAAGCCCGAGGAGTTCTTCTACGGAGAGTTCCTCCAACTCGGCGATCCCGGCGTGAGTGCCTCGCCCGTCTGGGGCGTACTCGTGCCGATGCTCGTGGTGTGGGTCGTGGTGATCGGTGTTCTGCTGCTGGGTGTTCAGCGGGGGATCGGCGCCACCGCCGCAGTCGCGATCCCGATCCTGATCGTGTGCTTCACCATCCTGGTCGTGCGTTCCCTGTTCCTGCCCGGCGCCGGCGCCGGACTCGATTCGTTCTTCACCCCCGAGTGGGGCGCACTGCTTCAGCCGTCGGTCTGGGGGGCCGCCTTCGGGCAGATCTTCTTCTCGCTGTCGATCGGCTTCGGCATCATGATCACCTACTCCTCCTACGTCGACCGTGACACCGACATGCCCGGTTCGGCCGTGGTGGTGGGCCTGTCCAACTCCGCCTTCGAACTGCTGGCGGGTATAGGGGTCTTCGCGGCTCTGGGCTTTCTTGCCCAGGCCAGCGGCATGGCCGTCGACGAGGTGGCCGCCGACGGCATCGGGCTGGCCTTCATCGCCTTCCCGGCGATCATCAGCGAGGCTCCGGGCGGGGCCGTGATCGGAGTGCTCTTCTTCGGGTCCCTGGTGATCGCAGGCCTGACCTCGCTCATCTCGGTCATCGAGGTGGTCATCTCCGCGGTCCGCGACAAGTTCGAGATGACCCGGGCCGCGGCGACCGTCTGGGTCGCGGTGCCGATGGCGCTGCTGAGCCTGATGTTCCTCTCGACCACCAGTGGGCTCTACGTGCTCGACATCCTCGACCACTTCCTCAACCAGTTCGGGATCCTGCTGGTGGCCGTCGTGTCCATGCTCGTGGTGGCGTGGGGCGTCCGCGCCCTGCCGATGTTGGGGGCTCACCTCAACGACGGCGGCTCGATACCGATCGGGTTGTGGTGGCGGGCGCTCATCGGGGTCGTCACCCCGCTTGCGCTCACCGGCGTCCTGGTCGCTGCACTGTGGGCGGACATCAAAGACCCCTACGGGGGCTATCCCGCCTGGATGCTGCTGGTCTTCGGGTGGGGAGCAGCGGTGGCGGTGGCCGCCTTCGGCTTCCTGGTGGCTCGAGTGCCGTGGCGACGGGGCACCGACCTGTCCGATCCGGAAGTCGAACGAGTGGAGGGAAACCGATGAGCGCCTCAGCCATCGTGATGATGATCGTGTCCATGCTGATCATCTGGGGCGGTCTGGTGGTGGCGATCATCCACCTGAACCGCTCCACCACTGGACTGCCGGAGGGTTCCGAGGTCCATCGCGACCTGTGAACTAGGTCCGTTCGGCGTACGCACCACCCCCGTAGGCTCGAATGAATGACGCCCCTACGACGCTGGCTCCTCGTGGTGGTCGGCGTCGTGCTCGTGGTGACGGTGCCGCTGGCGGTCCGCGAGGTCCCGGCACCGAGCAGCAACGTGAGCGCTGGGGATCTCCTGGACCTGGTCCGCGGGTCGAGCGACCAGCCCTACAGCGGGTACGTCGAGAGTCGGGGGACCCTGGCGCTTCCCACGGTCGACAGGTTCACCGACGTCGGCGCGGTTCTGGGGGACGAGTCGAGGCTTCGGGTGTGGTGGCGCGGCGAGGACGCGTGGAGGGTCAACCGGCTCAAGCTGGCCGGGGAGACCGACCTCATCCACGTCGGAGACCTGACCACCGAATATGACTACGAGGACGCCACGGCGACCACCAGTGTCGACCCCGACATCCGCCTACCCCGGTCCTCAGACCTACTTCCGCCGCTCCTCGCGCGTCGTCTCCTGGGCGACGTCACCGACAACGACGTCGCACGACTGGGCACCCGACGGATCGCGGGTCGCGTCGCACCCGGGCTGCGGGTCACCTCCCCGGACGACACGAGTCGGATCGCGCGGGTGGACCTGTGGGCCGACCCCGACACCGGCGTACCCCTGCGCGTCGAGGTGTACGCCGTCGACGGGGTCGTCGCGGCGGTCTCGACGGCCTTTGCGGAGTTCTCGACCACCACGCCCGACCCGGACCAGGTGATCTTCGAGCCGTCCCCGACGATCGAGACGCAGTTCGACGAGGTCCTCGACATCGCCGACGCGGCCAATCAGTTCGCGCCGTTCATCCCACCCTCCGCAGTGGGCGGGCTGGCCCAGACCGACGCGACCCGGGGCGCGGTGGGCGTCTACGGATCCGGGCTGACGCAACTGATCACCATCCCTCTGCGGGGTCGGGAGGCCCGTCCCCTGCGTGACCAACTGCAGAAGACACCGGGGAGCACTCTGGAGCCCGAGGGCACGCTGGTCCCGTTCGGTCCGCTCGCCGTTCTGCTCACAGGGGAGGGCGACGACGGCGGTTGGCTGATCGCCGGAACCGTCAGCGGGGACCTGCTGGCCGCCTCGGCGCGCGATCTGTTCACCGACACCGTGTTCGTAGGAGACTGATGACCGATCCGGACCCCCGACCTTCGGTGATTCGCACGGAGGCCCTGACCAAGCGGTTCCGTTCCATCACCGCCGTCGACGCCATCAGCCTCGACGTCCGCGAGGGTGACGTCTACGGCTTCCTGGGGGCCAACGGCTCGGGCAAGACGACCACCGTGCGCATGCTGCTCGGCCTCGTCCTCGCCACCTCCGGGCACGCCGAGGTGTTGGGCCAGGCCATGCCGGCGGCGGCGGGCCGGGTGCTGCCGGACGTCGGCGCGATGATCGAAGGACCTGCGGCCTACCCTCACCTCTCCGGGCGGCGGAATCTCACCCTGCTCGACGCGATGGGTCGCGGATCCTCCCGTTCGGGGCGATCCACGCGCGTAGGCGAGGCGCTCGAGCAGGTCGGCCTGTCGGGTGTGGACGCCCGGCCGGTGAAGGCCTACTCCCTGGGCATGCGGCAACGACTCGGTCTGGCGGGGGCGCTGCTGCAACGACCGCGGCTACTGATCCTCGACGAACCCACCAACGGGCTCGACCCGCAGGGGATCCGCGACATCCGCGCGCTGCTGGTGCGTCTGAGCGCCGAGGGCACCACGGTGTTCCTCTCCAGCCATCTGCTCGCCGAGATCGACCTGATGTGCACCCGGGTCGGCGTGCTCGACCAGGGTCGGCTCGTCCTCCAGGACCGTCTGGAGAACCTGCGCGGCCCCACCGGCCGGGTGATCGTGAAGACCCCCGACGCGGGTCTGGCTCGCGAGGTTCTTGCAGACGGAGACCGGGCACGGGTGCAGGATGCGATCGGCGACCGTCTGGTCATCGCCGGTGCGACCGCCCCGGACCTGAACGCGCTCTTGGTGGCGGCCGGCGTACGCATCGGTGAACTGACCCTGGAGCGCCGGACGCTCGAGGAAGTCGTTCTCGAGGCCAGCACGGCCAGCGCGGATGTCCATGAGCCCACCCCGGGGGTCGCCTCGTGATCCGGGTCGAACTCTCCAAACTGCTGCGCAACCGACGGACCTGGGTGACGATCGCGCTCATCAACGCCCTGCCGGTGATCGTCGCGGTCCTCCTCGCGGTGACCAACCTCGGACCCCGACCCGGTGAGGGGCCCGCGTTCCTCTCCGCGGTGCTCACCGACGGCACCCTCTATCCGTTGGCCGCACTGGCCATCGTCCTGCCACTCTTCCTGCCGATCGCGGTGTCCATCGTCGGCGGCGAGGCGATCGCCGGGGAGTCCCAACTCGGCACGCTGCGCTACCTGCTGGTGCGTCCGGTAGGGCGCCTGCGCCTGTTGGTCGCCAAACTCGTCGCCGTGCTGGCCTTCGTCGTCGTCACCGTGATCGTGGTGGCGGTCGTGGCCTACGTCCTGGGGATCACCCTGCTCGGCACCGAGTCCCTGACGACCGGCGCCACGAGCGTCTCCGGCACCAGCTTCTCGACCCCGGAACTGGTGGGGCGGACCACCCTCGCTTTCACCTACGCGATGCTCTGCATGGCCGGGGTCGCGACGATCGCGCTGTTCCTCTCGACCGTCGCCGACCTCCCGCTCGGGGCCGCTCTCGGCACGATCTCGATCTTCATCGCCTCGACCCTGTTGCTGACCCTGGACGCGGCCGAGGTGTTCTGGCCCTACCTGCCGACCCGCTACTGGTTGGCGTTCGTCGATCTGTTCCGCGACCCCATCCTCTGGCGCGACCTGGTCAAGGGAACCCTGCTGCAACTGGTCTACATCGGAGCCTTCTTCGGCGCCGCCTGGGCGAACTTCGCCACCAAGGACATCGCCGACTGAGCTGACCGGGCCGGGTCATCGGACGGGTCCACAGGGCTTGGCCGCTGGGCACACCCAGGCAGACTCGGAGGCATGTCCCCGCAACGTCGTCGCCTGTTCATCGCTCTGGCGGGCCTCGTGGTCGGCGTCCTCGTCTTCATCGCCGCGGCCGCCCGCGTCACCGGGGACGATCCGGTCGAACCCGTCGACCAGGAGTCGGTCGGTCCGGTGCTGCTCCTGCCGGGGTACGGCGGCAACACCAACTCCCTCGAGGTGCTCCAGGCCGCGTTGATCGACTCCGGCCGGGACGCCCGCATCATCGACCCACCCGGAGACGGCACCGGTGACCTGGTTGAGCAGGCTCAGCAGGTGGAGCAGGTCGCCTCGAGCCTGGTCGCACAGGGCGCACCATCGGTCGATGTCGTGGGCTACTCGGCCGGGGGAGTCGTGGCCCGGGTGTTCGTGGACTCCGAGGGCGGCGGGTCATTGGTACGCCGGGCGGTCACGCTGGCCTCCCCGCACCACGGCACCGACATCGCGGCCCTGGCCGGGGGACTGGCCCCCGACGCCTGCCCCGCGGCCTGTGAGCAACTCGTTCCCGACTCCGATCTCCTACGGGGACTCAACGTCGACGACGAGACGCCCGCGGGACCGGAGTGGGTCAGTCTGTGGACCACCGACGACCAGACCGTCGTACCGCCGTCGTCTGGGAGCCTGGACGGAGCGGTGGACTACTCGATCCAGTCGGTGTGCCCGGCTCTGGTGGTCAGCCACGGGGACGTCCCGCGGACTCCTGCGGTGATCGCGATGGTGCTCGATGCGCTAGGGCCCGAGACACCGCTGGTGCCGACAGCGGAGAGCGTCTGTTCCTGAACTCAACCGGTGAACGGCGACCGTCAGGCCGCGGTGCCGAACAGCAGGACTTCGCTGATCGCGGTGTAGTCGCGCGATGCCGGGCCCGACCCCGGGTCGGTGACCGCATCGATGGTCATCGTGACGGTGGTGGTGGTGACCGGATCGATGTCGATGCTCTGCATCGTGCGGTCCTCGGCGAAGTCCTGACGCACGGTGGTGCCGTCATCGAAGGTCCAGGTGACCGACTCGATACGTCGGTTGCCGTCGTACCAGTCGAGCGATCCGGCGCTCTTCGCGTAGCCGTTGATGAGCCCGACGCGGGTGAGAACGGCTCGCGCAGGGAAGGTCAGGGTGATCTCACCACCGGTGGCGTCGCCCGGGGTTCGCCACGTGGTGCCGGGGAGGCCGTCGACCATGTTGGCCGCGTCGTAGCGGACCAGATTCCTCGAGGTGTCCCGGCCCGGTGAGGCTGTGCCCGGGACCTCGGGCATCGCGAACCGGATGAGGTCCTGCGGCTCCTCTCGCTCCTCCTCAGGACCCTGCGTCCTCGGCTCCGCGGGCCCGCTCGCCGAAGGCGCTCCGCCGGAAGCCGCAGCCAACTCGGCGGCCGTCGGTTCGGAGTCGTCGCCGCTGGCGCCACCCAACAACCACGCACCTACCCCGGCGGCCCCCGCCAACAGGACGAGGCCGATCACGAGCACGGGCAGCCAGGCGATGAGGGGTCGTCCCTCGACCTCTTGCCGGTGCGGAGACGCAGCAAACGGTCGATCGGGCGGCAGATGGGACGTCGGGTCGGGGATCAGTTCGGGATGGGGTTCACCGTCGATCGGAGTCCCACAGTTCAAGCAGAACCGGCCCACGTCGACGCGGTGGCCGCAGACCCTGCAGGTGTCCATCTCGCCTCCCATGGTCGATACGGCCAGCCCGGACCCCAGTCAGCCTACGGGGGTGGACCGACACCCGGAAACGAGCAGACGATCCGCAGCCGAACCCCAGCCGGACGACTCACATCGCGGTGGAGGCCCGCAACTCTTTGAGCAGCGGCAGGTCCGGGTCGTCGGCCGTGCGCGACCCCGGGGTCTCCAGGATGAACGGAACGCCCTCGGTGGCCGGGTGAGCGAAGAGTTCGGCGAAGGCACCGGTGCCGATGTGCCCCTGCCCGATCTTCTCGTGCCTGTCCTTCATCGCTCCGCGAACGTCCATCGAGTCATTGGCGTGGATCAGCCGCAGTCGGTTCGCTCCGCCGATCTCGACGATCCGGTCGACGGTGGACGTGGCCCCGCCGTCCTCGTCGAGCGGCGCCCCGGCCGCGAACACGTGACAGGTGTCCAGGCAGATCCCGGCCTTGGGGTGGTGGTCGAGCGCCTCCAGGTAGGGGTCGAGGTCCTCGACCCCGGCGCACAGGCTGCGCCCCTGCCCGGCGGTGGGCTCCAACAGCAGCCACGGTGCAGCGTCGTCCGCGATCGTCTCGAGCAGAGGCAACAGACCCTCGCGCACCTGACGCATCGCCGCGGCGTACCGCGCGGTGGCGCCCTCGCGGTCATTGCTGGGATCGACGTACGACCCGGTGTGCACGACCACCCCCTCGGCCCCGATCTCGGCGGCCCGCTTCAGGTTGTGCGCCACCAGCGCGACGGACTTCTCGTACGTCGCCGGGGTGGGGGAACCGAGGTTGACCAGGTAGGGCGTGTGGATGAAGGTGCGGATCCCGCCCTCCGCGGCGGAGGTGCGAAAGGCAACGTCCTCGGCAGGTTTGCCCGCCGACAGTGCCCATCCCCGGGGGTTGCCGACGAAGACCTGCAGGGTCTCGCAGCCGAGCTCCTCGGCGTCGGCCAACGCGCCAGCGGCCAGACCCTTGCCGACCAGGACGTGGGTTCCGATGGGATTGCGCATGGGCGCAGGCTAGTGCGGTGCGGCGCTCAGACCACGTTGAGGGTGATGGTGCTGCCCTTGGGGACCAGCTCTCCCGAACCGGGGTCGGTGCTGAAGACGAAGCCCAACGGGTTGGAGCTCCTCGACTGCACCTCGACCTCGAAGCCGAGGTCCTCGAGCCGGTCGGTGGCCGCACTCACCCCGAAGGCCCGAACCGAGGGGACCTCGACCAGTTCGGGACCCTTGGAGACCACGAAGGAGACCGACTCGCCTCGGAAAACGGTGCCGCCGCTGGGGTTCTGGGAGATCACGGCGTCCTTGGCGACGTCGTCACTGAACTCCTCGGAGGCGACCTCCGCGACCAGCCCGCGCTTCTCGTAGGCCGCGCGTACGTCCTCGATGTCCTTGCCGACCCAGTCGCCCACGTTGATCGGTTTGCGGCCCTTGCTGATGATCAGATCGACCGCAGCGCCGGGACGCAGGGTGGTCCCCGACGCGGGCCTGCTGCCGATCACGACCCCCGCGGCCACCGTCTCGGAGAACTTCTCCACGCTCTCGTCGTAGGCCAGGCGCACCGTGAGCAGGGCGTCCTGAGCCTCATCCTCGGTCATGCCCGCGACCTCGGGGACGTCGTAGCGTTCCTTGCCGAGGGACAGTTGCAGGGTGAGCGACCCGTCGCTCAGCACACGGGATCCGGCGGCCGGATCACTGCTGATGACGGCACCGGCCGGCACGGTCTCGGAGTACGTCGGGTCGTCGTACTCATAACCCAGGCCGGCTGCATCCAACTTCGCCTCGGCGGCGGACTGCTCCATCCCCAGCACCCCGGGGGTTGTGGTGTAGCGAGCGAACCCGAACCAGTACGCCGCGCCGCCCCCGCTCAGGGCGAGGACCAGAGCCAGTAGGAACAGCAGAGGCCCCTTCTTGGGTCGCTTGCCGCGCGCTGGCTTCGAGGATCCTCCCCGGCCCGCGGCGGCCGAACTCGCCACCCCGGAGGGCGGGGAGGGCGGACGGGGTCCTCGTTCGCCTCGCTGCGGGGTCGCAGGAGAAACCGGTGGTGGGTCGGCCACCGGGTAGGTCACGGTGTACTCCCGGTCGTCGGGCTCGTGGTCCTCGGGGGAGGGCCCGCCCGCCGGGGTCGGCGCCAACAGCGTCGCCATCTCCTCCTCGTCCCACGGCTCCGGCGTGGTGTCCCGCAGCTGACGCGTGGTGGAGGTCAGGGCCAGATCCTGGGTCAGTTCGGGATCCTCACGGACCCCGGCCGCCAGCGCGTGGCTGACCCGGTGCACCTGATGGAGCAGGACCGATGCGTCGGCGGGACGCTGCCCACGGTCCCGGGCGGTGGCGCGCGCGACCAGGGCGTCGACGTACTCCGGGATGCCGGGGACCAGGCTCGAGGGGGCGGGAACGTCCTCGTGAACGTGCTTGTAGGCGACCTGGATGGGGGTCTCGCCCTCATGGGGTTTGGTTCCGGTCAGCAGTTCGAACAGGACGACGCCCGCGGCGTACACGTCCGCTCGAGCGTCCGCGCGACCCTCGATGACGAGTTCGGGGGCCAGGTAGGAAACGGTTCCGATCAGGACCCCGGCGGTCGCGGTGTGCTGGGTGTCGGCGCTGATGGCCTTGGCCAGACCGAAGTCGGCCACCTTGATACGACCGTCGTCGGCGATCAGGACGTTCTCGGGTTTGATGTCGCGATGGATGATCTGGGCGCGATGGGCCGCGCTCAGGGCGGACAGGATGGGTTCGACCAGTGCCAACGCCTTGGACGGTGACATCGGAGCTTCCTTGGCGATGGTGTCGCGCAGCGTGTGACCGTGGATGTACTCCATGGCCAGGAACACCACGCCGTCGTCGTCGCCCTGGTCGTAGACCGACACCACGTTGGGATGGGAGAGCTTGGCCGCCGAGCGCGCCTCACGCACGAAGCGGGTGGCGAAGTCGTCGCCCTCCCCAAGCCCGGCGTGCATGATCTTGATCGCCACGGTTCGGTCCAGGCGAAGGTCGGTGGCCTCGTAGACCGAGGCCATCCCGCCACGGGCCACTCGCCCGGCGATCCGGTAGCGACCTTCGAGTAGCCGCCCGGTCATGGGGTCGCCAGATCGAGCGTCGTTGCCGTTGGTGGCGTGACGATCTGATGGCACGGGCGACCCTCCTGCGACCGGATGGGGAAGGATCCGGGGTCTCGATCCTACGGATGCGCACCCGATTTGGCTCGTGTGCGGGGAGTGCGGCGTGGCGTGAGGCATCTCGCACCCGGGGCAGCAGGCGCTTCACGGTGGCCGGGATTCGTGCCTGAGGTGATATCAAGTGCTTATGAGCGCTCCCCTCGCCGATGCCGACCTCGACGCACTCGTTGCCGATTGGATCGATTGGGCCGAGGCGGCCCGACGGTTGGGTGTCACGGTCTCCCGCGTCCGCACCATGATCCGTGAACACGAGTTGGCGGCCGCCGTACCCCGGGAGGGTGCGGGGCAGCAGATCCCGGCGGACTTGATCCAGGACACCGACCTGGGCCCCGGCCCCGTCAAGGGCCTGCCGGGTCTGTTGACGGTGCTGCACGACCAGAACTTCGACGACCGCGAGATCATCGCGTGGTTGTTCATCGTTCAGGAGGACCTGCCGGGTCGCCCGATCGACGCGCTGCGCGAGAACCGCGGGTCCGAGGCCAAGCGCCGCGCACAGTCGATCGACCTCTGAGGCCACGGCAGTGACGACGCCGACCGATCACTGGCAGCGCAAGCCGAAGAAGAACAAACAGCGCAGCGAGTTCCTCGGCATCCTGCTCGTCCTGGCCGTCGCCATCGGGATCTGGCTGATCAACGGCCGGGACCCGGGGACCCCGACCGCTGTCCTGCCCTCACAGGAGTCCACCGTGAGCGCAGGGGTGCGGCCCAGCGCCCCGCCCACGTTCTCCTCCTCGGGGAAACCCATCGAGGAGTCAAGCGAGGCCTCGGACGTCGACCCCGACTCCGGACTCCCGCTGATCTCCGAGTCGGAGCTGCCTGAGGAAGCGCTGGATGTCCTCGACCGGATCGACGCTGGAGGACCCTTCCGTTACGACAAGGACGGTTCCCGTTTCGGGAACTTCGAGGGGATCCTCCCCGACGAGTACGACGGCTACTACGCGGAATACACCGTCGACACTCCTGGCGTTTCGCATCGGGGGGCACGCCGGATCGTGACCGGTGCCAGCGACGAGTACTACTGGACCCAGGACCACTACGAGTCCTTCTCCCGGATCGCGCGTTGAGCGGACTGGCGCCGGTTCTCGCGGGCCGCGAGCCCACAGGCATGTTCCGCTGGGCCGCGGAGTTCACCGCGCAGGATCTGACCACCACCTTGGAGGTGGCCGGCTGGCGCCTGGCTTCAGTGGACGGCGCCTACGCCCAGACCAAGGCCGAGGTCCTCGCCGCCCTGGGGGTGGCTCTGGACCTCCCGGACTACTACGGCGCGAACTTCGACGCCCTGGCCGACTGCCTGGGTGACCTGGAGACCCCCACGGTCCTGCTGTGGGACGACTGGGGTCCCTTCGCTCGGGCCGACGAGCGCGCTTTCTCGATTCTCCGTCGCATTGTCGAGGGCCGCGCCATCGACACCAACTCCACGAACCCGACCAACCCCATCAAACCCACCAACCCCGGCTTCCTCGTCCTGCTCCGCGGCGAGGGCCCCGATCTGGACATCCCCCTCCTCGACTGACCACGAAGTTCGTCAAATGGGGCGCCGAGGTTCGTCAAATGGGGCGCTTGATCGCGTCTGGCTGATCTCGCGTACCCATCTCGCGAACTTCGTGTCCCCATCTCGCGAACTTCGCGTCCCCATCTGGCGGACTTCGTGTCCCCATCTCGCGAACTTCGCGTCCCCATCTGGCGGACTTCGTGTCCCCATCTGGCGAACTTCGTGGGGCTAGACGGTGCGACGGGTGGCGGCGGCCGCGAGCTGACGCAGTACGCCGCACGCCCGCTCGTCCAGGGATGCCGCACCGGAGGGGTCTGGGTCCAGGGCGGTCACGGCCACCGAGGTGAGTTGCTCGATCACCGCCTCGACCTGGGCGTTGGCGCCCGAGGCATCGATGATCCGACGCAGGTCGTCGACGGCCGCGGGGGAGAGGTCGGTCCCCAGCCCGGCGTCGAGGGTGGCCGCGTCCTGGCGGTCTGCCGCGTCGAGGGCCAAGGCGACCAACACCGTCCGCTTGCCCTCGATCAGGTCCCCGCCAGCCGGCTTGCCGGTCGCCGCCGGATCGCCGAAGACGCCGAGAAGGTCGTCGCGCAGTTGGAAGGCCTCGCCGACCGGGAGCCCGAAGGAACTCAGCCGCGCCAGGACGTCCGGGCCACCACCGGCCAGGGCGGCGCCGATCTGCAGGGGTCGTTCGATGGAGTACTTGGCGGACTTGTAGCGCAGCACCGTCATCGCGGCGTCGACATCCGCCCGACCCCGGGCCTGCACCGAGACATCGAGGAACTGCCCGGCGATCACCTCGGTGCGACAGTCGTCGAAAACCTCCAGTGCCGGTCCGACCCGCTCCCAGGGAAGCCCGCACCGGCGCAGCATCTCCTCGGCCCAGCCGAGGAGCAGGTCTCCGAGCAGGATCGCCGCGGCGGCGCCGTACTGCTCGGGATCCCCACGCCAACCGTCTCGACGGTGCTCGGCCTCGAAGGCGCGGTGCGTGGCCGGCCGACCACGACGGGTGTCGGAGGCGTCCATGTAGTCGTCGTGGACCAACGCGCTCGCGTGCAGCAACTCCAGCGCCGCACAGGCCCGCACCAGCGCGGACGGGTCCGGCGTGGCGGGGGCCGCCGCGTGGTAGCCCCACCAGCAGAACGCAGCCCGGAATCGCTTGCCCCCACGCACCGCTTCGCGAGCGGACCGCACGAGCCGTTCGGCGTCGGGGCCCAGGGGAGCCAGGCGAGCAGCCTGGTCGTCGAGGAACGCATCCAGGGTCGTTTGGATCTCGGCCCGGAAGGCGGTTCCGTCCCAGGGCCCATCCGCGGGCCCATCAGAGGGCCGGACGTCTGACCCGTCAACTGGATCGACGGGCGGTTGATCGGGGGCACCAGAGACGCTCACGTTTGCGAGACTAGTAGCCGTACGTAAGACACATCGGGCCGGGCCGACGCTCCCCTCATAGACTTGGGGCATGACTCAGGACCAGCAGCCGGCGAGCCGCCGCATCGGCGAACTCATCCGAGCCGGTGAACGATCCTTCTCCTTCGAGTTCTTCCCGCCCAAGGACGACGAGGGCGAGCGGATCCTGTGGAGGTCCATCGGCGAGCTCGAGCCGCTGTCCCCGACCTTCGTGTCGGTCACCTACGGTGCCGGCGGGGCGACCCGCGACCGCACGGTGGCGATCACCGGGCGTATCGCCCGGGAGACGACCCTGGTGCCGATGGCGCACCTGACCTGCGTGGGCCACACGACCGACGAGATCGGGGGGATCCTGCGGGAGTTGTCCGACGCGGGGGTCCAGAACGTGCTCGCCCTGCGCGGGGATCCGCCGGCCGGTCCGGGGACCGCGTGGACCAGCACCCCCGGTGGCGTCGAGTACGCCTCGGATCTGGTGGCCTTCATCCGCAGGAGCAGCGACCTGGCGGTGGGGGTCGCGGCCTTCCCCGAGGGGCACCGCGACGCCTCGGACCTGGACGCCGACACTGCCGCGATGAAGGCGAAGTACGACGCTGGCGCGGACTTCGCGGTCACCGAGATGGTGCTGCGGGCCAATGACTACTTCGCCCTGGTGGAACGGTGCCAGGCCATCGGCGTCGACTTCCCGATCATCCCGGGCATCATGCCCATCCTGAACGTGAACTCCATGCGCAAGATGGTGGAGTTGTCCGGTCGCGAGATCCCCGCGGAGGTGACCGCCCGGATCGAGCCGCTGGCCGACGACCCGGCGGCGGTTCGCGCCGAGGGCATCGCGATCGCGACCGAGTTGTGCGACACCCTGCTCGAGCGGGGCGCGCCCGGCCTGCACTTCTACACGTTGAACCGCTCCAAGGCGACGCGAGAGATCTACGCAGGCCTGCAGGCCACCGTCTGAATCAGATCACCGTCTGAGTCAGGCCGCACCGATCGACTGCGCCACCAAGGCGGCGGAGAGCCCGACGAGGTGTACGCCGGACCCAGGTGTGGAGTGGGCCCCAGCGGCGTACACGCCGGGGATGGGCGTGGTCGGCCCGAGGCGGTGGCGCACCGTGGCCCGGCCCTGCCACATCACTCCCATGGGAGACCCACCCCACCCCTCGACGAGTTCGCGGGGACTGAGGTCGATGCGGGAGACGATGTTCTCGCGCACGTCGATGCCGTGTCGGGCGAGTGCCCGCAGCACGTCCTCCGCCAGTTTGCCGCGGCCGTGCACCGTCCAGGCGTGCTGGCCCTCGGGCGCGACGCCACCGGTCCGGACGATGAGCATCGGGTCGCTGTGCAGGACCACCTCGTGCGGCAGATCGGGGACGTCGCCGTCGAGCCCGAGGTGAGCGATCACCGGGGGGATGGCCGGCATCGAGGCGGCGACGTACGACGCCAACGCGGGTAGCCGTCGAGGGTCGATGGCGCACACGATGTGGTCCGCGGCCACCTCGCCGACCGCGGTGCTGACCGCGACCCCTCGTCCACCGCGCACCACGATGTCGCGCGCCTGGTTCTCGAGCAGCACGGTGACCTTGCGGGTCGCCAGCCGTCGCTCCAGGGCTGCGGTGAGTTCGCCCATGCCGCCCGGGACCTCCCAGCCGCCGAAGCACTGCTCGAGATAGGCCTCCAACCCCATCCAGGCGGGCACGTTGCGCAGGTCGTGGCCCTGGGCGACGAACGGGTGCCCGGCGACCACGGCGAGGCGTTCGTCGCGGAACTGACGACGCAACCGCTTGTGCAGGGTCTCCCGACTGCTCAGCAGCGCAGCGACCTCACGTGGGCGGTCCGCGGCGGCGGTGGGGACCTCGAAGTAGTGCCGGCGCAGGGTCTCCCAGACCTCGTTGAACGAGTCGACGTACCCCGCCCAGATCTTGCCGAGCCCGGGCCCGAGCTCATCGAAGGCGGCGACCTGGGCGACCACCGACCCGCCGGGGAGGCGGACCGAGGTCTTGTCCTCGAAGCGGTGTTCGCGCAGGACCTCCAGCGGCTTCAACTCCGCCTTGAGTTCGGCCTCCAGGGGCCGCCCGGACTTGCGGAAGAGATCGCGCATCACGGCGGGAACGATCAGCGAGGTGGGGCCGCCCTGCCAGGTGAACCCGTCCTGGGTGACCGGTGCCATGGCTCCGCCCAGCACCCGACCCGACTCCAGGAGAGTCACCTCGTGGCCGAGTTTGGCCAATCGTGCGGCACTCGCCATCCCGGCGAGCCCGCCGCCGATCACCACCACCTTCGCCATGCCGCTGACCCTAGACGTCGATGGTCACCGCGCCGGTCATGGCCACGATTTCGGCGTACGTCGTGGAGAACACAGCTGCGGGATGGCCGGCGGCGGCCCACAGCACGTCGTACCGCTCGAGCCAGGAGTCCAGGTAGGTGGGCACCGGCGAGGGATGGGCGATGGGGGAGACTCCGCCGATCGCCTGTCCGGTGTGCTGTTTGACGAAGTCGGGCTTCGCCCGCGACAACCGGGGTACGCCGATCGCCTGCGAGGCCTTCGCGGTGTCGACCCGGTGGGCACCGGAGGTGAGGATCAACACAGGAGCACCCTCGGCGTCGAAGAGCAGGCTGTTCGCGATCGCCCCCACCTCACAGCCCAGGGCCTGGGCAGCCAGTGCGGCCGTGTGGACCGAGTCGGGCAGGATGACGACCTCGCCGACACCACCGCGGCGGAGATGCTCATCTCGGAAGCGACTGATCGAAGGATGCTCGGTTGCCATGGATGGGACCATAGGGGAAGTCGGTCACGACGAGTCCACAGTGCGAGGGAGAACCAGACAGTGAAGTTGCCGGATTCGGTGCTCCGTGCGATCTGGGGCCTGCGCGCGTTGGTTCTCGTCGGAGCCGTGACCGCAGCGCTGGTCGTGGTCTTCCGGGACGATCTGATCGCCTCCTGGTCGGTCGGGCACCCGATCGACAGCGCGATCAAGCCGCCCGCCTTCGTGCCGGTGGCCCTGGTGTTGTTCTTGGTCACCGCCGGGCTGATCCTGGTGCTGGTGCCCTTCCTGCGCACCGCCCACCCCTGGGCGCGCTACTCGTTGGTGTCGATCGTGCTGGCGGTCCTGTTGGCGACCGTCGCCGGACTCCGCACGGACCCTCCGGTGGTCTTCGTGGTGATCTCGGCCGCCTCGATCCTGCTCGAGTTCGTCATCCTGGCCCTGCTGTTCCACCGGGACACCAGCGCTTTCCTGCGCGGGTCGACCATCGCCATCGACGCCTGAGGGCGACTCGCGCAGGGCCATCGGCCCGGTCCTCCACAGCCTGGGTGATCTGTCCTTGACGGGATGTCGGTGGGCGGGTGTACCTTGCAGATGTTCGAACACGCGTTCGAACGACTCGGTGAGGCGATCTCGATCTGCACCGCCGAGCCTTCATCCCTGAGCTCTGTTCTCGGGGGCGGTTCGAGAGGAGAAGGCGATGCGACGCTACGACGATCCGGTGGAGGTGCGCCGAGGTTGGGTGAGCAACTCCGGGCCCGACGGACTGAACGGTCAGGACGGTCAAGGCGGTCAGGAGGGCCCCGAGCAGTTCCTCTGGCGCGGGAGGCTGTGGAAGGTGCGCACGGTGGTGGCCCAGTGGGTCGAGACCGGACCGTGGTGGCTGGGTGCGGACGCACGAGCGACCCGCAGTGAACTGGTCGGGGAACTGGTTGGGGAACTGGTCGGTGCCGAGACCGGCCCCACGGGAGGACCCACCCAACTCCCCACCCAGCCCCGTTCGATGGGGGAGCTCCTCGAGGAGTGCGAGATGTGGCGGGTGGAGGCCTCGCGTGCCATGGGGACGGTGCCCGGCTCCAGCGGCGTCTTCGACCTCTCCTTCAGCTGGTCCGATGCGTCCTGGCGACTGGTCGGGTGTGTGGACTGATGACGCTTTCGACCCGGCCGGTGGAACAGGCCAATCCCTACGCCCTTCCCGCGACCACGCATTCCTATCTGCTCCGGTCGGCGGAGTCACTGAGCGAGGCGATGGCTACCCCCGACATCCCGACCCGTTACGCCTGCGCCCATGTCGCCGCGCTGCGGGCGGCAGCAGCATTGCTCGCGGCGAGGGCGCAGCCGGCGCCGGCCCGACGACGCCCTCAGAAGAACGCCTGGGTGCTGTTGAGCGAGGTGGCTCCCGAACTCGCCGAATGGGCCCGGTTCTTCGCGGCCGGTGCGGCGAAGCGGGCCGCGGCGGAGGCGGGATCGATCCGGGTGGTCACCGAGCGTGACGCCGATGACCTGGTGCGTGACGCCGACCGGTTCCTCGGAGTCGTGGAGCAGATGCTCGGACTGGTTCCGCACGCACCCGCACAGGTGCGCCTCGTCCGACACGTGAGTTGATGCTGAGTGTCCGACCCGTTCGTCCACCTTCACGTCGCCTCCGGCTACTCCCTGCAGTACGGCGCCTCGCACCCTCACGTCCTGGTCGAACGAGCCGTCGAGCAGGAGATGGACACCCTCGCGCTGACCGATCGGGACGGCACCTACGGTGCGGTCAAGTTCGCCAAGGCCTGTTCGCAGGCCGGGATCAACCCGGTCCTGGGGGTGAGCCTCGCCTACCGACCGGTGGGGTGGGCATCGGGGCAGAACCCGAGCAGAAGCCCCACGAGGAACCCCGTCCGAGGCGGCGCCTACCGCGATCAGCCCGTCGAGCAGGGCGGACTGCCACGGGCACGGTTCCTGGCGTCGGCCGACGGGCCAGGGGGTGGCCGGGCAGGGTGGGCTGCGGTGTGTCGGTTGATCTCGGCGGTCCAGTTGGCGGGGGACCGGGGGACTCCGGTGCTCGACCTCGAGACGGCGACCGACGAGGTCCGTGAGCTCCTGGCGAGCAGCAACCTGATGGTTCTCCTGGGCAGCGACTCCGGATTGGGTCCTGCGGTGACCCGTCGTCGTGACGACCTCGCGGCGGCCGCGCTGCGGGGGTGGCAGGAGGTGGTGCCACGCTCCCATCTGGTGGTGGAGGTGGTCTCCCACCGGTTGGGGGCGACCGGTCAGGGGTGGGGCCCGGGCACCACCGCCCACGCGGCGCGACTCTCGAGGATCGCCGACCGGGCCGGACTCGGCGTCGTGTTGACCAACGCGGTCCGCTACGCCGACCGCAGCGACGCGGTCACCGTGGACGTGCTCGATGCGGCACGACGGCTGGTGGCCCTGGATCGGCGGCATCTGGACCGGGTCAACGCCGAGGGCTTCTTGAAGTCGGGCAAGCAGATGTACGAGATCGCCGAGGAGATCTGCCGGGCCGGTGGGTTCCAGGGCAGGTCCGGTGGCGACCCTGCCCGGTCACTGTTGGCGGCGACCCGCGCGGTCGCCGACCGGTGCGCGTTGGATCCGCGTCGTGACCTGGGCATGGGGGAGGTGCACTTCCCAGAATTCGGAGGCGGCGACGCAGACGGGTCCTTGCGCGCTCGCTGCGAGGGGGCGATCGGCCATCGGTACGGATCGGCCCCCCGACAACGGATCTGGAAGCGACTCGACGACGAGCTGGAGTTGATCCGGGGACTCGGCTACGCGTCGTACTTCCTCACCGTCGGCGACGTCACCGATCTGATCAAGCAGATGGGGGTGCGTTCTGCCGCTCGGGGATCCGGCGCCGGCAGCCTGGTCAACTACCTCCTCGGGATCTCGGGGGTGGATCCCATCCGCCACGGCCTGCTGATGGAGCGTTTCCTCTCACCACTTCGACGCGCTCTTCCCGACATCGACATCGACGTGGAGTCGGCGCGACGGCTGGAGGTCTATGAGGCGATCCTCGACACCTACGGCGGGGAACGATGCGTGTGCGTCTCGATGATGGACACCTATCGCGTCCGGCACGCGGTGCGTGATGTCGGGGCGGCGTTGGGGATGCCGCCGGCGGAGATCGACACGATCGCGAAGATGTTTCCCCACATCCGGGCCCGTGACGCCCGGGCCGCCCTGCGGGATCTTCCCGAGTTGCGGGCCGCCGGCCTGGCCGAGGAACGACTCGACCTGATGTTCGGTCTGGTCGAACGCCTCGACGGGTTGCCTCGCCATATCGCGATGCACCCCTGCGGGGTGTTGCTCTCCGATGCGACCCTGCTCGACCGCACCCCGGTCGAGGCCAGTTTCGCGGGTTTTCCGATGAGCCAGTTCGACAAGGACGACGTGGAGGAGTTGGGTCTGCTCAAACTCGACGTCCTCGGGATCCGGATGCAGTCCTCGATGGCCCATGCCCTGGCCGAGATTCGACGCACCGACGGCGTCGAGATCGATCTGGACGACGAGGTCCAGGTGCCCTTCGACGATCAGCCGACCTATGACCTGATCAGTTCGGCCAAGACCCTGGGGATCTTCCAGATCGAGTCACCGGGCCAACGCGAACTGGTCGGCAAGTCCGGGATCGAGACCTTCGGCCAGATCATCGCCGACATCTCGCTGTTCCGGCCCGGCCCGGTCAAGAGCGACATGATCACCCCCTATCTGGAAGCCAAACAGGGGTGGAAGAAGCCGGTCTACTTCCACCCCGATCTGCGACCGATCCTGGCCGACACCAACGGGGTGGTCGTCTTCCACGAACAGGTCATCGAGCTGATCGCTCAACTCACCGGCGTCGGGTACGCCGAGGCGGACGAGAAGCGCCGGGCCCTGGGGAGCCCCGAAGGCATGAGTGATGTGCGGATCTGGTTCCACCCTCGGGCTCTGGGGCGGGGCTACCCGTTGCCGGTGGTGGAGAAGATCTGGTCGGTGATCGAGGCGTTCGCCTCGTTCGGTTTCTGCAAGGCCCACGCCGCGGCGTTCGCGCTGCCCACCTACCAATCGGCCTGGCTCAAGACCCACTGGCCGGCCCACTTCCTGTCCGGGATCCTCACCCACGACCCGGGGATGTATCCCAAACGACTGATCCTCGACGACGCCCGGCACCTCGGCATCACCGTGCTGGGCCTGGACGTCAACGCCTCCGAGAAGACCTACTCGGTGGAACCTCTCCGGGGGGCTCCGCCCCCCGGAATCCCCCCGAAGAACACGGAGGCGCTTCGCGCCCGCTCATCCGGTTCCGTAGAACCAGGCGAGCTCCGCTCGCGGTTCTACGGAATCCGACTCTCCCTCTCCGAGGTCAAGGGGATCAGCGAGGCCGAGGTCGACCGGATCGTGGCGGCCCGACCCTTCACCTCGCTGACCGATCTGTGGCACCGGACAGGGGTCTCCCGGCCGATCATGGAGCGACTGGTGCTGGCCGGTGGCTTCGACGCCACCTACGGGACCGGATCCACGCCCTCCTCGGCGGGAGCCGACGACGGGGTACGCCGTCGTGGTCGGGTGACGCGCCGCGACCTGTTGCTCCAGGTGGCAGAACTGGACCGACAGTCCAGATCGATGGCTCGGCAGGCGCGTGGCCGCGGCTCCTCACGCGGACTGCGAGGGTCGGCGCCGGCTCGCGCACGGGCGGTGCAGGCGGCACAGGTGCGGGAGGCGGCGCTACGCAACAGCACGGACTCCCGATCCCGAGAGGAGCATCAGCACTCAGATGGGGGTCCGGAGCGACACCCGCTGGCCGAGGCCGGGGTCTGGGCGAAGGCGGCCGCACAGAGTCGCGCCACCCCGGCCGCGAGTGAGGTCACCTCGGTGCAGCTCTCCCTCGATCTCGGTGACGGACCGCGGGAGGGTGAGGTCTCCGGGCTCCCGGAGATGACGGCGGCGGAGTCCACGGCCGCCGAGCTGGAGATCCTCGGACTCGACGTCAGCCGACACGTCCTCGATGCCTACGCCCCCTTCCTCGACGAGCTCGGCATCACCCGCAGCGCCGAGCTGCTGAGTCGCCGCAGCCACTCGGAGATCCTGGTCGCCGGCGTCAAGGTCGCCACCCAGACCCCACCGATCCGGTCGGGCCGCCGGGTGGTGTTCCTGACCCTCGACGACTCCACCGGACCGGTCGACGCGACGTTCTTCGAGGACGCCCAGGGCTCGTACGCCACAACGGTCTTCCACTCCTGGCTGCTGGTGGTCCGAGGTGTTCTGCGGCGAACCGGCCACCGGGGGGTCTCGCTACGAGCCACCGGCTGTTGGGAACTCTCGGCGTTGCACGCGCATTGGCAGCACCACGGGATCGAGGCGGTGCACGAGCAACTGGCGATCGTGCCTCCCCGCCTGGGTGAGGAACCCGCCCAGCGACGGGTGCTGGTGCACTCCAACGGCTCCAAGATGTCGCCCTACTCCGATATCGGGCCCGCCGGGGAACCCACCAAACAGGTCTCACGTGCTCTGTGGCACCGCAGCCCGGGGAGTGCCGGATGAGGGGAGAGATGGGACTAGGGTGGAAACCATGTCGGCCAGTGAGAGACGAGGTGCCGCCCGGACCGCTGTTGTGTGGGACGGGTTGCGACCGGTGCTCGAAGCATTGTCAACCGGTCAGCACGATCAGGCACCCGCCCGGGTGCTCGACATCGGGGGTGGCACCGGAGGATTCGCGGTCAGAGTGGCTCAGCTCGGTCACTCGGTCACGGTGGTCGATCCCAGTCCTGACGCGTTGGCCTCCCTCGATCGCCGCGCCCGTGAGCTCGGGGTCCAGGTCACCGGCGTCCAGGGCGACATCGACGGGCTGCCCAACCTGGTCGGTCCGGCCGACCTCGTGTTGTGCCACGGCGTGCTCGAGGTCGTCGACGACCCGGCGGCGGCCCTGGTTCGGATCCGCGAGGTGCTCCGCCCCGGCGGGGTGCTCAGCCTTCTGGTCGCCCAACGGCACGCGGCGGTCATCGCCCGCGCCATGGCCGGACACTTCACCGCAGCGTTGGCGTTGCTCGACGAGACCGCGCCGCAGGGCCGGGCCGGTCGCCGGTTCACCGCTGCGGAGACGACGTCTCTGCTCACCGACGCCGGTTTCGAGGTCACCTCGACCCACGGGATCCGGATCTTCGCCGACCTCGTCCCCGGCTCCCTGCTGGACCTCGAGCCCGGTGCGACGGCCGCGCTGGTCGAACTCGAACGGGTCGCAGCAGAGCGCGAGGAGTACCTCCCCCTCGCGATGCAGTTGCACCTGCTCGCGACCTAACGCACCCCGCTGGACCAGCGGCGTGGGGGTGGCCCGATGAGTGTGCCCACCCCGATCCTGCACGTGGACATGGATGCCTTCTACGCCTCGGTGATGGTGCGCAACCGGCCCGAGTTGCAAGACGTCCCGGTCATCGTGGGCGGTGGTCACCGAGGTGTGGTGTTGTCGGCCAACTACCTCGCCCGTCAGTACGGCGTTCGCTCGGCGATGCCGGGGGCTCGGGCACGACGGCTGTGTCCCCAGGCGGTGGTGCTCTCACCTGACTACGACACCTTCTCGACCGTTTCGGTGGCGGTGATGGAGAACTTCCGTCGGGTCACGCCCCTGGTGGAGGCGATCTCGCTCGACGAGGCGTTTCTCGATGTTCGCGGCGCCATCCGCAGACTCGGTTCCCCGATCCGGATCGCCGAACAGATCCGGGCGGTGATCCACGACGAGCAGGGCATCAACTGCTCGGTCGGTGTCGCTTCCTCGATCTCGGTGGCCAAGCTGGCCAGTCGTCGGGCCAAGCCCGACGGGATCGTGGTCGTGCGACCCGAGGAGATCACCTCCTTCCTGCACCCGCTCGATGTGGGGGACCTGTACGGCGTCGGGGAGAAGACCCGCACGATGCTGCACCGGCTGGGGCTGATCACGGTCGGCGACGTGGCGCACACGCCCCTGCGCACCCTGCAACGAGCGGTGGGACAACACCTGGGCAGTCACCTCCACGAGTTGGCCTGGGGGGCGGATCGTCGGGAGATCGTTCCCGCCAGCGCTGCGGTGTTCGGTCAGGGGGAGGGGGACCCGGAGAAGTCGATGGGGGCCCAGGAGACCTTCGGCCGCGACACCGACGACCGCGAGGTGATCCTTCGGGAGATGTTGCGACTGACCGCCAAGGTGACCCATCGGATGCGAAGTGCTCAAGTGGCTGGTCGCACCGTAGCCATCACCGTCCGCTTCGCAGACTTCACCACGATCACCCGATCACGCACCCTGGCCGAGGCCACCGACGTCACCCAGGAGATCTACCGCGCGGTGGTGGGTCTCTATGACGCCCTCGGTCTGCAACGGGCCCGGATTCGGCTGGTGGGGGTCCGTGTCGAGGGGCTCATGGCCCGCGACCGGGTCCACCGTCAACTGGTGCTCGGCGAGCCCGAGCGCGGGTGGTCGGAGGCCGATCGGGCCGTCGACCGTGCCGCACGACGCTTCGGCACCAGCATCGTGCGACCGGCGAGCCTGTTGGGTTGACGGCGAAACACCGGCCTGTGACTGGCTCGTGGCAACGGCCCGCGGCGCCGGTCATGAGATTTCGCCATGATTTTTCGACCTGTCCTACCGGTATCTCCTGCCGCCTGCCTAGACTTACCGAGACGTCACGTGTGCGACGAGTACCATCTGGACCCTGGAGGACAACGGTGCCACTCTCGGAAGAGGAGATTCGACTGCTCGAGCAGATGGAGCGCGCCCTCGTCGAGGAAGATCCCAAGTTCGCCTCCACCCTGCGGGGCACCACGATGCGCCGGTCGGTTCGCCGCCGAGCGATACTCGCGGGCCTCGGTTTCGCGGTCGGCATCGCCGTGCTCATGGCCGGCGCCATCACGACCCTCTGGTACCTCGGCGTCGCCGGCTTCGTGATCATGCTCGGCTCCGCCACGGTTGCCCTCAGCGCGATGAAGGGTCAGACCGCCACCGCGGCAGACCCCACCCGCGTCGAGCACGAGTCCGGATTCGGGGTCATCGAGGGAGGCCGAGCCACCTCATCGCAGAAGACGGGTGGCAAACCCGGCAAGTTGAGCAAGTTGCGCGGCGGGGGAGCCGGACGTGCTCGTCCCCGCAACACCTCTGGGTCCTTCATGGACCGCATGGAGGAGCGCTGGCGGCGTCGCCGTGAACAGGGCGGCGGCTTCTAGCCTCCCGCCCCGCTTCAGCCAGCCTGACTCATCTGATCAGACTGGTTGATCACGACATGTGCTCGACGGCACCGACGGGTGCAGGTTCCCGCGACCCGACCTCTCCTCGCGAGCCCCTCGTCGGCTGCGTCACCGAGGCGGGCAGCCATCGGGCGCGACGTCGTACCCGCGGGGTGGCTCCGTGGCGCAGCGCGTCGGAGCAGGTGGTCGCCTCGGCGGTGAAGAAGCCCGGATGCGCGGGCGGCGTCTCGGCGTAGCGCAGGACCTCGAGTTCGGCGACCAGACGGTCCAGCGCGACCACCGCATCGGGGGCCAGCCCCGGTCCACGGGCCGGGCGCTCGGGGGCGATGTGGTCCTCGGGTGCGCCGAAGTACCCCACCAGGACGTCGCGGGTCTCGCGGGGGGAGCGGTCCCTGGGCCAGGGCACAGCCAGGTCCGCCGCCGTCGCCTCGAGTTCACGCCAGGCGCCCTCGACACCCTCGGTCAAGCGCCGGTCACGCTGGCGGGTGCGAAGTGCTCCCGGTCCGAACACCACGGCGCCGAGCAGCAGTAGTCCGCCGAGGACGCCCAGGATCCGGATCCAGGGCAGGGTCTGATCCGATGAGGTGGTGGTGGGGTCGCTGGACTCCGGCAACGGTGCTGCGCTGGGGGAGGGGACGTCGGGCTGTGGGCTGCGGGTCTCCGGCCGTTCGGTCGGCGCCGTCGGGGCGGGCGCAGCAACCTCACGGTCGCGGGTGTAACTCGGCGCCTGTGAGTTCTGACGGTCCGACGGGGTCGGCTCGAAGAGCACCCAGCCGAAGCCGTCGAAGTACAACTCCGGCCAGGCGTGCAGGTCGAACGCGCTGTACTCCCAGGTGTCGCTGGAGCCGATCTGATCGGGACGCAGGAAGCCCACCGCCACCCGGGCCGGGATGCCCAGGGAACGGGCCATCACGGCCATGGACGCGGCGAACTGTTCGCAGTACCCCACCCGTCCCTGCGGGGAGAGGAACTGTTCCAGGGCGTCGACCCCGTTGGCGGCCGCGGCGTCCTCGATGCTGTATTCGAAGTTGTCGCGGAACCAGTTCTGCAGAGCCACGGCCTTGTCGTAGCGATTGACGGCGTCCCCGGTGACCTCGAGGGCGAGATCGCGCACCAGGTCCGGCGTGCCGGACGGCAGCTCGGTGTACTCCTCACTCACCCCGACCGTCGAGGTCCGGGCCTGAGCCAGGGCATCGCCCCGCAGCTTCAGATCGACCGCCGTCATCGAGTAGGAGAGGCCCGCGGTGTCGAGATCATCGTCACTGGCGATGAAGTCCATCGTGCGCGGATCGAAACGCCAGTCGCCGGCCGCCTCCACCGAGGAGACCGGGGCCTGGGTGGGTAGCCAGGTCGACTCGAAATCCTCGTTGATGGAGACGTCGTAGGAGTAAGAGGTCCGCTCGATCGAGTTCGACACGCCCTCGAGGGCCGGCATGCCTCCGTTAGGGACGTTCGCGGTCGGAACCTGCCGGTCACCCGAGCTCCATTCGGCGTCGCGGAAGCGGTTGAGCACCGAGATGCGTAGGTACTCCGGCCGGGGATCATCGGTGCGGATCTGCAGCAACGGGATGTCGACCTCGCGGCGCAGGTCGCGGCGCAGGTCGGCGATCGGGTTGTCCACGGTGATCGAGTTGTCCCCACCGTTGCCTGCCCCGAAGTCGAAGACGCTCAGCGTCATCGTGGGGATGGCGAGGGGGACGATCAGGGCAAGGGCGGTCGCGGTGCCTCCGATGACCCCGGCACTGCTCCGGGCGGCGCCGGCCCGGACGCTGAAGCCGGTCACAGCGGTGGTGGGCGCATCGTTCGCGGGGTGGCTACCGGCGTTGAGCGAGTGGCCCCAGCGGTTGATCTGTTCGGTCTCGTGGAGATAGAGCAGGGCGAGGAACCCGCTCGCGGTGACGGCGAAGATCCACCAACTGATCCCGTCACCCAGCATGCTCAACGGCAGGCTGTAGACGGTGAGCAGGGGGAGTCCGGCCAGGGGTACGCGCCGCAGCGTGCAGGCGAAGAAGTCCACGAGCAGGATGCAGACGAGCCCACCACCGATCAGCAACGGATAGACCCCGTTGCCGGGTGCGTCGCCGGGCACCGGCGAGGCGTACTCCTCGGCGGCCCGGCCGGCGTCGGCGAAGCCGCTGATCAGCTCGTTCCAGCCAGCCCCGATGGGGAGCGGGTTGCCCGTGATGAACAGGCTCAGGGCCATCGTGGAAACGATCAGTTGGACGACCACCACGACCGATCCCGGCAGTCGCCACCAACGGGTCAGGGTGCCGGTTCCGGCCACGACCACACCGAGCGCGACCAGCGGCAGCACGTACGGCGCGGAGACCTCGACGAAACCGCGCCAGGAGAGCATCGCCGCGCAGGTGGTCGCGGCCGCGGCCAGGCCGAGCGCGAGGAGGCCGGGCAGAGTGCCTCGCGTGGGACCCGTCACGAGGTCACCTCCGGTGCGGTCGCGGCAGAGGCGGTCCGGGAGGTGCCGGCGCGACCCAACTCGGGCCAGACGGCGTCGAGGCGTTCGCCCGACGACAGTGAGACGGCGCGCCAACCGTGGCTCAGCAACAAAGGGGCCGAGGAGGAGTTGCTCGCCCTACGGGTGGCGCCCGGAGATCCCCAGCTGTTGACGTCCAGTGCCACCGCCAGAGCCGAAGCCGTGTGGTGGCGGATCTGCCGCAGGAGGGGGACATCGGACGGGTCCACCTGACCCAGGACTGCCACCAGAAGACCCCCTGCGGTCTGGTCCCTGAGCCACCCGGAGCTGAGGCTCGTGGCGGGGAGGGCCTTGAGCGTGGCCAACGATTCGAGCAGAGGACCGGTGCCCAGGGTGGTGTCGCGAGACAGGAGGGTGCCGGGGTCCTCCCCGCTCGCGGTGACCAGTCGTACGACGAAGCCGCGTTGGTGCAGGTGCTCGGCGATGGAAGCCGCGCAGGAGACAGCGGTTTCCAACGAGGATGCGATCCCCTGACCGCGGTGTGAGGCGCTGCGGTTGTCGAGCAACACGGTGGCGCGCGACTGCCACGGCTGTTCCTCCCGCCGGACCATGAGTTCACCGGTCCGGGCCGATGAACGCCAGTGCACGCGTCGTAGATCGTCTCCACGGCGATAGTCGCGAACGGTGACATCCTCGGCCGACCCGGTGGTGAACGAGCGAGGTCGATTGTCACCGGACCCGCCCCAACCGCCGCCGAGCTGGATCGCGGGTAGGGGCACGGTTCGCGGGGTCACCGTCAGCGGCGCCGTGGTGCGAAAAGCTCGACCGAGTTCGACCAGCCCGAACGGGTCCGAGACCCGGACCGACATGGGACCGATCTCGAAGTGGCCGCGAACCTCGGACCGGACCTGATAGCTCACATGACGCTTCCATCCGTGCCCGATGCCGTCCAGCACGAAGCGGGGACGCGTCCCCAGGACGTAGGGCACCTGGTCCTCCAGAAGGAGTACGCCGCTCGGGGTGCGCCCTTCGTTGGTCAACGTCAACTCGACTCGAGCCGGGGAGCCAGCCACCACCAGATGCGGGCTGACGGTGCGGGTCAGCGCCAAGCGGTAGCGGCTGCGGCCGAGAACGATCGCGGTGAGGAGTGGGAGGGCCACGATGAGCACCCCGACCCGGTTCAGTGCGGGCTGGCCCAGGATCACCGCACAGACGATGGCGGTGATCCCTGCGGCCACGAAGGCGCGACCCCGAACGGTCAGCCCGGCGAGTGCTTCACGCACGGCGACGCACAGCCGGACGGTCTCCCTGCTCCGCGTGGGGAACCGGCACGGTCGTCAGGATCGAGTCGAGGACGTCGGCAGCCGAACGGCCGCTCATGGCCGCCTCGACACTGAGCATCAAGCGGTGGGTGAGGACGGGCTGGGCCAACCGGCGTACGTCGTCGGGCAGCACGAACTCGCGCCCGTTGATTGCTGCGAAGGCTTTGGCGGCCCGGGTCAGGTGCAGCGTCGCCCGGGGCGAGGCGCCGAGAGTGAGGTGATCGCTGGTGCGGGTGGCGCTGGCCAGAGCCACGACGTACCGCTGGACGGCCTCCGAGACGTGGACCTGGGCCACGATGCTGGTCAGCTTCCGGATTTCGGCGGCGTCCGTCACGGACTCCAGGTCGTCGAGCGGGTTGCTGTCGGTGTGGCCACTGAGCATCGCGATCTCGGCCGATTCCACGGGGTAGCCCATCGATACGCGCGCCATGAAGCGGTCCCGTTGCGCCTCGGGGAGGGCGTAGGTGCCCTCCATCTCGATCGGGTTCTGGGTCGCGATCACCATGAAGGGACGCTCCAGGGTGTACGTCGCGGTGTCGACGGTCACCTGTCGCTCCTCCATGCACTCCAACATGGCGGACTGGGTCTTCGGGCTGGCCCGGTTGATCTCGTCGCCCACCACGATGTTGGCGAAGATCCCACCGGGCCTGAACTCGAACTCGCGGGTGTTCTGGTTGAACACCGACACCCCGGTGACATCCGAGGGCAGCAGATCAGGGGTGAACTGGATCCGGCGCACCGACGAATCGATGCTGCGAGCCAGGGCCTTGCTCAACATGGTCTTGCCGACCCCGGGGACGTCCTCGAGCAGCAGGTGACCTTCGGCGAGAAGGACCACGAGAGCCGAGTCGATGACCTCCCGCTTGCCTTCGATGACGTGCTCGATGTTCGTCCGGATCCGGCCCACCACGTGCGCGAGCGTTTCCAGGTCGGCGCCGGGGGAGGGCGCTGACTGGTCCGGTGAGGGAGCCGGTGAATCCACGCGGAGACCTTTCGCTGCGGGGTGGACGCCGGACGGCGCCTGGCGAGTCGTTCCAGCGTAGACGACTCCCCCCACGACCCCCCACGTCTGAGCAGGCCGAATCCACCGCGCCCCACTCCACACCACCCGGAGCGCCGGAGGAGGCCAGCGAGGTGCTTGAAGAGCGATTTCAGGCCCGCAGGTCCGCCCCCGGTCCGCAGGAGCGGCGCCCTCGATCCCCGCCCTCGGGCCGTCCTGGGCCGTCCTGGGTGCGTGCGGGGCGAGAAGTGGGAACAAAGTGGTTGACGGTGGGGGAAAGTGGAGTAGTGTGGGGGAAAGTGGTGAAGATGACCGGTCCGGTGGGTAGGCGTAGCTGATGGAGGTGCCCGATGCGCTTCATGGGCACCTACACCCCCAAGTTGGACGAGAAGGGCCGGTTGTTCCTCCCCGCCAAATATCGAGAGCCGTTGACGGAGGGAGTGGTCGTGTCACGTGGACAGGAAAACTGCCTCGTCGTCTGGCCTCCCGAGGTCTTCGACCAGGAGGCCGCAAAGGCTCGCGAGCTGCCGCAGACCAGCCGCTCCGCCCGTGGCTTCAGCCGCATGCTCTTCTCCGCCAGCGAAGAGGTCGTCCCCGACAAACAGGGCCGCATCGGCATCGCCAGCGTGCTGCGCGACTACGCCTCGCTCGAGAGGGAGGTCGTCGTCATCGGTAACGGCAACCGGCTCGAGATCTGGAACCCCGTCGCGTGGGCGGAGTACCAGGCCGAGGAAGCACGACGGTTCGCCGAGCTCGACGACGACGAAGCCGGCGACTGATCTTCCTCAAACACACCACCCAGCACCACCCGGCACCACCGATGACAACTGAATAGCTGACACCGCAGAACGAGGTCTCTGACCCGCTCTCGCCCGGCACCTTCTGGGGTCACTTCCCCGGCACCAGAAGGATCGGCACTTCCCACCGACCGTCCCCTGGACTCGGCCGGGAGCGGGCAGGGACCTGGTTCGGCGGCGCAGCACAGCAGGACAGATCAAGTGAGAAGCGCACGAGTTGCACGTACCACCAGAAGCGCCCAGCGATGGGTCACCAGAAGGGTCGAACCGATGAGCATCACCCCCGCGATTCGCGATGAGGTCACCCGTCCTCGGGTGCGCCAGCAGGCGCGGGACGCGGTCGCGGTGATGGCGTTCTCGGCGGCCTGCTCGATAGGCCTGGTCCTGTTCCTCCTCCTCGTGGTCCAGTTGGGGCGCTGAGGTCCCCTCATGAGTCCTTCCACTCACGACCCGGTGCTCCTCGACCGGGTCGTCTCCCTCGTGCGGCCGTCCTTGACGGCTCATGATGATCAGGGGAACGACCAGGGGGAGGGGGCCGTCTTCGTCGACGCCACCCTCGGCCTGGGCGGACACTCCGAGGCCGTCCTGCGCAGCTTCCCGGGAGTTCGCGTGATCGGCATCGACCGCGACCCCGAAGCACTCACTCGGTCGCGCGACCGACTGGCGGCGTACGCCGATCGGTTCACCGCCGTGCACGCGGTGTACGACGAGATTCCTCGCGTGCTGGCGGACCTCGGACTTTCGAGCGTGGACGCGATCTTCTTCGACCTCGGGGTCTCCTCCATGCAACTCGATCTCAGCGAGCGAGGCTTCGCCTACTCGATCGACGCGCCGTTGGACATGCGCATGGACAACACCGTCGGTCAGACGGCCGCGGACGTCCTGAACACCTACGACGTCCCGGCCCTGGCCCGGGTCCTGAGCGAGTTCGGCGAGGAGAAGTTCGCCCGCAAGATCGCCCGGGCGGTGGTGCGCCAGCGCGAGCAGAGCCCGTTCGTCACCTCGGGCCCCTTGGTCGAGTTGCTGTACGCCGAGATCCCCGCACCGGCCCGTCGTACCGGTGG
The DNA here is from genome assembly GCF_054783655.1 of Nocardioides salsibiostraticola. Taxonomy (NCBI): domain Bacteria; kingdom Bacillati; phylum Actinomycetota; class Actinomycetes; order Propionibacteriales; family Nocardioidaceae; genus Nocardioides; species Nocardioides salsibiostraticola. The sequence goes on along the minus strand of NZ_BAAGQD010000001.1, from coordinate 26,178 downwards.
GCACCCCGCCAAGCGCACGTTCCAGGCCCTGCGGATGGAGGTCAACGACGAACTCGCTGTCCTGCGCCGTGCCCTACCCGCCGCGATCGAGGCGGTCGGGGTCGGTGGCCGGGTCGTCGTCGAGGCGTACCACTCGCTCGAGGACCGCCTGGTCAAACATGCCTTCGCCGAGGTCACCCGCAGCACGGTGCCCGTCGATCTGCCGTTCGTCCCCCAGGGGTCCGAACCGGCCTACCGACTGGTCACCCGCGGATCCGAGAAGGCCGATGAGACAGAGACGGCGGCGAACCCCCGGGCCGCCTCTGTGCGGCTCCGTGCCGTGGAACGACTGCGTGACCCCCGATCAAGCCCAGTAGAGGAGTGACCCCGTGAGTAGTGCCAGCCCCCGCATGGGCACCAGAACGGCCCCGCTGACCGGTGCCGCGGCGACCATCGAGCGGGTGCGCCTGTCGGTGGTGCCGCGCAGGCGTCGTCGAGCTCCGCGCATCCCCTTCGTGACCCTGGTGGGCCTGATCCTGCTCGGCGGCGTCGTGGGGCTCCTCCTGTTCAACACCTCCATGCAGCAGTCGTCCTTCGCGACGACCGCCCTGGAGACTCAGGCCACCAACCTGACCGCCCGCGAACAGACCCTGCGCGTTGAGCTCGACGAGCTGCGGGACCCCCAGCGGGTGGCCGAGCGTGCGGTCGACCTCGGCATGGTGCTCCCGCCGTCGTCGGCGATCCTGCATCTGCCCAGCGGTCGCATCGAAGGGGAGCCGACGGCGGCCACCCCCGAGGACGGCGTACGGATCGCACCGACCCGTCCGATCAAGCCCAAGGCCCTGGCCCCCGACCCGATCCGCGTCACGGCGAAGCCTGCGACCCGCACTCCCCAGAACGACAACCAGAACAACCCGGCGCGCGACACGGCGGCCAGCAACGCCCAAGCCGGCACCCGGAACGGTAGAACCTCCACAGAGGCCGGTCAGAACCGCAGGGCCGACGCCGAGCAGAACACCAACACCACCAACCGCAACGACCAACAGCGCCCGGCCAGTCAGACGCCGAACCGGAACCGCTGAGGCAGGGACCGATGACCCGACGTACCGCACCCGCTCGGACCCGTCTTCGCGGATCCCCGGTGCTTCGACTGCAAGTGGGGTTCCTGCTCATCTCGATGGTGCTCTCGGTCTTCGCCGTGCGCCTGGTGCAACTGCAGGGGATCGACCCGAGTTCCTACGCCCAGATGGCCGCGGCCGACGGGACGGTCAACGTCGTCCTGCCCGCGGATCGGGGTGAGATCCTGGACCGCAACGGCCAACCCCTCGCCGCCTCGGTGGAGGGCCTGATGGTCATCGCCGACCCCTTCACGACCGAACCTCGCGCTGCGGAGTTGGCCAAGTTCCTCTCCTCGCGGTTGAGCATCGACTACTTCACGACGCTGAACCGTCTCCGGACCCAGGAGAGCCGTTTCCAGTACGTCGCACGGCAGGTCCCTGCGACGCTGGCCCGCAAGGTCGTCAGCGACGCCCAGGACGAGGGCTTCAAGGGCCTCTCCACGGCTCGCGACCCGGTCCGCGTCTATCCCGGCAACGATGTCGCGGCCAACGTGATCGGCTTCCTGGGAACCCCCCGCAAGGACGGGACCTCTCGTCCGCTGGCCGGCCTGGAGCAGACCTTCGACGAGACGTTGTCCGGGGCCGATGGCGAGGCTCGCTACCAGGTGGGCGCCGGCAACCGGATCCCCCTGGGCGATCGCACGGTCAAGGAAGCGGTCAACGGCAAGGATCTGCAGACCACCCTCGACCGTGACATGCAGTGGTACACCCAACGGGTGCTGCGCCAGACCGTGCGCGATGCCGGGGCTGAGTCGGGCTTCGCGGTGGTGATGGACAGCCGGACCGGAGAGATCCTGTCGTTGGCCGACGACCCCACCTTCGACGCCAGCGCACCGCTGGAGTCATCTGAGGACCTCTTCCGGTCCAAGGCGCTCAGCAACGTCTACGAACCGGGGTCGGTCCAGAAGGTCCTGACCATCGGAGCCCTCGTCGACGCCGGCAAGGTGACGAGTCGGACCAAGTTGCGAGTCCCGGGAGTCCTGGACCGTCAGGACCGCCCGATCCGCGACTACTTCGAGCACGACCTGCTCAAGCTGACGATGGCCGGCGTGATCGCCAAGTCCTCCAACATCGGTACGGTGTTGGCGGCCGACAAGTTCAACGACGGCCAACTGCGTGGCTACCTCACCAACTTCGGGTTGGGTCGGCGTACGAATATCGGCCTGGGCGGCGAAACCGCCGGCCTCCTGCCGGACGGCAGCCAGTGGACAAGCCAGGCTCAGGACCGCATCGCCTTCGGCCAATCCCTGTCGGTCAACGCCATCCAGATGGCGGCCGCGGTCAACACGATCGCCAACGACGGGGTGCGGATCGACCCCAGCCTCATCCGCGGCAACGCCACCCTGGACAACGGCACCGAGGTCGGCACCGACCTAGCGACCTCGCGCCAGGTCATCAGCGCCGACGCGGCCAACCAGACGATGAAGATGATGGAGCGCGTCATCGACCCCGAGGTCGGAGTCGCCCCCGGGGCGGCCGTGGCGGGCTACCGGGTCGCCGGCAAGACCGGGACCGCGCAGCGGGTGGGCGAGACGTGTGGCTGCTACGACGGCAGCACCACTGTCTCCTTCGCCGGGTTCGCCCCGGCCGACGACCCGAAGTTCACCATCTACGTGGTCGTCCAGGCGCCGCGCAGCGGTGGCGGTGGTTCGGTGGCCGGCCCGGCGTTCTCGAAGCTGATGACGTTTGCTCTGCGCCGCTACCAGGTTCCCCCGACGAACACGCCCGCGTCGAGACTTCCCACCGAGTGGAGATGAGCCAGACTCCTCCCGTGACCTCCACTCGTCCTCGCCGCGTGCACGCTCGGTCCGTGCGTGCGTTGTTGCCCGACGCCCGTCTCGCTCGCACCGGGTCCGCCCAGGAGGAGGTGTTGGTCAGCGGCATCTCGCTCGACTCGCGTCGGATTGAACCGGGCGATCTGTATGCCGCTCTTCCCGGGGCGGCGGCGCACGGGGCCGACTTCGTCAGCCAGGCCGTGGACAATGGTGCGGTGGCGGTCTTGACGGACCCCGAGGGTGTCACCCGCATCGGTTCTCTGGACGACCTCGCCGTGCCCGTCCTGGTCCTGGACGATCCTCGGGCAGGTCTGGGTGAGTTGGCGGCCGAGGTCTACCAGCGGCCGGCCTCGAGCATGGCCACCATCGGGATCACCGGAACCCAGGGAAAGACGACCACGACTCTGCTCGCCGAGGGCGGTCTGGAGGTCGCCGGGATCCCAGCGGCAGCGATCGGAACCGTGGGAACCCGGATCGCCGGCCAGGCAGTCCAGACCTCGCTGACCACGCCGGAGGCCCCGGACCTCCAGGGACTGTTCGCCGTCATGCGCGAGCAGGAGGTGGCCGTCTGCGTCATGGAGGTCTCGAGCCATGCGTTGGTCCTGGGCCGGGTCGACGGCATCGTGTTCGACGTCGCGGTCTTCTTGAACCTGGGACGAGATCACCTCGACTTCCACACCGATGTCGAGGACTACTACGCCGCCAAGGCCAGCCTGTTCACCCCCGAGCGGTCTCGGCGAGCGGTCATCGACATCGACACCGAGTTCGGTGCACGACTGGCGCAGGAGGCGACGGTGCCGGTCCGCACCCTGTCCACTCGGCGGCCCGACGCCGACTGGACGGTGTCCGAGGTGCGGCTCGAAGCGACCGGGTCCTCGTTCCTCGTGCATGGTGCCGGCGAGCCGATCGCCGTTCGCTGCCCCCTTCCCGGCGACTTCAACGTCGCAAACGCCCTGGCCGCGATCGCCGGCTGTGCCGAAGCCGGCCTGGATCCACGTCGGGTCGCCGAGGGGATCTCCCAGGGCGGCGGGGTGCCCGGTCGTCTCGAGCGGATCGAGGCAGGGCAGGACTTCGCGGTGGTGGTCGACTACGCGCACAAACCCGACGCCGTCGGTGCGGCTCTCGCGACCCTGCGCCCGCTGACCGATGGGCAACTGATCATCGTGCTGGGTGCCGGGGGAGATCGCGACGCGGGCAAGCGCCCGTTGATGGCGGCCATCGCGGCTGAACACGCCGACGTCCTGCTGGTGACTGACGACAACCCACGCACCGAGGACCCCGCAGCGATCCGGGCCCAGATGTTGGCCGGGATCGACGGCGTGGAGCAGCCGACGGCGCGCGTGATCGAGGTCGGAGACCGCCGAGCGGCGATCAACCAGGCCATCGCCATCGCCCGGACGGGTGACATCGTGATCATTGCCGGCAAGGGACACGAGACCGGTCAGATGATCGGGGCGGTGACCCACCCCTTCGACGACCGCGTGGTGGCGCGGGAAGCGCTCCTCGCCCGCGAGGGTCAGGTGCACGATGATTGAGATGACCCTCGGCGAGATCGCCCGCGTCGTAGGAGGAGACCTGACGCGCCCGGCCGACGCCGACCTCCTCGTTAGCGGTGCGGCGTACGTCGACTCGCGAGCCCCGGAGGCGAACGGTCTCTACGTCGCGATCGTGGGGGAGCGGGTCGACGGGCACGACTACGCCACCGGCGCCCATGCGGTGCTGGGAACCCGCGACACCTCGGCGCCCACCGTCCTGGTCTCCGACCCGGTGGTGAGCCTCGGGAAACTGGCGCGGCACGTCCGCGACCGATTGGGCCTGACCGTGTTGGCCATGACCGGGTCGCAGGGCAAGACCGGGACCAAGGACGTGTTGACCCAGATCCTGGCTTCCTGTGCCCCCACCGTCGGCACGGCCGCGAACCTCAACAACGAACTCGGCGTACCGCTCACCGTGCTGCGCGCCACCTCCGAGACCACTTATCTGGTCGTCGAGATGGGAGCCCGCGGGGTCGGCCACATCGCCTACCTGTGCGAGGTCGCCCGACCGGATGCGGCGGCGGTGCTGAACATCGGGACGGCTCACCTCGCGGAGTTCGGCAGTCGCGAGCAGATCGCCGTGGCCAAGGGGGAGATCGTCGAGGCCCTCACCGACGACGGCACGGCCGTGCTCAACGCCGATGACCCGCTGTGCGCCGCGTTGAGTGCGAGGACGACTGCGTCCACACTCAGCTTCGGCGAGTCCGGTGACATCTCCTGGTCACAGTTGGTTCAGGATGACCGCGGCCGAGCCTCCTTCGAACTCGCCTACGGTGGGGAACGTCGGCACGTGGCCCTGCAACAGTCCGGAGCCCATCAGGTGGCGAACGCCGCCGCTGCGGTGGCCCTCGCGATGGCGGTCGGGGTGCCCTTCTCCGTCGCGGCCGAAGCCCTCGACGAGGTCCGCAACACGTCGCGCTGGCGCATGGAGGTCACCGAGCGACGCGACGGTCTCATCGTGGTCAACGATGCCTACAACGCCAATCCGGCCTCGATGGTGGCCGCGCTCGACACGCTGGTGGCCATGGGTGGGCCCCCGCGCCGGACCATCGCGGTGTTGGGCGTGATGCTCGAGCTGGGCGAGGAGGCGCCCCAGGCGCACCTCGAGGTCGGCCGGGCCGCCGGAAGCAGGGGCGTCGATGTCGTGGTCACGATCGGCGAGGGCGCCGCAGGCATCGCCGAGGGAGCCTTCCTGGCCGGCAGTGAGTCGATCGTCACGGCGGGGCGGGCTGAAGCACTCGCGTGGTTGCGCAACAATGTGGGGCCGCAAGATGTCGTTCTGATCAAGGCATCACGCGGTGCGGGTCTTGAGGTCATCGCCGATGGCCTGCTCGATGACCCCGACCACACCAGCCCCGAAGGAGCGTCCGGCCCGCTATGAGAGCAATTCTGCTTGGTGGCGGTCTGTCCCTGCTGATCTCGCTGCTGGGGACACGGGTGGCGATCAACGTGTTCACCCGGTACGGCTACGGCCAGGAGATCCGCGAGGACGGCCCGGCCACCCACCACACCAAGCGCGGCACGCCCACCATGGGCGGGGTCGTCATCATCCTGGCCACCGTCGTGGCGTACTTCGCGGCGAAACTCATCACGGTCGACGCCCCCTCGGCCTCCGCGTTGTTGCTGCTCTTCTTGTTCGTCGGGCTGGGGCTGGTCGGTTTCCTCGACGACTACATCAAGGTCGCCAAGCAGCGCAGCCTCGGGCTCAACAGCCGGGCCAAGATCGGCCTGCAGACTCTCGTCGCCGTCACCTTCGGCTTCTTGGCCCTGTCTCCGTGGCTCGAGGACGAGAACGGTCGCACCCCCGCCTCGCCGAAGGTCTCCTTCCTGCGAGAGATCGACTGGCTGATCCTGCCGACCTTCCTGGCGATCATCCTGATCTGGCTCATCGTGGCCGGAACCAGCAACGCCGTGAATCTCACCGACGGCCTCGACGGGCTGGCCACCGGGGCCAGCGTCATGGTCTTCGGGGCCTACACCCTGGTGAACATCTGGCAGAACAACCAGTTCTGCCAGGACATCCCCAGCGCCTCCTGCTACAACGTGCGAGATCCGTTGGACCTCGCGGTCATCGCCTCGGCCATCACCGGGGCCTGTTTCGGTTTCCTGTGGTGGAACGCCTCCCCGGCGGCGATCTTCATGGGTGACACCGGTTCGCTGGCTCTCGGCGGAGCTCTGGCCGGTCTGGCCATCCTGACCCGCACCGAACTGCTCCTGATCATCATGGGCGGCCTGTTCGTGCTGATCACCCTCTCGGTGATGATCCAGGTGAGCGTGTTCAAGATCAGCCGCTCCAGTGGTCTGGTGCGGAAGATCTTCCGCATCAAACCCGGCCACCGGGTCTTCCGGATGGCTCCGCTCCAACACCACTTCGAGATGCTGGGATGGGAGCAGGTCACCGTGGTGATCCGCTTCTGGATCCTCGCCGGGCTCTTCGTGGCTACCGGTCTCGGGGTCTTCTACGCCGAATGGGTCTCCCGCCTGTGACCGGGGACCTCGACCTCGCGTCCTGGAACCGGACCAGTGACTGGAGCCGGGTGCGCGCCGTGGTCGCTGGATTCGGCGCGTCCGGATTCGCGGCGGCCGACAACCTGCTCCACCTCGGAGCCCAGGTGACCGCGCTGGCGGAGGGCGCCACGGAGGAACAACGCGAGAAGGCCGAACTCCTCGAGATCCTGGGGGCGACGGTGCGGTTGACCGCCGGGGCCACCGCGGTGCTGCCCGAAGACATCGACCTCGTCGTGACCTCGCCGGGTTTCCGACCCGACAGCCCGCTGCTGGTGGCCGCCCGCGACCGTGGGATCCCGGTCTGGGGAGAGGTCGAACTCGCCTGGCGGCTGCGGGACCCCGAGTCTGCGGCACCCTGGCTGTGCGTCACGGGCACGAACGGGAAAACGACCACCGTCCAGATGCTCGACTCCATCCTGCGCGCGGCCGGACTGAGGAGCGTCGCCGCCGGCAACGTCGGACTGCCGCTGGTCGAGGTCGTGATGGATCCCACGCCCTACGACGTCATCGCTGTGGAACTCTCCAGCTTCCAACTGCACTACAGCCACTCGCTCTCTCCCCAGGCTGCGGTGGTGCTCAACGTAGCCGAGGACCACCTGGACTGGTACGCCTCGATGGACGAGTACGCCGCCGACAAGGGTCGCGTCTACGAGAACGTGCAACTCGCGTGCGTCTACAACCGCGAGGACCCGGTGACCGAGGAGCTCGTGCGGGAAGCCGACGTGATCGAAGGCGCCCGCGCCGTGGGCTTCACCCTCGGGATGCCGGGGCCCGGGATGCTCGGCCTGGTCGAGGACCTGCTGGTGGATCGGGCCTTCATCGAGCAGCGTCAGCACAACGCCGCCGAGTTGTGTGCGGTGGGAGACCTGGCCTCCCAGGCGCCCCACTTCGTGGCCAACGCCCTCGCTGCCGCCGCCTTGGCTCGTGCCCACGGGGTCGACCAGGCCGCGGTGCGTGAGGGCCTGCGGTCCTTCGTGCCCGACGGCCACCGCATCGCTGTCGTGGCCGGCCCCGAACATCCGCAGACCGAGGACTCTCGGATCTGGGTGGACGACTCGAAGGCCACCAATCCACACGCCGCCCGCTCCTCGCTCCAGGCCTACGACAAGGTGGTCTGGATCGCCGGGGGACTGGCCAAGGGCGCCCGGTTCGACGACCTGGTGAAGGATTGTCGCGATCGCCTGCAGGGGGTGGTCCTGTTGGGCCGCGACCGGGCTGTGATCGCGGAGTCGCTTTCACGACACGCTCCCGATGTGCGGGTGATCGACATCCCGGACGGCGAGACTGGCGGGGTAGACGATGAGGTGGCCCTGATGGGCCGGGTCGTCGACGCGGCCGCGACCCTGGCCGCGCCGGGAGACGCGGTCCTGTTGGCACCCGGATGTGCCTCCATGGATCAGTTCACCGACTACGCGGCACGAGGAGATGCGTTCGCAGCGGCAGTACGCGAGCACCTCTCCACCACCACGTAGGAACGAAACCGCAGGGAGACCGATGACCACCGTGCACCCGGAGCAGGCACCCCCGGTGGCCGTAGCGTCGGCGGTGCGACCGATCCGTGGTCTGACGGCAACCGTGCGTGGGGTGCTGGACCGGCCCCTCACGACGTACTACGTCCTGCTCGGGTCGGCACTGATGCTGTTGACCATCGGTTTGATCATGGTGCTGAGTGCGTCCAGCGTCTACTCCTTCAAGGAGAACGACGGTAACTCCTTCGCCGTCGTGGAACGACAGTTGATCTGGGTCGTCATCGGACTTCCTGCCGCCCTGATCGCGAGTCGGATCCCGCACCGGTGGATCCGGCGACTGGCCTACCCGGCCTTCTCCATCTCGGTGCTGCTGCTCATCGCCACGGCACAGTTCGGCGTCGAGATCAACGGCAACACGAACTGGCTCAAGTTGGGTCCCGTCGTGATCCAACCCAGTGAGATCGCGAAGTTGTCGTTGGTGATCTGGGCGGCTCACATCTACGCCAACAAGGACCGTCGTCTGTCCAGCCTGCACCAGATCGTGGTTCCGGTGGTGCCCGGTATGTTGCTCGCCACCGGCCTGGTCATCCTGGGGCGCGACCTCGGCACGGCACTGGTGTTCTTCGCCATCCTCATCGGGATGCTCTGGGTCGTCGGGGCACCGATGCGGTTCTTCGTCCTGGCCACCTCGGTGGTCAGCGTCGGCGTCTTCGCCCTGGCCACCGCGGACCGTGAACGCTTCTCCCGCATCACCACCTTCGTCGACCCGTTCAAGGACTTCGAGGGCACCGGGTGGCAACCGGCCCACGGTCTGTACGCGCTGGCCAGCGGCGGCATCTTCGGTCAGGGCATCGGCGCCAGTCAACAGAAGTGGGGCACGCTGCCGGAGGCACACACCGACTTCATCTTCGCCGTCCTGGGTGAGGAACTGGGACTGGTGGGCACTCTGCTCGTGTTGGGGCTGTTCGCCTCGATCACCTACGCCGCACTGCGGATCGCCCGCGAGACCGCCGACCCGTTCGTCCGGTACGCCAGCTTCGGGATCATCATCTGGCTGATGGGCCAGATGATCATCAACGTCGGCATGGTGCTCGCCCTACTGCCGGTGATCGGCATCCCGTTGCCGCTGATCTCCTACGGCGGTTCCAGTCTGCTCCCGACCCTCGCCGCGCTCGGTCTGCTGGTGGGTTTCGCGCGCCGTGAGCCCGAAGCGGCCCGGGCGCTGGCTGCGCGCAAGCGCACCCGTAAACCCGTGCGTGTTCGATGAGCCCAAACCCCATGAACCCAGGCCCGATGAAGGTCCTCCTGGCCGGCGGTGGAACGGCCGGTCACACCTCGCCGCTGCTCGCGACGGCCGACGCTCTTCGCCGGTTCGACCCGGACGTCCAGATCACCTGCCTGGGGACTCCGCGTGGCCTCGAGAACCGAGTCGTCCCCGAGGCGGGATACGACCTCGAACTCGTGCCTCCGGTGCCTCTTCCCCGTAAGCCCGGCATGGATCTGCTCCGGGTCCCGGCTCGCCTGCGCGGAGCGGTGCGCGAGACGTTGGCCATCCTGGACCGGGTGAAGCCGGATGTGGTGGTCGGTTACGGCGGTTACGTCTCGATGCCCGCTTACCTCGCAGCACGTCGTCGACGCATCCCGGTGGTCGTGCACGAGCAGAACGCCCTGCCGGGTCTGGCCAACAGGGTCGGGGCTCGGGTGGCCACCCGGGTCGCGGTCAGCTTCCCCGACACCCCGCTGCGCAAGGCCGAGTATGTCGGGCTGCCGATCCGGCGGATGATCTCCACCCTGGATCGTCAGGCCTCGCGAGCAGAGGCGCTGGCGCACTTCGGTCTCGATGCGCACCGACCCACGCTCGTCGTCACCGGGGGTTCGCAGGGCGCCCGCCGACTGAACCAGGCCGTGAGCGGAGCCGCGGCCGAGCTGATCGGATCCGGGGCTCAGGTGTTGCACGTGATCGGTCCGAAGGGCGAGGCCGATCCACAGGTGCCCCCGGGCGCGGGGCCCTACGTGGTCGAGCGTTTCGTCGACCGGATGGACCTCGCCCTGGCCGCGGCCGACCTGATGATCTGTCGCGCCGGGGCCTCGAGCGTCACCGAGGCGGCGGCCAGCGGCGTGCCCGCGATCTTCGTGCCCCTTCCCATCGGCAACGGCGAGCAGGCCCAGAACGCCAAGCCGGTTGTCGAGGTCGGTGGGGCGCTGCTCGTCGATGACGCAGATCTCACCCCGGCCTGGGTGATCGCCCACGTCCCACCCCTCCTGCACGATGCCGAGCGCCTGCAAGCCATGAGTCAGGCGGCGGCAGGTCGGATTCCCCGCGACGCCGACGACGCGCTCGCGCGGATCGTTCGTGAGGCGGCCGGGGCTCCCCACTCCGGAGGTGCCCAGTGAGGATTCCCGTCCCCGAACACATCCCCACCGCCACGGATCTGGGCCGGGTCCACTTCGTGGGCATCGGCGGGGGAGCGCTGTCCGGCATCGCCCGGATCATGTCCGCCCGAGGCATCCAGGTCAGCGGGAGCGACGACCAGGACACGCCGTTTCTCCCGTCGCTGCGCGAGCGGGGCATCACCTGCCACCTCGGGTACGACGCCGCTCATCTCGGCGATGCGGACAGCGTGGTGGTCACCACCGCGGCGAGGGAGGACAACCCCGAGGTCCTCGAGGCGCGTGCCCGCGGACTGCGCATCCTGCCCCGCTCGGCCGGTCTGAAGTCGGTGATGGACGACCAACGAGTCATCGCGGTCGCCGGCACCCACGGCAAGACCACCACCACGTCCCTGCTCACCACCGCACTGCTGGCCACCTCGGCCGATCCGACGTACGCCATCGGCGGTGTCCTCACCGCGACCGGACTCAACGCCGACGCGGGTTCCGGCCCGTTGTTCGTCGCGGAGGCCGACGAGAGTGACGGCGCCTTCCTGGTCTACGAGCCGTTCGCCGCGATCGTGACGAACGTCGATGCCGATCACCTCGACCAGTGGGGGACCGAAGAGGCCTACACCGCGGGTTTCGACGAGTTCGTCAGCCGGATCGATCCCTCGGGTTTCCTGGTCTGCATCGCCGATGACCCGGGAGCGGGCCGGCTGGTCCGGGTGGCCGAGGAACGAGGTCTGACCGTGCACTCGGTGGGTGAGGACGCAGCCTCGGAGGTCCGCGCCATCGACCTGGCCTTCGCGGGTGAGACCTCGTCCTTCACGGTGGTGGACAACGGGGTGGAGCTCGGACGGATCACCCTGAAGATCCCCGGACGCCACTACGTTCTGGATGCCTTGGCCGCACTGACGGTGGGTCTGCGTCTCGGTCACGACTTCGACGAGCTGCGAGCCGGCCTGGAGTCCTTCGCGGGGACCCGCCGACGAATGGAGGCCAAGGGCGCCGCGAGCGGGGTCCGCGTCTACGACAGCTACGCCCACCACCCCGTCGAGATCGCCGGAGACCTCGCCGCTGCCCGCGCCGTCGCCGGCTCGGGCAGGTTGGTGGTCATCTTCCAACCGCACCTGGTCTCCCGGACCAGGATCTTCGCCGTCGAGATGGGCCGTGCTCTCGCCGCAGCAGACGAGGTCGTGGTTCTCGACGTCTACCTGGCCCGTGAGGATCCCGACCCCGAGGTCACCGGCGCCCTGGTCGCGGAGGCCGTCCCCCTACCGGCGGAACGGGTTCACTACGTCCCCGACCTCACCCAGGCTCCCTCTCGTGCGATCAGCGTGGCTCGATCCGGAGATGTCGTGCTCACCCTCGGCGCCGGCAACGTCACCGAGATCGCCCCCCAGGTGCTCGAACTCCTCACCATCGCCGAGGGACGTGATGGCTGACCGTCAAGGTGGGTCCTCCGGCACCCAACTCACCAAGCCTCCTCGTGGCCAGGAGGCGCCCGACCGGGCCACTTTGAGCAGCCGCCGACGGTTCGCGCGTCGCCAATGGACCCGGCGGTGGCTCGCCTGGCGCCGACTGCTGGCGCTACTGGTGGTCCTCCTCGTCGTGGTCGGCATCGTGCACACCGTCTACTTCTCTGATCGCCTGGCGGTGGAGAAGGTGAAGATCACCGGGTCGCAGGAGTTGAGCGACGACGAGGTCCTCGACGCCGCCGAGGTGCCCCTCGGCGAACCCTTGGCCACCACCGATCTGTCGGCCATCGAACTACGGGTCTCCTCTCTTGCACGGGTGCGTTCCGTCGAGGTCTCGCGTCAGTGGCCGAACACCCTGGCGGTGTCGGTCTCAGAGCGAGAGCCGGTCGCGGTCGTGTCCATCGGTGGACGACTCCAGGCGCTGGACCGTGAGGGCGTCGTGTTCGCGTCCTACCGTCGCCCACCCCCGGGGTTGCCGCTGATCGAAACCTCGATCGGTACGGGCTCGGAGGCTCTCGCCGAGGTCGCCTCGGTGGTGGTGGCCCTGCCCACCGGTCTGCGCGCTCTGGTGGATTTCGTGCGGGTCGACAGCATCGACACGATCAGCCTCAACCTGCAGGACGGTCGCACCGTCCGGTGGGGGAGTGCGGAGCGCTCGAGTCAGAAGGCGAGTGTGCTCGAGGCACTGCTCGGCCAGGAGGCGGCCGTGTACGACGTCACGGTGCCAGAGCAGCCCACCATCAGCGGCTGACCCGCTTTGATCCGGCTCGCTCTCACGCGAGTCGCTCTCGCCCCGAAATTGGTGGCGACCCACGGCGTGTCTGCGCCATCGACGACGGGCGGCTACCTACTGTCTTCTTCACGCAGAGGTTGACATAACTATAACCCTCAGCCTGAGGGTCAGGGTTCTGGGATCTCTCACTTCCCCGCCTAAGACGAACATCACGAACCAATACGAGAGGTGAAGCCGCCATGGCAGCTGCACAGAACTACCTGGCCATCATCAAGGTCGTGGGCATCGGCGGAGGCGGGGTCAACGCCGTCAACCGGATGATCGAGGTCGGCCTGAAGGGTGTCGAGTTCATCGCCATCAACACCGACGCCCAAGCGCTGCTGATGAGTGACGCCGACGTCAAGCTCGACATCGGGCGCGAACTCACCCGCGGGCTCGGCGCCGGAGCCAACCCGGACGTGGGCGGGCAGGCCGCCGAGGATCACGCCGACGAGATCGAAGAGGTCATCAAGGGCGCCGACATGGTCTTCGTGACCGCCGGAGAGGGGGGCGGAACCGGCACCGGTGGCGCCCCCGTCGTCGCCCGGATCGCCCGTTCCCTCGGGGCGCTGACCATCGGTGTCGTCACCCGACCGTTCGCCTTCGAGGGTCGTCGCCGCGCGAACTCCGCCGAAGAGGGCATCGCCCAGCTTCGCGAAGAGGTCGACACCCTCATCGTCATCCCGAACGACCGTCTGCTGTCCATCAGCGACCGCAGCGTCTCGGTGCTCGACGCCTTCAAGCAGGCCGACCAGGTGCTGCTCCAGGGCGTCTCGGGCATCACCGACCTCATCACGACCCCGGGCCTGATCAACCTCGACTTCGCCGACGTCAAGTCGGTCATGGCCAACGCCGGGTCCGCCCTGATGGGCATCGGCTCTGCGCGAGGTGACGACCGGTCGGTCTCCGCTGCCGAGATGGCGGTGTCCAGCCCGCTGCTCGAGGCGTCCATCGACGGCGCCCACGGAGTGCTGCTCTCGATCGCCGGTGGTTCCGACCTCGGTCTCTTCGAGATCAACGAGGCTGCCGCGCTGGTGGCCGACGCCGTGCACCCCGAGGCCAACATCATCTTCGGCGCCACCATCGACGACGCGTTGGGCGACGAGGTGCGGGTCACCGTGATCGCGGCCGGTTTCGACGGCGGCACCCCCAAGCGACGTGAGGAGGGCAGCGCCCTGCGTCGCGACAGCAAGCCCCAGCAGACCCAGGCCGAGACCCGTGCCGCGGTCGCGTCCACCCCCGCCCGTCCGGAGCGTCAGCCCGAGCCGGTCGCGTCGACCCCTCGACCGCGTCCGGTCGAGGCATCCCCGTCCCCCGCTCCGGTCCGCCCGGCTGCCCCCGCACCGTCGACGCCTCGTCCGGCTCCCCGGCTGCCGCAGTACGACGAGGACGAGCTCGACGTGCCGGACTTCTTGAAGTAGGCGCGTGTTCCACTATCGCGACTCTCGTGAGGGCGACGTCCGCGTGGACGTCGCCTTCACTGATTCCTCCCTCGACCTGCAGGGGCTGGGTGCATCGTTCCCCGCGGACCTAGCAAGCGTCGAAGCTGCGTGCGGTGTCCGATTCGCGCGGATGAACCAGATCCACGGAGCCGAGATCCTGGTCGTAGAGGAGCCCTCGGGCGGACCTCACGAGTCGGTGGCCACCGCTGACGGACTGGTCACCACCCGCCCCGGGGTCGGCCTGATGGTCCGGGTCGCCGACTGCGTCCCGATCCTCCTGGCCGACGTCGGCACCGGCGTGGTGGGCGCCGTGCACGCCGGCCGAGCAGGGGTGGCGGCCGACATCATCTCGACCGCCGTGACCACCATGCGGTCCCACGGGGCGAAGAACCTCGTGGCCTGGGTGGGTCCGCACGTGTGTGGAAGCTGTTACGAAGTCCCCGAAGCGATGCGTGATGACGTCGGTCGGGTGGTCCCGCAGACCAGGGCCACCACCCGGGCAGGGACGCCGTCGCTCGATCTGGGAGCCGGGGTTCTGGCCCAACTCACCGACCACGAGGTCGAGGTCCACTTCACCGGAGGTTGCACGATGGAAGATTCGCACCTGCACTCCTACCGTCGCGACGCCGGTCAGTCCGGCCGGGTCGCCGGATTGGTGTGGCTCTCATGACCGAGCGCAGCGAAGAACTCCGCGATCGACTGGCCCAGGTCACCGACCGGATCGAGAGAGCCTGCGCCGCCGCCGACCGGGCGACCAGCGAGGTGAGCCTGGTGGTCGTCACCAAGTTCTTCCCCGCCTCGGATGTGCGCATCCTGGCCGACCTCGGGGTCACCGACGTGGGGGAGAACCGCCATCAGGAGGCCGAGGCCAAGGCCCAGGAGTGCGCAGACCTGGATCTACGGTGGCACTACATCGGTGGCCTCCAGAGCAACAAGGCGGCGGCGGTGGCGGCCTACGCAGACGTGGTGCAATCGGTGGATCGTCGCAAGTTGCTCAGTGGCCTCGTCAGTGGTGCGCAGCGAGCAGGGCGCGAGAGCCTCGATGTCCTGATCCAGGTCAGCCTGGACGGTCCGGACGCGACCTCGCGCAGCGGAGTGGCGCCCGACGCCCTTCTCTCCTTGGCCCGCGACGTGGTCGATCACGACACGCTCCACCTGCGGGGCCTCATGGCGGTGGCCCCCTTGGGCGAGGACCCCGATGAGGCCTTCTCCCGGTTGGCGCCGATCCGCACCGAATGGCTGGAGACCCACCCCGGCGCCGATTGGCTCTCGGCAGGGATGAGCGGAGATCTGGAGGCGGCGATCAAGATCGGCGCGACACACGTGCGCGTGGGCTCCGCGGTCCTCGGATCGAGGCCCTCGGTCCAGTAGGGTCCGAACAGAGTCAATAGGCACTCCAGCCGGGGTGCAGTGAGTTCGAGAGGTTGCAGTCATGAGCGGTTCGATGCGCAGAATCGGTGAGTATCTCGGTCTGCTGGAGGACACCGGTCGCTACGACGACGAGTACGGCTACGAGGGTGAGGACCACCCCGCCGGCGAGACGGCTCCGGTTGCGGCCGCGCCGCGTCGAGGCCCTCGTCCCGCTGCGGCTCCGGTCGGAGCCGAAGCCAGGCCCGCACCCGTGGCGGATCTCAGCGAACGCCGCCGCCCGATGCCGCCGGTCAGTGGACCGCAAGGAGTTGTGGCCGAGTTGTCGCGAATCACCACGTTGCACCCCCGCACCTACAACGAGGCCCGCACCGTCGGGGAGAACTTCCGAGACGGTGTGCCGGTCATCATGAACCTCTCGGAGATGGACGACGCGGACGCCAAGCGCTTGGTGGACTTCGCCGCCGGACTCGTTTTTGCCACCCGTGGCACTATCGAACGCGTCACCAACAAGGTGTTCCTGCTTTCTCCGCCCAACGTCACGGTCGCCGCCGAGGACAAGGAACGGATCGCAGGAAGCGGTTTCTTCAACCAGAGCTGAGTGTGAGTTGCAAATAGTTGCCCAGATCCTCCTCCTGCTGATCTGGATCTTCATCGGCTTCATGTGGATCCGCTTCATCGTGGACTGGGTGCAGGTCTTCGCCCGTTCCTGGAGTCCCACGGGACCCCTGCTCGTGGGTCTCGAAGTCGTGTACTCGGGGACCGATCCACCGATCAAGGCACTGCGGAAGGTCATCCCGCCGCTGCGGCTGGGAAACTTCGCACTCGACCTGAGCTTTATTCTGGTGATGGTCACCGCATATGTTCTAGCCAGCATCGTCAGCGGATTCGTCTGAACCACGTTCATCGGCGGGTCACTTCTGACCGGTGCGTCACACCTGCCCCAAGTGAACCGCTATGGTTCGCCCAACGGGCCGCGCACGACCCAGAACGACAACCAACCAAAAAGTCCAGCGAAACAAACAATGAATTGGGTGAGGTCATGCCGCTGACGCCTGAGGACGTGAGTAACAAGCGATTTACTCCGGTCCGGCTCCGTGAGGGCTACGACATGGGTGAGGTCGACCAGTTCCTCGACGAGGTCGAGGCCGAACTGGCTCGACTGACCAAGGACAACGACGATCTGCGCTCGAAGCTCTCGGCTGCACAGTCCGACTCTCCGTCCGCGAGCGAGCCCGTCACGGCGGCCACTCCCGTGGTGGAGAAGAAGGCCCCCGAGCCGACGCCCGAGCCGGAGCCCGCTCCGGTCGTGGCGGCCGCAGCCGCACCGGCAGCAGCACCCGAGACCATCCGGGTCGAGACCGTCCCGCAGGCCTCCAACGCTGCCGCTCGGCTGCTCGAGTTGGCCACGCGCAACGCCGACGAACTCGTCGACGAGGCCAAGAACGAGGCCGACAAGATCGTGGGCGAGGCCCGCACCAAGGCCGAGCGCCTCGAGAGCGAGTCCAAGAGCAAGGCCGATCGGGTCGAGTCCGACGCTCGCACCCGTGCGCAGATGCTGGACTCCGAGACCGCCGAGCGTCGTACGCAGCTGTTCGGTGATCTGGAGAAGGAGCGCGACAAGCTCAGCGCCGACGTGGACAACCTGCGGTCCTTCGAGCGCGAGTACCGCTCGCGTCTGAAGAGCTACTTCTCCCAGCAGCTCGAGGCCCTGGACAACGGTGCCTCGGACGAGGCGGGTGCTCCCACCGAGGAGCCGCCGGCTCCCAAGCGGCTGCGCTCGATCCTCGGCGAGGACGAGGGTCAGTAGAAGCTCCGATAAGCACGTTGACGGCGGTCGATCCCCTGGGATCGGCCGCCGTTGTCGTCCTCACCCCAGTGGGTGGTTTGCGGTGCGCCTCTTTGAGTGGCCACGGCTGCCGGGCTACCCTCCGCTCAGCCCGTGACTCACCCGCGGTCACGAATGACGAGAGGCTCCACCTTCATGGCTCGCAGTACCAGGAAGTCACTGGCCGACGCCGCGTCCGGCGCGCGCAAGTTGATTTCACGAGGTTCCAAGAAGGCGGCTCCGGCCAAGAAGGCGGCCCCCGCGAAGAAGGCGGCCCCCGCGAAGAAGGCGGCCCCCGCGAAGAAGGCGGCCCCGGCCAAGAAGGCGGCCCCGGCCAAGAAGGCAGCCCCAGCGAAGAAGGCGGCCCCCGCGAAGAAGGCGGCCCCCGCGAAGAAGGCGGCCCCGGCGAAGAAGGCGGCCCCGGCCAAGAAGGCGGCCCCGGCCAAGAAGGCGGCCCCGGCCAAGAAGGCGGCCCCGGCCAAGAAGGCGGCCCCCGCGAAGAAGGCGGCCCCCGCGAAGAAGGCAGCCCCGGCCAAGAAGGCAGCCCCGGCCAAAAAAAC
The DNA here is from genome assembly GCF_054783655.1 of Nocardioides salsibiostraticola. Lineage (NCBI taxonomy): Bacteria > Bacillati > Actinomycetota > Actinomycetes > Propionibacteriales > Nocardioidaceae > Nocardioides > Nocardioides salsibiostraticola. The sequence goes on along the minus strand of NZ_BAAGQD010000001.1, from coordinate 7,973 downwards.
AGCCCCAGCGAAGAAGACAACCCCAGCCAAAAAGACAACCCCAGCCAAGAAGTTCGAGCCCACCAAGAAAGCCACGCCCGTGAAGAAGAACGCTCCCGCCAAGAAGGCTGCGCTGAGCGCACTGGTCGTCAAGGAGGGCGAGGACGACTGGACGAAGGCGGAACTGGCCGAGGTCCTCGATGAGTTGAACAAGGACCGAGTTCACGCCAGCGAGATCGTCACCGCCCAGGAGCGGGAACTCGACGGGCTCATGCGTGACGCCGGCGACGGCGCCGGGCACGATCAGGCCGACATGGGCGCGACCAGTTTCGAACGTGACTACGAACTGACCGTCCTGGCCAACGAACGCGACAAGGTGGCCCAGATCGACCGGGCGCTGACCCGCATCGACGACGGCAGTTACGGGGTCTGCGAGTCCTGTGGTCACGCCATCGGCAAGATGCGGTTGATGGCCTTTCCGCGTGCGACACTGTGCATGTCATGCAAGCAGCGGGAAGAACGTCGCTAGAGCGGATCTCGTCGGGCGGCGCCCCGAGCGTGATGCGCCTCCGAGTCATCTTCGCGGGGGTCGCCCTGGTCATGTACACCACAGATGTGGTGTCCAAGATCGTGGCCGCCGATCGCCTGGCGGGTCGTGGCGATGTGTCGGTCATCGGGGACGTTCTGACGCTGCGGCTGGCCCGCAACCCCGGGGCGGCCTTCAACGCGGGAGTCGAGTACACCGTGGTGATCACCTTCATCGCGATCGTCGCATCGCTCGCGGTGCTGTGGTTCAGCCGACGCATCGGCAGCCTCGCCTGGGCCCTGGCCCTGGGATTCCTCCTTGCGGGGATCACCGGGAACCTCACCGACCGGATGTTCCGGGCACCCGGTCCCTTTCGCGGTGAGGTGATCGACTTCCTGATGCTGCCCAATTGGCCGATCTTCAACGTGGCAGACATCTGTATCAACGTGGGTGCGGGGCTGATCCTGCTGCAGGCGTTCCGCGGCATCCGCCTCGACGGCACCCGCGACCCCGAACGAAACAGCGATTCGTCGCGAGACCCGGAGGCCACATCGTGAGTGAATCGGGAACCGTCGAGCATCGCAGTCTGCACGTTCCGGAGGGTCTGGCCGGCGAGCGCGTGGACGCGGCGATGGCCCAGATGTTCGGCCTGTCGCGCACCCGGGCCGCTGACCTCATCGCCCGCGGGCTCGTGCAGGTCGACACCTCGACGGTCAGCAAGAGCGAACGGGTGCTCCCCGGGGCACAGATCGAGGTGACCATCCCCGTGGAGGTCGACCCGCTGATCGTCGTCCCCGAGCTCGTCGAGGGCATCAAGATCATCCACGACGACGACTCGATCGTAGTGATCGACAAGCCGGTCGGTGTCGCCGTCCATCCTTCTCCCGGTTGGAAGGGGCCCACGGTGGTCGGCCACCTCGCCGGGGCCGGATTCCAGATCGCGAGCAGCGGCGCCTCGGAACGACAGGGGATCGTGCAACGCCTCGACGTCGGCACCTCCGGGGTGATGGTCATCTGCAAGGGTGAGCGCGCCTACTCCGTGCTGAAGAACGCCTTTCGCAACCGCACGGTCACCAAGACCTACCACGCGCTGGTTCAGGGCCATCCGGACCCGCACGAAGGCACCATCGACGCTCCGATCGCCCGTCACCCCGGGGCTGACTACAGGTTCGCCGTACTCGACGGTGGCCGTGAGAGCGTCACGCACTACGAGACGCTCGAGGCCCACCGCTTCGCGAGCCTGCTCGAGGTGCGACTGGAGACCGGCAGGACCCACCAGATCCGGGTGCACATGTCGGCGTTGAAACACCCCTGCGTCGGCGACCTGACCTACGGCGCCGACCCGTCCCTGTCGCGCCGACTGAAGCTCGAGCGGCAGTGGTTGCACGCGGTCCGTCTGGGCTTCGAGCATCCGGACACCGGGTCCTACGTCGAGTACGAATCGACCTACCCCGAGGACCTCGCCCACGCGCTCGAGGCCATTCGAGATGCCAACTGAAGAGTTCACCCTCCGCCCCGGCGGGCGGCAGGATCTCTCGGCCATGGCCGAACAGTTCGTGCGGGTGCGTGCGGCCTCCGTGCCGCAGATGCCCCCGGGCGCGTACACCGTCGACGACGTCCGCGCGCACTTCGAATCCTGGGACCTGAACCGTCGAGAGGTCTGGGTGGCCGAGGCCGATGGACGGATGATCGGTCAACTGGTCATGGACGGCGACTGGCTCGAGGGTCTCTACGTCGAACCCGACGCACAGCGCGTCGGGGTGGGGTCTGCGTTGCTCGACATCGCCAAGATGCGTCGCCCCGCCGGATTCGCGCTGTGGGTGTTCGTCACCAACCGCCGTGCGCGGTCGTTCTATCGCGCCCACGGGCTCATCGATCTGGAGGAGACCGACGGCTCAGCCAATCCGGAGGCAGCCCCGGATGTGAGGATGGCGTGGCCCGGCGGGAACCCGCTGAACTTCCTGCGCCGAAGCATCGACGAGGTCGACGAGCAACTCGGTGACCTGCTCGCCCGCCGGGCTGCCTTGACCCGGGCGGTGCAGCCCTACAAGGTCTCGCCGGGACGAGATGCGGCGCGGGAACGGGAGATCGCCGCCGGGGTGGCCCGCCGCGCTCCCGCCCTCGGCGAGGAGAGGGTGCAACGGATCATGGATGTGATCATCACCGAGTCGTTGGGAAGTCTGAGCGACTCGGGCCCGGGGGACCGTGACGACTGAGCGGTCGAGCATCGATCAGATGCCGACTCCGCTCCTGGCCAGGGCGGCCACCGCTTACCTGGCACTGAGCGGGGCGGCCAATGTGGTGATGCAGCTCTCCCGGCCCGAGATCGGGTACGCCGTGGCCGACAGTCAGGTCGAGGGGGCCCGCCTCTTCGACGACCCACGCCGTCGGTTGCGCAGCACGATCGGCTACCTCGCGATCGCCACCAGGGGCACCCCGACCGAGCGCGCGTCGTACCGCCGGGCGACCAACCGCTCCCACGCCCAGGTCCCGGGCGCGTTCGATCCCGAACTGCAGCGGTGGGTTGCGACCTGTCTGTTCCACGGGCTGGAGGAGGCGCATCTCGCTGTGTGGGGCGACCTGGGTGCGCTGCAGCCCGCTTTCCTGCGAGAGGGGGTCGTCCTCGGATCGATGCTGCAGGTCCCCGTGGCCCAGTGGCCCTCAGACCGATCCGAGTTGGCGCGCTACTGGCGAGCGGGGTTGACCGAGGTCACCATCGACGCGCACGTCCGCGACTACCTGCGCCGGGTGGTGCGCATGGAGTACGCCGGCCCCCGGGTCGCCTCGGCGGTGGGGGAGCGAAGAACCTGGCTGACCACCGGGTTCCTGCCACCACCGATCCGGGAGCAGATGCAGTGGTCGTGGTCGGCCAACGACCAGGCGCGCTTCGACCGGCTCACCGGCCGTTTCGCGAGCGTGGTGCGACGAGCCCCGCGGGCCGTGCGGCAGGCTCCGTTCGACCGGGTGCATCGAGGCGTTGCGCGTCGCCTGGCGGCGGGGGAGGCTCCGTTCTGACCCGAACGCCGAAGTGGTGGACCAGCCCTGGTCGATGTCGGTGCCGACTGCCAGGATCGGGGTCACCGGTCGCGTAGGCTAGTGGTCCTTCCCCCAGGATCGACCGATATCGACCGGTATCAACGGCTCATCAGCCGTGGAAGATGCTGCCTGCCCGCCTGCTCAACCCCGGTCTCACCCACAGGAGCGCCCCGCACGATGTCGATCGGATCACCCGGCTCCACGGACAACTTCGTCCACCTGCACGTCCACACCGAGTACTCCATGCTCGACGGTGCCGCCCGCCTCGGCGACCTGACCGAACGAGCGGCGGAACTCGGCATGCCCGCCGTGGCCATGACCGACCACGGCAACGTCTTCGGCGCCTATGAGTTCTATTCCAAGGCCAAGGCCGCCGGAGTGAAGCCGATCATCGGGATCGAGGCCTACTTCACGCCGAACATCTCCCGTTTCGAACGCAAGGGGGTGAACTTCTACGACGGCGGGTCCGACGACGTCTCGGCCCGTGGTGCGTACACCCACATGACTCTGCTGTCCGAGTCGACCGAGGGCATGCACAACCTCTTCCGGATCTCGACCGGTTCCTGGGCGGACGGGTTCTTCAAGAAGCCCCGAGCCGACCGGGAACTCCTGGCCCAGCACGCCAAGGGCATCATCGGCACCACCGGCTGCCCGTCCGGTGAGGTGCAGGTCCACCTGCGCTACGGCAACTACGACGCGGCGCGCAAGGCGGCAGGGGACTTCCAGGACATCTTGGGCCGGGAGAACTACTTCCTCGAGCTGATGGACCACGGGCTCGACATCGAGAACCGGGTGCGCGACGGACTCTTGAAGTTGGCCGCGGATCTGAAGATCCCGTTGCTGGCCACCAACGACTCCCACTACGTCCGGCAGGAGGACGCTCGCAGCCAGGAGCATCTGCTGTGCATCAACTCCGGCTCCACGATGGACATCCCCGCCGGTGACGGCCCCGGGCAGCGGTTCGCCTTCAACGGCGACGGCTACTACCTCAAGTCCGCGGCTGAGATGCGCGACCTGTGGGTGGGCAAGTACGACCTGCGCGAAGCCTGCGACAACACGCTGCTGATCGCCGAACGCTGCGATGTCTCCTTCACCGAGGGCAGCGGCACCTATATGCCGCGCTTCCCCTGCCCGGAGGGGGAGAACGAGGACTCCTGGCTGGTCAAGGAGATCGAGACCGGTCTGCGGGTCCGCTACCCGCAGGGCATCCCGGAGAAGGTCCGCAAGCAGGCCGAGTTCGAGACCGGGGTGATCACCTCGATGGGGTTCGCCGGTTACTTCCTCGTGGTCGCCGACTTCATCAACTGGGCCAAGAGCAACGGTATCCGGGTCGGCCCCGGTCGTGGTTCGGGGGCCGGTTCGATGGTGGCCTACGCGATGCGGATCACCGACCTGGACCCCCTGGTCCACGGGCTCATCTTCGAGCGGTTCCTCAACCCCGACCGGGTCTCCATGCCCGACTTCGACATCGACTTCGACGAGCGTCGTCGTGGCGAGGTCATCAAGTACGTCACCGAGAAGTACGGCGACGAGCGCGTCTCCTACATCGTCACCTACGGGACGATCAAGGCCAAGCAGGCCGTCAAGGACTCGGCACGCATCCTGAACTATCCCTTCGCGATGGGTGACCGGATCACCAAGGCCATGCCGGCCGCGGTGATGGGCAAGGACGTCCCGCTCCAGCAGATCTTCGACCCCGAGCACAAGCGTTTCGGCGAGGGTGGTGAGTTCCGTGGCCTCTACGACAACGACAACGACGTCAAGAAGGTCGTCGACACCGCGATCGGGATCGAGGGTCTCAAGCGGCAGTGGGGGGTGCACGCGGCGGGCGTGATCATGTCCAGCGAGCCTCTGGTCGACATCATCCCGATGCTCAAGCGCCCGGCCGACGGCGCCATGATCACCCAACTCGACTACCCGACCTGCGAGAACCTCGGGCTGATCAAGATGGACTTCCTGGGGTTGCGCAACCTCACGGTGCTCGACGATGCGGTCAAGAACATCGCGGCGAACCGCAACGAGGAACTGGTCCTGGAGGATCTGACCCTCGACGATGCGGCGGCCTATCAACTGCTCGGCACCGGCAACACCCTGGGCGTCTTCCAACTCGACGGTGGCCCCATGCGGGGGCTGCTGCGTCTGATGCGACCCGACAACTTCGAGGACATCTCGGCCGTCCTGGCGCTCTATCGACCGGGACCGATGGGGGTCGACTCTCACACCAACTACGCCCTGCGCAAGAACGGCAAGCAGGAGAGCACCCCGATCCATGCGGAGCTCGAGGAGCCTCTCTCGGAGATCCTGGGCAAGACCTACGGCCTTATCGTCTACCAGGAACAGGTCATGGCGGTCGCCCAGAAACTCGCGGGCTACACCCTGGGTCAGGCCGACCTCCTGCGCCGAGCGATGGGCAAGAAGAAGAAGGAGGTCCTCGACGCCGAGTACGTCCCCTTCTCGGACGGCATGAAGGCCAACGGCTACTCACCGGCCGCGATCAAGGCCCTGTGGGACGTGCTGGTCCCCTTCTCCGACTACGCCTTCAACAAGGCGCACACTGCGGCGTACGGCCTGATCTCCTACTGGACCGCCTACCTCAAGCAGCACTACGCACCCGAATACATGGCTGCCCTGTTGACCTCGGTGAAGGACGACAAGGACAAGATGGCGATCTACCTCAACGAGTGTCGCCGCATGAAGATCCAGGTGCTCCCACCCGACGTCAACGAGTCTGCCCACGACTTCACCCCCGTCGGCAACGACATCCGCTTCGGGCTGACCGCGATCCGCAACGTCGGCTCCAACGTCGTCGACGGCGTCGTCGGCGCGCGGGGCGACAAGGGTCGCTACCTCGACTTCAACGACTTCTTGGAGAAGGTTCCGCTCGGGGTGTGCAACAAGCGGGTCATCGAGTCCCTGGTCAAGGCAGGCGCCTTCGACGACCTCAAACACCACCGCCGTGCGTTGGTTGCGGTCCACGAGACGGCGGTGGACCAGTACGTCGACATCAAGCGCAACGAGGCGATCGGCCAGGACTCCCTCTTCGCCGGCCTCGACGACGAGAGCGACTCCGGTGGTTTCGGCGTCACCGTGGCGATCCCGGAGATCGACGAGTGGGACAAGCAGACGTTGCTGGGCCACGAGCGCGACATGCTCGGCCTCTACGTCTCCGACCACCCGTTGCTCGGTCTCGAGCACGTGCTGGCCAACGGCACCGACTGCACCATCGGTGCCCTGATGCTGGATGAGGAACGGGCCGACAACTCCACGGTCACCGTCAGCGGACTGGTGACCTCGGTGCAGCGCAAGATCACCAAGAGAGGCGATACCTGGGCGATGGTGACCCTAGAGGACCTCGATGGCGCGATCGACGTGCTGCTGTTCCCCAGCGCCTACCAACTCGCCAGCACCTACCTCGTCCCCGACGCCATCTTGACCGTGAAGGGGCGACTGAGCCGGAGCAAGGACCAACCCGAGCTGCACGGTCAGGAGGTGACGGTGCCGGATCTGTCGGACGGTCCGACCGGCCCGGTCCAGATCAGCCTGCCGTCGACGCGGTGCACACCCCCGATGGTTCACCAGCTCAAGGAGGTCCTGGCCACGCACCCCGGGGTCACCGAGGTCCGGCTGCGCCTGCTGACCCGGGCCGACATCAAGGTGATGCGGCTCGACGATCGGTTGCGGGTCTCGCCCAGTCCAGCCCTCTTCGCCGATCTGAAGGCTCTCCTCGGTCCGGGCTGCTTGGGCTGACCTTTCTGGGCTGACCGGCGGGGGAGCGGGTTGGGAAGTGCGCCTATCCTTCTCCGGTGACCCACACAGCAGAAGCGTCGCCGCCACGCTCGGCGGTGGCGCGTTCAGCGCGGCAGTCCGCGATCATTCTCGCCGCGTTCGTGGTGGCCGGTGCGGTGGCGGGGCTGATCTGGCACCAGGTGTGGGACGCGCCTACCGGTGTCGTGGCTCAAGGCTCCTGGAAGGTCACCAGCGAGGACGCCTACCGGACCTTCTTCAGCGCCACCGGGTGGTTCGTCGTACTTTCCTCCGTCTTCGGCCTGGCGCTGGGACTGGTCACCGGACTGCTCACGCGTGAGCGGGAGTTGGTTGCTCTGGTGACGGTGACGGTGACGAGCGTCGTCGCGGCGTGGATCATGTGGCGCACGGGTCTGGCGCTGAGCGTTCCGGACCCCGAGGTTCTGGCCCGCAGGGCCACCGACGGAACCATGTTGGAGGGCCGCATCTCGGTGGGCAGTTGGAGTCCGTTCCTCGCCTTCCCCATCGCCAGCCTCTTCGGGTTGTTCATCCCGTTCGTCACCCTCCAAGGTCGACACTGACGCCGAGTCGATGCTCCTATGACCTGTCAAGCGGCTTGTGGGTGTTGGTGGAGGTTGCGTAGGTCGGTGCGGAGCAGGGTGAAGAGTTCGCGTGCGAGGTAGCGTTT